>CAWFSD010000006.1:0-140212 GCA_963818245.1 uncultured Planctomycetota bacterium
TAAGACCAAGTGGAGCATGGAGGACGCCGCCGCGCCCGCCGACGTGCCGCTCGCCGAGCTGCCCAAGGAGCTCGAGGACATCATCGGCGACCTGATCGACAAGGAGACCGAGATGACCGACGACGTCCAGGACGTCTCGAGCAAGTGGAACGACTCGATGGACAAGGGCGCCGGCTGGGGCGCGGGCGACGGCCCGATCTCGAACATGAGCGCCAAGGGCGTCACCGGCAACTCGCTGCCCAACAAGAACGAGGTCGGCGGCCGCTCCGGCGAGGGCCGCAACGGGCGCAGCAGCGGGCAAATGGTCGAGGCCACCGCCCAGGGCAAGGGCGGCCAGGAGACGCCGACGCGCCTGAGCGCCTCGCCCTTCGAGCAGGGCAGCGTCAAGGACGAGAGCAAGGACAGCAACGGCGGCGCCACCGGCGGTGGCAAGCAGGCCGGCTTCGCCGCCGAGGGCCTGCGCGGCCCCACCCCGCCGCCCGCCCTGCAGCAGGCGATGGCGCGCCTCGCCGGCAAGCAGGCCGCGATCCGCCAGCAGGCCGGCGCGCTCGCCATCAAGCTGCGCGCCCAGCACCTGCCTACCGGCGACCTCGAGAGCGCCGTGCAGGCCATGGGTCAGGTCGAGAGCGCCGCCCAGGCCCAGCGCGGCGGCGCCATCAAGGCGCGCTACAGCGCCGCCCTCGACGCCCTCGGCGAGGCCCGCCAGGCCGTCGGCGGCGAGGCGCGCCTGCAGCACGAGCGCTCGCACCTGCCGGAGAAGGTCCGCCAGCAGGTCATGGCCGGCGCGAACGACCGCGTGCCGCCAGGGTACGAGGACATGGTGGGGACGTATTTCCAGGCGCTGGCGGGGGCGCAGTAGGATTCAGGCGCGAGGCGCGAGGCGCGAGGCGCGAGGCGCGAGACAGAGGACACCAGGTCAGGGATGAAGGGCCGCAGTCTCGCTGTCCCCGTTGCATCACGGCCCATGAGCCCGCGGAGCGGGCGGAAGAAACCAGCCCAGGGCGTGAGCCCTGCCCATTACCCACATCTCATGGGATCACGCGCGGCCCTGGAAACGAAGAAACCGCCGGCCGGGAATCGAGAGCGCCAACGGCGCGCCCCAATCCCAGCCCAGGGCAACGCCCTGGGAACGAGATCCCCATAAAAACATTCGCGAGCCCTGCAGGGGCGGCCCAATCCGCGTGCCGCCAGCGACGATTGGGCCGCCCCTGCAGGGCTCGGTTCCTATTTTACCGAGGTACCCAGGGCGTTGCCCTGGGCTGGGATTGGGCCGCGCCTCCGGCGCTCTGGACAGTGGGAGCGGGTCACGGGCGAGAGATGTGGGTAATGAGTAGGGCGTGAGCCCTGGGAACGGGAATGCAACGGACGAGAGCCCGCGGAGCGGGCGAAAGAGGGTTCCGAGGGCGTGAGCCCGAGGACATGTAGGAGCACATCACGACGCGCGGGCGTATTGCGTTCTTCCCTCACTCGTGGTCCATCTCCCAACTGCCCCGGGCTCACGCCCGGGGACAATTTCTTCCGCCCGCTCCGCGGGCTTGCCCGTGCTCTCCTCACGGTCCCAGGGCTCACGCCGTGGGCTGGTTTCTTCCGCCCGCTCCGCGGGCTCGTTGAAGTCCACGCAGGGGCCCATCCGTGACCATCCCGCTCACCCCCGCCCGACCCGCTCCGGCATCACCCCCCGCTCCCCGATCGTATGCCCCACATACGGCAGGAACCGCACCACCGCCCCCACTGCCCACTCGCCCCCCGACGCGAGATCCACCAACCCATCCGCCGCCGCCGCCGCGATCAGATCCCCGCTCCCATTCCACCGCATCGGTGCGATCCCACCCGCCACCACCCGCGCCGGCAGGAAGAGCTGACGCGGACCCCGGTGCTGCCACGGCACCGCCAAAGGCAGGTCCACCCACGGCGACGCCCCGCGCCCCATCATCCGCTGCAACAGCGGCAGCAGCACCAGGTGAGCGGTGGCCAGCACGCTTACGGGGTTGCCGGGCAGTCCAACCAGGAAGCGGTCGCCGCGCCGCGCGAGCAGCACCGGCTTGCCGGGCTGCATGGCGACGTGGTGGAAGACCGTGGCGAAGCCCAGCTGGGCGGCGACGCGCGGCACCAGGTCGCGGTCCCCCGCGCTGACCCCGCCGGTGGTGACCACCACCTCCGCGTCCCCGTCCGCCAGCACCCGGCGCAGCGCGTCGGCATCGTCCTCGGCGTGCGTGCGGGTGGACTCCAGCCCGAGCGCCGCGCAGAACCCGCTCAGGTACGGGCCGTTGCTGTCGACGATGCCCGCCGCGCCGCCGCCACCGACCTCGTCCCCGGTGGTGACGATCGCCACGCGCGGCGGCGCGCGCGACCGCGAGCGCGCCCACCCCGGCCATCGCCGCCAGCGCCAGCACCGCCGGCGACAGGCGCGTCCCCGCCGCGATCACCGTCGCCCCCGCCCGCCCATCCTCGCCCCGCCAGGCGATGTTGCGACGCGGCGCCAGCGCCTTGGCCTCGGTGACCGCGACCTGCGCGTCCCCGCGGTCGGTCGCCTCGTACGGGATCACCGTGGTCCCGGCCGGCGCGGGCGCCCCGGTCATGATGCGCACCGCCTCGCCGGGCGCGAGCGCGCCCGCGAAGGCCTCGCCGGCGTGCACGGCGCCGACCACGCGGTAGGCTGGCCACCCCGGGCGCCAGCACCGCCGCATAGCCGTCCATGGTCGCGCGGTCGAAGGGCGGCTGGTCGCCGGCCAAGGTCACGGCCTCGGCCGCGATGCGCCCGGCGGCCGTGGCGAGCGCGATGCGCTCGCTGGTGACGGTGGCGGTCTGGCCCGCGATGGCCGCGAGCGCTTCGGCATAGGTGATGGTGGGCATGGCGTCAGCTCAACCGCGCGCTGCGGTCGATCGTCCCGCTGCGCCCACCCCGCTTGTCGACCAGTTCGATGCCGGTGATGAGCAGGTCGTGGCTGAGCGCCTTGAGCATGTCGTAGACGGTCAGCGCGGCGACGCTGGCCGCGGTCAGCGCCTCCATCTCGACGCCGGTGCGGGCGGTGCAGCGCGCGCTGGCGGTGATGGTCAGCCGGTCGCCCGCCAGGGAGAAGGCGACGTCGACGCCGTCGAGCGGCAGCGGGTGGCAGAGCGGGATGAGGTCGGCGGTGCGCTTGGCCGCCATGATCCCCGCCAGCCGGGCGACCTGCAGGACGTTGCCCTTGCGCGTGTCGCCGCCGGCGGCGAGCGCTGCGCGCGCCGGCTCCGGCAGCACCACCACCGCGCGCGCGCTGGCGCTGCGCGCCGTGACCGCCTTCGCGGCGACGTCGACCATGCGCGCGTCGCCCTGGGCGTCGAGGTGGGTGAGGTCGCTCATGGTCAGGACCCCTTCAGCCACGCGCTGCCGCCGTCGCTGTAGTGCTCGTGCTTCCACACCGGCAGGTCCTCCTTGATGCGCTCGATGAGGTGGCGGCAGGCGGCGAAGGCGGCGGCGCGGTGCGCGGCCCCGACGTGGATGGCCACCGAGACCTGGCCGGGCAGCAGCAGGCCGGTGCCGTGCGCGACCTGGGCCTGCAGCTGCGCGTCGAAGCGCTCGGCGGCCTCGGCGACCAGCTCGCCGAGCAGGCGCTCGGCCATGGCGCGGTAGCACTCGTAGACCAGGCGCGTCACGCCGCGGCCGTGGTGGTGGTCGCGGACCACGCCCAGGAACGAGGCGATCGCCCCCTGGTCGTGGCGCGCGAGGGCGAGTGGGGCGCAGCGTTCCGGCGGCAGCGGCCCATCGACGATCGCCCAGGAGCGCAGCGGAGCGGCGGCCGTCCCCACCTCAACCCCCGCTGACCGGCGGGATGACCGCGATCTCGGCGCCCTCGGCCAGCACCACCTCGTCGGCGATGAAGCGGCAATCGACCGCCACGCGGCAGCTGGAGAACGCCGCGGCGCACTGCGGGTGGCGCGCGCCGAGCGCGCCCAGGATCGCGGCGGCGCTGGTGGCGGCCGGCAATTCGAGGCGCTCCTGCTCGCGGCCGAGGCGGTCGCGCACCTGCGCGAAGTAGAGGACGGTGGCGGTGGGCATCAGCTCATCCCCCGATCTCCGCCATGTTGCCCGCGCGCACGAACGCCGCCGGCGGGCGCTTGCCGGCCACGGCGGCGCGGATCGTGGCGCGCACCCCGTCCAGGTCGCCGCGGCGCAGGTCCCCCAGCAGGTCGTGCCCGGCGTCGTCCATCAGGCAGGTGTGCAGGCGGCCGCGGCTGCTCAGGCGCAGGCGGTCGCAGGTCGCGCAGAACGGCGCGCTGGTGGTGGTGATGAAGCCGACGCTGCACTCGGCGACGTCGTGGCCGTCGATCGCCCACACGCGCGCGGTCGGCTCGTCGCGGTCGGCGCGCTCGCGCAGCGAGATGCCGGCGGCGAAGAGGCGCGCGCGCATGGCCGCCGCGTCGACGTGCTGCGCGGCCTGGAAGGGGCGCGCCTCGCCGATCGCCATCAGCTCGATGAAGCGCAGGTGCACGCCCTCCCACGCGGCGAAGCGCACGAGGTCGGCGTAGGCGGTGTCCTGCATGGCCACGGCGTTGATCTTCAGCGGCGCGAAGCCGAGCCGGCGCGCGGCGCGGATCGCGGACAGCACGCGCGCCAGGCCGTCGCGGCGCGCGGCGCGGCGGAAGCCCTCGGCGTCGACGGCGTCGAGCGAGATGTTGAGGCGGGTGAGCCCGGCCTCCTGCAGCGCCGGCAGCAGCGGCTCGAGCAGCACGCCGTTGGTGGTCATGCCGACCACGGGCACGCGCGCGCGCGCGTGGCGGACGTGCGCGACCAGGTCGGCGCACAGCGTGGGTTCCCCACCGGTGATGCGCACCTTGCGCACCCGGGCGGTGGCGATGATCAGATCGGTCAGGGTCCTCAGCTCGTCGTCAGCGACGGAGGTCGGCGCGAAGCGGACGTCGTCCGGCAGGCAGTAGACGCAACGCAAGTTGCATCGGTCCGTTACGGACACGCGCAGGTACATGGCGGATTCCTGTCCTCGGCCGTCACCTGCCAGGCGACGACGTCATGGGAGGCGGTGGGGTTTCCCCTGCCGCCCCGCCCCGTCAACCATGGCCGTGCGGCTGTAGGCGGACGAGATCCGGAATGGTGGTGCTGCGCGCGAGAGTATTTGGCATCGCCGCGTTGCACGTGGCAATGCTGCCAGTGCCAACAAGCAGGAACCGCCCGCCCATCTGCCACGACCGGAGTCGCGGAGGGGAGCAGGCGGGCCTGGAGGGAGAGGATCCCTCAGGCGGTCATCCATGACCGCCGCGGTGATGGTGGTGGCGGCCGCGCCGAAGCGCGGTCGCCGCCCGATTCAGAAGGAGCCGGACCCGCATCCCGGTCCGCCGCGGAAGCGACGGACCGGGCGACCGGTCACTTCTTCTTCTTGGCGACCTTCTTCTTCTTGGCAGCGGGCTTCTTGGCCTTCGCTACCTTGGCCTTCTTGACCGTCTTCTTGACGGCCTTCTTGGCGGGTTTGGCTTTCGCGGCTTTGCGGGCTGCGGGCATTGCATGTCCTCCTATGGGAAAGGATCTTTCAGGAACATACGCCATGAATCAGCAACTCGCAAATTCTTTCTGCTCATCGCGCCGAGGATCCACGCGTGCGTAGCGCACGCCGCATCGCGGCGCGCATGGATGCGATGCTGAAACGCACGGTGGGCACCGTGCGTTTCAGCGCGCGCGCAGCGCGGTGCGCACAGCGCGCGCGAGCTGCGCGATGTGCAGCGTCGGACGCGCGCGACGCCGCGCGGGCGCATCCGCTGTCGTCCCGCACAGCAATCCGGCCCTCCACCGCGCGCTGCGCAGCGCAGCAGCGCCACGCCGTGTCCTGCGCAATTGCAGCGCGGCCCGCCGTCCTACACTGCGCCGGCTCACCGCCGAGGTCTTCCATGCAGAGCCGTCCGATCATCCGCGCGCCGAACCCCTCGCTGGCCATCGGCCAGCTCGGAGGCCACGTCAAGATGGGCTTCCCGCATCCGCGCGGCAAACGCACGGGAAAGACCATGGCTCTGGTGTCGGCCTTCCCGCTCGCGCAGGACTCCGACCGCATGGTCCTGGCCTTCATGGACCGCTCCGATCCCAGCGAGTCGTTCGACTACCTGCCGCACAAGGGCGACAACGCGGTGGTCATCGTCCCCAAGCTCGGGCTCGGGCTGTCGGCGATCAACGGCGTGTGCCCTGGCGACTGGAAGGGCGTGAAGGTCATGCTCGGCGACGCCATCGAGGAGCCGGTCGACCTCGACGTCGATCCGACCGGTCTCGACATCGCGGCCTCCGACGCCTGGGTCGACCTGGTCGACGAGCTCGGCTGCGACTGCAGCAAGGTCGGCGGCTACCCGCTGTGGGCCAACGCGCCGCTCGACGTCGAGAAGCTGGTCGGGCGCGCGCAGCGCTTCCACCACCGCATCACCGGCGACCTCGTCGACTTCAAGCTCGGCGACGGCGGCGTCATCTACGTCTTCGTCGACGAGTCCGGCGACGGCGGCTCGCTGTGCTGGCAGCAGGCGCGCTACTGAGCAGGCGCGGCGCCGCACCGCGCTGACCGCCCGTCACTCACGGGGCCGCGCCGCTCCGGTGTCGCCGATACGCGACTTGCAGCCCGCGCGCGTGCGGCGATCATCGCGCGCTATGGTGCCGGCAGCCGATCCGCATCAGGACACGGGCGCGCCGCGCAGCTGGATGCTGCGCGCCCAGCCGCGTCTCGCGGTGGCCCGGCCGGCCGCGCTGATGGGCATCGTCAACGTCACCCCGGACAGCTTCTCCGACGGGGGGGCCACCCTCGATCGCGCCGCCGCCATCACCGCGGGCGTCGCCATGGCGGCCGCGGGCGCCGCCTGGCTGGACATCGGTGGGGAGAGCTCGCGGCCGGGCGCGCACGGGAGTCGACGCCGACGAGGAGCTGCGCCGGGTGCTGCCGGTGGTCGCCGGCCTGGCCGCGCGCCTGCCGGAGGTGCCGCTGAGCATCGACACCGCCAAGGCGGTGGTGGCGCGCGCCGCCCTCGCCGGGGGCGCGGCCATGGTCAACGACATCAGCGCCGGCGCCGACCCGGGCATGTTCGCCGTCGTCGCCGAGCACGGCTGCCCGCTGGTGCTGATGCACATGCAGGGCTCCCCGGCGGACATGCAGCGGGCGCCGCGCTACGACGACGTGGTCGACGAGGTCACCGCCTTCCTGGCCGGCGCGCATGCGCGCGGCCACCGCCGCCGGGGTGCGCGAAGAGGCCATCCTGCTCGACCCGGGCATCGGCTTCGGCAAGACCGTGGCCCACAACCTCGCCCTGCTGCGCGCGCTGCCGCGCCTGACGGCCGAACTCGGCCGCCCGCTGGTGGTCGGGGTCAGCCGCAAGGCCTTCATCGCCGGCGTGACCGGCGCCTTCCCCGACGCCGCCGGGCGCGACGCGCCCAGCCACGTGCTGCACGCGCTGCTCGCACCGCACTGCGCCCTGCTGCGCGTCCACGACGTGGCCGGCGCGCGCGCGGCCTGCGCCCTGGCCGCGGCCCTCGCGGCCGCGCCGCCGCCGACCGCCCAGGCGGCCGCCCCGGGAGGCGCCCATGCCTGAGTGGTCCGACCTCATCTACTGGTCGCGCTCGGTGCTCGAGATCCTCATCATCACGGTGGTGATCTACCAGCTGCTGCTCGCCCTCGAGCGCATCAGCGCGGGCGGCAAGCTGCGCGGCCTGTCGCTGACCCTGTCGCTGGTGGTGGTGGCGTGGATGGTGGCGCGCCTCGCCCAGTTCCACGCGATCACCTGGCTGCTGCAGGCCGGCATCGGCGTCAGCGCGGTGGTCATGGCGGTGGTCTTCCAGCCCGAGCTGCGGCGCCTGTTCACCCGCCTCGGCGGCTTCTTCCCGAACCAGGACCTGAGCGTCAACGCCAGCATCGTCGGCGACCTGCTCGACGCGGTCGCCTACATGTCCTCGCGGCGCATCGGCGCGCTGATCGTCATCGAGCGCGGCGACCGCCTCGACGAGTACGTCAACTCCAGCCCGCTCGACTGCGAGGTCACCTCCAAGGCGGTGACCACCATCTTCTGGAAGGACTCGCCGCTGCACGACGGCGCGGTGGTGGTGCGCGGCGGGCGCATCGCCGCGGCGGGGGTGATCCTGCCGCTGACCAACAACATCGCCTTCATGCAGCTCTCCGGCACCCGCCACCGCGCGGCCATCGGCATCAGCGAGGACACCGACGCCCTCGCCCTGGTGGTCAGCGAGGAGACCGGTCAGATCAGCATGGCCGACCGCGGCCGCTTCTCGCGCGACCTCTCGCGCCAGGACGTCGAGATCGTCCTGACCCGCGAGTTCCGCGCCGGCGGGCGCAGCCGGCGCGCCGAGCGCAAGGCCGCCGCCGCCGCGCTGGCGACCCCGGTGCCGGGGGCGCCCGCGCCGCCGCCGACGCCCGCCCGCGTCCGCTGAGCCCACCGCGCCCCAGACCGCCGCCATCGCCGGCGGCGAGCGCGCGCCATGAGCTTCCTGCGCGAGCACTGGGAGCTCAAGCTGGTGGCGCTGGTGATCGCCATCGCGCTGTGGATCTACACCAACGGCCAGGTGCGCATCGTGCGCCCGCTGCTGGTGCGCGTCACCCCGGCCGCCGTGCAGTCGCTGCCCGAGGACTACCGCGTGGCCACGGTCGAGCCGGCGCAGTTCACCGTCCACGTCAACCTGCCGGAGGGCATGCTGCACGTGCTGCGCAGCGACCTGGCGGTGCCGCGCCTGGTGGTCGCCGCCGACGCCCTGGGCAAGGGCCGGCAGAGCTTCCCCATCACCAACCGCCTGCTCGGCCTGGACGAGGACTTCCGCATCGAGAGCGTCGACCCCGACAACGTCAAGGAGATCACCGTCGCCTTCGACCGCGTCGACCAGGACGAGGTGCCGGTGGAGATCCCGCAGCTGCTCGGCGTGCCCCAGGGCATCGAGGCCGCCATCGCGCTCAGCCGCACGCGCGTCAAGGTGCGCGGCGCGCACACCCTGCTGAAGGCGGCGCGCGAGCACGGCCAGCGCATCGTGTTCAAGCCCATCGCCCTGGGCGACATCGACCCGACCCTGGCGACGGCGCGCGAGGAGCGCCTCGAACTGACTCCGATAGAGACCGGCATCGAGGTCATGGAGCCGGTGGTCGCGACCGTCACCCTGCGCCCGGCCGAGGGCGGCATACTGGTGGCCAACCTGCCGGTGCAGATCCTGGCACCGCGCGATGTGCTCGCGCGCTTCCAGTTCGAGCTCAGCCCGACGCAGGTCGCCTTGACCATCCACGGTCCGCAGAACCTGCTGCGCACGCTGCACCCGGAAGCCGATCTCGCCGCCTATGTGACCGTGCGCAGCACCTTCGAGCCGGGCGTCGCCCAGGATCTGCCGGTCTCCCTGGTCGCCAGGGACGCGCTGACCGCGGACGCCGCTTCGGTGCGGGTGACGGCGAGACCGCTCAAGACCCTGGACCCTGGACCCTAGACCCTTTCACGGACAAGGGATATGCCCCCGGCACCTGGTGTCCTGGGTCTGCTCAAACTCTCCGACAGGTCCACCCCGGTTCGGGCATCTCTCAAGGATCCGCTGCGGAGGCCTCTGTCCGCCCAGGGTTGAACGTCGACTGGAATCCGTACCTCTATAGCCTCACTCCCTGCCCAACCCCAGCCCTGGCCAGCCCAGGAAGGAACCAACCATGAAGTCCCTGCTCTTCGCCCTGCTCTTCGCGGTGTCCTGCTCCTTCACCGCCTTCGGCGCGGAGTTCGCCGACATCAGCCAGAAGGACCTCGCCGCGGCCATCGCCGCCAAGCAGGTCGTGCTGCTCGACGTGAACGGTTCCGAGTCCTACAAGTCCGGCCACATCCCCGGCGCCATCGACTTCGACGGCACCAAGGAGGCGGACCTCGCCAAGACCCTGCCCGCCGACAAGGGCGCGCTGATCGTGGCGTACTGCGGCGGCCCGCAGTGCGGCGCCTGGCAGGGCGGCGCCGAGGCGGCGGCCAAGCTCGGCTACACCAACATCAAGCACTTCCGCGAGGGCATCTCGGGCTGGAAGAGCAGCGGCGCCACCGTCGAGAAGTGAGCCATCGGTCTCCGGCCGCGGCCCCTGCCGCGTCTTCCCAGCACCCCGCCGGTCTCCGGCGGGGTGCTGCGTTTCCGGGCAGGGGGAGGATAGGACCGCAGAGGGCGCACAGGGGGACGGCAGGAGGCCGCAGAGGCGACGGATGAGGATCGGCGTCGGGGTGAGTTGAAAGGTCAGCCGATGTCGGCGCAGCGAGGGCCCTCCGGCCGTCCTGTGCGGCCTCGAACCGCCCGCACCTGCGCTCTCTGCGTTCCTCTCCTTCACCAGCGTCCCTCAGCGCACCTGGATGCGCACGCTCGCGGCGCGGCCGGAGGCGTCGACCACGCGCAGGGCGTGGCGGCCGCCCGGGGCCAGCCACCAGCACGGCTGGTCGGCGGGCGCCTGGCCGAGCAGGTCGCCGTCGGCGAACCACCACACCGCGCCGCTGGCGCCGCTGCAGGTCAGGGCGAGGCGCGGCACCGCGGCGCCTTCGTCGGCGGCGAGGATGCTGCCGTCGCCCGGGCTGACGATGGCCAGCGGCGGCGGCAGCGCCGGCAGCGCCGCCACCGCGGGCGGCCCGGACCCGTCGCCCGGGCCGCCCCAACCGCCCTCGGCGGGGGCCAGACCGGCGAGCAGGCTGAGCGCGGCGGGGGCCGCGCTCTCGACCCCGACCAGCGCGGGCGCGCCGCCGCCGCGCACCGTGCCGAGCCACGCCACCACCGTCCACGTCGGCGTCACCGCCGCGCACCACGCGTCGCGGTGGCCGCTCGAGGTGCCGGTCTTCCAGGCGGCGCCCACGGCGGCCGCCTCCGGGCACACCGCGGCGGTGCGCGCCTGGTCGGCCAGGCAGCGCAGCGCCTGGCGGCAGGCGACGCCGCCGCAGCCGGCGGCGTCGCCGCGCGCCAGGGCGGCGTAGGCCAGGGCGAGGTCGCGCGGCGCGACCAGGGCGCCGCCCACCGCCAAAGTCAGGCCGCTGCGGCGCGCCTGCGCCCCCAGGCCGCGCAGGCCGAGCGCCTCGAGGCGCTCGCCGGTGGCGCGCACGCCCAGGCGCGCGAGCAGGGCCATGGCCGGCAGGTTGCGGCTCTCGGCCAGGGCCTCGGCGGCGGTCAGGCGTCCGCGCCACGCGCGGTCGAAGTCGCGCGGCGCGAAGCCCGCCCACGATGCCGGCAGGTCGTCGAGGACGCTGTCCGGGGTGCACAGCTGCGCCGCGAAGGCGGCGGCGTAGATGAACGGCTTGAGCGTCGAGCCCGACGAGCGCGGGCAGCGCGTGAGGTCGAGGGCGGGCGGGCCGCCGACGCCGACCGCAGCGCGCACCGCCCCGTCGCGGTTCTCGACCACCACCACCGCGGCCGCGTCGGCGGCGCCACCGCTGCCGGCGAGCAGCGCGCGCGCGCAGCCCTCCGCCTGGCGCATCAGCTCGGCGTCGTAGGCGGTCGCGACCACGCCCTCGCGGCCCTTCGCGGCGCTGGCGCAGGCCGGCAGCAGCGCGGGCCGGCCCGCCTGCGGCAGCGGCCGCCAGGCGCAGCCGAGCGGCTCGGCCATGGCTTCGGCGTACTGGCCAGCGCTGATCGCGCCGGTCGCGCGCATGCACGCCAGCACGTGGGCGCGCCGCGCCAGGGCGGCCTGCGGGTGCAGGTCCGGGCGCAGCCGCGCGGGGTTCTGCGGCAGCCCGGCGAGCAGCGCGGCCTGGGCCAGGGTCAGTGCGCGGCAGGGTACGCCGCACCAGCGCCACGCCGCCGCGCCGGCGCCGACCAGGTTGGCGCCGAAGGGTGCGCGCTCCAGCCACTCGCCGAGCAGGGCCTGCTTGCCCAGGCGGCGCTCGAGCTGGCGCGCGCGCACCAGCTCGAGGAGCTTGGTCAGCGGCGTCCGCGCGCGCGGCTCGCGCAGGCGCTGCACCTGCATGGTCAGGGTGCTGGCGCCACGGACCACGCGGCCGGCGCGGGCGTCGGCCCAGGCGGCGGCCAGCAGCGCCGCCCAGTCGACGCCGGCGTGCGCGGCGAAGCCGCGGTCCTCGACCGCCACCACCGCGCCCGGCAGCCAGTCGCCGTAGTCGCCGTCCACGACCGGCAGGTGCCAGGCGCCCTGCGCCGAGGCGAAGGCCGCGAGCGGCCGGCCGGCCCGGTCGAGCACCAGGGTCGAGGCGGCGGGCGGCCGCGCGAGCCCGTCGGGGTACGGCCACCAACGCACCGCCGCTTCGAGGGCGAGCGGCGCCGACGCGAGCGCGGCGAGCGCGGCGAGCAGTGCGCGCCAGGCGCGGCGGCGGCGCGGCGCCGCCGCCGGTGGGGACGTCGTGACCGCGTTCACGGCGCGCGCGCCTCGACCACCGTGGTGCCCGAACCGGCGGTGCTGGCGCAGCTGCGGTCGTACATGCACTCGGCGTGCACCGCCGCGCGCGCGAAGGTGCCGGGGGTGATCGCCCGCACCAGGTAGGCGTGGGTGAAGCCGACCAGCCCGTCGCCCATGCCCTCGCTGCAGTCGCCGATCACGATGACGCGGTCGTCGCGGACCTCCATGGCGTGGCGCTCGTGGCTGGACTGGTCGGCGCTGGTGGCGAGGCGCGGGTTCTCGATCTCCAGGCCGGCGGGCAGGATGTCCTCGACCACCACGTTGCGGCAGCGCGTGGCCGCGCGCACCGTCAGCACCACGCGCACCAGCTCGCCGGCGACCAGGGCGCGGCCACCGACCTCGTGGTCGTGCTCGTCGAACCAGGCGCGACGCACGCTCAGCCCGTGGTCGGCCTCGGGCGGCGCGGCCAGCGGCACGCCGGTCTGCAGCCAGCTGAGGTGGGCGCGCGCACCGGGCGGCCCGCTGACGCGCAGTTCGAGCGCGTCGGCGCCGCCGCCGGCCCACGAGAGCACCCCGCCGGCGTCGGCCTGGGCGACCGTCCGGCCGTCGACCAGCAGCTCGGCGTGGGAGCAGGCCTCCCCCGGCGGGTGGACGCGCAGCCAGCGGCCGATGGCGAGCAGCGCCCAGGCGGTGTCCTGGGTGCTGGACCAGGAATCGTGCGCGGCCAGGCGGGCGATCAGGCGGTCGAGCCCGGGCCGCTGCGGCGCGCAGTCGAGCAGGGCGAGCGCCTGCGCGGCGAGGTCGCGCACCGGCGAGGCGAGGTCGCCGCCGTCGTGGCGGTCGGCGCGCGGCGCGGGGAGCAGTTCCGGCAGCAGCGGCGCGGCGAGGTCGCGCCGGCCGGTCGCCAGCCACGCCGCCGCCAGCCAGGGCAGGCCGCCCGCCAGGTCGGGCAGGCGCTCGCCGAGGCGGTGCATCGCCACCGCATCGGGCCGGCCGGCGCGCGCCAGCACGTAGCAGGCGTAGGCCGCGGTCTCGCGGGCCTCGCCGTCCGCGCTGCCCGCGAGGCGCTGCACGTGGTCGAGCAGGCGACCGAGGAAGTCCGCCGGCACGTCGCCAGCCAGCGGGCCGCCGCCGGCGCGCACCTCGAGCAGGAAGTGCGTGGCGTAGACCGTCGCCCACTCCCAGGGCGCGCCGCCGCCGGGCCACATCGCCAGGCCGCCGTCGCCGGTCTCCATGGTCTGCAGGCGCAGGATGCCGGCGCGCACGCGCGCGCGCAGCCCGTCGGCCGGGAACCAGTCGCGGCCCAGGCGCGCGTCGAGGTCGCCGAGCGCGAGCAGCGGGAACACCGCGCTGACGGTCTGCTCGGCGCAGCCGTAGGGATAGCGGTAGAGCTCGTCGAGGCCGCGCGGCAGGTCGAAGGCCGGGGCCGGCCCGACGTGCACGCGCAGGGTGCGGTCGGCGCCGGCGAGCAGGCCGCCGGGCAGGGCCACGCGCAGCGGCTGGCCGGGCACCGCCACCTGCTCGTCGCCACGCGCGAGCGCGGCGCTGGCCGGGCGCACCGGCAGCTCGAGCTCCTCGATGGCGCGCGCGTCGCCCTGGCTGGCGACCAGGCGCAGCCGCGCCACCCCGGTGGCCTGCGCGGCGGTGATGGCGAAGCGCGCCTCGGCGTGGCCGCCGGCGTCGAGGTCGCAGTCGCAGGCGGCCGCCGCGGCGCGCAGCGGCGCCGCGCCCTCCGCGCCCTCGAGGGCGAGGTGCACGCGGCCGGACAGGCCGGTGGCGGTGACGCTGGCGAGCACGCTGAAGCGGTCGCCGGGCGACGCGCAGCGCGGCCACGACGACTGCACCACCAACGCGCCTCGCACCGTCACCGGCCGCGCGGCGGCGGCGGTGGCCGGCCCGCGGTCGACCACCGCCATCAGGCGCAGCTCGCCGGCGAAGGCCTCGGGCAGGTCGAGGACGGCGTGCAGGCGGCCGTCGCCGCCGGTGCGCAGGCCGCTGCGCCACAGCGCCACGGGGCGCACCCGCCGCGCCGCCACCGGTGGCCGGTGCGGGCTCGGCGCGGCCGCGTCGCCGCCCTCGCTGGGCAGGCCGCCGGTGCGCCCTGACTCGGGCAGCAGTTCGGCGTAGCAGTCGTCGGCGAGCACGCCCAGGGCGCGGCGCGCGGTGAAGAAGGCGAACGGGTCGGGGGTGCGGAAGCCGGTCAGGCGCAGCACGCCTTCGTCGACCGCGGCGATGGTCACCGCGGCGTCCGCGAGCGGCAGGCCGGCCGCGTCGCGCGCCTCCAGGTCGATGGCGAGCGGGGCGCCGGGCGCGCTGCGCTGCGGGGCGCTGAGCGCCAGCTCGGCGCGGCGCGCGGGTTCGGCGACGGCCACGCCGACCACGCCGAAGGCGCGGTGGATGCGCCACGGCACGGTGGGGTCGACGCCGCGCACCACGGTCGCCGAGATCCAGGCGTTGGGCGTCCAGTCGTCGCCCACCACCAGCGGCACGACCGCCCCGGCGCCGTCCATCGCCAGCACGCGCGTCAGCAGCACGCGGTCGGTCGCCACCGTCACCAGCAGGCGCCCGGCGAAGGGGCTGCGCACCACCAGGGCGAGCCGGTCGCCGCGCTGCGCGCGCAGCGCGGTGGCCGCCGCGGTCGCCTCCTGCGCGGGCAGCGCGAGCGCCTGGGTGGGATCGCTGCGCTGGTCGGCGACCAGGGCGAGCAGGCAGCGCTCCGGCCGCTCGCGGCTGATGCCGCCGCCTTCCCAGCCCTCGCCGCCGGCCTGGAAATCGAGGGCGCTGAGCTGGCCGGTGGCGAGGTCGCGGGCCGCCAGGCGCCAGGCGCCGCTCGCGGGGATGGGCAGGTCGATGCGCGCGGCGCCGCTCGCGAGGCGCAGATGCTGCGCCGCGCCGCTGTCCACGCAGCGGCGGCGCGACTGGTAGCTGCCGCGGTGGTGGTCGTCCTCGATCAGCACGGTCTCCCAGGTGACGCGCTGCAGCTGCACCTCCAGCTCGTCGTCGGCGGTCGCGGCGGCGCCTGCGGGCGTCACCAGGCGCAGCTCGACCGGGCAGGCCAGCCCCGCGGTCGCCGTGCCGGCCAGGCGCAGGCCCAGGTAGCGGTCGACCGGGTCGACCGCCAGGCGGCGCGTGGCGCCGGTGGTGCGGCCGCTGCTCTCGCTGACCCCGGCGGTGGCGGTCAGGCGCCATGGGCCGATGGCCGCGGCCCCGGCGAGCTCCGCGGCGAGGTCCGACGTCCAGCGGCAGACGCCCTGCGCATCCAGGGTGGCGGTGCGCGTCGCGAGCCGCCGACCGGGGAGCAGGGCGTCGGCGTCGCCGAAGCTCCAGCCGCGCCACGCCGGCGGTGCGAAGGGCAGCGGATCCAGGCGCAGGTCGAGTCGGCAGCCCTGACCGCCGGCGGGCTGGCCGAACAGCCAGTCGCCGTGCGCGGTGAACGCGCAGGCACCGACCGCGGCGGCGATGCGCCGCGCCTCGTCATCATCGCCGACCGCGACGCCCGGGCCGCCGATGGCGAGGGTGGTGCGCAGGCGGTCGGGCAGGAAGTCCTCGACCTGGAAGGAGGTGCCGCCGAACACATGGCCGTCACCGGGCAGGCCGCAGGACACGCTCCAGCGCCCGGTGGGCAGGTCGTCGGTGAGCGGCAGGGTCAGCTCGGCGTCGCCGTCGGCGTCCAGGGACGCCGCCAGGCTGCGCCACAGGCGCTGGTCGGGGCGCAGCACGCGCACTTCGACCGGGAAGGCGGGCGGCACCGCGCCGCCCTGACCGCGCACCAGGGCGCGCAGGTGCACGGTCTCGCCCGGGCGGTAGACGCCGCGGTCGCAGTAGAGGAAGGCCTCGTGGCCGTGGCGCAGCCAGGCCGCGCCGCTGGTGTCGGCGGCGTCGTCGCGCAGGCGCGCTCCGCGCAGGTCGAGCCAGGTCAGGTCGGGCGCGGCGAGCGGCGCGATGGGCGCGCGCTCGGCGACCAGGAAGCCTGGGCGCTCGCCCTCGGGCAGGCCGGCGAAGGGCAGCCGGGCGAGGCCGTCGCCACCGCTGAAGGCCTCGCCCAGCGCCTCGCCGCGGACGGAGAACAGCCGCACGCGCACGCCGGCCTGCGGCGCCGCGCCGCGCAGCGACAGCACCCAGGCGTCGACCGCGTCGGCGCCGCTGCGGCCGCTGAGGGCGAGGTCGGAGAGCGACACCACGCTGCGGTCGGCCAGCCGCCACCACCAGTGGTGCTCGTGCGCCACGGTGACCGCGTCGTTGCGCGCGCTGACCTGGACCTGGTAGACGCCATCGCGCGCCGCACCGCCCGGCAGCAGGTCGTCGAGCGCGAGGCGCAGGTCGTGGACCTGGTTGGTGCCGGCGGGGACGGCGATGGTGCGGCTGGCCAGCTGGCTGGCGAAGGCGTCGAGGTCGCCGCTGGCGCGCCAGGCGACCAGCTGTTCCGGCACCACGCGCGCGATCGTCACCGTCACCTGTGACAGGTTCACGGCGTGCGCGACCACGCTGCGTGCGCCACTTGCGCCGAGGTAGCCGTGGTCGAGGTCGAACCAGCAGGCGGGCTCGCGGTCGCCCACCGTCACGGCGATGGTGTCGACCGCCGGCCAGTCGACCGCCGCGGCCGCGTCCGGCGGCGGGGCGATGGTCACCGCGTAGCGCGTACCGGGCTGGAAGTCGCCTTCCAGCGCGCACCCGCGCCAGTCGGCGACGACGGTGAAGGGCACGGCCGGCGCCACGCGCAGCGCGCGGCGCAGGACCTCGCTCGTCACCGCGCCATCGAAGGAGAGCTCCAGCTTGGCCTGGCCGCGGCTCGGCACGCGGCTGTCGATGCGCTGCAGGTGGGGATTGCGGCCCAGGTCGAGGGTGCGCTCCTCGTCCGCCTCCAGGCCGAGCGGCCCGCCGGTGCCGGCCAGGCCGGCGCGCAGGCGCAGGTGCGCGTGGCGGCCGCCGGCGCGCGCCGGCAGCGCCACCGGGCCGACCAGGGCGCGCACGCGCGCGAATCCGGCGCGGTCGCCGCCGTCGCTGGCCGGGAAGACCTCGGGCTCGCCGGCCTTGAGGATGACGAGCGGGTGGCCGTCATCGTCCGCGGCGCTGAGGTGCGCGAGCAGCTCGTCCGGCAGCACGCGGTCGCTGAAGGTGAGCTCGACGAGCTGGCGCCCGTCCGCCTCGTGCGCGGCGACCATGGCCCCGAGCAGGCGCAGCGGCGCGGTGCGCGCGTGCAGGACGGCGTCGTCGGCGAGGGTGAAGCCGGCCAGCGCGCGCAGGTGGCGGCGCGCGAGGGTGGCGGTGAAGGGCGTGGCCGGCGGCAGCGCGCGGGCGGCGGTGAACACCAGGGTGACCTCGTCCGACCACGTCCAGGTGCCGGGCACCGCCGGTTCCAGGGTCCCGGGTGGCGTGGCCAGGGGGCCGGGCCCGGCCGCCATCGGCAGCGAGAAGCGCCAGCCGAGCGAACGGCCATCCTGGATCCAGCCGTTCTCCGCGATCAGCGGGGTGACGGTGAGCAAGTCGGTGCGCGGCACCCACCAGCGCTGCAAGGCCACCCAGGCGAGGACGTTGAGGAGGGCGAAGGCCGCGATGACGGTCGCGAAACGCATGGGTGGCTCCCGGGGGTCGAGCACCGCCGAGCATGCGTCCCCGGGGCTGCTGGCAATGGGGTGCCCGCAGGGCTGCCGGAGGCGGCATCCCAGGCGCCCCTTGCATACAGCGCGGTGCTCCGGGGATGGGTAGGATTCGCGTCCGGCGTCTAGGGGGTTAGCTTCGGCAGCGATGCCGGACCACCCCACATCCACGCCGGTGATGCTCCCACCGCCGGCCGGGTCCGCAGCAGGGCCCCCGCCCACCGCCGCGCGCTGGCGCCTCGGGCTGATCGGCCAGGCGCTGATCCCGCTGACCACCGGCACGGCGCTGGTGGTCGCGCTCGCCACGCTCATCGCCTACCAGGCCGGCGTCCGCCACGAGCGCGCGCAGGCGCTCGACGCCATCCTGCACCACGCCGAGGAGCGCAGCGGGCGCGAGCAGGCGAACTTCTCGCGCGTGGAGCGCCAGGTGCGCCAGGTGCGCGCGCTGCTCGCCGCGCGCCTCGCCCTGCCCGGCGACGGCGTGCCGCCGCCGCTGGCCGAAGGGGGCACGCGCCGCCTGCTGCCCGCCGCCGGGGCTGCGCCGCTCGCGGTCTTCGTCACCGCCGCCGCGGCGCAGGATCCCGGCCAGCTGCGCGCCGTCGCCACCGCGCGCGCGCTGATCACCGACCTCGGCCCGGCGCTCGCGGACTACCCGGCGCACCTCACCATCGCGGTCGCCGACCGCTGGCTGGTCGGCTGGGGCGACGACGAGGTCGAGCTGGTGACCAGCATGCTGCCCGGCGATCCGGTGCTGTTGCCGGCGGAGCGGCGCCTGCTCGAGGCGGTCGGCGGGGTGCGCTGGTCGGGGGTGTTCATCGAGCCCGCTTCGGGCCGCTGGCTGGTCGCTGCCACCGCCGCGCTCGACATCCCCGGGGTCGGGCGCGCCGCGGTCACCCAGGTGCTGCCCATCGACGCGATCCTCGCGCGCAGCAGCGCCGCATCGCTGCCGGGCAGCGAGACCATGGCCTACGACGCGGCCGGCCAGCTGCTCGCGCACTCGCGCCTCGACCCGCGCATCCGCGCCGCCAACGGCGCGCTGACCCTGGCGGGCTCGGGAGATCCGCTGCTCGCCCGCCTGGCGTCAGCGATCCCCGCCGCGGGCCCGGCGGCCGAGCTGATCGCCGACCCGCAGGGGGGCGGCTGGTTCGCGGTCTCGCGCCTGACCGGGCCGGCGTGGACCATGGTCACCGTGCACTCCGCGGGCGTGGTCGAACGCCGTGCGCGCACCACCGCCTTCTGGATCCTGGTGGTCGGCGCGGCGGTGATCGCCGCGCAGTCGCTGGTGCTGGTCGCGGTGCTGCGCCGGCGCGTCGGCGCGCCGCTGCGCCGCCTGTCGTCGGCCGCGACCGCGCTCGCCGAGGGCCGTCCCGGGCCCGCGCTCGACGCGCGGCGCGGCGACGAGGTCGGCGACCTCTCGCGGGCGTTCCAGGGCATGGGCGGCGCGGTGGCGGCGCGCGAGGCGGCGCTGCGCGGCGCGCTCGCCACGGTGCGCGAGCACGAGGAGCGCCTCAGCGCCCTGAACGCCGCGCTCGAGGACCGCGTCGTCGCGCGCACCGCCGCGCTCAGCGAGAGCGTCGCGCTGCTCGCCGGCGCCAAGCGCGCCCTCGAGCTGGCGAACCGCGAGCTGGAGGCGTTCTCCTACTCGGTGGCGCACGACCTGCGCTCGCCGCTGCGCAGCATCGACGGCTTCAGCAAGGCGCTGCTCGAGGACTGCGGCGGGCTCCTCGACGACGCCGGCCGCGGCCACCTCGCCACCATCCGCCGCGCGACCGCGCGCATGGGCCGCCTGATCGACGACCTGCTCGGCCTGTCGCGCATCGCGCGCCGCCCCATGGCCGCCGAGGACGTCGACCTCGGCGCGCTCGCGCACGAGGTGCTCGCGGAGCTGCGCGAGAAGGAGCCGCAGCGCAGCGTGGACTGCCTGATCGCCGCCGGGCTGCGCTGCCGCGCCGATCCCGGCCTGGCGCGCATCGTGCTCGAGAACCTGCTGGGCAACGCCTGGAAGTACACCGGCCGCAGCCCGCGACCGCGCATCGAGTTCGCCGCCGAGGGCGACGGCTTCGTGGTGCGGGACAACGGCGCGGGGTTCGACCAGGCGCACGCCGGGGCGCTGTTCGCGCCCTTCCAGCGCCTGCACGCCGCGCACGAGTTCGAGGGCACCGGCATCGGCCTGGCGACGGTCAAGCGCATCATCGACCGCCACGGCGGGTGGATCCGGGCCAGCGGCGCGGTGGGCGCGGGGGCTGAGGTGCGCTTCGCCTTCGCCGGCGGCCCGGCCGTGGAAGGCGCCCGGTGAGGCGCCTTCGGCAGGCGGGCGGCGGGCCGCTGGACTCCCACCGCCCGGCCCGCTATGGTGGATCGTGATGCACCCGCGAAAACGTCAGGTCGGTTCCAGCGCGCGGTCCGGCCCGCTCTCCGTCCTGGTTGTCGCCGCGCTGTCCGCCGCCCCGGCCTGGGGCTACGAGTACCCTGGCGAGGCGCTCGGCCTGGAAGCGCACGGCTTCGCCAGCTTCGGCTGGCTGGCCGCCGCCGGGAACGACTGGTTCGGCGTGGACGACCGCGGCACCAACCAGTTCTGGGAGGCCGCCGCCAACGTCATCGCCCGGCCCGTCGACCGCCTACGCCTGGGCGCGCAGGTCTACGCGCGCGACCTGTCCCGCTACGACAACGGCCGCGCCACCCTCGACTGGGCCTACGCCGACTGGCGGGCGGCCGACGCCCTGGGCGTGACCGTGGGGCGCTTCAAGATCCCCTTCGGCCTCTACAACGAAGAGCTCGATGTCGACGCGGCGCGCGTGCCGGTCTTCCTGCCGCTGAGCATCTACGCGCTGCGCACCCGCGACTTCTACATCTCCAACGACGGCGCGAAGGTCTACGGCCTGGTCGAGACGCCCGGCGCCGGCAGCTTCGAGTACGCGCTGCACGCCGGGCGCAAGTCCTACAACACCACGGGCGGCTTCGCGACCTACCTGAGCGAGCTCGGCCTGGGCGAGCGCATCGACTCCATGACCACCGGCCTGAACGCCGGCGGCATGCTGCAGTGGAACACGCCGTGGTCCGGGCTGGCGCTGCGCGCCAGCCTGCTCGACCTGCACGACTTCCGCGTCGACGCCGCGTCGCCGTCGATCGCCCTCACCAGCCACACCCAGGCCGAGGACTACTGGCAGGGCGTGCTCTCGGCCCAGCTCGAACTGCCCTCGGCCACGCTGGCGGCCGAGTACCTGCGCATCCACGGCCGCGCCCGCGATCGAGTTCGAGCCGATCGGTTTCGGCACCGACCTGATCGACAACAGCGAGGGCTGCTACGTCAGCGCCACCTGGCACGCGCGCCGCTGGCTCGAGCCGTACGCGGCGTTCGAGGCGAGCTGGGCCGACGCCTACCACGCCGGCGCCTCCTACCTCTACAGCGGGGTGCTGGCGGTGCGCGTCCAGCCGCTCGCGCACTGGTCGCTGAAGGCCGAGTTCCGCGACGTGTGGGGCACCGACGCCCTGCTGGCGTCGGACAACCCCGGCGGCTTCCGGCAGAACTGGCAGATCTTCGCGCTCAAGACCACGGTCGACTTCTGATGCGCCGCCACGCCCTGCTGGTCGCTGCTGCTGGCCGCGGCCCGCCTCCCGGCGGAGGTCGCGGTGCTGAACGCGCACGTGCCGGAGGCCACTCCTGGCGTCGAGCGCGTGCGCGACATCATGCTCGGGCGCGTGTCGACCTGGAGCGATGGCAGCGCGGTGCAGATCGTCCTGTCGCTCGAGGAGAGCGCCGACCTGGTGGTGCGGGAGGTCGTCGGCCGCGACACCGAACGCCTGCTGCGCGGCTGGAAGCGCCTGGTGTTCTCGGGCAGCGGCGCCATGCCGCGCGTGGTGCAGACCAACCGCCAGGCCCTCGATCTGGTGCGCGAGCTGCCCGGGGCCATCACGCTGCTGCCGGAGGCGCCCGCGGCGGAGGGGTGCAGGGTGGTGGGGGTGGGGGGGAAGTGAAGGGTCGCGAGACGCGTGATGCGGGACCCTAGGCCCTAGGCCCTAGGCCCTAGACCCTAGACCCTAGACCCTAGACCCTAGACCCTGGACCCTAGATCCAGACCCTAGGCGGCGAGGCGCCAGGCGCGAGAAGGAGGGCGCAAGTCCGGGATAGGCGACGAAAGGCGCGCGCACGGTGTCGCGCGGTTGCTGATAGCCCATGGAGCGGGCGGAACAAAACAGCCCATGGCGTGAGCCCTGGGGCCCGGCGTCGCAATCGGACAGCTGCTACGGTCTGTGATTCCTGCCGGCCTGCGACGGCGATTCGCGACTGAAAACGCGGACCCGACGGGAAACGCGGACGTAGGCGATTCCTCCCGTTCGACGACGAACGCGGGGTCGGACAAGGCCTGCGGGGAGGTGAATCGCATAATCGGATCGATATGTCCTTTGATTATGGCCACCGATGCCGGCAGGATCCCCGGGCGGCAAGGAGTCGGGCGATGGGGTGGTCGGGAATACGCCTCATCGTCGCCCTGCTCGCTGCGCTGACGGCGCGGCTCGCGGCGGCCGACTACGACGAGCCACCGATCAGCTACAGCGCGAGCACGCCCGCCGATGCGATCGCGGGACTGCTGCGTCGCCTGGAGGACGGCAGCGCGACGCTGGCCTGGGACCCCGCGCACGGCTACCTGCCGGCGCTGCTCCAGGCACTGGCGGTGCCGGCCTCGTCGCAGGTCCTGGTGTTCGCCAAGAACAGCCTGCAGCGAGACCTGATCGCGCCGTCGACCCCGCGCGCGCTGTACTTCAACGACGAGGTCTACGTCGGCGCGGTTCCCGACGGGAACGTCATCGAGCTGGCCGCCACCGATCCGCGCCTGGGCACCGTCTTCTACGTCCTCGATGCGCGCCGCGGGCCACCGCCGCGCCCGCGCCGCCAGACGCACGAGTGCCTGCAGTGCCACGACGCCAGCGGGCAGACCGGCGGCGTGCCGGGGCTGGTGCTGCGCTCCACCTTCACCGACCGCCGCGGCCAGCCGCTGCTCGACCACGGTTCGTTCACCACCGACCAGGGCAGCCCGTGGGCCGAGCGCTGGGGCGGCTGGTACGTCACCGGCAGCCACGGGCGGATGCGCCACCTCGGCAACCTGCTGATCGACGGGACGACCGCGCCGGAGGCCGTCGACCGCGAGCCCGGCGCCAACCTCGCCAGCCTCGGCCACCGCATCGACCCCGCGGACTACCTCGAGCCGGGCAGCGACCTGGTCGCGCTGCTGGTGCTCGGCCACCAGGCGCGCATGCACAACCTCATCACCCACGCCGGCTACGCGGCGCGCCTCGCCCTGCGCGACGAGGCGGCCATGAACGAGGTCCTGCAGCGCCCGGCGGGCTTCCGCAGCGACAGCACCGTGCGGCGCATCCGCAGCGCCGGCGACGAGCTGCTGCGCTACCTGCTGTTCGCGGACGAGGCGCCGCTGCCCGACCCCGTCACGGGGACCTCCGGCTACGCCGCGGAATTCGCCGCGCGCGGACCGCGCGACGCGCAGGGCCGCTCGCTGCGCGACCTCGACCTGCAGCACCGGCTGCTCCGCCACCGCTGCAGCTGGCTGATAACCTCGGCGGCCTTCACCGCCCTGCCGGCGCGGCTCAAGGACCAGCTCTACGCGCGCCTCGACGCCATCCTCGCCGGCACCGACGCGAGCGGCGAGTACGCCTACCTCGGCGCCGAGGAGCGCGCGGCCATCCGCACCATCCTGCTTGCCACCGACCCCGACCTGCCGGCGTCCTGGCGCTGAGGGCGTCGGGGAATCCACAGAGAGGTTACAACCGCCAGGAGCCCAAGGCGCCAAGGGGATAGCCCGAGAGGGTTCTCACGACACGGGTGCTGGGCGGTGGCGCTGGTTGGGGGGTGGTGCCGGTCATACGCGCACGGAGCGCCTTCAGCTTGGCGCCTTGGCGTCTTGGCGGTTCTATCTGGTCGTCCGACCCCATGATCACGGCTTGGCTTCGCGCCCACCCGCCCACGATGCGCCGCATGCTCGACGTCTACACCTACGCCAAGTGCAGCACCTGCCGCAAGGCCACCGCCTTCCTGAAGGCGCGCGGCGTGCCGTTCCGCGAGATTCCCATCCGCGAGCGGCCGCCAGGCGTGCCGGAGCTGAAGCGCATGCTGGCCGCGGTCGGCGACGTGAAGCGGCTGTTCAACACCAGCGGGCAGGACTACCGCGCGCTCGGCATCAAGGACCAGCTGCCGAAGCTGACCACGGCGGCGGCGCTCGCGCTGCTGGCTGGCAACGGCAACCTCATCAAGCGCCCGTTCGTGCTCGCCGGTGCGCGCGGCCTGGTCGGGTTCGCGCCCGAGGCGTGGGCCGAGCTCGGCTGAGCGCGGACGCGTTTGACCGGAAAACCGGATGGATCATCACG
The DNA here is from genome assembly GCA_963818245.1 of uncultured Planctomycetota bacterium. Lineage (GTDB taxonomy): Bacteria > Planctomycetota > UBA11346 > UBA11346 > UBA11346 > BOG-1363. Next base: position 24,272 of record CAWFSD010000006.1, read on the forward strand.
TAAGCCACAGCGCTGAATCCGCTTCCGCGGCGCGCACGCAACGGCAGGGTGGCGGGCGGCGTACTCCTGACCTGCACCCCTTGGAAACACTCATGGCCACCGTCCCTCCGTCCGCCCTCTGCACGCTCCTCGCTCTCGCCGCCGCCGCCGGCGCCGCGGCCGCCGAACCGCTGGTCCTGCACACCTTCACCAAGCAGCGCCTGAGCGACGTGTTCTACAACGAGGGCGCCGCGGTCGCGGACATCAACAAGGACGGGAAGATGGACATCATCTCCGGTCCGTTCTGGTACGAGGGCCCGACCTTCGCGGTGAAGCACGAGTTCTACCCCGGCAAGCCCTTCGATCCGCACAGCTACTCGCAGCTGCAGTTCTTCACCTTCGCCGGCGACATCAACGGCGACGGCTGGCCGGACATCGTCACGGTCGGCTACCCCGGCAAGGAGGCCTACTGGTGGGAGAACCCCAAGGGCGCCGAGGGCCCGTGGAAGCAGCACCTGGCGCTGGCCTCGGTCGACAACGAGTCGCCGGCCTTCGCCGACATCACCGGCGACGGCAAGCCCGAGCTGCTCTGCACCAGCGGCGGGCGCATCGGCTACGCCGAGCCCGACGCCAAGGCCCCCGACCAGCCGTGGGCGTTCCACGCCATCTCCGAGCCGGGCAAGTGGGAGCGCTACACGCACGGCTTCGGCCACGGCGACGTCAACGGCGACGGGCACGAGGACCTGCTCCTCAAGGAAGGCTGGTGGGAGCAGCCCGCCACCGCCGGCAGCGCGCCGTGGGCGTACCACGCCGCCGACTTCGGCCACGGCGGCGCGCAGATGCGCGTGGTCGACGTCAACGGCGACGGCCGCGCGGACGTCGTCACCAGCCTCGAGGCGCACGGCTTCGGCCTGGCCTGGTTCGAGCAGCAGGCCGACCACTCCTTCACCAAGCACCTGATCATGGGCAAGACCCCCGAGGAGAACCCCTACGGCCTGGTCTTCACCCAGATGCACGCCCTGGCGGTGGTCGACATCGACGGCGACGGCCTGCCCGACATCGTCACCGGCAAGCGCTTCTGGGCGCACGGCCCGGACGGCGACCCGCAGGCGAAGGAGCCGGCGGTGCTCTACTGGTTCCGCCAGGTGCGCGAGAAGGGCGAGGTGCACTTCGTGCCCTACAAGATCGACGACGACTCCGGCGTGGGCACCGACGTGACCATCGCCGACGTCGATGGCGATGGCCACCCCGACATCGTGGTCGGCAACAAGAAGGGCACCTTCGTGTTCCTCCAGCACGTCCAGACCGTCGACCAGGCGACCTGGGACGCGGCGCAGCCGAAGCTGACCGGGCACTGAGGCGTCCATCCGAGCGGTTTCAACCGCCAAGAAGCCATGGCGCCAGGTTTCGCAGAGCGTGGCGAAAGGCCGGCCCCGGCCGGCCAGACCCCCGCCAACGGCACGGATGATGGTCCTTCGGGCTCATCCGGCCGTCCCTTGGCGTCCTGGCGTCCTGGCGGCAAAGACCCTCAGGAGAGTATGACCGATCCGCGTGTGGTGCGCCGCCGGGATGGCCGTGTCCTCCGCTGTCGGGTTGCGCTGACCAGAAGGCTAACATGTTCCAAGGAGCAGGGCGTAGCCATGCGCCGCGCCGCAACTCCGCCCCCTGAGCGTCCGGGTGAGCCACCGTGATCCGCGCCATCGCCGCCCTGCTCTGCATCCTGCCGATCGTCGCGCTGCTCCTCGTGGTGCACCCGCCGGGCGATGGCCCGGACGACGGCCGGACGGAGCTGCGCATCTGGCACCCGTGGGGCGGTCCGCTGCTCGAGCCGTGGGTGGACGCGGTCGCGCTCTACGAGCGCGCCCACCCCGACACGCGCACCCGGCCGCTGTTCACGCCGGGCGACCTGGCCAACAGCCAGAAGTTCTTCACCGCGGTGATCGGCCACTGCGCCCCCGAGGTGATCTTCGTCGACGGCCCGCAGGTGCCGGAGTGGGCTGAGCGCGGCCTGCTCACGCCGCTCGACGGGCTGCTGCGCGAGGCCGGCGTCGATCCGGAGCGGCTCGCCGGCGAGTTCTTCGCGCCGTGCTGGAAGCAGTGCGTCTACCACGGCCAGGTCTACGCCCTGACCTACTGCGCCGACCCCAACTTCGCCTTTTCGTGGAACCGCGGACTGCTGCGCCGGCTGGTGGCGGATGGCGAGGTGCCGCCGGGCACCATCGACCCGGAGCGGCCGCCCGAGACGCTCGCCGACCTCGACCGCCTCAACGCGGCCTGCACCCGGCTGGCCGACGTCGGCGGCGACCAGCGCGGCGCGCGCATCGGGCTCATCCCGTGGGGCATCTACGGCAACGCCAACAGCCTGTTCACCTGGGGCTGGGCCTTCGGCGGCGAGTTCTACGACGACGTCCGCCAGCGCGTCACCGCCGACGATCCCAAGGTGGTCGCGGCGCTGGAGTGGATGGCCGGCTACGCGCGGACCTACGGCTACGCGCGCATCGGCACCGTCCAGGAGAGCTTCGGCATGGCCGAGCACAACCCCTTCGTCGTCGGGCGCCAGGCGCTGCAGGTGCTGCACATCTCGGGGCTGGCGAACGTCCAGCGCTACGCGCCGCAGATGGACTTCGGGCTGGGCTTCCTGCCGCAGCCGCCGGGCGGCGAGCGCCACAGCGCCTGGCTGGGCGGCTGGACGCTGGCCATCCCCAGCGGCACCGATCCCGCGCGCCGCGCGGCGGCGCTGCGCTTCATGCTGTGGGCCTGCGCCAGCCAGGAGGGCACCAGCATGGCGGTGCGCACCGCCCGCCTGTTCCCCGGGTGGAAGCCGAGCGCCTACTGGGCCGAGGCCGGCAAGGACCCGCACCTGGCGGTCTACGTGCGGATCCTCGCCGAGTGCCGCCACCAGCGCCCGGTGATGCCGGTGCAGTCCTTCTACGTGCGCGAGCTGCACCGCGCCGTCGACCGCGTGCTGCGCGAGGAGCGCCACGCGGACGGCACCCCGGTCACCGCCGCCGAGGCCCTGGCCGAGGCCACCGCGCGCACCCAGCAGCAGCTCGACCACGTCACCCACCGCGCGCGCGCCGAGGGAGCCCCGTGAAGGCCGGCCGCGAGTTCCGCCTCGGGCTGCTCTTCACCAGCCCGTTCCTGCTCGGCTTCGCGCTGTTCAGCGCCTACCCGCTGCTCGCCTCGCTGGGCTACAGCTTCTGCTCCTACGACCTGATCTCCCCGCCGCAGTTCGTCGGCCTCGACAACTACCGCGAACTCGCGCAGGACGCGCGCTTCCTGCACGCCGCGTGGAACACCGTGGTGTTCGCGGCGCTGGTCCTGCCGGTGACCATGGGCACGGCGCTGCTGCTCGCGTGGCTGCTCCACCGGAAGCTGCGCGGCCAGGCGCTCTACCGCGCGCTGTTCTTCCTGCCCAGCATCGTGCCGGTGGTCGCCAGCGGGGTGCTGTGGCTGTGGCTGTTCAACGCCGATCAAGGGTTCATCAACGCGTGCCTGCGCCCGCTGCTGGCGGTGGTCAACCACCTCAGCGGCGCGCACCTCACCCCGCCCGGCTGGCTGGGCGATCCCCACTGGGTGCTGCCGGCGCTGCTGATCATGGCGGCGTGGGGGGCGGGTGGGAACATGATCCTCTACCTCGCCGCGCTCGGCGACGTGCCGCGCCACCTCTACGAGGCGGCGGAGCTGGACGGCGCCGGCGCCTGGGCCAAGGTCCGCCACATCACCCTGCCGATGATCTCGCCGGTGCTGCTGTTCACCCTGATCATGGGCCTGATCGGCGCCTTCCAGGTCTTCGCCCAGCCGATGGTGATGTGGGCCAACGGTGGGCCGGCCGACAGCGCCGCGTTCTTCGCCACCTACCTGTTCATCAACGCCTTCGTCTTCCTGCGCATGGGCTACGCCTCGGCCCAGGCCTGGGTGCTGCTCCTGGTCATCGTCGCGGCCACCTGGCTGGCCTTCCGCGCCACGCGGCGCTTCGTGCACTATGGCGGGGAGGGGGGATGATCGGCGCCTCGCCCCTCGCGTCCCTTGCGCGCTTGGGCGCCCACCTCCTGCTGGCGGTGCTGGCGCTGACCTTCGTCATGCCCTTCGCCTGGCAGGTCACGACCTCGCTGCAGGGCGACCGCGAGCGCGCGCGCGTGGCTCCGGGACTGGTGCCGGCGCCGCAGGGCGTGGCCGACGCGCTCGAGCGCGCCACCGGGCACCACCTCGCCTACCAGCCGACCCTCGACAACTACGCGCGCGGCACCACGCGCGTGCCGGTGCCGCTGTTCCTGCGCAACACCGTGCTGGTGTGCCTGTGCACGGTGGTCGGCGCGGTGCTGTCCAGTTCGCTGGTCGCCTACGGCTTCGCCATCCTGCGCTGGCGCGGGCGCGATGCGCTGTTCTTCACCATGCTCGCGACCATGATGGTGCCCGCGCAGGTGACCATGGTCCCGGTGTTCCGCGTCTGGCGCGACCTCGGCCTGGTCAACACCTACGCGCCGCTGATCGTGCCGGCCTTCTTCGGCGTGCCGTTCTTCACCTTCCTGTTCCGCCAGTTCTTCCTGACCGTGCCGCGCGAACTGATCGAGGCCGCGCGCATGGACGGCGCCGGCGAGCTGCGCATCTGGGCGACCATCGTCATGCCGCTGTCGCGGCCGGCGGTCGCCACGGTCGCGCTGTTCGCCTTCCTGGGCGCCTGGAACGACTTCCTGAACCCGCTCATCTACCTCGCCGACCAGGACAAGTACACGCTCAGCCTGGGCCTGGCGATGTTCCGCACCCAGTACGAGAGCGAGTACGGGCAACTGATGGCCGTCGCGACCTTGATGGTGCTGCCGGTGATCGCGTTGTTCCTGCTCGCGCAGAAGACCTTCGTGCAGGGCGTGAAGACCACGGGGTTGAAGTGATCCTGCCGCCCCCGTGCCGCGCGCCTCGCGCCTCGCGCCTCCCCCTGGACCTCCATCATGGCTGAGATCCACCTCATCGACCTCGACAAGACCTACCCCAACGGCTTCCACGCCGTGAAGGGCGTCGGCCTGCACGTCCGCGACCGCGAGTTCATGGTCCTGGTCGGGCCGTCGGGCTGCGGCAAGACCACCACCCTGCGCATGATCGCCGGACTCGAGGAGGTCAGCGGCGGCGAGGTGCGCATCGGCGCGCGGCGCGTCAACGAGGTGGAGCCGAAGGACCGCGACATCGCCATGGTCTTCCAGAACTACGCGCTCTACCCGCACATGACCGTCTACCGCAACCTGGCCTACGGCCTGATCCTGCGCGGCGTGCCCAAGGCGCGCGTGGACGAGCAGGTGCGCGCCGCCGCCGCGCTGCTCGGCCTCGGCGACCAGCTCGAGCGCCGGCCCGCGCAGCTCTCCGGCGGGCAGCGCCAGCGCGTCGCGCTCGGCCGCGCCATCGTCCGGCGGCCGCAGGTCTTCCTGTTCGACGAACCGCTCTCCAACCTCGACGCCAAGCTGCGCGCCGACATGCGCTTCGAACTCAAGACCCTGCAGCAGCGCCTGCGGACCACCATGGTCTACGTCACCCACGACCAGATCGAGGCGATGACCCTGGGCGACCGCATCACCGTGATGTCCGCCGGCGCCGTCCAGCAGGTCGCGCCGCCGGGCGTGATCTACGACCAGCCCTTCAACCGCTTCGTCGCCGGCTTCATCGGCACGCCGGCGATGAACTTCCTGCCCGGCGCCTGCGTCGCGGCGGGCACCGGCTGGGCCTTCCAGCCGACCGGCGGCGAGCCGCTCGCCCTGGCCATGCCCGAACAGGCCGGTCTGCGCGATCTGGCCGGCCGCCCGGCCGTGCTCGGCGTCCGCCCGGAACACCTCGCCAACGCCGCCTACGCACCGCCACCCCCCGGTGCGAGCGTGGTGCCCATGCAGGTGAAGCTCGCCGAACTGATGGGCGACCACCAGTGCGTCCACCTGCGCGCCACCGGCGACTCCGCGCTGATCATGAAATGCGACGCCCACCACCGCGTCCAGCCCGGCGCGACGGTGCGCATCGCCATCGACACCCGCCGCGCCCACGTCTTCGACGGCCTCGGCGAGTTCGCGGCCAACGCCACCCTCCCGCCCGGCTTCCCTCAGCAACAGTGAGGGGAAGGACGGCCGGATGGAACCGCCAAGACGCCATGGCGCCAAGCTGACAGCCGGAGAGGTCCGTGGCGCAGCATGATACCGGTGACGTGCGATGGAGGTCGGCCCAGCGGGCAACGCTATCAAGCTGAACTCTTCTCTGGTCTCTCTGGTGCTCTGTGTCCAATCGGCTGCCCGTCCCACACCCACCGTCCCGACTCGGATCGAACGGAAGGCAAGGCAGCCGGATAGAACACAGAGCACCAGAGGGACGAATTCGCGAGGCAGCGATCCGCCTCCCCTTGGCGCCTTGGCGCCTTGGCGGATCTATCCTTCTTCCGGTCGCCAGTTCACGCCAGGTCCGGCAGCGCCCTGGTGCCGTCGCCGAAGTTCGGCAGCTCGACGCCCATCCGGCCGGCGAGGCCGATGAGCAGATCGCTGAAGTTGCCCTTGCACTTCGGCACGTAGCGGCCGAGGCGGATGGTGCCGCCGCCCTTGCCGGCGATGACCGTGGGCAGGTTCTCGGGGCTGTGCGAGAAGCCGTTGCCCAGGCCGGCGCCGTAGACCACCATGCAGTTGTCGAGCAGCGTGCCGGGGCCCTCGCTCAGGCCCTTCATGCGCTTGATCATGTAGGCGAACTGCTCCATATAATAGGCGTCGATCTTGCGCAGCTTCTCCTTGGCGTCGGGCTTGTCGAAGTGGTGCGAGAGGGCGTGGTGGTCGTCGCTGACGCCGATCTCGGGGAAGCCGCGCGCGCGGAACATCTGCCCCATCATGAAGGTGCTGATGCGCGTGGTGTCGCTCTGGAAGGCGAGGATGATCAGGTCCATGAGCAGCTGCACGTGCTCGTGGAACTTGTCGGGGATGGCGCCGGCCTTCACCTCGATCAGCGGCGAGGTCTTGTAGGCGCGCCTGGCCGCCGCGTTCTGCGCCTGGTCGGTGGACTGCTTCTCGATCGCCTGGATGCGGCTCTCGAGCGAGCGCATGCCGTCCAGGTACTCGTCGAGCTTGCGCTGGTCGCCGCCGCTGACGCGCTCGCGCAGCTTCTTCGCGCTCTCCAGGACGATGTCGACCATGCTCTGGTCGAGCGACGGCGCGCCCGCGGCGTCGGCGCCGGCCGGCCACCGGCGTACTTGCCCGCGCCCTCCGCCTCCGCGGCCGCCGGGCGCCGCGCCGGGCGCGAGCGCGCGCGACGAGAACAGCCGCTCGAGCACCGCGCGCGGGTTGATCTCCTTGGGCATCGGCTGGGTCGACGAGCGCCACGAGAGGTTGAAGTAGGCGCAGCTGTAACCGGGCGTGCAGTCGCCCGCCGCCGGCGCCGGCATGGTGCCGAGCTCGAGCGAGGGCAGCGCGGTGTAGGCGCCGATCTTCTGGGCGATCGCCTGGTCGACCGAGATCGCCGCCTTGACCGCGTTCATCTCGATGCGCACGCCGGTGAGGTAGGTGCCGGCCTCGCGCGCGTGCGTGCCGGCCGCATCGCCGCTGCCGTTCTTGTGGCCCAGGCCGCCCAGGATCAGGGTGTCGCCCAGGTGCGGGCGCAGCGGCTCCAGCGACGAGGGCAGCGGCGCGCCCTGGCCGAGGTGCTCGTCCTTGGGCCAGAAGTGCTCGGGGATGACGCCGTTGGGTTCGTAGATGAAGGCCAGGCGCACCGGCGGGCGGTAGGTGCCGCCGGTGCTGCGCGGCGGGTCGGCCCAGCCCATGGTCTCGAGCAGCGGCAGGGCGAGGGACGCGCCGAGGCCCTTGAGCAGGGTGCGGCGGGGCAGGAGCCAGCGGCGGGTGTGCGGGTGCATGGGTGGTCCTGGCGGCGTGGATCAGCGCTGGGTGCGGCGGTTCAGGAAGGGGTAGCTGCGCGCGACCTCGACGACCAGGCGCGACATGCGGTAGCCGTCGGCGGCGACCGCGGCGGCGATGCGGTCGAGCACCGCCTCGTCGGGATCGGCCAGGCTGCGGCCCAGCGCATAGGTCAGCAGCCTGCCGGCGAGCACGCGCACGAAGTCGTCTTTGCGCTCCAGGAACAGCTTCTTGAGCTGCGCCGGGCCGCTGAAGCGCCGGCCGCCCGGCAGCTCGCCGGCGCTGTCGATGGCGCCGGCGGCGTCCTGGTCGCGCCAGCGGCCGACCGCGTCGAAGTTCTCGAAGCCGAAGCCGATGGCGTCCATCACCACGTGGCACGAGGCGCAGCCCGGGTCTTCGCGGTGGTGGGCGAGCAGCTGGCGCATGCTCTGCGCCTTGCCGCCGTCGTGGCGCACCTGGTCCTCGAGCGGCGGCACCGCCGCCGGCGGCGCGGGCGGCGGCGTGCCCAGGATCTCCTCCAGGATCCAGCGGCCGCGCTTGACCGGGCTGGTCCGCACCGGCGTCGAGGTGACGGTCAGCAGCGCGCCCAGGGTGATGACGCCGCCGCGGTTCGGGTCGCTGAGCTGCACCTTCCTCATGGTCGGCGAGTCGACGCCGGCGATGCCGTAGAACCTCGCCAGGCGCGCGTTGAGGAAGGTCCAGTCGGAGTCGATGAACTCCAGCACGCTGCGGTCCTCGTGCAGCACCGCGTCGAAGAACAGCGCCCCCTCGTCGTACATGGCGGCGCGGATCTCCTTGGTGAACCCGGGGAAGGCCTTGGCGTCGGGCGTGGCGGTGAAGACGTTGCGCAGTTGCAGCCACTGCCCGGCGAAGTCGTCGACCAGGGCGCGGCTCTTCGCGTCCTTCAGCATGCGCCGCACCTGCGCCTCGAGCACCGCGGGCTGGTGCAGCGTACCAGCCTTCGCCTGGGCGAAGAGTTCCTCGTCGGGCATCGTCGACCACAGGAAGTAGGACAACCGCGTGGCCAGCTCCCAGTCGTCGACCGGGTAGACGCCGGCGGCGTCGGCGGGGTGGTCGTCCTCGATGCGGAAGAAGAACTCGGGCGAGATCAGCGCGGCTTTCAGCATGAGCTTGACCGACTCGCTGAACACCTCGCCCTGCGCGTCGGCCAGGGCGAAGACGCGCAGCAGGCGCTCGACCTGCTCGTCGCTGGCGGGACGGCGGAAGGCCCGCGCGGCGAAGCGCTCCGCGATGCGCCGCGCCGCGGACTTGCGGTCGAGGTCCTTGCCGGGCGCGGCGACGAACAGGCGCTTGTGCAGCTCGGTCGGCGGGCCGGCCGGCGGGCCGACGATGTCGATGCCGTCGATGGCCAGGGCGCGCTCCTTGACCGCCTTGGGCTTGGCGGCCGCGCTGGCGGGTTTCGCCGGCTTGGCGGTGGTGGCCGGGGTCGGCGCGGCCGGCGCGGGCGCGGTCTTCGCTTCGCTTTCCGGGTTCATGTAGATCACCGTCAGCGTGCGCGCGCCGGCGCTGAGCGGCGTGGTCACCGAGTACGAGGTCGGCGAGCGCAGGCCCGCGTTGACGCGCGCCTCGCCGACCAGCTGGCCATCGACCTTGACCGCCAGCGCCACCGGTTCGCCGCCCGCGGCCTCGGCGCCGGCGCGCACCTTGATGGTGTAGCGGCCCTCCTTGGGCGCGGTGAAGGTGGTCGCGACCTCGCCGGCCCCGGTGAAGACGCGGCGCCGCGCTTCGCGCGACTCGGGCGTCGACTCCCGCTGGGCCGCGGCGGCCTCCACCGGCTTGCCGGCCTCGGCCTTGCCGTCGACCGTCGCCGCCAGCTCGACGCCGTACAGGCTCATGCTGAGCTGGTCGTCGACCACCACCTTGTCGAGCAGGGTGTCGGCGGCGACCAGGTACTTCTCCATCAGCAGCGGCGAGACCGACAGCACGTCGCCGTTGTTGTCGAAGCCGCTGCCGACGTCGTCGAGGGGGAACTCGGCGGCGGGTTTCGCGTCGAGCCCGAGCAGGTCGCGCAGCGTGTTGTCGTACTCGGCGCGGTTCAGGCGGCGCGCGGTGACGCGCCCGGGATCCGGCGCGTCCAGGGTGCGCAGGGTGCGGATCCAGGCCAGGATCGCGGCGCGCTCGACGGCGCTCGGCTGCTGCTTCTCCTTCGGCGGCGGCATCAGCCCGGTGGCGAGCTGCTCGCGCACCTGCTTCCACAGCGGCCGCGCGGCCAGGGCCGCCTCGCCCTTCTGGTAGTGCGAGAAGTCGATGTCCGCCTTCTGCTTGTCGGCGCCGTGGCAGGCCGCGCAGGAGCGCGCCAGCAGGGGCTGGATGTCGTGCTCGTAGGTGGCGGCCGCGCCCTTGGCGAGACGCTCGAGGTCCTCGGCGCTCTCGGCGCCCAGCGGCGCGCCCGCCAGGGCGGACACGAGCAGCAGCGCGAGGAGTGGGGGTGACGGGGCGCGGAGGATCATGTCAGGGTGGTGCCTGGAAAAGCCTATGCCGGAAGTCGCTGGGCGGACGGTTAAATTGTAGCGTGACGTCCCGGTGCCGAGCGCGGCTTGGTGAAGAGGACGACCGCGGATCCAGTGGGATCACCACCGTGCGCAAGCACATGAAGCGTCGCCCTGGCAGGCGGTTGTAACGCGACGACCACGCGTGCAGGCGTGCATCACTCGGTTCAGGCGCCTGCCTGGTGAGGCTGTGGCGCCGCGATGGATACTCGCCGTGGCTGGTCGACCGGGGCCCGCACGGCGGGTTCCCCCCTTGCCATCTTTCGCGCGACGTCGTCAACTGTGGCAGCGCTTCCATAATATGCTCAACAAGGGCGGCACCCCCTGGTACCGCTTTGCGATCCACCCTCCTCTTCCGGAGCCCGCCCCATGCACCTGCCGACCCCCAGCATCGAACGCCTCCTCGCCAGCCTCGTCCTGGTCAGCGCGGGCGCCGCCCTGCAGGCCGCCGATGCGCCCGGGCTGGTCGCCGAGTTCTTCAAGGACACCACCACCTACCCCGATGAGCTCAAGCCCGGCACCAAGCCGTTCCTGGTGCGCGTCGACGCCAGGGTCAACGTCGGCGCCTCCGCCGGCCAGTTCAGCAAGACCAAGCTGGCGGAGAACTTCACCGCGCGCTGGACCGGGGTGGTCACCGCGGCCAAGGCGGGCACCTACGAGTTCGCCACCGAGTCCGATGACGGCTCGCGCCTGAGCATCGACGGCAAGCTGGTGGTCGACAACGGCGGTACGCACGCGATGGCGCGCAAGGCCGGAACCGTCGAACTGGGCGCGGGTCCGCACCAGCTCAAGCTCGAGTACATCCAGGGCGGCGGCGAGTCGGGCTGCAAGCTGCTGTGGACGCCGCCGGCCGGCAAGGAGGAGGCCATCCCGGCCAACGTCCTCAGCCACGCTCCCGGGACCGAGAAGATCCCCTTCGACGAGGTCGCCTGGAAGAAGACCGCCGGGGGCGCCGGCGGGGGCAAGTACGCCCTCATGGACCACGGCCCCTTCTACGCCGGAACCATCGTCCAGCCGAACGGCGTGTGCAGCAACAAGGGCCTGATCGTCACCCTGGACAAGGCCAAGGGCGTGCGCGTGGTGTTCGACACCGAACTGCTGCGCGTCACCTACGGCGCCGTCGACAGCATCATCAACTACCCCGCCGGCCGCGACGGCATCGAGGGCCAGCCCGAGGTGGTCAGCGACCAGGTGGTCTTCGCGGCCGCCTCCGGCCTGGGCAGCGCGGGCTGGGCCAAGCCCGGCAGCAGCGACTTCGCCGATCCGCGCACCAAGCACCTCGGCAACCTGCCGGCCGACTGGGCGCGCTACCGCGGCCTCTACCTGAGCGGCGACACCACCGTGCTGTCCTACACCGTGGGCGGCGCCGAGATCCTCGAGGTGCCGGGCGTCGAGCGCGCCGGCGCGGTGGACGCCATCACCCGCACCCTGACCCTGGCCAGGAACAGCGCCGCGCTGACCGCGCTGCTCGCCGAGGGCGCCAAGGCCGAGGTGGCGAACGGCGTGGGCGTGATCGACGAGGACGGCGCGGTCACCGCGGTCGGCGTGGTCGGTGGCGGCGGCACCATCGCCGCCGTCGAGGGCCGCCTGGTGCTGAACGTGCCCGCCGGCACGGCCCTGGCGAAGGTCGCGCTGTGGAAGGGCGAGCGCGCGGCGCTGCCGGCCTTCACCGCCTTCCTGGCCGCCGCCGCCAAGCCGGCGAGCGCGCTGCCCCTGACCAAGGGCGGCCCCGGCCGCTCGAAGGAGACGGTCTCCGCGCCCGGCGAGCTGGGCAAGGGCGACGGCCCCTACGTGGTCGACACCATCCCGGTGCCCTACGAGAACCCCTACAAGAGCTACATGCGCCTGACCGGCCACGACTTCTTCAAGGACGGCACGCGCGCCGCGGTCACCACCATGGACGGCGACGTGTGGATCGTCTCGGGGATCGACGCCGGGCTGGCCAACGTCACCTGGAAGCGCTTCGCGACCGGCCTGTTCCAGTCGCTGGGCGTGCGCATCGTCGACGACACCGTCTACGTCACCTGCCGCGACCGCCTGGTGCGCCTGCACGACCTCGATGGCGACGGCGAGGCGGATTTCTACGAGAGCTTCAACGCCGACGCTCCGGTGACCAAGCACTACCACGAGTTCTGCACCGACCTCGAGACCGACAAGGAGGGGAACTTCATCTTCACCAAGGGCTCGAACCTGGGCGCCGGCTTCACCGACGCCACCAGCGAGGTGCAGGGCTGCGTGCTGAAGGTCAGCAAGGACGGCAAGACCATGACGCGCTACGCCACCGGCCTGCGCGAGCCCAACGGCCTGGGCGGCGGCGACGGCTACCCGCTGCTGACCTCCGACAACCAGGGCAACTGGACGCCGGTCGACCGCATCAACCTGGTCAAGGAAGGCGGCTTCTACGGCTTCATGGGCACCGCGCACCGCGACACCCAGCCGACGACCTACGATCCGCCGCTGCTGTGGACGCCCTACAACCTCGACAACTCGCCGGGCGGCCTGGCCTACGTGAACAACGACCAGTGGGGGCCGTTCAAGGGCATGCCGATCGGCTTCTCGTACGGCAAGTGCAGCATGTTCGCGGTGCTGCCGGAGGAGGTCGAAGGCACCCCGCAGGCCGCGATGGTGTTCTTCCCGATGAGCTTCGCGTCGGGCACCATGCGCGCCCGCTTCGGCGCCGACCACGCGCTCTACGTCTCGGGCATGCGCGGCTGGCAGACCAGCGCCTCGCACGACGGCAACTTCCAGCGCATCCGCTACACCGGCAAGCCGGTCACCATGCCGACCTCGTTCCACGTCACGCCCACCGGCGTGACCATCGGCTTCGACCAGGCGCTGGACCCGGCCACCGCCGCCGACGCCGGCAACTACGCGATCGAGCGCTGGAACTACCGCTACACCTCCAACTACGGCTCGAAGGACTACAAGGTCACCGATCCCGCCAAGGAGGGCCACGACAAGGTCGAGGCCAGCGCCGCGGTGCTCAGCGCCGACAAGAAGAGCGTCACGCTGACCATCCCGGGCATCGCGCCGGTCATGCAGATGAGCATCGAGATGCGCATCGAGTCCGCCGCGCACGCGCCGATCGAGTACAAGGTGTTCGATACGATCAACAAGGTGCCGGGGAAGTGAGTCGGATGGGGTGGGTTTGACGACTCACGGATGATGCATGATCGCAGCCGCCACGCGCAGCGTGGCGGCTGCGAGTTGCGCGTTGCGAACGTCGGATCTGGAAGGGGGGCGGTCGGTCGCGATTGGTACGTGGCGCCACTGCCGATGAGCCCGCGGAGCGGGGCGGCACATCGTAGCCCAGGGCGTGAGCCGTCCCCGTTACCCACAAGTCCCCTCGTTCCCACCCTGGATGTCAGCGATTTCGGCTCACATCTGCGAAATCTCCCCAATCTCCCCAAATCTGCGGATTCTTCTGCGGGTCCGAAGAAGAATCCGCAGATTTGGGGAGATTTGGGGAGATTCAACCGGGTTTGATCACATCCACGGCGGTGACTTGTGGGTAATGAGCAGGGCTTATGCCCTGGGCTACGATGTGACGCCCGCTCCGCGGGTTCCGAGATGCCTGGGGGCACCGGGCCATCCACCTCCCATTCCAGGCGCGCCTCGACAACTTGGTTTTTCACCGCTCCACTGTCGTTTTTCACTGTGTAACCCGCCCTCCCAGCCCGCAGGGGGTTGGTTTGTCCATTCTCGTATCACGTGATACCTTGCAAGTACCGCGAGGTACTCCATGACCGACCCGATCCTCCCCAACCGCAACGTCACCACCAAGGAGATCGCCCGGCGCCTGCAGGTGTCGCGGGCCACCGTGTCGATCGTCCTCAATGGCCGGTCGCAGCAGCGCAGCATCACTCCCGAGACCACGCGCCGCGTCCTGGACGCCGCCAAGGAGCTGGGCTACGTGCCCAACATCGCCGCGCGCAACCTGCGCCGCCAGCGCAGCGGGGTGATCGGGGTGGTGCTCGCCAACTTCCGCATGGAGTGGGCCGAACAGGTCATGACCGGCATGCTCGACGTCTTCGACCAGGGCGGCTTCACGCCCTTCGTCGCCACCCACCGCTTCGACGCCGACCGCCACCGCAAGGAGCTGCAGGCCGCCCTGCAGCGCCACGACGAGGGCGTGATCTGCCAGCCGCTCGCCGGTCAGGAGGACCTCTACCGCGAGTTCATCCAGCGCGGCGTGCCCCTGGTGTTCATCGGCGACCAGCCGCTGGGCATGCCCGAGACCAGCTTCGCGGCCTGGGACTCCGGCGCCGCCGCCAAGGTCGCGGTCGAGCACCTCATCAAGACCGGCCGCAAGCGCATCGGCCACATCGGCCTCGACTACCCGATGCGCATGAGCACCGCGCGCGTCGCCGCCTACCGCGCCGCGGTCACCGCGGCCGGGCTGCCGCTGCGACGAGCGCTGGATCGTCCCGCGCCCCCGGCCAGTCGCTCGGAGCGGCGGCACGCGAGCACGCCATCGACCGCATCTTCGCGGCCGGCCGCCGCACCCGGACGCGCTGTTCGTGCTCAACGACAGCATGGCCCTGCCGGTGCTGGAGATCCTCGACGCCCGCAGGATCCGCGTGCCCGAGGACGTGGCGGTGATCGGCATGGGCGACCTGCCGCTGACCGGCCACCGCGCCATCGGCCTGTCGACGGTGCGCGAACCCTGCGAGCAGATGGGCGCGGTCGCCGCGGCCACCGTGCTCGACCTGGTCTCCAACCCGCTGCAGCCGCCCATCCAGCGCGCCATCGCGTCCTGCGACCTCAGGATCCGCCGCACCACCGCCGGCGCCGCGGCGGCAGCGGCACGCTGAAACCGCATGGCCGGCGGCTCACAGGCGGGGGAGGAGGAAGCGGAGGGAGAGGAGGGAAAATGGGCGGAACCACGGGATTCTTGCGCGAACGATCGACCCTGGCGATGGTGGTCCACCCGGGCTCCAGGGGCCCGGGCGGACGAGCCGGCCGTTCCTCGCCTCCTCCCTCCATCCCGCCTGTGGGCTGCCCACCGGGTCCGGTCTGCGTGGGGCCCCGGCCGCCCGGGGATGTCTTGAACCCGCGAGGGGTGGGCTACAGTTCCCCGATCATCGCGCGGAGCCCGCCCCCATGCCCTCAGAGAACGACGCCGGCACCCATCATCTCCTGATCGAGGAGGAGATGAAGGAGAGCTACCTGACCTACGCGATGAGCGTGCTGGTCGACCGCGCCCTGCCCGACCTGCGCGACGGCCTGAAGCCGGTGCACCGCCGCATCCTGCAGTCGATGCGCGACCTCAACCTGACCGCCACGGCCAAGTACCAGAAGTCGGCGAAGATCGTCGGCCACGCGCTGGGCAACTACCACCCGCACGGCGACACCTCGGTCTACGACGCCATGGTGCGCATGGCCCAGGACTTCTCGCTGCGCTACGAGCTGGTCGACGGCCAGGGCAACTTCGGCTCGATCGACGGCGACTCCGCCGCCGCCTACCGCTACACCGAGGCGCGCATGTCGCGGGTCGTGCGCGGAGATGCTCGAGGACATCCAGTACGACACCGTCGACCACCGCGACAACTTCGACGGCCAGCGCCAGGAGCCCACCGTCCTGCCCGCCAAGCTGCCCAACCTGCTGGTCAACGGCAGCTCCGGCATCGCCGTCGGCATGGCCACCAACATCCCGCCGCACAACCTCACCGAGGTCTGCGGCGCGATCATCCACGCCATCGAGAACCCGGCCTGCACGGTCGGCGACCTGATGCGCTTCATCAAGGCCCCCGACTTCCCCACCGGCGCGACCATCTGCGGCACCGCCGGCATCCGCGAGGCCTACGAGTTCGGCCGCGGCCGCGTGGTGATGCGCGCCAAGATCCACCAGGAGGAGGTGCGCGGCAAGCAGTGCCTGGTGGTCACCGAGATCCCCTACGGCATCAAGCTCGCGACGATCCAGGAGTCGATCGTCGCCGCCGACCGCGAGGAGAAGCTGAAGGGCGTCGCCGAGATGACCGGCGGCGCGGTCGGCGACGGCGTGCGCCTGGTGCTCGAGCTCAAGCGCGACGCCGACCCCGACCTGGTCATCAACCAGCTGTGGGAGCACACCAACCTCCAGTACAACTTCGCGATCAACATGATCGCGCTCGACGGCGGGCGGCCGCGCACGGTGTCGCTCAAGCGCATGTGCCTGGCCTACGTCGAGCACCGCAAGGACGTCATCGTCCGCAAGACGCGCTTCCTGCTCGCGCGCGACGAGGCGCGCCTGCACATCGTCGAGGGCCTGCTGAAGGCGATCGACATCATCGACGAGATCATCCGCGTGATCCGCGCCGCGGCGAGCACCGACGTGGCCAAGGCCGGGCTGATCGGCGAGTTCGGCTTCAGCGACCGCCAGGCGCAGGCCATCCTCGACATGCAGCTGCGCCGCCTGACCGGCCTCGAGCGCGACAAGCTGCAGACCGAGCACGACGACCTGGTCGCCGCGATCACCGACTACAAGGACATCCTCGCCCGCGACGAGCGCCAGTACGCGATCATCAAGGCCGACCTCGTCGAGATGATGGCGAAGTACGGCGACGAGCGCCGCACCGTGATCGTCGCCGCCGCCGGCGAGTTCAACATGGAGGACCTGATCGAGGACGACCCCTGCGTGGTGACCATCACCAACAGCGGCTACATCAAGCGGCTGACCGTCGACACCTTCCGCCTGCAGAAGCGCGGCGGCAAGGGCGTCAGCGGCGGCTCGCTGAAGGACGGCGAGGACTTCGTGGCGCAGATGTTCACCGCCACCTGCCACCAGTACCTGCTGTGCTTCACCAACCTCGGCAAGGTCTACTGGCTGAAGGTCTACGACATCCCCGAGGCGGCGCGCACCGCGCGCGGCCGCGCCCTGGTCAACGTGCTCAGCCTCGAGGCCAACGAGCGCATCAGCGAGGTCATCCCGGTGCGCGAGTTCCGCGAGGACCAGTTCCTGCTGATGGCCACCGCCCTGGGCCAGGTCAAGAAGACCGCGCTGGCCGCCTACGGCAACCCGCGCGCGGGCGGCATCAAGGGCATCAAGCTCGCCGACGACGACGCGCTGGTCGACGTGGTCATCACCTCGGGCAGCGACGAGATCCTGATCGCCAGCGACGACGGCCAGGCCTGCCGCTTCAACGAGGCCGACTGCCGGCCGATGGGCCGCGACACCAGCGGCGTCACCGGCATCGAGCTCGCCAGCGGGGCGCGCGTGGTCAGCCTGCTGCGCCTCGACCCCGGCACCGAGGTCCTGACCATCTGCCGCAGCGGCTTCGGCAAGCGCACGCCCTTCGACGAGTACCGCCTGACCCGCCGCGGCGGCAAGGGCGTGATCAACATCGACACCAGCGAGCGCAACGGCCCGGTGGTGGTGTCGCTGTCGGTCGCCCCCGGCGACGAGCTCATGCTGATGAGCCGCGGCGGCACCGTGGTGCGCACCCGCGTCGACGAGATCCGCACCACCGGGCGCGCCGCGCAGGGGGTCAAGATCATCAACCTCGACGAGGGCGACATCCTCACCGGCGTGGCGCGCTGCCCGAAGGAGGACGTGGCGGTGGGCGGCGACGGCGCCGCACCGGCGGCGCCCGAGCCCGACAAGCCCTGACGCCGGTTTTCAGGCGATACCTGCAGCCCTTGGGATTTTAACCGCCGAGGCGCCAAGGCGCCAAGCCGCCAAGAGCCGCCAAGATGGGGGGAAGGGGCGGGACCGCGGGGCGCTGCCTGCCGTCATGCGGAACCTTCTGACGGCCTTCCGGCTGTCGGCCTTGGCGACCTCGCGTCTTGGCGGTTCAAATCCTGGGATCTACCACTTGGCCACCTCCAACGGCGGTCCTGGCCGAGGGCGCAGATCCCGCTGACCGTGCCGTCAGGAAACCTTGGCAGCACCGTCTCTCCCGGCAGACTCCCACACCATGGCCCTCCCACCCGATCCCCAGGCGGCCCCGGTCGCGCTCCCCGCGCGCGCGCACCACCCGCTGCACGCGCCGTGGGTGCTGCGGCTGATCGCGGTGGGCAAGCTGGTCAAGGCTTCGCTGTTCCTGATCGCCGGCATCGCGGTCAGCAGCCTCGCCCGCAGCACCGAGGTCGAGGTCCGTCTCGAGCAGTGGCTGGGCTGGATCCACGCCGATCCCAACGGGCACTTCCTGCGCAAGGCGATCTCCTTCGTCTCCGGCCGCACTCCGCACGAGCTCAAGCTGGTCGGCGCGGCGAGCTTCTTCTACGCCGCGCTCTACTCGGTCGAGGGCTTCGGCCTGTGGTTGGACCGCCCCTGGGCGGAGTGGCTGACGGTCGTCGGGACCTTCCTGCTGGTCCCGATCGAGGTCTACGAGCTGGTCGAGAACCCCGGTCTGGCCCCGGTCGTCGCCCTGGTCATCAACCTGGTGGTGGTCGCCTACCTGATCATGCGCCTGCGCACCCGGCCGCAGCGCCTGGCGGCGGTCGCCACCCCGGCGCCCCGCGTCGGACCGTGAGCGGGCCGCTTGCGGGCTGCCCGGGCCGCGGCAAGGTTCCCTCCACGCCATGAACGTCGATTACTACCTGGTGTCCGCGGCGCGGCGCTCCTACCGCCTGAAGACCGGCCGCCCCTACTGCTTCGGCCGCGAAGAGGGCGTGGACATCCTGGTCCAGGACGCCCTCGCCTCGCGCCGCCACGCCGAGGTGCGCTGGCACGCCGACGGCTACTGGCAGCTCGTCGACCTCAAGAGCCGCAACGGCGTGCTGGTCAACAACGCCCGCATCACCGACAGCGTGCGCCTGGGCGACGGCGACCAGGTGCAGATCGGTGGCCAGGTGTACCGCCTGCACCTGCTGCCGCCCGGCGCCGATCCGGCCTCGCTCGGCAACCAGGCGCCGCAGATCTCGAACATCGAGACCATGGGCCCCGGCCTCAACTTCAGCGCGCTGGCCGCGGCCAGCGCGACCTTCTCCGGGGTCGTGACCGGCGGGGTGATGGAGCTGCTCCAGTACTTCCAGCTCACCGGCAAGACCGGCCGCCTCGACCTGGTCGACGACCGCGCCCTGGCGTCGGTGTGGATCGCCAACGGCAACCCCATCCACGCCAGCTATGGCGCCGAGACCGGCCTCGAGGCGCTGCTCGCGCTCGCGCGCAAGGCGCCGCCGCGCTTCTCCTTCCACGCCGACGTGGTCGGGACGCCCGAGCCGACCCTGCGCGGCAGCGCCCAGGCCATCTTCATGGAGGTCGCGCGCAGCCTCGACGAGGAGCTGCGCTGAGTCCGTCGGCGGATTGAGAGGGATGGAACCGCCAAGGCGCCAAGGCGCCAAGAGCCTGCGAAGAGGCTGGGCGTTCCCTGCTGGGACGTAGGCGGAACCATCCGAACCCGCTCCCAGTGCTTGGAGCGGTCTTGGCGGCCTTGGCGTCTTGGGCGGTTCTATCAGGCTGTCCAAGCGTTGATTCCAAGGTAAAAGCCGTCACCACCATTTCTGGAATCCCCATGTCCGACGCTCCCGCCTCAGCCTCTGCTCCCGCCCCGGCCACCGCGCCGCGGCCCGCGCCCGAGCTGGTCGGGGTCGGCTCGCCGCTGGTGGACCTGGTCCTGCCGGTCGATGAACGCTTCCTCGAGAAGCACGTCGCCGGCGCCAAGGGCGGCATGGAGATGGTCGAGGCCGAGGCCATCGCGGCGATGCTCGCGGCGGCGAGGAAGGAGCCCAACCGCAGCCCGGGCGGCGCCGCCGCCAACACCACGGTGGGCTGCGCCAACCTCGGCGTGCGCGCGGCCTTCATCGGCAGCTGCGGCGCCGACGCCTTCGGCGAGTTCTACCACCAGGTGCTGCGCGCGCAGGACTGCGAGCCGCGCCTGGTCACCCACCCGACCCTGCCCACCGGCCACGTGCTGAGCATGGTCACGCCCGACGCGGAGCGCACCATGCGCACCTGCCTGGGCGCGGCGGCGGCGCTCGACCCCGCGCACTTCACCCCGGACACCTTCGCCGGCGTGCGCCTGGTGATGCTCGAGGGCTACACCCTGTTCAACCACGCCCTGACGCGCGCGGTGGCCGCGGCGGCGAAGGCCGCGGGCGCGGCGCTGGCCCTCGACCTCGCCTCGTTCGAGGTGGTCAACGCCAACCGCGCGGTGCTCGCCGAGCTGCTCGACGGTCAGGTCGACATCGTCTTCGCGAACCAGGACGAGGCCACCGCCTGGAACGCCGGCGGCCCGGCCGCCGCGCTCGAGGAGCTCGCCGGGCGCGTCGCCATCGCGGCGGTCAAGCTCGGCAAGGAGGGCGCCCTGATCGCCCGCGGGCGCGAGCGCGTCACCGTGCCGGCGCAGCTCGTCGAGGCGGTCGACACCACCGGCGCCGGCGACTGCTGGGCGGCGGGCTTCCTCGCCGGCCACCTGCGCGGCCTCGACCTGGCGCGCTGCGGCCGGCTCGGCGCGCTCAGCGGCGCGGCGGTGGTCCAGGTGCTCGGCGCGCAGGTCCCGCACGACGCGTGGCTGCGCATCAAGGGCCACCTCGACGCCTGGGCCTGATCTCCAACCGACTCCTCTCGAGAGGGCTTCAACATGGCCAAGGGCTACAATGGCAACCGTCCCGGTCCGTACTGGAAAGAGGCGCTGAAGGGCGAAGCCGTGCCCAAGCGCGGCGCGCGGCGCAGCGGTGACGACGAGGACGAGGGCCAGCCGCAGCGCGGCGGCGGGGCCAAGGGCGGGCAGGGTGGGAAGGCCGCCAAGGGCGCCAAGCCCAGCACGCATCCCCTGCGCAAGCACGCGGGCCAGGGGGGCCGCCCGGAGGCGGGCCAGGCGGCCGGCCGGGCGGCGGCCGGCGGCCGCGGCCGGCAGGAGGCGCAGCCGCGCGGCGAGCGCGCCCCGCGCGGCGGAGGGCCGGTGTGGGGCCAGCGCGAGGGCGGCGCCACCACGGGCGAGAGCGCACCGCGCCGGGAGCGCCGGGCGCCGCGTCCGCGCCCCGGCAAGCCGGCTCCGGTCGCGGTCGATGACGACGGCGTGGCCCTGCCCGCAGTCCCCGCCGCCCCGCGCCTCGACGGCAGCGGCCAGGTCTACATCACCCTGGTCCAGTGGCTCAAGCGCAGCGCCACCAGCGGCACCGGCGCCGAGGGCAAGCACACCGTGCGCGCCGGCGGCATCCTGGTGAACGGCACCGAGGAGCTGCGCCCGGGCCGCAAGCTGCACGCCGGCGACACCGTCACCATCGCCGGGAAGACGCAGACCGTCACGCTGTGAGCGGCGCGGGCGGCCTGGCGAAGACGTCCGCGGCGCTGCCGCGCGTCCACCTCATCGCCACCGGCGGCACCATCGCGGCGACCGGCACGGGCGCGGGCTACCGCGCCGGCGCCCTGCCGCTCGCCGACCTGCTGGCGGCGGTACCGGAGGTGGCGCGCACGGCGCGCATCACCGGCGAGCAGCTCTGCAACCTCGGCAGCCAGGACCTCGGTCCTGAGCAGTGGTTGGCCCTGGCGCGGCGGCTGCGCGCGCTCGCGGATGAGCCCGGGCTCGCCGGGGTGGTGGTCACGCACGGGACGGACACCATGGAGGAGACGGCGTTCTTCCTCGAGCAGGTGCTGATCAGGGGGATGCCGGTGGTGCTGACCGGGGCGATGCATCCTGCGACCGCCGCGGAGGCGGATGGTCCGGGGAACCTCACCGCCGCGGTGGCGGTCGCGGCCAGCCCCGCGGCGCGCGGGCGCGGGGTGCTGGTGGCCATGGCGGGTGCGATCCACGGCGCGGGGAGGGTGCGCAAGCTGCACACCTCCGCGCTCGACGCGCTGGCATCGGTGGGCGGGGCTCCGCTCGGCGACTGCTCAGCCGCCGGCCCGCGCTTCACCACGCCAGCGGGCGCTTTTCAGCCGTCGCCCCCCGCGGTCGACCTGCCGGCCGCGCTTCCCCGCGTCGACATCATTCCCGCCTACGCCGGCATGGGCCGCGACGCCATCGACCACGCCGTGGCGGCCGGCGCCCGCGGCCTGGTGCTGGCCGGCGTCGGCGCCGGCAACGCGGCGGCTGCGGCCCTCGCCGCCCTCACCACCGCGGCGCGCGCGGGCGTCGCGGTGGTGCGCAGCAGCCGCGTGGCGCGCGGCGGCGTGGCCCGCGGCATCGAGGTCGATGACGACGCGCGCGGGTTCATCGCCGCGCGCCGGTTGGATCCGCAGCAGGCGCGCATCCTGCTCATGCTCGCGCTGGCCGCGGGTGAGGGCGCGGCGGCGATCCAGGGGCGGTTCGACCGCGCGTGAGGCGGCGGAAAAGGCAGGTTAATCAGGTACTTTCGTTTGTGTTCGCGAGGTGCGGCCGTGGTATCACGGCATGGCCGACATGCCGCTCCCCATCCGCATCCTGCGTTCCTGGCGGTCATGGAGCGCGGCGCTCGGCGCCACCGCCTTCGGCATCGGCCTCTACCGGTTCGACAACTGGTACGAGGCCATGGACAGCTCGTGGACCAAGAGCTGCCTCGACACCTTCGAGATCCTGCTCATGGGTCCGGGCATGGGGCTGCTCGCCTGGCTGATCGCCGAGCGCGCGCGCCACAAGGACGACGACCACCGCCACCGCCTCGCGCTGGAGCAGGAGCAGCGCTTCGCGCAGCTCGGGCGCATCGCCGCCAGCGTCGCGCACGAGGTGCGCAACCCGCTGCACAACCTGCGCCTGATCGGTGGGGAGCTGCGCGCCGAGAGCGCCGCCTCCGCCAACTCACCGGTCGGCGAGCTGCTCGGCCGGCTCGACGCCAACCTCGTCCGCCTCGACCACACCGTGCGCCTCGCCTACGAGCTCGCCCGACCGGCGCGCCCGCTCGACGACGACGCCGCCGACCTCGACCTGCCCGCGCTGCTCGAGGCGGTGGTCGCCGACACCTTCCGCCACCTCACCCGCAGCTGCGCCGTCGCCCACCTGCGGCCCGGGGTCGCGGTGCTGGTGCGCGCGCGCGAACCGGCCCTGCGCATCATCCTCGGCAACCTCGTGCGCAACGCCGTCGAGGCTGGCGGCGGCGGCCCGCTGCGCGTCGGCTACCAGCGCGGGGCGGCCGACTGGACGCTGCTGCTGGCCAACCCCGGCGCGCTGCCGCCGGGCCTCGCCCAGGGCGTCCACCAGCCGCTGAGCACCAAACCCGACGGCCTGGGCGTGGGCCTGGGCATCTGCCGGCACCTGCTCACCGGTCTGGGCGGAAACCTGGCGTTCACCCAGGAGGCGGGAATGGTGACGGCGTCCGTGACCCTGCCCGCCGCCACCCCCCCGATGACCGAGGCCGCCGCACCATGACCACGCCTGCGAAGATCCTGATCGTCGAGGACGAGGCCGATGCGCGCGGCCTGCTGCTGCGCGGGCTGATCCGCCTCGGCTACGACGCCCACGGGGCCCAGGACGGCGCCGAGGCCGCCGGCCTGCTCCCCGGCGGCTTCGACGCGGTGGTCACCGACCTGGTCATGCCGCGCCTCGACGGTATCGGCCTGCTGCGCCTGGTGGCCGAGCGCAGCCCGCGCACCGTGCGCGTGGTCATCACCAGCTTCGCCGACAAGGAACGCGTGCTCGCCGCGCTCAACCTGGGCGTCCACTACCTGGTCGAGAAGCCCTTCACCACCCAGCAGCTCGGCGACGTCCTCGCCCGCCTGCTGGTCGAGCGCGCCGAGCACGACGTCGACGGCCTGGAGCGCATCTTCAAGCGCCGCCTCGCCGCCCTCGACCTCGGCGAGCGCGAGCGCCAGCTCATCGTCTACCTGCTCAAGGGCCTCCCCAACAAGGAGATCGCCGCGTTGCTGGGCATCGGCGAGCAGTCGGTGAAGAACGCGCTGTACCTGCTGTATCAGAAGCTCGGCGTGGCCAGTCGCAGTGAGCTGTTCCATCTGATTTTTCCGATCTAAGGAGTCGGTGGACGGTCTGGATTGATAGCTGATGGCTCGTGTTCCAAGGTGGCCTGGCCGAGACTACCTGACGAGCCGACGGTTCACGATTGCGAGCGCCAACGGCGCGGCCCCAATCTGCAGCCCAGGGCAACGCCCTGGGTAAGCGCGTTCACAAAGGATATGAGAGCCCTGTAGATCGGCGCTCGACGGATTCGGACATACCAGGGGCGGTCCCAATCAGGAATGGAGGTTTTCTGATTGGGGCCGCCCTAAAGGGCTCAGTCGCATCGTATCGACCTTCACCCAGGGCGTTGCCCTGGGCTGCAATTGGTGTCGCGCCGTTGGCATTCGCGACCCCGTCCCGTTGGCTTCGCTGGATTTTCAGACGCGAGTCCACATCACGCGGTCCCAACCGATGGTGACGTCATCAGGAATGGCCGAGGCCGGAGCAATGCGACGGCCTCATCATCAGCCATCAGCCATCAGCCATCAGCCGGCCGGTCGTCAGACCGGCCCGGTCATCACCGTCGCCGTCCACTTGCGCCGGAACCCCGCGTGCTCGTAGAGCGCGATCGCCGGTGCGTTGTCGGCGAGCACTTCGAGCGCCATGGTGCGCTTGCCGCGTCGCGACTCGCTGGCGAGCACGCCTTCCAGCAGGCGGCGGCTGAGCTGGCGGCCACGCAGCTCGGGCTTGACCGCGATCAGCTTGAGCCAGCCGCGCCGCCCGGCGTCCTGCACAGCGGCGGCGGCGACCACCGTGCCGGCCTCGTCCAGCACGTAGTGGCGGTAACCGTCGGCCTCGCGCTTGGCGAGGCTCGGCAGGCAGTGGTCGCTGTCGGGGAAGGCGCGGGTCAGGATCGAGATCACCGCGTTGTGGTCGCGCGTGGTCGCGGCGCGCACCTTGAAGGCGAGGCTGCCGCGGCTGACCGTGCCGGTGCCGGTGCGCGCCTCGAGCACGCACTCGTAGAGGTGGTCGTCCTTCCAGGCCGCGAAGCCGTGCGCGCGGTAGAAGGCGCGCTGCTCGCGGTTGCGGGTGTCGACCAGCGCGCGCATACTGCCGAAGCGGCTCAGGTGCAGCGCCTCGCGCGTCGAGGTGAAGAGGAACTCGGCGACCGCGGCCTGGGCGGTGGCCGGGCCCCACAGCGTGACCTGGTCCTCGCTGTAGGGGCAGATGCCGATCGCCCCGGCGACCTGGCGGCCGGAGAGCGCGAGCAGCATGCCCGAGGTGCGCGCCAGGATCTCGGCGGTCGGCTCCTGGCCCATGGCCGCGGGCAGGCCGCACACCAGGTGGTGCGCGCCCGGGGGAGCGGCGGCGAAGAGGGCGAGGACCGCGGGCGCGAGTTCGGGGCGCTGATCGAGGTCGGCCAGAGTCAGGCTGGGCATGGCGGAAGCGTGGGTGTGCCTGGTGCTTAGGGCAGAATGCGGGAATTGCCTCAACTATTTGCCGCGGACCCGGGTGTCCCTCAGCAATAGACCCGGTAGTCGATCTCCTGGAAGATCGTATCGCGCCACTCGATCTCGCGCAGCACCGCGGCGTCGACGCGGTCCGCCATGACCTGCTCGTACAGGGCGGTGAAGCGGTTGATGTGATCGCGCGTGCGGCGCACCGCGTAGGGCACGGTGGTGCCGGTGGTCATGATGAAGGCCCAGTCCGAGGACTGCGCCAGCAGCAGCTCGCGCGCCATCTGGTCGAGGGCCCGCTCGCGCAGGCCATAGGCGTTGGGGAACTGCCGGGCGCACTCGACCATGCGCTCCTCGGCGGCGTGCAGGTGGCGGTAGATCCAGTCGTTGCCCGGGTTGAGCCACACCCCGCTGTAGCCGGCGTCGCCCCAGCTCGACGCCGAGGGCGTCACCACCTGGTGCACGGGGAACTCCGCCAGGTAGCCGCTGCCGGTGACCGGGCGCAGCCGCCCGCCGCTGGCGGCGCAGGCGCGGAAGATGCTCTCGATGAACTGCGTGCCCTCGTGCCACCAGTGGCCGAACAGCTCCGCGTCGTAGGGCGCCACGATGAGCGGTGGGCGGCCGATCAGGCGCTCGAGGTTGGCGGCCTGGTCGAGCCGGCGGGCGACGAAGTCGGCGCCGTGCTCCATGGCGCGCAGGAAGGCCGGCGCCGGATCGTAGGGGCGCTTCTCGTGCAGCTCGACCTTGCCGGTGATGGCGTGGTACTTCAGGCCGAGGTTGCGGCGCACCCCGTCCGGGTGCAGGAAGGGCTTCACCCAGGCGTAGTCGCCGTCGTAGCCCAGGTCGCGGTAGAACTCGCGGTACAGCCCGTCGCCCGGGTAGCCGGTCTGCGCCGACCACACCGAGCGCGAGGACTCCGGGTCGCGGCCGAACGCGGCGACGCCGTTCGGGCAGTAGACCGGCGCGTAGACGCCGAAGCGCGGGCGCGGCTCGCCGTAGTAGATGCCGTGGGTGTCCACGAAGAAGTAGCGCAGCCCGACCTCCTTGAGGAGCTGCTCGACGCCGGGCGCGTAGCCGCACTCCGGCAGCCAGATGCCCTTGGGGTCGGCGCCGAAGTGCTTGCGGTAGTTGGCGACCGCGACGCGCAGCTGGGCGCGCCGCCCGGTGTCGCTGAGCATCAGCGGCAGGAAGCCGTGGGTGGCGCCGCAGGTGATCGGCTCGATGACGCCGGCATCGCGCAGTTCGCGCACCCAGTGCAGGAAGTTGCCCTGGAAGCGCGCGTGCATCTGCAGGCAGTAACGGAAGTGGTCGCGGTACATCACCGCGGCGGCGGCGTAAGGGCGTGCCCGACTTGGCGTGCACCTCCTGCTCGGCCAGCATCAGCAGCCGGCCGACGTTGTCGCGGTAGCGCTGCTGCAGCAGGGGGTCGGCGAGCATCTCGCACAGCGGCGGCGACCAGGTCATGGTCACGCGCGCGGGCACGCCCTCGCGCAGCAGGCGCTCGAACCGCGACAGCAGGGGGATGTAGGTCTCGGTGATGGCCTCGAACAGCCACTGCTCCTCGAGGAAGTGCGCGTCCTCGGGGTGCCTGACGAAGGGCAGGTGGGCGTGCAGCACCAGCAGCAGGTGGCCATCGGGCATGGGACTGGCGCGCCACGTGGGCTGCGCGTCGGGGGTGGTGGCGGCCGCGGCCGCCAGGGGGCGCCACGGTGCCCGGCAGCGCGGTCTCGGCAACCTGATTCACCGCCCGCGCGCGGCGGGTCGGCAGGGCGTGGGAGACGCGCCGCGATCGGGTGAGGATAGAGCCGCCAAGACGTCCAGGCGCCAAGGCTGGCAGGCCTGGCGCGCGCGCTGGGAGGCGTTAGCGCGCGCCTGTCGGAC
Organism: uncultured Planctomycetota bacterium; assembly: GCA_963818245.1. GTDB lineage: Bacteria > Planctomycetota > UBA11346 > UBA11346 > UBA11346 > BOG-1363. The sequence goes on from CAWFSD010000006.1 coordinate 51,691, forward strand.
GCCGTGCCGCCTCCTCGAGCCGTCGGCCTCTGGGGGCCTTGGCGGTCGGTCCGCTGAGCGGGCCGTCCAGAGTCGGCTCAGCTCTTGCCGGATCTGATCAGGCTGGCGCTGGACAGGGAGTGGCTCGACAGCGAGTGGCTCGACCAGCTGGTGTCGGGGCCGGGCACCTCGCTGGAGTCCTGCCAGGTCCAGGTCGCCTGGCGCCGCTCGGCGAGGCGCGCGGCGTTGAGGCTGCTGTACGTGCGGGTCTGGCCCGGCAGGCCGGCCAGTTCGAGCAGCTCGTCGAAGGTCTCATCGACGCCCAGCCACTGCTCGTCGACGCGGGTCGAGACGCGGGGCGCGGGGGTGGCGACGGTGTTCGAGGCGGCGAGCGGGTGCAGGTGGCCCTTGCTGTCGCGCAGGGCGAGCTCGGCGGCGTAGCTGCCGCTGGGCGCGACCGCCAGGTAGTAGTTGCCGCCGCGCAGGTCGACCTCGCGGTACTCGGCGGCGCCGCCGCTGCGCAGCACCAGCACCGGCGTGCCGGTGCCGCCGGCCTGGGCCTGGGCGCGGCCGACGGTCTCGGGGCGCAGCTCCCAGTAGGCGAAGATGTGGTGCGGGTCCTGCACCAGCAGCACCAGGCGGTCGCGGCCGTACTGGTCGGGGATGGCCAGGCCCGCGGGCGCGGCCGCGGCGATCGCCGGCTTGGCGGGCGCGGCCTGGGGCGGGGCCGAGCTGGCGACCGCCTTGCTGGACGGGCCGCCGCCCGGCGCGGTGAACGAGGCGCGCTTGCGCGTGCGGCGCGGCGCGGCGCGGGCCGCGGGCTTGGCCGCGCGCGGGCTGGCCTCGCTCGCCTTCTTGCCGCCGGCCGGCTTGGGGCTGAGGGCGGCGATGAGCTCGTCCTTCAGCAGGCGCGCGGCCTTGGGGACGCCGAGCTGGGCCGCGAGGCTGCGCAGCTCCTTGACCGTCATGTGCTGCAGCTGGTCGGCCTTCATGGCTGGCTCCTGTCGATGAAGAGGCGGATGTGGTCGGTGAGCAGGCGGTGGCGCTTGGCGTTGATGTCGATGCGGTCGAGCAGCCACAGGATCTGGTCCAGGTCGTGGTCGCCGGCCTGGGCCCAGGCGATGACGTCGAGGTTCTCCCCGCCCTCGCCGAGGATCCCGGCGACCGCCAGCAATACTGCGCGCGGCACGTGGTAGTCGACGGTTGCGCGGGTGAGCAGCGCGAAGTCCTCCTCCTCGAAGGCGCCCCAGCAGCGCCAGCCGTAGAGGTGCTCCATCAGCTTGGAGCGCGTCCAGCCCTTCCAGAAGCGGTCGATCCAGTCCTTGTGGACGGAGTCGCCGAGGTCGCGGCCGGCCTTCTCGCTCTCGATCCACTTGTGCCGGTCCATCGCGCAGATGGCGTGCGCGGTCAGCGAGTACACCACCACGCCGTCCCGGCCCGACCGGTCGGTGGGCAGCTGGCCTTCGGGCAGCTCGGCGGCGTGGCTGGTGGGCATGGGCGGGGCCGTCCGGTCGGAGCGCGAGGGCAGCGGTCAGCGCTTGAGCGGCTGGATGATGTGGTCCTTGGCGATGACCACGATGCCGGACTCGGTGACGGTGAAGCGCTTGGCGTCGTCCTCGTGGTTGTAGCCGATGACGTCGTTGGGCGGGATGATGGCGTTCTTGTCGATGATCGCGCGGCGCACCTTGGCGCCGCGGCCGATCTCGACGCCGTCCATCAGCACGCTGGCGTGGACGTCGGAGTAGCTGTTGATGCGGCAGCGGCGGCCGATGATCGAGTCGCTGACGTTGCCGCCCGAGACGATCGAGCCCTCGCAGACGATCGACTGCACGGCCTGGCCGACGCGGCCCTCGGCGTTGTGCACGAACTTGGCCGGCGGGTAGGCGTACTGCGCGCTGCGGATCGGCCACTCCTGGTTGTAGAGGTCGAGCTGCGGCATGACCGCGCGCAGGTCCATCGAGGCCTCGTAGTACGCCTCGAGGGTGCCGACGTCGCGCCAGTAGGAGTCGTTGACCGCGTTGTTCGAGCCGGGGATGCGGTTGCGGCGGAAGTCGTAGGCGAACAGCCGGCTGCCGCCCGCGAGCAGGGTGGGCAGGATGTTCTTGCCGAAGTCGTGGCTCGAATCGAGCTGCTCCGCGTCCTTCTTCAGCGAGTCGAGCAGCACGTTGCTGGTGAAGATGTAGTTGCCCATCGACGCCAGGCACATGTCCGGCGAGCCGGGGATGGTCTTGGGGTTGACCTTGGGCTTCTCCTGGAAGCCGGTGATGCGCCAGTGCTCGTCGACCTCGATGATGCCGAACTGGTCGGCCTCGGCGATCGGGACGGGGATGGCGGCGATGCTGACGTCGGCGCGGGTCGAGCCGTGGAAGGCGACCATCTCCTCGACGTTCATCTTGAAGATGTGGTCGCCGCCGAACACCGCGACCAGCTCGGGCTTGTGGTCGCGCATCAGGTTGAAGTTCTGGAAGATCGCGTCCGCGGTGCCCTGGTACCAGTGCTCGCCGGTGCGCTGCTGGGCGGGCACCGGGGTGATGAAGTGGTCGCCGAGCACGGCGCCGAAGTTCCAGGTCGAGAGCAGGTGCTCGGTCAGGCTCTGGCTGCGGAACTGGGTCAGCACGTAGATGCCGTAGATGCCCGAGTTGACCAGGTTGGAGAGCACGAAGTCGATGATGCGGTACTTGCCGCCGAACGGCACCGACGGCTTGGCCCGGGTGTGGGTGAGGGGCTCGAGGCGGGTGCCTTTGCCGCCTGCCATGACGAAAGCCAGGATCTTGGTGCGCATGGGGTCCTGTGGAGCGGTCCGCGTTGTCCGGTGTTGGGTGACTCTCGTACCCGCGAGGCGTCGCTTTCCAAGCTTGAACTGGTCAGCTTTCGCCTGCCGGCGCCGGGTCGTAATCCCGCTGCGCGAACGGACTTGACTCCACTGAATCAGCCCAATCCTGCGTAGCGCTCGCCGGAGGTCCCAGAGATGTCCGAACGCTCCGCCGCGGTCGTGGTCTATGTCACCTGCAGCGCTGCCGCCCAGGCCGAGCGCGATCGCGCGCGCCCTCGTGTGCGAGCGCCTCGCCGCCTGCGCGAACATCATCCCCGGCATGCGCTCGCTCTACCGCTGGCAGGGCGCGCTCGAGAGCGCCGACGAGACCGTGCTCATCCTCAAGACGGCCGCCGCCCGCGTCGCGGCGCTGACGGAGCGGGTGCAGCAGCTGCACACGTACACGGTCCCGTGCGTGGTGGCCGTCCCGGTGGTCGACGGCAGCCCGGAGTACCTGGCCTGGATCGCGGCCGAGACCAGCTGAAGCGAGCACGCTGCGGGCAGGGAGGCCGCCACGGTCGTGCTCGCGGCGTCGGCTCGCTGTCCAGGGGGGAGGTCCATCAGCGTGCACGATGGTCGAGCTGGCGCTCGCCCCTCCCGGGGGTCCGGCACGGCGCACCGCGTGGCGAGGTGGACCTGCGGCTGACCGCCGACGTGATGGCGGAACGCGGGTACGGACCATCATGGTGCGCTGGAGAGGAAAGCGGTGGTGCCCGGTGATCTCGTGACCGACCCCCGGGAGGGTCGAGCGCCAGCTCGACCACTGGGCAGGACTCGCGCCGTACCGGCCACCCGCCCGAGCCGCCTCAGGCCTCGGCCAACCCCGCCAGCCGCGCCCACAGCCGCACCACGATCGGGATCAACGCATCGTTGTAGTCGAAGCGCGGACTGTGGCATGGCTCCAGGGTCTCGCCCGGCCGGCCGGCGCCGAGCAGCACGTAGCAGCCCGGGACCTTCGTCAGGTAGTACCCGAAGTCTTCCGCGGCCATCAGCGGCAGGCCGGTGGTGATCAGGCGGTCCGCGCCCAGCACGGCGCTGGCAGCGGCGGCGGCGCGCGCCGCGGGCCCGGCGTGGTTGACGGTCGCCGGGTAGCACGGCCGGTAGTCGAGCACGCCGCGGGCGCCGCTGGCGGCGCAGGCGGCCTCGAGGATGGCCGCCACCCGCCGCGCCAGGTCGTCGCGCTGGGCGGTGGTCGCTGCGCGCACCGTGCCGGTCAGCTCGACGGCGTCGGGGATGATGTTGTCGGCGGTGCCGCCGTGGAAGCAGGTCACGGTCACCACCGCCGAATCCTGGGGCGCGACCTGGCGGCTGACGATCTGCTGGGCGAGCACCACGAAGGTGGCGCCGGCGACGATGGGATCGATGGTCTGGTGCGGCTGGCTGGCGTGGCCGCCGCGGCCGGTGATGGTCGCCGTCCACTCGCCGTTGGCGCCGAACACCGGCCCGGGCGCGCACACCGCTGTTCCGAACGGGAAGGGCGGCCAGTTGTGGTAGCCGTAGATCTCATCGATGCCGTCCAGGGCGCCGGCCTCGATCATGGCGCGCGCGCCGTGGCCGCCCTCCTCGGCGGGCTGGAACAGCAGGCTGACCGGGCCGGGCAGTTCAGCCTCGCGCTCCTTGAGGTGGGCGGCCGCGGCGAGCAGGCTGGCGGTGTGGCCGTCGTGGCCGCAGGCGTGCATGCAGCCGGGGTGCTGGCTGGCCCAGGGCAGTCCGGTGAGTTCCGTCAGCGGCAGCGCGTCGAGGTCGGCGCGGAAGGCCAGGTGGCGCCCCGGCGCGCGCGCGGCGAGCAGGCCGATGGTGCCGGTCTCGGTGCACGGCCGCCAGGGGATGCCGAGGCGGTCGAGCTCGTCGCGCACGGTCGCGGCCGTGCCGCGTTCCTGGTACATCAGCTCCGGGCGGCGGTGCAGGTCGCGGCGCAGCTGGACGTAGCGGTCGGTGCTCGGGGCGGTCATGCGCGCTCCAGCATGGCCGCGCGGCGGCCATTGCGAGTCCCGGGGACGGTCGCGCAGCGCGGCATCGTGGCCGCTCAGGCCCAGGGCATCGGGTCGGGACTGGGCGCGACCTCCAGCGACCAAACGCCGCTGCGCTTCGCCGTCAAGGTGGTGGTGCGGCCATAGGGCAGCACCAGGGGGTCCTCGAGGTGGCCATAGGGCAGTCGCGCCAGGGTCGGCACGCCCAGGCGCTCGCCCCAGCCCCGGAGGATGTCGTCGCTGCTCGGGCCGATGTAGTCGACGCGCTCGTTGGAGGTGAACGAACCGCCGGTCAGGCCGACCACGCCCTCGAGCGCGCCGGCCAGGTGCAGCTGGTTGAGGTAGGTGTCGACCAGGAAGGGATGCACGTCCACGTCCTCGATGGCGAGGATGCGCCCGCGCAGATCGGGCTGCACGGGGGTGCCGCACAGGCTCGCCAGCACGCTCAGGCAGGCCGGGAAGAGCGGCCCTTCCGCGCGACCGGTGCGCAGCACGCGCACTCCGGGGTCGCCGGCCTGCGAGCGCTTCCAGCCATGCCCGTGCGCCAGCGCGAAGAGCGTGGCGCCGCTGCGCCCCTGGGTGCGGTGCGGGATGGTGCCATAGCAGCCAAGGTGCCAGCCGCGCACGTGCCACGCCGTATGCAGCACGGTGATGTCGCTATAGCCGATCAGGAACGGCACCGTCGCCGGCTTCAGCTCGGAGCAGGCCCTCGACCAGGTGGATCGAACCGAAGCCGCCGCGGCAGGCCCAGATCACGGTGTGGTCGACGGCGCGCTCGAGATCGGCCTGGCGCTCCGCCTGGGGCAGCCACGCGCCCTGGCCCATGTGGCGGTCGAGCAGCGGCGAGGCCACCACCTCCAGGCCGAATTCCTTGGCGAACCACGTCGCGCTCTCCAGCACCTTCTGCCGGTCCAGGGGGCCGTGCAGGGCGTAGGCGGGGCAGGTGAGGTAGAGCGTGCGGGGCATGGGGGTGCGAGTTGCGGGTTGCGATCAGGGGAGGCGCCAGGCGCTGGGTCGGTGGACGAGGTCGGGCCGGAGATCGAGATGCTGCGATGGAATGAGGGGAAGCGGGTGATGGCGAGGGAGGAGGGGCTCTACAGGGGCATGATCGGCGCCACCGGTAGAGCATAGTCCCTTGGAGGGCTTGGGCCAAGGATGAAATGGCCGGGTTGGGTGACGCCATGCGCCCCCCGGGCTGGACGGGGCGGGATGGGTCGTGTCCCAGGATCGTTCGGGTGCGGTTGCGCGAGGTGCGGAGGTGATCCAGACTTGCCCATGAGTACTCGAGTCCGGCCCGTGCGTCTGCTCCGTCTGGTGGCCTTGGTGGTGGTCGCAATCGGGGGCCTGGGTTGGGCGGCGGAGCCCCTGCCCAAGCCCCCCGTCGAGGACGCCTTCGGCCTGGGCGAGCGCCTGGCGCTGATCGATCACCTGCGCACCACCCTGCATGTGCAGGTGCCCGATGGGGCCAGTCTGGACGATCTCACCGCCTTGTACTGGAAGACCGTCGGGGTTCCTGGCGCAGGCACCGGCACCGGCGGTGGCGATGCGGATGAGCAGGCCCTGGCGCGCGACCGCATCGGGCGGTTGCGCCACGAGCTGAGCGATCGGCATGGCATCCAGGCTCCCGCCGACGCCGATGAGGCGGCCTTGCAGCACCTGCTCGCCGAGGCGCGCGCCGCCGCGACGGCCAAGGCGGCCGAGCCGGGCCACGCCCAGGCCGCGGACGACCGCCCGGCCGGTGGTGATGCGCTCGCCACCGCCGAGGCGGGCAACCTCAAGGCGCGCGCCGACCGCGCGACCTCGGGCATGAGCGACCGCCGCGACCGCCTGGAGCAGATCGAACGGCAGCGCGCCATCATCGCCAAGGCCGGCACGGCCAGCGAGGCGGCGATCGCCAAGGCCAGTGAAACCGTGGAGCTGCGCAAGCGCGCCCTGAACGCCGCCACCGACGGGGTCAACGGCGAGGTCAAGAGCGTCGGCCGCCCCAGCCCGGTGACGCGCCGCACCTACGACGACGCCAAGGCCGCCTACGACGCGGCGATCGACGAGTACAACCACCAGGTCGAGGCGCACGACAAGCTGGTCGCCGAGGACAAGGTCCAGCAGCAGGCGCGCGATCGCCTGGCCGGAGAGATCGAGACCCTGGAGAAGGAGCGCAGCGCGAGCAGCGCCGAACTCGACAAGCTGCAGGCGCAGGGGTCCCGTGGAGCCGCCGGGAACGGGTCCGCGGCCTTCACGGCGCCGTCCGCCGGCGACGCCGGGCCGGCGCCGACCGGATTCGAGGCCACGCTCAAGAACGCGGTGGTCCTGGTGCACGTCGCCGGGCGCGGCACCGGCACCGGCTTCTTCGTCACCCGCGGTGGCCTGCTGGTCACCAACGCGCACGTGGTCGGCGCCGGCACCGGCGAGATCACCGCGCTGTGGGACGGTGCGGTGCGCCACCCGCCGGCGCACCTGCGCGTGCTGCGCGTGCTGCCGGAGGACGACCTCGCCCTGCTCGCCGCCGACGGCGACGGACCGTTCACCGCGCTCGCGCTGAAGGAGGTCTACGAGCTGTCGCGACCGACCCTGGCGGTCGGCTTCCCGCTCGCCTCCGCCTTCGCGGCCTCGCTCAAGACCTCGCCCAGCGACATCGTGGTCTCGCGCGGCAGCCTCAACGCGGTCCGCCACCAGGGCGCGATCGCGCAGTGGCTGCAGCACGACTGCAAGATCGCCAGCGGCAACAGCGGCGGCCCGCTCATCGACCAGGCGAGCGGCGCGGTCATCGGCATCAACACCATGGTCGTGAACCCCGAGGACGCCGGCGGCCACGGCGATTCGATGGCGCTGGCCATTCCGATCAGGAAGGTGATGGAGCGGTTCGGGGCGGAGCTCAAGCGCTGAACCATGCGCTCCTCCCGTCCGGGGGCGGCTCGCGACTCTGGCTTTTCACCGCCAAGACGCCAGGGCGCCAAGGGGAAGGCAGGAGGGGAGGCCGCACCTCGGCGCTGGTTCCGCTGGCACGGGCTCTTCCAAACTTGGCGTCTTGGCGTCTTGGCGGTGAAAACCCCGGCTTCGACCAGCCTGAACGCCCCGCCACCGTGGGGCGATTGACGCTGGCCAACAGGCCATCCGCCATACGCTGCGCGCCGCACCAGGGGGACCGACCATGGCCAGTACCAGCATCGCGGGCGACCTCCACGGCGAGGGCCGGCGCTTCGCCATCGCGGCGGGCCGCTTCAACGGCGCCATCGTCGAGCAGCTGGTGGTCGGCGCGATCGACGCCCTGGTCCGCCACGGGGTCAAGGAGAAGGACATCACCGTGGCGCGCTGCCCGGGCGCCTGGGAGCTGCCGCTGCTGGTCAAGAAGCTCGCCGCCAGCGACAAGTACGACGCGATCGTCGCGCTCGGCTGCGTGATCCGCGGCGAGACCCCGCACTTCGACTACGTCGCCGGCGAGTGCGCCAAGGGCCTGGCCGGGATCAGCCTCGCTTCCGAGGTCCCGGTCGCCATGGGCGTGCTGACCACCGACACCACCGAGCAGGCCCAGGCCCGCGCCGGCCTGAAGGCCGGCAACAAGGGCGTCGACGCGGCCCTGGCGGCGCTCGAGATGGTCAACCTGCTCGGCGGCATCTGAGCCGGTCTCCAGCGATGAACGATCCCACCGCCCCATCGACCGGCACCACCGGCACCGGCCGCGTCGCCAACCCGCGCGGCCGCAGCGCGCTGCGCACGCGCGGCCGTGAACTCGCCCTGCAGCTGCTCTACAGCTTCGAGCAGAACCGCTACGTCGACGACGGCATGCTGCTGCCGGCCGACGCCAGCGACGGTCTCGACCCCGAGGCCCAGGCCTTCGCGCTCGCCCTGTTCCGCGGCTTCGCCGCCGAGCGCCCGGCGGTCGACGCGGCGGTCGACCAGCGCCTGGACAACTGGACCATCCACCGCCTGGCCGTGGCCGACCGCGCGGTGCTGCGCCTGGGCGCCTACGAACTGCTCTACTGCGCCGACACCCCGCCCAAGGTCGCGATCAACGAGTACATCGAGCTGGCCAAGCAGTTCGGCAGCGACGCCAAGACCGCCAAGCTGGTCAACGGCGTGCTGGACCGGATCGCGCGGGAACACCGCGGCGTCGCGCCGAAGTGAAGCCGTTCCACAACGGCCGCCCATGACCGACGATCGGCAGTGGATGTCGCGGGCGTTGCGGCTCGCGACCCTGAGCCTGGGCCGCACCTGGCCCAACCCCGGCGTCGGCGCGGTGGTGGTGAAGGGTGGCCGGCTGCTCGGCCAGGGCCGCCACGCGGTCTACGGCCAGGCCCACGCCGAGGTCAACGCGCTCGGCCACTGCCGCGCCCAGGGCCACGATCCCGCCGGCGCCACCGTCTACGTCACGCTCGCGCCGTGCACCCGCCACGGCAAGCAGCCGCCCTGCGTCGCGGCGCTGGTGGCGGCGCGCGTGGCGCGCGTGGTCGCCGCGATCGGCGACCCCAACCAGGACGAGGCCGGTGAGCAGCTCGAGGCCGCGGGGATCGCCTACGAGGAGGGCTGCCTGGAGGAGCTCGCCGCGCACCTGCACGGCGGCTTCCTCAGCCGCGTCGCCGTCGGGCGGCCGCGCTTCACCGGCAAGTGGGCGATGACCCTGGACGGGTCGATCGCCACCGGCGAGCTCGACAGCGCGTGGATCTCGAGCCTGCCGGCGCTGGCCGCCAGTCGGCGGCGGCGGCGCGTGTTCGACGGCATCGTGATCGGCTCGGGCACCGCCTTCCACGACGACCCCAGCCTGCTCTCGGCCCAGGTCGGCGAGCGCACCCCGGTGCGCATCGTGCTGTCGTCGCGCGCCGAATTGAAGGACGGCTCGATGCTGGTGGGGACCCGCGCCCAGGCACCGGTGCTGGTGGTGCACGGGACGCAGGCGCCCGCGGACAACCTCGCCGCGCTGCGCACGCACGCCATCGAACTGCTCGCCGTCGCCGACCCGCACGACCCGCTGCAGGTCGCGCAGGCGCTCGGCCAGTACGGCTTCAACGAACTGCTGGTCGAGGGCGGCGCGCACATCCACGGCGCCTTCCTGCGCGCCGGCCTCTACGACCGCCTCGAGCTCTACACCGGCTTCACCACCCTCGGCGGCGGCCTGCCGGTGTGCAGCGGCCTGGGCGTGCCGACCATCGCGGAGGGCCAGCGCTGGCAGGCGGAGGGGCCGCCTCGCCTCTTGGGTGAAACCGTTGCGCTGCGCCTGCGCCGGCCGCGCCCTGCGGGGGCTGCTGACCAGGAACCGGTCGTTGTGATCGGGTGAAGGGTTGGGGCGGCGCAGACGCTAGTCCGTAGACCGTAGACCGTAGACCATAGACCCTAGACCCTAGACCCTAGGTACTGGGACGAGGTCGGTGCGGAGATGCAGCGGTCCCGGACTTTCGTGGGTGCGGTTCGCCAGCGTCGGTCGTGACCAGCAACGCCGCACCACGACCTAGGGTCTCGGGTCTCGGGTCTCCAAACGGTTGTCCCCTTGGTTCCGCAGCGCCACCCGGTAAGCACATCCGCCATGCTCGATTGGCTGAAGCTGGTGCGCGTGTCCGGGCTGTTCACCATCGTCAGCAACCTCACCGTCGCGGTGCTGATGGCGGTCTACGCCAGCGAGGCCCTCGACCTGCGCATCCTGGCCAAGCGCTTCGCGCAGGGCGGCGAGATCCGCGTGCTGTGGGTGATCGCGGCCAGCTTCCTGCTCTACCTGTCCGGGATGATCTGGAACGACCTCGCCGACGTCGACCGCGACCGCACCCTGCACCCGCGCCGACCGCTGCCGTCCGGGCGCATCAACCTCGCCGCGGCCTACGTCGCGGGAGTGGTGTTCGCGGTCGGCGCGCTGCTGTGCGCCGCGATGGTCGACCTGCAGCGCGCGCCGCAGCACGGCCCGCCGCACAGCTTCTATGCCGCGGGCGTGGTGCTGTCGCTGATCTTCCTCTACAACCTGGTGACCAAGGACGTCCCCTACCTGGGCAGCCTGACCATGGCGCTGGTGCGCTTCGCGCACGCCATCTTCGCGCTGCTGCTGCTGGGCCCCGACTACCTGCAGCTGGCCGTGCTGGGCCCGGCGGTGGCGCCCGGCCAGGGCTACCTGCTGGTCTACCCGATCCTGCTCGGCGCCTACATCCTGGGCGTGACGCTGATCTCCGAGCTCGAGAGCCGCGCCGGCCGCCGCCTCGAGCTGCTCATCGGCGGCGCCCTGGTGTTCGGCGCCATCCTCGCCGCCGGCGCGCTGCTGGTGCGCGCCCACTGGCTGCCGCGCATCACCCAGGGTGACGGCGCCTTGCAGGTGGTGGGCATGGCCATCGCCTTCGGCCTGGGCGTGGTGCTGTTCGCGTGGCTGCTGCGCACCGTCGCCAAACCCTACTTCGCCGCCCTGCGCGATGGCCGCGCCGCCCTGGTCGGGCCGGTGGTCGGCGCCGCCCTCGGCGGGATCATGCTCCTGGACGCGCTGATCGCGACCTCCGCCCACCCGCTCGGCGGGCTGCTGATCCTGCTGCTGGTGCCGTTCTTCCTGCTCTCGCGGCGCGTCGTGCGGATGGACTAGCGCGCGGGGCGCGCGCAGACCCTAGACCTGAGACCTGAGATCTTAGACCCTAGACCCTAGACCCTTGATCGTGGTGCAGCGTCGCAGTTCAAGATCCACCTCGGAAATGGGCTCCAGACGGATGCGCGCGTCGGCATCGCAGCACAAACCCCGTTCATGTATCTAGGGTCTAGGGTCTAGGGTCTAGATTCCTCGGCTGCGCACGGCCCAGACGCCGGTTGAATTCCCAGGCCCTGGGCGAACGTTGACAATGCGATGATCCCTCGCGTCACCATCCTGGTCGTGGAGGACGATCCGCTCACCGTGCGGCTGCTCGAGAGCCACTTGCAGGCCCTCGGCCACGAGCTGGCGGGCGCGGTGCCGACCGGCGAGGAGGCGCTCGCCTTCCTCGCCAGCAGCCACGTCGACCTGGTGGTGATGGACGTCGGCTTGGCCGGGGAGCTCGATGGCGTCGAGACCGCCGAGCGCCTGCGCGGCGCGAGCCCGGTGCCGGTGGTGTTCCTGACCGTGCGCGACGACGTCGCCACCATCGAGCGCATCCAGCGCACCCTGCCCTTCGGCTTCCTGGTCAAGCCACCGCAGCGCGAGCAGCTCGGCGCCGCCATCGCCATCGCCATGCGCGGGCACGCCCTCGAGACGCGCGTGCGCAGCAGCGAGGCCGGCCTGTCGGCGATCCTCGACGGTATCGCCGACGCGGTGATCGCGGTGGACCCGGCCGGCATCGTGCTGCTGCTGAACACCAGCGCCGAGCGCCTCAGCGGCTGGAGCCGCAGCGAGGGCGAGGGTCTCGCCCTGGGCCTGCTGCTGACCATCATCGAGGCGCGCGGCGAGCAGGGCCAGGCCACGACCATGGGCTGGGAGCGCATCGCCGAGTTCACCCGCGCGCCAGCGCCGCCGTGCTGGCTGACGCTGCGCGTGCGCGACGGCGCGCTGCGGCACGTGCGCTTCACCGCCCTGCCGATGGCCGGGGCCCCCGCCGCCGGTGCGGTGCTGCTGCTCCAGGACCTCACCCAGCACCGCCGCGCCGAACTGGCGATGCGGCGCATGGGCCGCTCGCTGCAGGTGCTCAGCGAGGCCGCCCAGGCGCTGCACCGCGCGGCGAGCGAGAACGACCTGCTCGGCGAGGTCTGCCGCATCGTGGTCGCGCGCGGCGGCTACCGCCTGGCCTGGGTCGGCGCCGCGGACCAGGGCCCGGCGCGCGGGGTGATCCCGGTGGTGGTGGCCGGGCTGCGCAGCGAGGACATCGCGCGCCTGCGCATCGGCTGGGGCGACGACCGCGCCGCCGCCCACCCGGCCGGGACCAGCATCAAGACCGGGGCCATCGCCATCGCGCGCCTCGACGAGGACGACGGCACCTTCCCGGAGTGGCGCGCCACCGCCGCCAGCCGCGGCCTGGCCGCGATCATCAGCCTGCCGCTGCGCGTGGCCGGCGGCAGCTTCGCGGTGCTGATCATCTGCGCGGCCGACGCGGGCGCCTTCGACACCGACGAGGTCGCCCTGCTGCGCGAGCTGGCCGAGAACCTGTCGTACGGTGTGCAGGCGCTGCGCACGCGCCTCGAGCGCCAGCGCGCCGAGCAGGACCTGCTGATGGCCGAGGCGCGCTACCGCACGCTGATCGAGCAGATCCCGATCGTCACCTACATCGCCGCGCTCGACGACTGCAGCAGCATGCTCTACCTCAGCCCGCAGATCGCGCGCCTGACCGGATTCCCGCCGGAGACCTGGATCACCAACCCCGCGTTCTACGTCAACCGCCTGCTGCCGGCCGACCGCGTGCGCGTGCTGTCGGCCCGCGCCAAGGCGGTGCAGGACCGCCAGCCGCTCGCCATCGAGTACCGCCTGCTCGCCGCCGATGGGCGCGTGGTGTGGGTCGCCGACGAGGCCCAGGTGGTGACCGGCGACCCGGCGCGCGGGCAGTTCGTGCACGGCGTGCTCACCGACGTCACCAGCCGCAAGAGCGCGGAGGAGTCGCTGCAGCGCGCCCACGACATCCTGCGCACCATGATCCAGGGCTCGCCCCTGGCGATCTACATCGTCGACGGCGCCGGCCTGGTGCAGTCGGTGTGGAACCCCGCCGCCGAGCGCCTGTTCGGCTGGCGCGAGGACGAGGTCATGGGCCGGCCGCTGCCGATCGTCGACGAGGAGGGCCAGCGCGAGTTCCGCCTGCTGCGCGAGCGCGCCATGGGCGGCGAGACCCTGCTCGGCATCGAGGTCAAGCGCCGGCGCCGCGACGGCAGCCCGATCTACCTGAACCTGGCGGTGGCGCCGCTGCGCGGCGGCGACGGGGCGATCGTCAGCATGGTGGCGATGGTCGCCGACATCACCGAGCGCAAGCGCGCCGAGGCGGCGCTGGCCGCGGCGCAGCGCGACGCCACCGTCGGGCGCATGGCGGCGGTGGTGGCGCACGAGGTCAACAACCCGATCGCCGCGATCAAGGCGTGGCTCGGCCTGCTGCGCAGCGACCTCGCGCACCTGCCCGACGTCAGCCGCAACCTGGTGATGATCGGCGAGCAGGTCGACCGCATCGCGCGCACCGTGCGCAACCTGCTCGGCTTCGCCCGCCAGCGCGAGACCGGCGACGGCCGCGTCCAGGCCACGCCGCTGATCCGCACCGTCGCCGACCTCTTCGCCGGGCGCATGAAGGCCAAGGGCATCCGCTTCGCGGTCGACGTGCCGGACGACCTGCCGGCGCTCTCCGGCGACGCCGACCAGCTCCAGGAGGTGCTGATCAACCTGCTCGAGAACGCCTGCCAGGCGCTCGAGCGCGGCAGCCACGTGCGCCTCGCCGCGCGCCTCGACGAGCAGCGCCTGGGCATCGCCATCGAGGACGACGGCCCCGGCCTGGGCGAGGACCCGCAGAAGCTGTTCACGCCCTTCTTCACCACCAAGGTCAACGGCACCGGGCTCGGCCTGACCGTGGCCCGGCGCATCTGCGAGGCGCACGGCGGCGAGCTGCAGGCCGCCAACCTGCCGACCGGGGGCGCCGCCTTCCGCATCCTGCTGCCGGTGAACGAGGGCGCGCGCCCGGTCCGTGCTCCAGGCTGAGGGGGGCGTGCCTTGCCCGCGCCGTGGGGGCGGGCAAGGTGCCCTTGCGCCAATCCGGGACCACCCATGAAGATCCTGCTCGCCGACGACGATGAGGCCCTGCGCAGCGCGCTCGAGGAGCTGCTGCGGCGCGCCGGCCACGTGGTGGTGGGCGCCGCGAACGGCACCCAGGCCCTGGCCAAGGTCAGCGACACCGACGTGCTGGTCACCGACCTGCGCATGCCCGACCTCGACGGCATCGCGTTGCTGCGCGAGGCGCGCAGCCGCCGCCTGGGGCTCGAGGTCATCGTCATGACCGGATACGGCACCATCGCTTCGGCGGTCGAGGCCATGCGCCTGGGCGCGCGCGCCTACCTGACCAAGCCCTTCGACCCGGACGAGCTGCTGCTGCACCTGCGCGAGGTCGACCACACCCTGGCGCTGCGCGCCGCCGCCGGCGCCGGGCGGGGCGACCTGGTCGGCACCAGCCCGGTCATGCGCCGGGTCTACGCCGACATCGACGTCGCCGCGGGCTCGGACGCGCCGGTGCTGATCACCGGCGAGACCGGGACCGGCAAGGAGCTGGCCGCACGCGCCATCCACCAGCTGTCGCGGCGCGCCGCCGGGCCCTTCGTCGCGGTGAACTGCGGGGCGATCCCGCAGGAGCTGGTCGAGAGCGAGCTGTTCGGCCACGAAGCCGGCGCCTTCACCGGCGCGGGCCAGCGCAAGCGCGGGCGCTTCGCCCTGGCGCGCGGCGGCACCCTGCTGCTCGACGAGGTCAACTCGCTGCCCCTGGCGATGCAGCCCAAGCTGCTGCGCGCCATCGAGGCGCGCGAGATCTGGCCGCTCGGCTCCGAGCACGCCGAGGCCAGCGACGTGCGCATCATCGCCGCCTCGAACACCCGCCTGGACGAGCGCGTCGCCGCGGGTCAGTTCCGCGAGGACCTCTACTACCGGCTGCACGTGCTGCACGTCAACCTGCCGCCGCTGCGCGAGCACGCCGAGGACATCCCGCAGATCGTCCACGCGATCCTGGCGCGCGGGGTGCCGAGCGGCACGCGCCACGCGATCTCGGCCACCGCCCTCGCCCAGCTGCTCGCGCGCAGCTGGCCCGGCAATGTGCGCGAGCTCGCCAACGCCCTCGAGCGCGCGATGGCGCGCGCCACCGCCGCCGCCCAGTCCATGGGGGGCGGGGTTCCGGCGGGCGGCCTGACGCTGGGCAGCGAGCACCTCGACGCCATCCCTGCCGGATCGGCCATCCTGGCCTACAAGGCCGGCCGCGCGCGCGCGGCCGAAGACTGGTCGCGGGTCGCCATCCGCAGCGCGCTGGTGCGCGCGCGGGGCAATACCAGCGAAGCGGCGCGCACGCTCAAGATGAGCCGCACCGCGCTGTTGCGTTTGATCAACAAATACGGGATGCGCTGAACCGGGCAGCCGTGTCGCCGCGTGGTTTCCCGTGTCGCCGGCCAGGGACACGCGGAAAAGGTGGTCAAAACCATCCGTTTCGTCATGCCATGCCATCCACCCCGTCGCAGAGGTGCGACAGGTTTCGCACTAAGTCGCGTACCAGCCGTCGACGGGGCTCGGCATGGGGTTCGCTATGGGTCCAGGTATGCCAGCCACCAACCCCCTTGCATCAGCGTCCGTCCTCAGCGGTGCGTCAGCGGGAGCCTCACCCATGCGTCGCCGTACGCCCCCCGGCATCAAGGCCAAGCCCGCCGCCGGTCGCAAGCGCCGCGCCGCCATCCAGGAGCAGGCCACCGCGCACCAGGCGCGGCAGCAGGCGAGCGCGGAAGCGCTCAGCCGCATCGGCGTCTCGGTGGGTGGTCTGACGCCGGAGGCGGAGGTCGCCGCCCCGGGACCCGAGGGCTTCGAACTGGTCGTCGAGGTGCGCTTCGCCGGCCCCCGATCCGGTGCCGTCAGCATCGGCCTGAGCCGCGGACTGACGCGCCAGATCGGCAAGACCATGGCCGCGGTCGTCGACCTCGAGGGTCGCCCGGTCAACGCCATCGAGGCGGCCAAGGAATTCGGCGTCGCCATCACCAACGACCTGCTCACCGTGCTGTTCGGACTCGATGCCAAGTTCCGCATCTCCGAGGTGAATGCGGGCTCTCCGCGCCCGCTGCGCGGCGAGGTGGTGATCGCGCAGCGCTTCACCGAGGGCATCGTCGGCCTGTCGGCTGAATTCGGACTGTAGGAATCGAGGTGCCGCAGCCTCCGCCTGCCCGGTTCCGACCCGGGCGATAGGGCCGTCAACGCGTCAAGGATCGACGTGTGGGTGGTGCGGTTCGGCACGCCCGGGGAGCCCATCGCGGAAGCCACGGCCGGTCGTGACCCCGCCTTGTCGGAGCTCCTGTCCCTCCGGCTCGAGCCGGCATTCCGCTGAACGCGGCTTTTACCGCGCATGGCGGGTGGCACCATGCGGGCATGGCCGAAGCGGTGCGGAGCGGCGAGGAGGCGGACGTCCACGCGGCGATCGGGCGCGCGTTGGTGGCGGCCTACCCGGAGGCGCGCTGCGAGTTGAACGCGCGCACGCCGTGGGAGCTCCTGGTGGCGGCGATCCTGTCCGCGCGCGCGACGGACTTCCAGGTCAACAAGGTGATGGCGGTGCTCAACGAGCACTACACGGGGCCGCAGTCCTTCGCCGTCCTCGACCACCGCGACCTGCAGCGCGCGGTGCGCCAGGTGCCGTTGTTCCGCCAGAAGGCGCGCGCCATCGTCGAGGCCGCGCGGGCCATCGTGCGCCTGCACCACGGTCGCGTGCCCGAGTCGAGCGAGGCGCTCGTGCGCCTGCCCGGAGTCGGCCGCAAGACCGCGGCGGTGGTGCTGGGCAACGCCTTCGGCATCCCGGCGGTCGCCGCGGACGTCCACGTCCAGCGCATCGTCCACCGCCTGGGCTGGACCACGCAGGAGCACCCGCTGCTGGCCGAACGGGCCCTGACCGCGCGCTTCCCGCCCCACCAGTGGGTGCCGCTCTGCCACCAGCTCATCCGCCTCGGCCGCGACTGCTGCCGGCGCCTCAAACCGCGCTGCGCGCGCTGCCCGCTGGCAGCGTGGTGTCCCCGGCAGGGGGTGGATGCGGCGGATGCGGCCGCCGGAGCCTCGCAGGATCGGGATCCCGGCGAAGCGTGAGCGGTCAGCGCGGGGGCGCGGAAGGCACCGTCCCGCGCACGCTCCGTCGCCTCCCCCGCTTCAGTCCCGGCGCGGGCTGCGCAGGCGCAGGCGCAGGAACAGCGCCGTGAACGCCAGCACCAGGCTCGCCAGCCCGGAACCGACGCCGCAGGCCCTGCCGCCGCCGCTGCCAGCGTTGCCGCCGCCACCGGCGCCACCGGGCGGGGGCGGCGGCGCGGAGCGCGGTCGGGCGCCGATGGCGCGCGCGGCCGGTAGGGTGGCCACCGCCGCCTGGACCTGCTGCGAAACCCGGCGCAGCACCAGGTCGACCGGCGGCGAGCTGGCGTTCTCGATCCAGTAGCCGGTGCCGGTGTGCAAGGTGTCGACCTGGCTGTAGGCCGTGCCGTCCCAGGCGAACGCGCCGGTGCCGATCAAGGCGTCGCGCGTGGTGCCGGCGATGACGGCGCCGTCGGTGTCCTCCAGCGCCAGGTCGGCGAAGGCGTGGTCGACGAGGACGACGCCGCCGTCGTCGAGCGGGGGCACGCAAACAAAGTTGTAGCCCGGGCGCAGGGTGAGGGTGAAGTCCAGCGTGGTGGTGTTGCCGTTGAAGTCGAAGGTCGCCGCTTCGCGGGTCGCCAGGAACACGCCGTCAAAGGGCTGCCACCCGGCGGTCGGCACCTGCACGTAGGCCTGCGCGCCGGCGTCCCAGATGAAGCCGCGCGCCTGGCTGTTGGTCTTGCCGGCGAGGAAGGCGCGCACCTGCTCCAGGCCGGCGCTCGTGCCTGGTCCGAGCGCGGTGTAGACGACCTTGTCCCCCGACGACACCGGCACCGGCGGCGTGGTGACCGAGGTCGAGAGCACGCCGCTCTCGACCGGGATGGTGAGGGTGGCGCCCAGGTCCAGGTTGCCGGCGAGGTCGCTGCAGGCGTTGGCGCTGACGGTGGCGACCATCGACGCGCCGACGCCGCTCGGCGTCAGGACCACGCGGTAGGTGGCCGCGTCGACGCTCGTGAACCCGGAGGTGGTGGCGTTGCTCACGGCGATGAGTGGTTCTCCGAAGCCCGTCACGGGTTCGCTGAAGGTCACGTCCAGGGTGATGCCGGTGGCGACGGGAACGGGGCCGGTCAAGGCCAGGTGGACGCGCGGAGGCGTCGTGTCCAGGATGGTCGAGGCCACGTTCGAGGGCGAGGTGGGGACATCGAAGGCGTCCACGGCCGCGCCAGCGACCACCGCGAGCGAGACGGGGCCATCCGCGACCGTCCCCACCTGCACCGTGTAGCTGTGGCCGCTGCCGCTGACCGAGGGGGCCGTGCCGTTGCCGACCGTCAGGTCGGCGGCGTCGAAGCCCGTCACGTCGCTCGAGAACACCACCGAGAACGAGACCGGTCCCGCCTTCTGCAGCGGCTGGAAAGGCGTGACCACCACGGTGGGGGGGAGGTGAGCACCCGCATCGAACAGGACCGACGCCACGTTCGACGCGTCGTTGATGTTGCCGGCGGCATCGGAGGTCTCGTCGACGCCGATCCGCGCTGTCACCGCGCCGGTCCCGTCGGGGACGACGTCGACGGTGAACACCGTCGGACCGCCGGCGCTGCTGACGACCGCGCCGTTGCCGACCTGGACGATGCTGGTGACGTCCGCGATGCCGACCGGTTCCGAGAAGGTGATGGTGAAGGTGATCGGCGAGGTCGAGGTGCTGGTGCCGGTCGGGGTGATCGCCACGGTCGGCGCGACGTCGTCGAAGAGCGCGCTCGCCACGTTCGAGGCCACGTTGTGGACCGCGTTGCCGTTGGTGGTCGCGTTCGCGTTGACCTGCAGGGTGACCGGGCCGTCCGCGATGGCGGTCGCGGTCACCGTGAAGGTCTGGCCGCTGCCCGACAGCGCGCTGAGGGTGCCGTTGGTGACGGTGAGGCCGCTCAGGTCGAGGCCGGTCACCGCCTGCGAGAAGGCGATGGTGAAGGCTGATCGCCGACATTGGTCGCGGTCGCGCTCGGCGTCACGACTTCGGTGATGGCAGTGCTGGTGAAGGTGACCGACGCGACGGTCGACAGCGCGCTGGCGTTCCCGGCCGCGTCCGTGGTCGCGCTCGCCTTTGACCTGGAGGGTGACGGCGCCGTCGCTGGTGGGCACCACCGGGACGGTGAACGCGCTGCCGCTGCCCGAGACCGTCCCGAGGGCGCCGTTGGTCACCGTCAGGTCCGCCCGCGGGCAGGCCGGTGACGTTCTCGCTGAAGGTCACCGTGAAGAGGACGGTCGTTGCCGTGGTCGTGCCGTTCGGGGCGATCGTCACCGTCGGCGCGACGCTGTCGAAGGTGGCGGTGGCGGTGTTCGAGGCCGTGTTGCCGACGGGAACGCGTTGTGGGCGGCGCCCGCGTTGACGGTCAGGCTGACCGCCCCCTGCGCGGTGGCCGTGACCGGCACGTTGAAGATGTTGGGCCCGCCGGTGATCGTCCCGGCCGTGCCGTTGACGATGGTCAGCCCGCCCGCGGCCGAGTCCGGCGACGGCCTCGGAAAAGGTCGATCGGTGAAGGCGATGGGCGCGGTGTGGAGTGGACGGCGCGCGGAGGTCACCGTCACGCTCGGGGTGGCGCCGCGCCCGCCACCGCCTTGAGCACCGTCGCGCTCGAAGCGTCCAGCGTGAATCGCCGGTGACGGTGGCGAACGCGCCGGCTGCGCGCACTGGTGGTGGTAAGGAAGCCGAACGCTGCCCGGCGGTGGGAGTGAAGCCGTTGATGGTCGTCAGGTTGAGCGTGCCGTCCAGGTTCGGGCGCCAGTGATGGCAAGGTGTCGAAGGTCGAGGCGCCGCCGATCTCGACGTTCATGGTGCCGGTCGCTGTCTGGGTGAACGTGGTGGTGCCGTTCCAGTCTGGGCGAGCCCTGTCCCATGGTCAGGGCGCCGGCGTTGGTGAAGTTCGTGAAGTGCGAACGCGAGCGCCCACCCGGTACGTCGAGTGATCATCTGCCCTGGTTCGGATATGCTGCCGGTCGCCTGGGGAAGATGAGGCAGCTCTGGCCGTGGATGGTGAGGCCGGGTCCGATGGTCAGGGTGGTGGGCCTGTTGAGCAAGTTGATGGTGGTCGCTGGCGTTGCTGCCGAAGAGGACGTTGCCGGTGCCGGTCCAGGTCTGCGTGGCGCTGGCGAAGAGGGTGCCGACGACGGTGCCGGCGGTGTCCGATCAGGATCGTGCCGTCAGACAGGCCGCCGGTGATGGGCAGGTGGCGTTGGCGAGCTCGGCGACATCGATGGTGGAGGCGGCAGACGGTGACGGCGTCGAGGGTGCCGCCGCCGCTGGTGGCGAGCAGGGGCACGGTGCCCGCGATGGTCCCGCCGGTGATGGTGCCGCCGGCAGGAACCAGGTGCCACCGTTGGCGGCCCGGGTTGAAGGTGCGGCGGTGTTGGTCATGGTGCCGGTCAGGCGGACGGAGCCGGGCGTTCTGGCAGGCGCGGTCGGGCGGACGGCGGTCGTGAAGGCGCCGCCGAGATCGAGCGTGCCGCCGTTCGCCTGGATGTGCGGCGCCGACGCCGGACCGACCAGTCCAGGCGGTGGACCTGAGGTTGAGGGTACAGCCCGCGGCGGTGGCCTCGATGATCGGCCCACCCCCGTGTTGGTGAAGTTCGGGATGACCTGGAGTCGATGGTGAGGGTGCCGGCGGCGGTGTCGGCGTCGATCGTGCCCTGGTTGGCGATGGCCGTCGCCGGTGTGCCGGGAGAAGCGCGCCGCTCTGGCCATGGATGGTGAGCCGGGTCCGATGGTGAGGGTGGTCCCGGAGCTGGTGCAGGATGAAGTGGTGTCGCTGCCGTTGTTGCCGAAGAGGACGCTGCCGGTGCCGCTCCAGGTCTCCGTGGCGCTGGCGATGAGGGTGCCGACGACGGTACCGGCGGTGTTGCCGATCAGGATGGTGCCGTTCAGGGTCAGGCCGCCGGTGGTGAGCAGGTGGCGTTGCCGAGGACGGAGAGGTCGATGGTGGCGCGGCGCCCACCGTGACGGCGTCGAGGGTGCCGCCGCTGCTGGTGCCGAGAGGGGGCACGTGCCGGCGATGGTGCCGCCGGTATGGTGCCGCCGAGCAGGGTCCAGTGCCGCCGCTGGCGGACACGGGCGTGAAGGTGGCGCCGGTGTTGGTCATGGTGCCGGTGATGGCGACCATGCCGCTGTTGCTGGACTGCGCGGTCGATGCGGTCGCGGTGGCGAAGGCGCCGCCGAGGTCGACGGTGCCGCCGGCCGCCAGGATGTCGGCGCCGCCGCGGACCAAGCTGCTCCGGCGGTGGACCTGAGGTTGAGGGTAACCCGCGGCGGTGGCCACGATGGTCCCGGTGTTGGCCAGCGAGGTGACCGAGACGTCGATGGTGATCGTGCCGGCGGAGATGTCGGCGGCTGATGAGGCCCTGGTTGGCGAGCACGACGCCGCCGGCCCGCGAGAAGATCAGCCCGTTCTGGCCGTGGATGTGCAGGCCGAGCCCCGACGGTGAGGGTGGTCGCGGTGGCGTTGGTCAGGATGGATGGTGGTCGCTGCCGTGCCGCCGAAGAGGATGCTGCCGGTGCCGGCCCAGGTCTGGGTGGCGTTGGAAACTGAGGGTGCCGGACGGTGGTGCCACCCGCGTGACCGAGGCGATGGTGCCGTTCAGGATCAGGCCGCCGGTCGACTGACCAGGTCGCGTTGGCGATCCTCGGCGAGATCGATGGTGGTGCCGGCGGCGATGGTGACTCCGTTCAGCGTGCCGTTCGCGTTGGCCGACGATGATGGCGGTGCCGCCGCTGATGGTGCCGTTGCTGACCGCGCCACAGGTAGGACCAGGCGCCAACTGCCCTCGCGACCGGAGTGAAGGTCCCGCCGGTGTTGTCCAGGGTGCCGACCAGATGGATGGTGCCGCCGTTCTGGCCGAGGCGGTGTTGGCGGTGGAAGTGGTGAATCCCCCGCCCAGCACCAGCTGGGCGTTGTTACGAGCATGCCGCCAGCGACGGTGCTGCTCCAGTTGCCCACCTTGATCGCGAGGGTGCCGCCGCCGGTCGCGCTCAACAGCCCGCTCCCGGAGTCGGTGAGGGCGGGATCGAGAAGTCGATGGTGATCGTGCCCCCGCTGACGTCGGCGGCGATGAGGCCCTGGTTGCCGATCGTGTCTGCGGGACTGGCCTGGCTGAGGATCAGGCCGCTGCCACCGTGGATGTGCGGAGGTGGTGATGGTGAAGACCTCAAGCGGTGCCGTTGGGGATGAGGTGGTTGGACCCGTTGCCGCCGAAGAGGATCTCGCCGCTGCCGGACCAGGTCTGGGTGGCGGTGGCGAAGAGCGTCCCGACGGTCGAACCGTCAGCCGCCCCGATCGTGATGGCGCCGTTGAGACGAGGCCGTCAGCCCCGCGCAGGTCGCGTTCGCTGCGGTCAGGTCGAACGTGGTGCCCGTGGCGATCGTGACGCGCTCAGAGCGTTCCACCGGCCGCCGTACCCATGAAGGTTCCGGTCCCGCTCGTCGGAGCGGCGCACCCGCGAGGATGCCGCCGGCAACCTTCAGCTGTCCCGTCATCGTCGAGTGCCGGACAGCTCCAGGCTGCCCTGTCCCGCGACGACCAGCGTCCCATCAAGGAGGAAATGAGCGATCTGCGCGTTCAGGTCGGACGGTGGCAGTGACTCCCGTGGGGATGTGGCCGTGTCCTTGCAGTCCGGACGGCTCCGTGCCGGCCAATGGCCGGTCGAGCTCGAGTTCCCGTGGCAGGCCTTTACTACCCAGGTCACCGTCGCCGCCGATACGACCTCCGTGCAGACGAGCGCCAGGAGGAGGACGCGGAGGAAGTTGCGCATGGTGAAGTCCCGGTGCGGGGTCGGTCTGGCACAGAAGCCGCCACACCCTATCCGCCGATAGGAGCTGGCAAGTACGCGAGAGATAGCTTGTGGAGCCTCAGCGACGGTGCGGCATCCCACCGGCGCCACGAATACGGCGCAGGCACCTGGGTAACCGGAAGCAGGCCCTTGGCGCACTGCGCATCGCAGTGCTCGAGCGATCGAAGTGGAGCCACAGGCGCCGGAGTCCGGCTGCTGATCCCCTACCCCGACCCCACCTCACATCCAACGCCGCCCTGACCGCCCGCGTCAACTCATCGATGGTGAACGGCTTCGCCAGGAACCCCGCCCCGCCGACCTCGCGGTTCACCGCGAACGCGTCGACCGCGTACCCGGACATGAAGATGATGCGCATCGCCGGCCGGGTCGCGGCGAGCTGGCCGGCCAGCGCGGTGCCGCTGGTCTTCGGCATGGCGACGTCGGTGAGCAGCAGGTGGATGTCGCCGCGGTGCTGCGCGGCGTGGCGCACGGCCTCCTCGGCGTGCGAAGCGGCAAGGACGTTGTAGCCGGCGTGGCGCAGGGTATCGCGCACCAGGTCGAGCACCGCCGGCTCGTCCTCGACCACCAGCACGGTCTCGCTGCCGCCGCCGCTGAGCGGGTGCAGCGGCGGCGGCCGGCGGATGGGCTCGGCGCGGGGATCCAGGCCGGCTCCCGGCAGCCAGATCGAGGCCGTGGTGCCGCGTCCGGGGCAGCTCACCAGGGTGATGAAGCCACCCATCGCCGCGACCTGGCCGTGCGCCGAGGACAGGCCCAGGCCGGCGCCGCCGGGCTGCTTGGTGCTGAAGTAGGGCTCGAAGACGTTCGCCAGGGTGGCCTGGTCCATGCCCACGCCGGTGTCGGCGACCTGGATGCAGACGAACACCCCGGGTCCGACGCCGTGGCGCTGCGCTGTCTCGCGGTCGAGGGTGGCGGCGCTGGTCGAGATGCGCAGGGTGCCGCCCGCCGGCATCGCCTCGCGCGCGTTGATCGCGACGTTGACCAGCGCCGATTCCAGCTGGCGCGCGTCCGCGCGCACGCCGATGCCGGCCTCGGCGGCGATGACCAGGGCCACCTCCTCGCCGAGCAGCGGGCGCAGGGTGCGCCCGAGCTGCTCGAGCAGCGCGGCGGGGTCGACGTCGGCGAGCTGGGTGACCTGGTGGCGGCTGAAGGCGAGCAGCTGGCGCGTGGTGGTGCTGGCGCGCTCGCTGGCGGTGCGGATGGCGTCGACGTGGCGGCGCAGCGGGTCGTCCGCCGCCAGGGCGCCGCCGAGCAGCCCGGCGTGGCCGCTGATCGCGGTGAGCTGGTTGTTGAAGTCGTTGGCCACGCCACCGGCGAGCCGGCTCATCGCCTCCATCTGCAAGGAGCGGCGCAGCGCCTCCTCCGCCTCGGCGCGCGCCGCGGTGATGCGGATCTTCTGCATCGCCAGGTTCACCTGGTTGGCGACCGCCTCCAGGAAGTGGCGCTCGTCGGCGCCCCAGGGGCGCCGGGACGAGAACTGGTCGAGCATGAACAGCGAGAAGCCGTCGGCGCGGAACCCGAACGGGTACCACAGCAGGCTGCGGATGCCCTGGCCCTGGTGCAGCAGGGCAGCGCTGCCTTCGCTGGCGAAGCGCGGGTGGGGGTGATCGGCGTGCGACTCGAGCGGCGCGCGCATCTCCCACAGGTGGCGCAGGGTCTCGGGGAAGGCGTCGATGGGGTGGTCGCTCGCCGCGTGGCCGGCCGGCGGGCAGGCCGGGCTGCGCCACGCGGCGGCGCGCAGCGCCACGCGGCGCGCCAGCGAGACCTCGACGATCAGGCAGCGCTCGATGGCCAGGGCCTCGCCGAGGATGCCCACCAGGGCGTCGAGGATGCCGCGGCTGCCGTCCAGGCCGGTGATCGCCTGGGTCATGCGGTTGAGGGTGCCGGCGAAGCGCAGCTGGCGGTCGAGGTGGTCGCGGTGGCGCTGCAGGTTCTCCTCGACCAGCTTGATGTCGGTGATGTCGGTGCACGAACCGATGTAGCCGGCGAAGGTCTGGTCGCGGTGGTAGAGCGGCTTGGCGCGCTCCTGGATCCAGCGGTGGTCGCGCGCGGCGCCGCGCAGGCGGTACTCGCGCGCGCACTCGCTGCGCCGCGCCATCGCCACGGCGAGCTGCTCGCGGCAGCGGCCGCGGTCGTCGGGGTGGATGCGCTCCTGCCAGTCCGCGGCCACCTCGGCGGCCAGGCTCGCGCCGCTGGATTCCAGCCAGCGCTGGTTGAACCACGAGCAGCGGCCCTGCGCGTCGCTCACCCAGATCAGCACCGGCGCGCGGTCGGCCATGTCGTCGAAGATGTCGTCGCGGCGGTCGTCGCGCGCCGGTGCGGCGGCCTCGGGCAGGCGGCGGTGCACGGCCAGCGCGCCGGGAACGCCGCCCGGCAGGCGCCGGATGTCCAGCCGCCAGGGGGTCTCGCCCAGGCTGCTGCGCGCGGCGTAGGCGAGGTCGAAGGACTGCGCCACGCCGCTGAGCACGTCACCCAGGCCGGCGCCGACCTCGGCCTGGCGCTCGGCGCCGGGACCGTCCGCCACCTGGCAGGCCAGGGCGTAGGGGCGGCCGGCGCAGGCGCCCTCCTCCCACTCGCCGTTGGCGACGCTGGCCTCCATCCACGCGTGGTTGACCGCGGCGATGGCGCCGTCGCCGGAGATGATGGCGGCGGGTTCGCCGAGCGCATCGAATGCGGCCTGCAGGGCGGAGAGCCGGTCGGCGGCGGACAGCGCAGATTCCATCGCGGCATCCATTCAGGGCGGAGGCGGAGAAGCGGCGGCGCGCGCAGGCCGTTTCCCGGCCCGGGCGGCATCCGACCAGGCCGGCCGAAAGGCCGTTTCCGCAGGGGTTTTCGCCACCCCCGAGCTGCGCTAGAATGGCTCACGCTGCGCTGCAGGCAAGACGCGATCCGGCAAGCTGATGCGCGCAGGGGGCCGTCGAGCGGGGCTTCCAGGCGAGCAGGCTGGCGCGGAAGGCCTCGAGCGCGCTGGAGCGGCTGCGGTCCCGGCGCTCGATCAGGGCGAGCTGGCGGGCGACCGGGCGGTCGCCACAGCGCAGGCCCTGACCGCTGGCGTCCGCCAGGCGCGAGACGAAGCCCAGTCCGATGCCGGCCGCGACCATGCTGGTGATCGAGGCGATCGAGCGCAGCTCCATGACCAGCGCCGGCGCGACGGCATGCTCGGCGAGGTGGCGGTCGAGGAGCTGGCGCACCGCCGAACCGCTCTCGAAGGCGATCAGCGGCTGGTTGTGCAGGTCGCGCCAGTGGAAGCGCCGCCGGCGGCGCAGCGGGTGGGCGGGTGGCACCAGCAGCACCAGCTCGTCGACCAGCCACGGCTCGACCAGCAGCCGCGTCCCCGCCGCCGCCGCCGGCAGCGGCAGCGTCACCAGGCCGAGATCGAGGTCGCCGGCCAGCACCGCCTCGACGATGGTGCGCGAGGGCGCCTCGCGGATGGTGAAGCGGATGCCGGGGTGGCGGCTGTGGAAGGGGCCGATGATCGCCGGCAGCAGGCAGGTGGTCGAGGTCGCGCCGCCACCGATCGCCAGGGTGCCGCTGGCGAGCTTGCCGAGCGAGCCCACCGCCTCCTGCCCGGCCGCGAGCAGGTCGAGCGCGTCGCCCGCGTAGCGCCGGAAGGTCTCCCCCGCCTGGGTCAGCGCCAGCCCGCGGCCCTGGCGGTGGAACAGCGCCACGCCCAGGGCCTGCTCCAGCTTCTTGACCTGTCCCGACAGCGCCGGCTGGGTGAGGTGCAGCCGGCCGGCCGCCCGCGTCATGTTGCCGGTCTGGGCGAGGACCAGGAAGTTGCGGAGGTTGTCGGTGTCCATGGAGGCTCCTTTGGCAGGCCACGGATCCAGATCCTGGACCCTGGGACCTAGACCTAGACCTAGACCCTAGACCCTAGACCCTAGACCCTAGACCCTAGACCCTAGACCCTTGTCAGTAGGTGGTGGTCGGCGGTGAGTCGCGGCGTCGTCACTTGGTCCATGGTTGCTGACTACGTCGGTCGCATCCGCGACTCCGCATCACTACCTAGGGTCTAGGGTCTAGGGTCTAGGGTCTAGGGTCTGGGTCTCGGGTCTCCCAAGTATAAGCGTGAAGCATTGCGAGGCCGGCAGGGCCTTCCAGCCTGGGCCCCGCCGGCGTGGACCCGGGGAGGGCCGCGTCGGCGATGGTTCCATCCTAATGACTCCTGGACGAGCGATAAGCATTACTTATGGCTCGGCCTCTTCGGCCGCGATTGGATCATCCTACCCGGTGAGCATCGTCGCCGAGGTGGGGCGGCACTCGCCCCGGCCTGTTACCGCTGCCGTCCGGGCCCCAGGTCCCGGGCGCGCCGACCCATCGGAGAATCCGCCATGCTCGCCGCCTACCGCGCCCACGTCGCCGAACGCCAGAAGCTGGGCATCCCGCCCCTGCCCCTGACCCCGGTGCAGACCAAGGAGCTGTGCGCGCTGCTGGCGGCCCCGCCGGCGGGCGAGGCCGAGGTGCTCAAGACCCTGCTCACCGACCGCGTCTCGCCCGGCGTCGATCCCTCGGCCAAGGTCAAGGCCGACTGGCTGGGCCAGGTCGCGCACGGCGAGGTCACCAGCCCGGTGATCAGCAGGGAGGAGGCCATCCGCCTGCTCGGCACCATGCTCGGCGGCTACAACGTCCCCTACCTGACGCGCGAACTGGACGGCCCGCTCGCGGCGCAGGCGGCCACCGCGCTCAAGGGCATCATCCTGATCTTCGACCACTTCGCGGTGGTCGCCAAGCTCGCCGAGGCGGGCAACGCGCACGCCAAGGCGGTGATCGCGTCATGGGCCGCGGGCGAGTGGTTCCTGGCGCGCAAAGCGCTGCCCGCTTCGATCACCGGCACGGTGATCAAGGTCGCCGGCGAGACCAACACCGACGACCTCTCGCCCGCGCAGCAGGCCTCGAGCCGCCCCGACATCCCGCTGCACGCGCTCGCCATGTACGAGGTGCGCGACCAGCAGCAGGGCGAGAAGACCAGGTTCGTCGAGCGCGCCCAGGCGCTCGCCGCCAAGGGCCGCGTCATCATCGTCGGCGACGTCTACGGCACCGGCTCGAGCCGCAAGTCGGCGACCAACTCGGTGATGTGGGCGACCGGCGAGGACATCCCCTTCGTGCCCAACAAGCGCACCGCCTCGGTGGTGCTCGGCGCGATCATCGCGCCGATCTTCCTCGACACCTTCCGCGACGCCGGCGGCCTGCCCATCGGCGTCGACTGTCAGCAAGCTCGAGACCGGCGACGTCATCGAGCTGCGTCCGCTCGAAGGCAAGCTGATCAAGAAGCGGCCAGGTCATCGCCACCTACACGCTCAAGTCGCCGTCGATGCCCGACGAGTTCCGCGCCGGCGGCCGCACCAACCTGATCATCGGCCGCGCCCTGACCAGCAAGGCGCGCGCCTACCTCGGGCTGCCCGAGTCGACGCTGTTCCTGACGCCGACGCACCACGCCGACAGCGGCAAGGGCTACACCCTGGCGCAGAAGATGGTCGGCAAGGCCTGCGGCGTGGCCGGGGTGCGCCCCGGCGCCAGCTGCGAACCGAAGATGACCACCGTCGGCAGCCAGGACACCACCGGCCCGATGACCGCCGACGAGCTCAAGGAGCTCGCCTGCCTGGGCTTCAGCGCCGACCTGGTGATGCAGAGCTTCTGCCACACCGCCGCCTACCCGAAGGAGGTCGACGCCAAGATGCACCGCTGGCTGCCGGAGTTCATCGTCGAGCGCAACGGCGTCAGCCTGCGCCCCGGCGACGGCATCATCCACAGCTGGCTCAACCGCATGTGCCTGCCGGACACCGTCGGCACCGGCGGCGACAGCCACACGCGCTTCCCGATCGGCATCAGCTTCCCCGCCGGCTCGGGCCTGGTCGCCTTCGGCGCGGCGATCGGCTTCATGCCGCTCGACATGCCGGAGTCGGTGCTGGTGCGCTTCACCGGCGCGCTGCAGCCGGGCGTGACGCTGCGCGACCTGGTCAACGCGATCCCCTGGGTGGCGCTGAAGTCGGGCGACCTCACCCTCGAGAAGAAGGGCAAGAAGAACGTCTTCAACGGCCGCATCCTCGAGATCGAGGGCCTCGAGCACCTCACCGCCGAGCAGGCCTTCGAGCTGAGCGACGCCAGCGCCGAGCGCTCGGCGGCGGCGTGCGCCGTCAACCTCAGCGAGCAGTCGGTGGCCGACTACCTGAAGTCGAACATCGAGCTGCTGAAGGCGATGGTCGCCGACGGCTACGGCGCCAGGAACACCATCGAGCGGCGCATCACGGCGATGGAGGCGTGGCTGGCCAAGCCGACGCTGCTGCGCGCCGACAAGGACGCGGAGTACGCCAAGGTCTTCGAGATCGACCTGGCCACCATCACCGAGCCGCTGGTCGCCTGCCCCAACGACCCGGACAAGATCAAGACCCTCAGCGAAGTGGCGGGTGAGAAGGTCGACGAGGTCTTCGTCGGCAGCTGCATGACCAACATCGGCCACTTCCGCGCCCTGGCGAACGTCTACAAGCAGACCAAGGTCGAGTACCTGAACACCGTCACCTGGATCTGCCCGCCGACGCGCATGGACGAGAAGGTGCTGAACGACGAGGGCCACTACGGCCTGTTCGGCAAGATCGGCGCGCGCCGCGAGATCCCCGGCTGCTCGCTGTGCATGGGCAACCAGGCGCGCGTGCGCCCCGGCGCGGTGATCTTCTCGACCTCGACCCGCAACTTCGACGGCCGCATGGGCCGCGACGCGCAGTGCTACCTGGGCAGCGCGGAGCTCGCCGCGGTGGTCTCGATCCTCGGCCGCCTGCCGACCAGGGCCGAGTACCTCGAGCACATGGCGAAGGCGGTCAATCCCTTCGAGAAGTCGATCTACAAGTACCTCGATTTCCGCCAGCTGTCGGCGCGCGTGCCGGACTTCAAGGCCACGCCAGCGGCGGGGTCGTATTATTGACCGGCTGAGGGCCGAGGGATCGCCGGTCCGGAGCCGGCGCAGGGTCCGAAGAGCGATGTTCGGACGAGGCGAGAGGCGACGCGGGAGCGCCGCCTCTCGCCTATCATCTGGAAAGGCGTGCTCAAAGGGTCGGTGGTTCGCGACACATCAGGAGCCCGCTCCGGGGGCTCATTGAATCCTTGGAGCGGGCTCTTCCGATTGTTCGGGCGGACTCACAACCGACGTGAAAACTATCAGCCATCACCCCCCAGCCCCAGCCGCTTCCGCAACCCCACCATCCCCATCACCTCCCCCACCACCGTTCCGTCCCCGCTGATGAAGCGCGCCAGGTTGGTGTCGCGCCCGCCGCCGGGAGCAGGCCAGGGCGGAGGGGGGCTGGTCAGTTCGCCATCCCGACCGCGCATGTGCGAGCGGTCGCTGCGCAGGTGGGCGCGGTAGTCGGCGGGGGCGACCAGGCGGAAGCGCGGCAGGAAGCGTGCCGCGATGCGCGACCCGGCCGGGAAGGTGGCGTCGAGGTAGGCGGCGGCCGGCACCGGCAGCCCGAGGTCGGTGTCGAGGTCCCACACCTGCCACTCCGGGCCGCCGGCGAACAGGATGACGTGGTAATCCCACAGCACCGCGTCGCCGGCCACCTCGGCGGTGCGCTGGTGCCAGAGCGCGCAGCGGCCGCCGTAGCCGGTGACCACGGCGATCAGGCGCTCGCCGGGGCCGGGCTGCGCGTGCCGGCACAGCTGCCAAATGTTCTCCTCGCAGTAGAAGGGCTGGTACGGCAGGTGCGCGGGCACGCCGGGATGCTCGTGGCGGAAGCCCTGGTCGGACCAGGCCGCCGCCAGCCCGGCCGGTGAATCGTCGCGCGCTGGACCGTCGGTCGTCATCGGCGGACAACCCTACCCGTGGTCCCGCGCGTGCCACCCCCGATGGCCGGAACCTGCGCAGGGCGGCCCTGCAGCGGCCGGCCGGACGCGGCCTCGCGTGCATGCCAGGGCCCGCCGACAGCCCCGTCCCGGTCTTCCGACCTGCCGGTTGCACCCGCGCTATCCCCCCGGACCCTGCCGCCTCCCCGCCCCACTCTCAGCGTGCCGCGTGCCGCGTGCCGTGTGCCTCGTGCCTCGTGCCTCGCGCCTCGCGCCTCGCGCCTCGCGCCTCCTCCCTTGGCTCTCCTTCTCTCCTCCCTCTCCCGAGGCCTCCCCCGTGTCCGCCGCCCTGATCGCCCCCGAACTCCCAGCCGAAGCCGCGCGCCGCCGCACCTTCGCCATCATCGCCCACCCGGACGCGGGCAAGACCACGCTCACCGAGAAGCTGCTGCTCTACGCCGGCATGATCCGCACCGCCGGCATGGTCAAGAACCGCAAGACCGGGCGCATGGCGACCTCGGACTGGATGGCGATGGAGCAGGAGCGCGGCATCTCGATCACCGCCTCGGCCATGCAGTTCGAGTACAAGGGCTGCATCATCAACGTGCTCGACACGCCGGGACACCAGGACTTCAGCGAGGACACATACCGCACCCTGACCGCCGCGGACAGCGCGATCATGGTGCTGGACGCGTCCAAGGGCGTCGAGACCCAGACGCGCAAGCTGTTCGCGGCCTGCAAGCTGCGCGGCGTGCCGGTGCTGACCTTCATCAACAAGTGCGACCTGCCCGGGCGCGATCCGCTCGAGCTGATGACCGAAGTGGAGGAGGTGCTCGGCATCCAGGCCAGCGCGATGAACTGGCCGGTCGGCTCGGGCAAGGAGTTCCGCGGCGTGGTCGACCGCCGCACCGGCGACCTGCTCGCCTTCCGCCGCACCGCCGCCGGCGGCGCGCAGCGCGCCGAGCTCGAGCGCGTGCCGCTCGCGGACGCCCGCGCGGGCGAGATCCTCGGCCCCGAGCTGGCCGCCAAGCTGCGCACCGACCTCGAGATGCTGCAGATCGCCGGCAACGAGTTCACCCGCGAGGACTTCCTCGCCGGGCGCATCACCCCGGTGTTCTTCGGCTCGGCGCTGACCAACTTCGGCATCGAGCCGTTCTACGACGCCTTCGTCGAGCTGGCGCCGTCGCCCGGGGCGCGCCAGGCCACCCGCCTCGACGGCACGGCCATGACCATCGATCCGCTGACCGCGCCGTTCAGCGCCTACGCCTTCAAGATCCAGGCCAACATGGACCCGCGCCACCGCGACAGCCTGGCCTTCGTGCGCATCGTCAGCGGCCGCTTCGAGCGCGACCTGGTGGTCAAGCACTACCACCGCGGCGAGTTCGTGCGCGAACTGCGCCTGAGCCGCCCGCAGACCATGGTCGCGCGCGACCGCACCACCCTCGACGTCGCCTACCCCGGCGACGTGGTCGGTCTGGTCAACGCGGGCTTCGCCATCGGCGACACCATCCTCGCCCAGCCCGGCCCGGCCAGGGACGGCTTCGAGCACGCGCCGCTGCCCCAGTTCCCCCCCGAGGTCTTCGCGCGCATCCAGCCGGCGGACCTGACCAAGCGCAAGTCGTTCGACAAGGGCATGCTCCAGCTCGCCAGCGAGGGTGCCGTGCAGGTCCTGCGCAGCTGGGACAATCCCACCGGCGATCCGTTCATCGCCGCGGTCGGCCGACTGCAGTTCGAAGTGCTGCAGTACCGCCTGCGCGACGAGTACGGCGTCGAGACCGAGCTCAGCGAGCTGCCCTACCAGTGCAGCGCCTGGCTGGTGGGCGAGGTCGACACGTTCAAGCCGACGCACGGGTCGCTGCTGGCGAAGGACCACCGCGGCAAACCGGTGGTGCTGTTCCCGGGTGAATGGGACAAGCGGTATTGCGCAGGGCAGAATCCGCAGCACAGCTTCAAGGACATCCTTTAGGCCGAGTTGCGAGTTGCGAGCGCTACGCCCATAGGCAGGTTTCGCGACTCGAATCGAGAACCCGCGATCTCCTCAGCGCCTCACCTGCCCCATTGCCCACGAATCCCCTGGTCCCCGCCCAGGATGCGGTCGAACTCTCATCTGCGAAATCTCCCCAAATCTCCCCAAATCTGCGGATTCTCCTCGCGATTCTTCGAGAAGAGTCCGCAGATTTGGGGAGATTTGGGGAGATTTCGCAGAAGGGAGGAGAAGTGGGAGCCCATAGAATTGTTTGCGAGGTGGGCGTAGGCCGAAATCATGGCACGGGATCCGAAGTGCCGAGCGCGGCAGTAGTGACGGCGTCTTGACAGCGGTGCGTGGCGAGTCTGGGTTCGTGATGTGAGCATTCATGTGAAGAAATGCTGAATTCCTAGGGTCTTCCTACCTCTACGGCCGCGCGGGTTTGGCTGGCGTGCTCGTTCCGGGTGGCGATAACGCCGCTGTTCGTCGCAGGCTTCCGCTTCGTGTGGGCGGTGTCGCGTACTCTGGCGTGGCGGCGGTGGCCGCATCGACGCGCAGCGCGGTTCCTCCCGCCTGTCCAGGTCCCTCGAGAAGAACACCAGGAGCCCCGCCATGCTCGATCCCGCCAGCGCCGCGCTGCTCAGCATCGACAGCCTCATCGCGTCCACCGCGCTCGGGCCGGTGATGGCGATATCGCCCCGGCGCTGGCGGCTCGCCGCCCTGTTCGGCACCTGCGACGCGCTGGCCTACCTGGCCGGCGGCCTGCTGCCGCAGGCGGTAGGCCTCAGCGGGGTCGCCGAACTCGGCGTGCCGCTGCTGGTCGTCGCCTACGCCTGCTACTGCCTGGCGGCGTCGTCGTGGGTGGCGATGCGCGCCGATGCGCGCATCGCCTTCGCCCTGCCGGTGCTGATGAGCATCGACAACCTGGTCGCCGGCGCGCAGCACGCTGCGGCGGGCGCCGAGGCCATCGTCCAGGCGCTGCTGCTCGGCCTGGTCAGCGCCGCCTTCTCCTGGTGCGGCCTGGTGGTGGCTGGTCTGCGCCGACCGGGCGATGTCCGGCGCGCCCACGCCATCGCGGGCTGCGCGCTGCTGCCCTGCGCCGTCCTGATCTACGTGCTCTAGGACGCCGTCATGGGAGTCGCGCTGATCGCCTGGGGCCGCTTCTTCGACCAGCAGGGCAACCACGTCACCGTGCCGGCCCCGTCGACCGACGCGCACGCTCCGTGGCTGTGGGATTTCCTGGCCCGCGAGGCCGGCGACCTGGGGCGCATCGGCTTCACCGCCCTGCAGCTGCCGCCGGCGAGCAAGGCGCAGGGCGGTGCTGGTCGCGGCTGCGACGGATATGGCGTGTTCGATCCGCGCGACCTGGGAACCAAGCCCCAGCAGGGCAGCACGCCGACGCGCTATGGGACCGGCGAATCCCTGCGCCGCCTGGTCGCCGCCGCGCACACCGCCGACCTGGACGTCTACCTCGACGTGGTGCTGCACCAGCTCAGCGGCGAGAACGGCGGCCCGGGCCGCTTCTCGTACGTGGGGGCCGATGGCCGCACGCTGAACGGTCGCGGCGCCATGCATCCCGGCTGCTTCCGCGGCGTGCCCCCCGCCAACCGCCCCGACGACGAGGTGCCGGTACCGGCGGACGACACCCAGTTCGGCCGCGAGAAGGTCTACCAGCACTGCCAGCCACCGCGCTACACCATCGACGATGCCCTCGACTACGGTGACTGGCTGCTGCGCACCACCGCCGCCGACGGCATGCGCTTCGATGATACCAAGGGAACCTGGGCGCCCTTCGTGAGCGAGTTCCTGCGCAGCCGCACCATGGCCGGGAAATTCGCCTACTCCGAGTACTTCGACGGGAATCCCGCCAACCTCAACTGGTGGGCGACCAGCGCGCCCATGTCGTCGCGCTCGCTGGTGCTGGACTTCACCCTGCACTTCGCGCTGAAGGCGGCCTGCGAGAACGGCGACCCCAGCGGCCTCGACGGCGCGGGCTACACCGCCTGGAACCCCTGGCTGAGCTGCACCTTCGTCGACAGCCCCGACACCGACCTGCAGGCGGGGCAGGCGATCATCGCCCAGAAGCTGCTCGCCTACGCCTTCATCCTCAGCATCGAGGGATATCCGTTCGTCTTCGGCAAGGACTACTTCCCGGGCTCCGTGTGGCCGGGCGCGTACGGACTGAAGCCGTTCATCGACAACCTCGTCTGGATCCACGAGCACCTCGCCAGCGGCGCCACCGCGACGCGCTGGCTCGACCGCGACTGCATGGTCATCAACCGCCTGGGCGGACCCGGGCTGCTGACCGCGCTGCACTTCTCGGCCTCGGGCCCGCGCACGCTCACCGTCCAGACGGCGTTCGGGGCCAACTGCCACCTGCACGACTACACCGGCCGGCACGGCGACATCTGGACCGACGGGCAGGGTCGCGCGACGTTCACGCTGCCGGGCAACGAGCGCCGCGATGGCCAGGCCTACCTGTGCTTCTCGCGTGACGGCGCCGGCGCCGGGCGCGCGCGGCCGCGGAGAGCGACCACCCAGACCTTCTTCGGCGCGCACGACCTCGACCTGGGCCCGGTGGAGGGCGGCACCGTCACCAGCGGGCGCATCTGGTGCGCCAAGGGCACCTCGATCACCCTGCACCTCAACCTCCACCTGGCGGCGGCGCAGTGGACCGCGCAGACGCGCGTGACGGCCGCGGTCGTCGGACCCGGCACCGCCGCCCTGGGTACGCACACCTGGTCCCAGGCCACCCACGGCGCGACCGAGGCGCTGCACGCCACCGCCGCCAGCAGCGGCTGGCACGAACTGCGCCTGACCGGCGCCGGCCTGCCGGCCGCCGGCATCCCCTACGAACTGACGGCCACCTACACGGCGGCCGGGGAGATCCCATGAACACGGACGTCCTGACGCGCTCCTGCGACGCGGCCCGCACCGGCGCCAACCTCGCCGAGACCACCCTCACGCCCGCGGCGGTGCGCACGCGCGGCATCCGCACGGCGCTGACCCTGCGCACGCCCGACGACCCGCGCCTGGAGGCCCAGCCGCTGTACGTCGCCGGCCTGCAGGTCGGCGGCCGGGCGCGCAACGTCATCTACCAGGCGACCATGGGCAACACCGTCTACGCGTGGGACGCGGACAGCGGGGAGGAGCTGTGGAAGAGCAACGTCGGCAAGCCGGTCACCGGCACCAACGACATCGACGCCTATCTGGTGAACATCAAGTGGGGCATCCTCTCGACGCCGGTGATCGACCGCGCGGCCGGGGTGCTCTACGCGTGCGCCTGGGTCAGCGCCGACGGCACCGGGAAGTGGCAGACCGCGGTCCACCTGGTGGTGGCCCTCGACCTCGTGACCGGTGCGGCGCGCCACCCGGCGCTCAACCTGCACGGGGCGACGTACGCTCCCGGCCACGGACTGCCGGTGCAGAAGTTCAGCAGCCAGGAGCGCAAGCAGCGCGCGGCCCTCGCGCTGGTCAAGGGCGCGGTGGTGGTCAGCTTCGGGACCATCCAGGAGACCTCGCAGACCGCGCGCGGCTGGGTGATCGCCATCGACGCGGCGAGCTGGACGATCGCCGCGACCTGGACCTCGACCGCGCGCGGCAGCGGCGGCGGGATCTGGATGTCGGGTTCGGGCCCCGCCATCCAGGCCGATGGCGCGATCTGGGTGGTCACCGGCAACGGCGACTTCGACGGCCAGGTCGACTGGGGCCAGTGCGTGGTGCGCCTGCGCTACGATCCGCCGGCGCAGGGCGCGCAGGGGAAGCTGGCGGTCACCGGCTGGTGGTCGCCGTGGACCGACAAGGCGCGCACCGCGCCACGCGCCCAGGCGGCGCCGCGCGCGGCGCCGGCCGCCTTGGCCAAGCTGCCCAAGGCGACCAACTTCCGCGCCGTCCCGCACCTGGCGCGCCAGGGCGTCGAGGCCATGGACATGGGCGGCGCCTGGGGGGACCAGGACCTCGGCGCGAGCGGCATCGTCCTGCTCGAGGCGGAAGGCATTGCGCTGGTGTCGAGCAAGGACGGCATCCTCTACACCATCGAGCATCGCCAACCCCGGCGACACGCCCGCGGCCGACCTCGCACCGACCGCGGCGGCCGCGGGACGCAACTACGCGAAGCTGGCCGCGCCGCCGATCCTCTACACCTACTACGATCGCGGCATGGATCCGGCCACCGCCGGATCCGCGCAACCTGAATTGGTTGAGCGGCAACCGCACGCGCCACCTGCACGGTACGCCGCTCGCGTGGACCAGCCAGGCGCACGGGCGCGTGCACTTCTGCGGCGGGGAGAACGGCAACCTGCGCGCGTGGCGGCTGACGCCCACGAAGACCTCCGCCTACCTGGGCTGCAGCGCCGAGTTCGCCTCGGCGCAGGTCACCGAGGCGGGCGGCGGCATGCCGGGCTGGAGCCTCGCGCTCTCCGCCAACGGCGCGCAGGGCGGCGTGATCTGGGCGATGATCCCGTACGGCGACGCCAACCGCTACCCCACCAACTGCCGGCTGCTCGCCTACGACGCGGCGCAGTTCGCCACCTGGGGGGACGGCAGCGGGGCCATGCCGGCGCTGTGGGACAGCCAGACCTGGAACTGGGAGTTCCTGCACCCCAAGTTCAACCGCCCGGTGGCGGTCGGCGGCAAGCTGCTGGTACCGACCTACGACGGCCGGGTGCTGGTGATCACCCTGGCCTGATGGCGGCGGGCGACCTTCGACGGCCGACGTCCGCGGTTCCGGTCTTGCCGGCGGTCCACCCGTACTAGGGGCATGACAGGACCGCAGCGTGGACAGCGGACGCCCTGCGATGCCTGACGATCCCCTGCACGGATTCGCGACCGAGACGCTGCACTTCGCCGAGCTGCTCGGCAAGGGCGCGATGGGCTCCGTCTACCGCGGCACCCAGCGCGCCATGGGCCGCACGGTGGCGATCAAGATCATCGCCCCGCACCTGACCGGCGACCCCGCCCACCTCGAACGCTTCAGCCGCGAGGCCCAGACGCTGGGGCGCGTGCAGCACCCGAACGTCATCACCTGCCACGACATCGGCCCGTGCACCGGTCCGGACGGGCGCGCGATGTTCGTCATGGTCCTCGAGTACGTCGACGGCTGGAGCCTGGGCAGCCTGCTCCAGTCGCGGCGGCTGACCGTGCGCGAGGTCCTCGACCTGCACCGCCAGGCGGCCGAGGGGCTGGCCGCGGCGCACCGCCTCGGCATCACGCACCGCGACATCAAGCCCGAGAACATCATGGTCACCCGCGACGGCGTGGCCAAGCTCGCCGACTTCGGGCTGGCCAAGGCCGACGACGCGGCGCTGCTGACGCGCAGCGGCGCGCTGCTGGGCAGCCCCGCGTACATGTCGCCCGAGGCCTGCCAGGGCCAGGGGGTGGGCGCGGCGTCCGACATCTACAGCCTGGGCTGCTCGCTGTTCCACGCGCTGACCGGCACCACGCCCTTCTCGTCGACCAGCGTGCTGCTCGCGCTGCAGCAGCACGTGCACGCGCCGGTGCCGCTGATCTCGTCGCGCCGCGCCGACCTGCGGGCGCTCGATGCGCTGCTGGCGCGCGCGCTGTCGAAGAGCCCCGCGGACCGCTTCGCCGACGCCGCGGAGTTCGCGAGCGCGCTGCGCGCGGCACTGGCGGGCATCCCGGCGGAAGCCCTGGTGGGAGGCGGGCTCCAGCCCGCCTCCCCGACCCCCACCGTGCCCGGCGGCGCCGCGCCGGACACGCTGGCGGTGCAGGCGACGCTGCGCGTGGCCGACGCGCGCGACCGTGCGCGGCCGCGCGCCACCGACCGCGCGCGCGCTGCGCCGCTGCTGGTCGCCGCCGGGGTGTGCGTCCTGGCGGTCGTGATGTGGCCGCGGCAGCAGGCGTCGGCGCGCGCCTCCGGAGGTGCGCCCGAGCGAACGACCGCGGCTCCTGCGACCACCGCCGCCGCCATCGCCGCCACCACCACGATCCCCGCCGTTGCCCCGGTGCTGCCGCCGCGCCCCGAGACGCGGCACGTCGGGGCTGGCGACCAGCAGCCTGCCGCCGCACCGGATGCCAGCGGCGGCGACCCCGCGCAGGCCGCCGCCGGGCCACCGCGCATCGGCCCGATCAGCGCCGCCAGCGCGCAGCTGGCTGGGCAGCCCAGCGCCGACCCCGCACCCGTGACCGCTCCGGTGGCCGTCGCGGGCACGTCCGCTACCGCCCCGCAGCCGCTGCGCGCCCAAGCCGGCGACTC
Organism: uncultured Planctomycetota bacterium; assembly: GCA_963818245.1. Lineage (GTDB taxonomy): Bacteria > Planctomycetota > UBA11346 > UBA11346 > UBA11346 > BOG-1363. The sequence continues at coordinate 90,907 of CAWFSD010000006.1, forward strand.
GGCCGTCAGCGCCGAAGGCCCGGCGGCGCCGGCCACGCCCGCGCCGCCTGCGGAGACCCGGCCCGTGCCACCAGCCGCTGCGCCGCGCTACCACGCAGCGCAGCTCACGGTGCTGCGCGATCCCGCGACGCAGCTGGTGGGCATGGCGCTCGGCGAGGGGCGTCCCGACATCCCCTCGCGCGTGCCGCTCGGTGAGCTCACCATGACGCGCAGCATCGAGGTGGACGGGCGGCAGGTGGTGCGCCTCATCCCGCCGCGGCAGCAGCATCCAGGACACGATGGACTCATCGTGCTGCTCAACCCGCGCGCTTTCGCGGACCGCGACCTGGAGGCGGAGCGCCTGGTCGGCAAGGTCTGGCGCCAGATCCAGAAGGTCCACCTCGCCGGACACGAGTGGACCCCGGTGCAGATCGCCTTGGGCGGGATCGACCAGGCGGTCGACGAGGTGCGCCTGGCCGCCGTCACGCCCGACCCGTTCATCGTCGGCAAGGCGGTGTTCGCCAGCGGCGGGGTGCCGGGCTACGCCGAGCTCGCCATCGCCCCGGGGGCGCTCCAAGGCATGGACTTCGGCGCCTTCGGCAGCCCGCACGAGAAGGAGGGCCTGCGCGCCCTGGTCGGCGCGGCGGTGACCGCCCACGCCGACTTCCCCGCGCCCGCGCGGGCGCGCATCCTGGTGCCGGTCGGCGCCGGCGGTGGTGCCGACCGCCTCGGCGCGCAGCGCCTGGTCGCGCGCTTCGCCGCCAGTCTGGCGGATCGCGATCCCTCCACCGCCGCTGCGCCGGACGACCGGCTGCAGGTCCCGTATGCCGGGCCCGCCGCCCTGCCGGCCGCGTGCGAGCGCGCCTGGGCCGCCACGCCGCACGTGCTCGCCATCCTGCTCGAGACCGGGGCGGAGCCGCGCTGCGCCGCCACCGACCTGGTGGAGCTGGCGCGGCGCACGCGCGACCACGGCGCCCTCCCGCTCGTCATCCTCGACGCTGGCAGCCAGCGAGGGCCGGCGCGCGCGGGCTGGCAGCGCGTCGTCGCGGACCTGCGCCACCTGATGCCCGCGCTGCCGATCATCGACCTCGGCGAGGTGCCCGCGTTCCTCGCGCGCTGCGTCCCCGCCGCCGCCCCGCTGGCGGAGGACGCGATCGCCGCGGGCCTGACCGCGAGCATGGCCGAACTAATGGGCCGCCTGCGCTTCGCGCGCAGCGAATGGCGCGCGCCCACCTGGCGCTGAGCGGGCTCAGGCCTTCGGCCGGAACGCCGTGATCACCGCCGGGTCGGTCTCCAGGTACGCCGCGCCGATCAGGTCGAGGCAGTACGGCACCGCGGGGAACACCGCGTCGAGGCACTCGCGGATGCTCTTCGGCTTGCCGGGCAGGTTGATGACCAGGCTGCGCCCGCGGATGCCGGCGGTCTGGCGCGAGAGGATGGCGGTCGCGACGAAGCGCAGCGAGGTGGCGCGCATCAGCTCGCCGAATCCGGGCAGCAGCTTGGGGCAGGCGGCGGCGGTGGCCTCGGGGGTGACGTCGCGCGGCGCCGGTCCGGTGCCGCCGGTGGTGACCACCAGGTCGCAGCGCTCGTCGTCGCACAGCGCGACCAGCGCGGCGGTGATGCCGGCGAGGTCGTCGGGGATGCAGCGGTAGACCTCGGTCCACGGCGAGCGCAGGTAGGCGTTCATGGTGTCCCGGATGGCCGGTCCGCCGAGGTCCGCGTAGACCTCGGCGCTGGCGCGGTCGGAGATGGTCAGGATGCCGATGCGCGCGGGCGGGTGGTGGCTGGACATGGGAGGAGGTGTAGGCCCGTCCTGGGGGCGGCCAAGCGTCGCGCGCCGCAGTCCGCAGCCGCTGCGGTCGTGCGGATGGCAGTGCTGCGCGGTGCCGCGCGAGGCCCGGCGCGGGGCTGTCCAAGAGCGTGCTGGCGTTCCGGAATAGGGCTGTTAGGAAACCGCCACGCCGACACGCATCGTCGTTCACGTCCGCCGCAGAAGAAGGAGCTGGCCCATGGGCTTGCAGGAAGACATCATCAAACTCGTGAAGAACGAGGGCTTCAAGGTCAACGAAGCCATCAAGGACGCCCTCGACGAGTTCGTCGACATCGTCAACGAAGAGAACGAGGACATGGACGAGGACCTCGAGGATGACGAGGAGGAGGAAGAGGAAGAAGAGGACTGACCCGGGCCTTCCCGCCCAGGCGGCGTCCCTGGACCGCGTCGATCCGCACCTGCGCGTGCGGCGCGACGCGGTTTTCCGTTTTCAGGCGTGGTTGGCGGGGCGAGCTCCAGCTCGCCCCGCCCGGCTTCTTCCGTTCGCTCAGGGGACCTGCGGCGCCACCGGCGGCGCGGAGCCGATCGGGCTGGCCGCGGTGCCCGCGGGGTCGTCGACCGGCGGGACGGGGTCGACCGCGGGCACCGTCAGCGCGGCGAGCAGCTGCTTGGCGAGCGGCCGGGGCCAGACGTTGGGCGTGCCCAGCTCCATCACCGCCTGCAGGCGCTCGGCGTAGTCGCCGTCGCGCCCGCGCAGCCAGGCCAGGCGCGCGTTGAAGTACAGGATGTCGACGTCGTGGTCGTGCGGCGCCTCCAGCGGCAGCGGTTCGTAGCCGACCACGAGCTGGCGCATGATGCGCGCCGGCAGGTGGTCGCTGGCGCCGGACTTGGCCCAGATCTCGAAGGCGCGCGAGCGGTTGCCGCGCAGGGCGATGAGGTCGCCGAGCCACAGCCGCGCCCACAGCTGCGCGTCGTCGACGTCGGGCGCGGAGGCCAGCACCATCTGGTAGGCGACCTCGGCGGCGTCGAGGTTGTCGAGCAGGCGGTGGACCTCGGCGAGCTTCATCAGCGTGGTCAGGCGCAGCGCGCCGGGCAGGTCCTTCTGCGCGGCGGCGACCTGGTAGTGGTCGAGGGCCTCGGTGGCGCGGCCCTCGGTGCGCAGCAGGTCGCCGGCGCCCACGTGCGCCTTGGCGATGGTCTCGGCGATGCGCGGGTCGTTGGCGATGTCCGGCTGCTGCATCAGGTAGGTGGCGAAGTCGGCGCCGGTCGCGTAGAGGCGGATGGCGCGGTCGGGCTCGCTCTCGCCGAGCGTGGCGGCGCGCTCGAGGTAGTCCTTCACCAGCTCGCGCACCACCTTCTCGTTGACCGTGGCGAGCAGCGTCGGGATGTCGTACTTGCGGCGGATGGCCTCGAAGTACTCCTCGGCGTCCTTGAACAGCTTGAGGCGCAGGGCGCAGCCCCACGCATGGAAGGTGGCGGTCAGCACGTAGCGCGGGTCGTCGCGGTTGGCGCTGGCCACCGCGATGAACTTGGCCAGCGCCTGCTCGTCGTCCTTCAGCCCCTCCAGGCACAGCGCGATGCGCAGGTCGGCGTCGCGCACCTGCTTGGAGTCCGGGTGGTCGCGCAGGAAGGTCTCGTACAGCTCCTTGGCGCGGTAGAATCGCCGCGTCTGGCGGAAGCTGTCCGCCTGCGTGAGCGCGCTGATGGTCAGGCCGCCGCGCTGGCGTTGCAGCACCACGTCGCTGACCCGCACCTGGCCGGGGTCGTAGGCGATGTAGACGCCGTCCGCCTCCATGCTCTCGATCGGGATGAGGTCGGGGAAGACGATCGGCTCGCGCGTGCCGAGCGCCACCGTCACGGTGTCGTCGACGCGCTCGATGCGCAGGCGCTGCGGGCGGTTGCCGCGCACCAGCTGGCCGAGGTCGCGGAACGCCACCACCTTGTTCTCGCGCATCAGCTCGAGGCGGTCGTTGGCCTTGGCGCCGACCAGGCGCAGGCGGTAGCCGCTGCCGATGTCGCTGTCGCAGATCAGCAGGTTCACCTGGCACTCGGCGGCGAGGATGTTGATCGTCGCGCTGAGGCGCACCGGGCCCGACACCGCGGGCATGCCCACGGTGCTCACCACGCCCTTGCCGAAGGTGGGCAGCGGCTTGAGCTGCACCTTGCTGCCCTTGGCGTCGAGCGCCGGCACCTGCGCCCACTCGACCAGCCACGGGTCGGCGGGCGGCGGCGGCTCGACCTCCACGACCTGCCCGGTGGTCGTCACGGCCTGCGTCGTACGGGTCTCGTGGACCTCGGCGCGGCGCAGCCCGCGGTTGACCGCCAGCACCGCCGCGGCGGCGGCGACGAACAGCACCAGGCCCATCGCGGCCAGGGTCGCGCGCTGGTTCCACAGGCTGCGCAGCAGCGGGCGCAGCGGCCCCGGGCGCTTGGTGCGCAGGCGCACGCCGACCTGGAAGCGGCGCAGGTCGGCGGCCATCTCGGCGGCGCTGGCGTAGCGGTCGCGCGGGTCCTTGGCCATCGCCTTCAGCACGATGGTCTCGAGGTCGCGGTGCAGGTCGCGGCGCAGCCGGGTCGGCGGCACCAGCGGCTCCTCGATGATGCGGCGCAGCAGCGCCACCGAGTTGTCGGCGGTGAAGGGCTGCTCGCCGGTGAGCAGCTCGTAGAGGCAGGCGCCCATGCTGTAGATGTCGCAGCGCCGGCTGATCTCCTCGCGCCGGCCGCTGGCCTGCTCCGGGCTCATGTAGGCGGGCGTGCCGACCACCGCGCCGGTGGCGGTCAGGTGCGACTCGGCGTCGATGTACTGGGCCAGCCCGAAGTCGACCAGCTTCACCTGCCCGGCCGGGGTGATCATGATGTTGCCGGGCTTGATGTCGCGGTGCAGGATCCCGGCGTGGTGCGCGACCTGCAGCGCGTCGAGCGCCTGGATGGCGAGGTCGGCGACGCGCTGCTGGTCGACCGGGCGGCCCTCGACGATCAGGTCGTCGGCGTGGTGGCCCTCGATGAGCTGCATGACCAGGTAGGGCTGGCCCTCGTACTCGCCGGCGTCCAGCACGCGCACGATGTTGGGGTGGCGCAGCGCCTGCAGGTAGCCGGCCTCGCGCGCGAAGCGCCGGCGCTCCTGCGGTTCGGTCTCGCGCAGCAGCTTCAGCGCCACGTGCGAGCCGATCGGCACCTCGCACGAGATCACCACCAGGGCCTTGTAGACGGTGCCCATGCCGCCGCGACCGATGACTCGCTCGATCTTGTAGGGGCCGATCTGGAAGGGCTGGCGGCCGGTGGTCGCCGGCATGTCCCCGGCCTCGTCCCGCGCCGGAGGCGGGGCGTGCACGTTGGCGACGCTGATCGGGTCGATGTTCATGCGCGCTTTGGTCTTCCCAGCCTAGAACACCGGGTTAACGGAGCCATGGGAGTTCTGAGACACTTGGACAAACCTTTGTCAGGTCAAGAGATAGGGGTTTGCGCCCGATCCGGGCAAGGAGCAGCCGGGGTTGCCGACACCGCCTCGTCGCGGGCCTGGCAGCGAGGATATGCGCTCACTCCGGGGCGTTGGTCGCGGAATCCCCTGGCCGGACGGGCGGCGCATTGAGACGCTTCAGCCACTCGTCGCGTGCGATCATCTCCCGCGCGACGATGTCGGCGCTGAAGCGGCTCTGCAGGGCCTTCACCAGCGGGTTGGCCTGGGCGGCCTGGTAGCGCCGGCCGCGCTCGTCCGCGCCGCTGCCCCCCGGGCGCCGCGCCGCCACGCGCAGGCGCCGTCTGGCGAGCATCTCGACCAGGCCCTCGAGGATGCGCTGCAGTTCCGGGGTGGTGCTGTAGCGCTCGCTGAAGGCTCCGGCGAACTCGACGGTGAGCAGGTCGACCGCCAGCGCCACCGGGGTGCTGGTGGCGAGCGCGGTGGCGAGTTCGACCTGCTGGTCGCGCATGGCGATGCGCGGCAGCTCGCCCCAGCGCGCCTGCAATGCGGGCAGCAGCGCCTGCGGCGAGATCTCGACCGGCGCGGCGGCGCGGGCGGGACTGCGCGCTTCCTCGGCGGGCGCCGCTGCCGCGGTGGGCGCGGGCCGCGACAGCGGCGCGGCGGGCAGGGGCCCATCGGCCGGTGGCCGCGGATTGACCGAGAGCACGCCACGTTCGCCGCTCCGGGCCGGCAGCGGGCTGGCCGCCCGCTCCGGCCCTACCTGGGGTTTGCGGCACCCGCCCCGGCGGGACCGCCCGCCTCCAGGCGTTCGAGCCGCCGCAGCAGCGCGTCGGCGTCGACCATCTGGCCGAGCCCGGCGATGCGCACGCAGGCCAGCTCGAGCTGCAGGCGCGGGTCGACGCCGTGGCGCATGGCCTGCTGGCTGCCGACCAGCACCTGGCAGATGCGCAGGGTCTTCTCGGGCGCGGCCGCCTTGGCGTGCGCGAGCAGCGCGGGGCCGGCCGTGCCCAGGCGGCGCACCGCCGGCGAATCCGGCCCGCAGGCCTGGACCAGCAGCATGGTGCGCACGTGGTCGACGAGCTGGCCGAGGAAGGTCGCCCCGGCCACGCCGCCGGCGCTGATGCGGTCGAGCGCCTCGAGCGCGCCCTTGGCGTCGCCGGCGAGCAGGCGCTCGACGACCAGGTCGAGGTCCTCGCCGCGCGCCGCGCCCAGCAGCAGGTTGAGGTCCTCCTCGCGCACCGGGCCGTCGCTGGCGGCGATGAGCTGGTCGAGCAGGGTCTGCGCGTCGCGCATGCCGCCGCCGGCCGCGCGCGCGATGCGGAACAGCACCGCGTCGCTGAGCTCGGCCTTCTCGGCGGCGCAGATCTCGCGCAGGCGCTTGACGATGTTGTCCAGGTCGATGGAGCGGAAGTCGAAGCGCTGGCAGCGCGACAGCACGGTCGGCAGGACCTTCTCCACCTCGGTGGTGGCGAAGATGAAGCGCACGTGCGCGGGCGGCTCCTCGAGCAGCTTGAGCAGCGCGTTCCACGCCGCCGTCGAGAGCATGTGCACCTCGTCCAGCAGGTAGATGCGGAAGCGCGCCTGCGAGGGCGAGAAGCTGGCCCCGTCGGAGAGCTCGCGGATGGCGTCGACGCCGTTGAAGCGCGCCGCGTCGATCTCGGCGACATCGGGGTGGGTGCTGTCGGTGATCATCCGGCAGTTGGCGCACACCCCGCACGGGGTGATGGTCGGGCCGGTGTCGCAGCACAGCGCCTTGGCCAGGATGCGCGCCATGCTGGTCTTGCCGACGCCGCGCGGGCCGGTGAACAGGTAGGCGTGGGCGACGCGGTTGGAGGTGATCGCGTTGCTGAGCGTGCGCGCCACCATGTCCTGCCCGGTGACCTCGCTGAAGGTCTGCGGGCGGTACTTGCGGGCGATGACGAGGTAGTCCACGGGGGAGGATGATGGGGGGGCTGGGGGGAGGGCAAGGGGGGCGCGGGGCGCGAGGTGCGAGTTGTGAGCTACGAGTCGCGAGGGGGAGAGCCTGGTCCCTAGACCCTAGAGCCTAGAGCCTAGACCCTAGACCCTCGACCCTGCTGAGGACGTTCAGCTCGCGACTCGCAACTCGCAGCTGGGAAAGGGGAAATGCGGTTTGCGTGGGGGACCGGGGGCCCACATTGCGCGGGCCCGGCCGGTCAGGTCGGGGAGACTGCCGAAAAAGAGATCATGCCGAAACGCGCCGAACAGCCTGCCGACGACCCCGCGATGGGCAGCGTCGATCCCGCCCTGCATCCGCCGGTGGCGTTTCCGGATGGGGACTGGGCGTGGTTCACGGCGCGCTGCAACGCGCTGGCGATCAGCGGGGCGGGGCTGCGGCGGGCGGCGCTGCAGGCGCTCTATGGGCACCTGGTCGGGGTGAACCGCTGGCTCAACCTGACCACCATCACGGCGCCGCGCGAGTTCCTCAAGCAGCACCTGCTCGACAGCCTGGTGGTGGAGCCGGACACGCGGCTGCGCCACCTCTCGGAAGGGGCGCCGTGCGTCGACCTGGGCTCCGGTGGCGGCTATCCCGGACTGCCGCTCGCGCTGTGGCACCCGACCGTGCCGTGGGTGCTGGTCGACACCCGGCGCAAGAAGGTCGATTTCCTGGAGGCCGCGGCCGCGCTGCTCGCCGGCTTCGGCGCGCCGCGCGTCAGCGCCCGCCACCTGCGCGGCAGCGAGGTCGCGGCGCGCGCCTCGGACCTGCAGCGCAACTGCCAGCTCGTCACCTGCCGCGCCATGGGCCAGGCTTCCGAAGTCCTCATCGAGGCCGCCGACCTGCTCCAGAAGAGCGGCCACGCCATCATCTACAAGGGCCCCGCCTTCGCCGGGCCGGAGCGCGAGACGGCCATGAACACGGCCAACAAGCTCGGCTACCGCTTCGTGGTCGAGAAGAAGGTGGTGCTGGAGGAAGGGGACCCGGAGCGCGTGGTGGTGGTGTTCGAGCGGACGCGGTGAGGGGTGGGGGGCTGAGGGCGGAGAGCAGGGAACAGGGAATAGCGAATAGGGAACGGGGAACAGGGAACAGGGGCGTCCCTCCTGGGCTTCGAGTGAACTCTGGGCACCACGCGATCGCCAGGTCGACGGTCGCGAGCGCCAACGGCGGGACCCCAATTTCCAGCCCAGGGCAACGCCCTGGGTAAACGCTCGATGAGATTTTTTCGGCATCTACCCAGGGCGTTGCCCTGGGCTGAAGATTGGTGTCGCGCCGTGGGCGCTCGCGATTCCCTTCCTTGGTTCCGTGCGCCTTGCCGACGGATCGCACATCAGGACCAGGAGGGACCCGTGGGCATGAGAAATGGCCGAAGCCGGCGCCTCGAGCCATCAGCCATCAGCCATCAGCCGCCCATCACTTCTTGGTCTTCTTCACCGGCACCTGCAGATCATCCCCGCGCAGCAGCACCTCGCGCCCGGTGCGCGCGCTCTCGTAGATGCCCTCGAGGATCGCGATGACCTTCAGGGTCTCCGCGACCGGGATCGGTGACGGCTTGTTGTGCCGCACCGCGTCGGCGAAGGCGACGATCTCCTCGCTGTGCGGCGGCCGCAGGCCGCCGACGGGCTTGATGGTGCCGTCGAGCAGGGTGCGGTTGACGGTGGTGCTGTAGTCGCCGGCGGGCCACTGCACGCTCGCCTTCTTGCCGAACAGGCGGGCGCTGAAGTCCTCGTCCTCGTGCTGGTGCTGCAGCCACGAGCACTCGATGACCATGGTCGCGCCGTTGCTGAAGTGCACGAAGCCGGAGGCGAAGTCCTCGACGGTGAACTTCTTGCGGTCCCACTCGCCCCACGCGCCGGGGATGGTGTCGCCCTTGGCGAAGTTGGTCAGGCGCGTGCCGGTGACGCGCACGGGGTTGGGGAAGCCCATCAGCCACAGCGCGGTGTCGAGCGCGTGCACGCCGATGTCCATGCACGGGCCGCCGCCGGCGAGGTCCTCGGCGATGAAGGTCGGCGGCGTCGGCAGCCAGTTGCGCCGGGTGGCGTGGACGCGGGCGTAGTAGACCTCGCCGAGCGCGCCGGAGTCGACCCAGCGCTTGAGCGCCACCGCCGGCGCGCCGTAGCGGTGGTGCTGCGCGGTCATCAGCAGGCGGCCGGCCTTCCTGGCGGCGTCGCCCATCTCGCGCACCTCGGCGGTGCTGACCGCGAGCGGCTTCTCGCACAGCACGTGCTTGCCGGCCTCCAGCGCGGCGAGCACCGCCGGGGTGTGGAAGCGGTTGGGCGTGGCGATGTCGATGATGTCCAGCTCGGGCAGCTGGACGAGTTCGGTGAAATCGTTGCAGGTCTGCCGGATGCCGAAGTCCGCGGCGAAGCGCTCCATGGTCTCGCGGTTGGTATCGCACACCGCCACCACCTCGCAGTCCTCGGCCGCCTTCCAGCCCGGCATGTGCACGCCGCGCATGATGCCGCCGGCGCCGATGATACCGATCTTGAGGGGCTTCTTGATCATGGGGATGCGGGACCTGGGGTGGGTGCGTCGGCTTTTCGCGGATGCGGCACCCTAACGACTCGCGGTGGTCCGCACAAGGCGACCCTCACCCGAGGTGGAGGTCGGCGGGCTTGCCCAGGGCGCGGTCCGGGCGTATCCATCCCCGTGGACTCCCCTGCGTGGAACTGCCCCGCCTGCTCGTACCCGAACACCGTCCGGGTCCAGGTGTGCGGGCTGTGCGGCAAGCTGCGCGCGCCGGCTGCGGCGGCCGGACCGGCTCCGGCCCGAGCGGTGAAGGCCGTCGGCGCACCGACCCCGGCGGGACCCGTGTCCGTGACGATCGCTGCGGGTGCGGCGACGGGCTCGGCGGTCGTGGCCGCGAAGCTCGCCCCTGCGCATCGCCGGTCTGACCCCGCCGGCCTTCCACCTCGCGCTGGGTGCCGCCCTGGCGGTGGTCTTCCTCGCCACTCCGCTGCTCGCGGGCATGGGCTGGTTCCTGGCGGCCTTGTTCCACGAGACCGGCCACTTCGTCGTCGACCTGCTGACCGGCTGCCCGGCGGTGCCGACCATCTCGCTGTCCATGCAGGGCTGCACCGTCAACCTGTCGCAGGTGTGGCCGCTGGCGCTGTTCATGCAGGGCGTGGTCGCGTGGCTCGCCTGGAAGGCGTGGCCGCTGCCCCTGCTGCGCTGGCCGGCGCTGGCGGGCGCCGTGCTGCTGCCGCTGGTCGCCTGGAACGACGCGGCGCGCGCCACCGCGATCGCGCTCGGGGGGCACCTCGGCGAGCTGACCTTCGCCGGCGTGGCGCTGTGGCGCGCGCGCACCGGCGGCTTCACCAGCAGCGCCGCCGAGCGCACGCTCTACGGCTGCGTCGGTTGGTACCTCGTCGGGCGCAACGTCCTGATGTGCGCCGGGCTGATCTGGGACGCGGCAGCGCGCGAGCGCTACGCGGGGTCCGGTTCCTACGGACTGACCAACGACTACATCCGCGTCGCCGAGGACTGCCTCGATTGGCAGCTCGGCAGCGTCGCGGGGCTGATGCTGGTGGTCGCGCTCGCGGTCTTCCCGCTATCCCTGCTGGGGGGCCGCCGGCCGCTGGGCGGGATCACCACGCCCCTGGTCCGCGACGGTGGCGTGCGGACAGGACGCTAGTCCTTCCACTGCCCCGGGGCGACGGTCTTCTTCAGCAGTTCGACGATCTCGTCGCTGCTCGGCGCGTGGCTGCCGGTCTCGTCCTTGGGGGTGCCGAACAGCCCGCCGGCGCCGCCCTTGCCCTGCGTGCCGCCGGCGTTGAAGGCCAGTTCGGGACCGGGGAAGTCCTGGATGGGCAGGGTCAGGTCGCTGATGTCGTACATGCGCGTGGTCGAGGCCGCGGCGAGCGGCTTGTCGGCGACGACCACCGCGCCGTCCAGGTAGCTGACGTGCAGGCCGGTCAGGGTCTGCACCCAGGTCAGCACGTTGCCCAGCTCCATGTCGCTGGCCTTCAGCGAGACCGCCGGGACGTTGGCGCCGGTGGCGGCCGGCAGCACCACGAAGTTGAGGCCGCTGAGCTGGCGCAGGGTCTCGACCACGTCCTCGACGCGCTCGTCCTTGAAGTCGACGGTCACGCGCTGGTGCATGCGGCCGGCCAGCGCGGCGGCGCCGGCCGGCTCGCCCGGGGCGGTCACCAGCAGGGCGTTGCCGAAGCGCGCGATGCTCAGCTGGGGTTCGCTGGCGGCCTGGGCGAGCGCGGTGCCGGCGATGAGCGCGCAGCAGGTGGAAGCGAGGGCGGAGAAGCGCATGGGGACCTCCTCGGATGACGTCCATCGTGCGCATCCCGGGGCGGCGGGGGAAGCGGCATCCGGCGCCCGTCCCCGGGGCCGGTGACGCGCCGGGCTGCCCCGATCAGGCGGCAGATTCGCGCAGCGCGTCCAGCACCTCCAGCACGTGCCCGGCGACCTTGACCTTGCGCCACTCCTTGAGGATCGAGCCATCGCCGCCGACCAGGAAGGTGCTGCGCTCGATGCCGAAGAAGGTGCGCCCGTACATGCTCTTCTCGCCCCACACCTTGAGCTTGTCGGCCAGGGCGTGCTCCTCGTCCGCGAGCAGCACGAAATTGAGGTCGTGCTTGGCGATGAACTTGGCGTGGCTGGCCAGGCTGTCCGGGCTGACGCCGTACACCGGCACGCCGAGCTTGGCCAGGGTGGTGAGCTGGTCGCGGAAGTCGCAGGCCTCGATGGTGCAGCCCGGGGTGTCGTCCTTGGGGTAGAAGTAGATCACGAAGGTCTTGCCCTTCAGGCCCTTGAGCGTGTGCGTCTGGCCGTCGGAGCCGGGCAGGGAGAAGGCGGGGAACTTGGCCATGGGTGGGCTCCTGGTCGGGATGGATCGCGGGCGAGTCCATGCCGCTGTCCGCTCCAGGCAAGGGGCGGTTTGCGCCCCGGAAGGCTTCGACGCGCGACCCAATTCCGCGCTTGCCGCAGCGGTCGGCGCGCGACGATCGCCCCACCCGCCGGCCGGCGCCGGAACCGGCGCGGCCCCACCGGGGGTGAGGAATCCGCCATGCTGACCCGCAGCTTCATCTTCGCCAAAGGCATGACCGAGGAGCTGGAGCGCGCCCTCTGGGGCCGCGGCGTGACCTCGTGGGACCTGCTGCGCAAGCAGCCCGGCGAGGCCGGCGAGGTGCTCGGCACCTCGCGCGGGCAGAAGCTGGTCGAGGCCGTCGCGGAGGCCCAGCAGGCGCTGGAGCGCCGCGACCACGCGTGGTTCAAGGCGAACTGGCCCGAACGCGAACTGTGGCGCCTCTGGTCCGGCCTGTGCGACGGTCCGCGCATCGCCCTGGTCGACATCGAGACCACCGGCCTGACGCCCGGCTACGACCAGATCACCGTGATCGGCCTGGCGGACGCCTGCCCGACCGCCCAGAGCAGCCGCGTGTTCGTCGCGGGTCGCCCGCAGCCGGGGGACGACGCCCTCGAGAAGTTCCGCGAGGTCATCAAGGGCTACGCCCTGGTGGTGACCTTCAACGGCGCCAACTTCGACATCCCGTTCATCGAGAAGCAGTTCCGCGACGCCAGCTTCCGCTTCGACCAGCCGCACCTCGACCTGCTGTGGCCGGCGCGCTCGCTCGGCCTGGGCGGCGGCCTCAAGGACATGGAGAAGCAGATCGGCATCGAGCGCGCCGCCGACATCAAGGAGATGCGCGGCCTCGAGGCCATCCAGCTGTGGGGGTCCTGGAAGGGCGGCGACCAGGCCGCCTACAAGCGCCTGACCACCTACTGCAAGGCCGACTGCGTGAACCTGCGCGAGTTCGCCGAGCACGTCTACCGCAAGAAGTGGGAGAAGGTCTACGCGCCGCACGCGAAGGAGGTGGACTTCGACCGCATCAAGGGGCAGCAGTTGACGATCTTCGGGTGAGGCGCTCGCCGGGACCGGCCTCTGCAGGTCGCTGAGGTAAACCGGTGGCGCTGGTGGATGCGGGTGGGTATCATGGCGGAATGGTGCGCACCGCTTCTCCACGACATGGTTTGACGCTCACCGAACTGGTGCTGGTGATCGCGCTGATAGGGGCGCTGGTCACGGTCCTCATCGCCTTGCTGGCGGATTTCATCCGGCCTACGGGCATGCCGAACCTCACGAAATGCCACAAGAACCTGAGCCAGATCATGGGCGCCTGCGTCGCCTACAGCACGTCGGAGGATGCGCCCTGGCCGGGCCCATGGCCCAGCGGCAAGGACCTCCCGCCCATCCACATCCCCAACGCGCACGAGGCCAGGCTGGCCACAGTCCACGGCTTCTCGATCCTCGCCGCGACGCAGAACCTACCGAACTCCCTGTTCAAGTGCCCGGGCTGCATCCGGGCCGGTCCCGTCGGTAAGCCGGCGTTCGATCGCGCGGGTGCCCTGCTGTGGGGTGCCGCCCAGGATCACGCGGTCTCCTATGCGTGGGATTGGTCATCCATCGCCGAACCGGGTGCCTCGCGCGCGATCGGCGCCGACCGCTCGCCGGCCAACCACAAGGGCAAGGCAGTGGTGGTGTTCGGCGATTCCCACACCAAGCCCCTCAAGTCGCGCGATGGCGCGGCCACCGGCATGGTCACAGAGGACAGCGACGGCACGCCGGTAACGGCCATCGTCGGCAATCCGGACGCCGTGGGCACGGATGGGGTGGAGGACAACATCTACTCGCCTGCGGGTGACGACGGTGATCAGCTGTCTCCGGGCCAGGGTGGGGAGCGCGGGAACTGGGTGAAATGAGGAGACCGGCATCACCGCTGCGCCTGCGATGCGTGCTCGGCATCACCTTGACCGAAGTCCTGATCGTGATCGTGCTGGTCACCGTTCTCGCGGGGCTCCTGGTGCCGGTGTCCACCATGGGACGTGAAAGCTCGTGTGGCCCTTTGTGCAGCAGGAACCTCGGCCACATCATGGGCGCCTGCGTTTCCTACAGTACGACCGAAGAGGCTCCTTGGCCGAGCCCATGGCCGCAGGGTCGGGCGCTCTCGACGATCCACGTCGCCGACGCGCACGAAGCCCGGTTGATCACCGTCCACTCCCTCTCGATCCTCGCCAAGGTCATGACCCTGCCCAATGCGGTCTTCAAGTGCCCTAAGGTACCCGGGGCGGTCCCACGACCGCTCCGGAGCGCGATCGCGCCGGAGCGCTGGCGTGGGGTGCCGGCCCCGAGCACGCAGTCTCGTACGCCTGGGACTGGGCCTCGCCTGACGAGCCCGGGTCAGGCCGCGTCGTCGGGGCCGACCGCTCGCCCGCCAACCACAAGGGCAAGGCGATGGCGGTATTCGGCGACTCGCATGGCAAGGCCCTGAAGGTCGTCCCTGGGATCGCGACCGGCTTGAGGACTGAGGACAACGACGGCGAGCCCGTTATGGCGATCACCGTCAATCCCGACGCAGCGGTCGAGGGCGGCGACGGGGACGACATCTATTCCCCCGCTGGCGATGGCGGGGACCCGTTGTGCCCAGCCAAGGGTGGGATGTTCGGGAGCTGGGTGAAATGAGGTGGCGGGCTGCCCGCTCACGCCTGCGTGGCGGCTTCACCGCCAAGGAGTTGCTCGTCGTGACCGCGATCGTGGCGAGCCTGACCCTGATCCTCGCCGCCCTGGTCGCTTCGCACCGCGTGCAGGAGGGCCGCCTGGCGTGCGGACGCAACCAGGCGCAGATCGTGACATCGATGCGCGCCTATGCAGTCAGTGAAGAGTGCTTCTGGCCGAGCCCCTGGGCCAACCTCGACTACCACTACGGCCGGGCGCGCGACGCGGACGACGCGCTGCGCGTCACCGTGCGCTCCTTCGAGGTGCTGGCGGCGGTGCAGGGCCTGCCGAACGCGTTGTTCGCCTGCCCGGTCGCGCCGGAAGAGGAACCGATGGGCGTTCCGTCACGCACCGCCGGCGACGGCCCGCGGTGGGGCGATCGTCCGGGCTCGCGCGTGTCCTACGCTTTCGACTGGGCCTGCCCGGCGGAGCCCGGCAGCGCCCGGGTGGTGCTTGCCGACCGCGACCCGCAGCGTCACTGGCGGGTGGTGGCGGCCTGCTACGGCGACACGCACGCGCGCACGCTGCCGTGCTCCGGGCCTGCGCCGTCCGGGGCTGCGCTGCGCACGGCCGCGCATCCGGGTCGCGCGGTCGACACCGTCGTGCGCAACACCAGGCTCGATCCCGAATACGGCCCGGATGACATCTACGCCGCCGAGGACGACGCCACGGATGATCAGGGACTGCGGGAAGGCTTCGGCCACTCGAGCCTGACCTGGGTCAAGTGATCCCTCACCCCGCCCCCAGCTCCCCCACGATCCCCTTCGCCGCCGCCTCCAGCGCCAGCGCGCAGGCCTCGTAGTCGGCCATGCCGCCGCCGAACGGGTCGGGGATGCCGCCGCCGGCGGCGTTGACCACGGCCAGGCGCGCCGCCGGCACGCCGCGCGAGCGCGCGTAGGCGGCGTGGCCGCTGGTCATGGCGTAGACGCGGTCGTAGACGGCGAGGTCGAGGTCGAGCAGGTTGCGGTTGCGGTGCGCGCGCAGGTCGAGGCCGCGGCGGGCCATGGTCGCGACCGCCTCGGGCGAGGCGGGTTCACCGCCGGAGGCGCCGGTGCCGGCGCTCTCGACGGTCACGTCGGTGCGGCCGCGCTTGCGCAGCTCCTCCTGCAGCAGCGTCATCAGCATCGGGCTGCGGCAGGTGTTGCCGGTGCACAGCGCCAGGATCCTCATCGGCCCTTGCGCGCCTCGGTGCGCCGGCCGATGTCGCGCCGGCAGTGCTTGCCGGCGAACTGGATGGCGTCGCAGGCGGCGTAGGCGCGCGCGCGCGCCTCGTCGAGGGTGGCGCCGAGCGCGCACACCGACAGCACGCGGCCGCCGGCGGTGAGGAGCTGGCCGCCCTTCTCCTTCGTGCCGGCGTGGAACACCACCGCCTGGTCGGTCGTCGTGGTCGCCGGGGTGGTCGCGGGCAGGCCGCTGATGGGCACGTCGCTCGGGTACTTGCCGGGGTAGCCGCCGCTGGCCAGCGTCACGCAGATGCCGACGCCCGGGTGCCAGTCGAGGTCGATGGTGTCGAGGGTGCCGTCCAGGCAGGCCTCCATCACCGTCACCAGGTCGGTCTTCAGGCGCAGCATCAGCGCCTGGCACTCCGGGTCGCCGAAGCGCACGTTGTACTCGATGACCTTGGGCCCGCCGTCGGTGAGCATCAGGCCCATGTAGAGCAGCCCGACGTAGGGCCGGCCCTCGTGCAGCAGCCCGGACATGGTCGGCACCAGGATGCGCCGCACCATCTCGTCCTCGTCCTTGGGCCGCACCAGGCCGGGCACGGGCGAGAACGCGCCCATGCCGCCGGTGTTCGGGCCCTTCGTCGCCGTCGCGCACCTGCTTGTGGTCCTGGACGTAGTCGAGCAGCACGGCGTTGCGGCCGTCGCAGAAGGCGAAGACGCTGATCTCCTCGCCCTTGAGGGTCTCCTCGATCACCACCTGGCGGCCGGCGGCGGCGCCGAACTCGTGCGCGACCATGATGCGGTCGATGGCGGCGTGCGCCTCGTCGGCGGTCTTCGCCACGGTCACGCCCTTGCCCGCGGCCAGGCCGTCGCACTTGACCACCAGCGGGCCGTCGACCTCGGTGATGTAGGCGTGCGCGTCGGCGGCCTTGTTGAAGATCTTGAAGGCGGCGGTCGGGATGTTGTGGCGGCGCAGGAACTCCTTCATCGCCACCTTGCTGCCTTCGAGGTTGGCGGCGGCCTTGCTGGGCCCCCAGGCGCGCAGGCCGCGGCGCTTGAACTCGTCGACGATGCCGAGGGTCAGCGGCACCTCGGGCCCGACCACGGTCAGGCCGACCTGGTTTTCGATGGCGAACTGGGCGAGCTTCTCCAGGTCATCGACCGCGATCGGCACGTTGGTGCCGAGCTGGGCGGTGCCGGGGTTGCCGGGCGCGATGAAGATGCGCTCGACCTTCGGGCTCTGCTTCAGTTTCCACACCAGGGCGTGCTCGCGCCCGCCGTTGCCGATCACCAGGACGTTCATGTGCACCTTTCGCGGGCGGCGAGCCTAGGCCGGGGTTCCAGGAGGCAACCTGCACCCCCGCTGAGGGGAATTGAAGAAGGATAGGACCGCCAAGACGCCAAGGCGCCAAAGGAAGAGATCTTACCAGGTGGGGGGCTTGGCATGAAGTCGCCAGCAACTCGCGTCGAGCGCCGGGGGAAGAGCGGGGTTATGTCTGGACCGGAGGCCTGCCCCTTGCGCCTTGGCGTCTTGCGGTAACGGTCTCACCCTTTGGAGGCAGCACGAAGCTCCACAGGTCGTCGGCGGCGTGGACGGCGGTGTCGGGGCATTCGGCCTGGGTCTCGGCGACCAGCTGGGCCACGCCCATGGGGCCCTCGCCGTCGGTGTAGCGCGAGCTGAAGTGGGTGATGATCAGGTTCCGCGCGTGGACGCGCCGCGCGAAGGCGCCGGTCATGGCGGTGGTGCTGTGGCCCCACTGGCGGGCCTTGGCGGTGCGCTCGCGGTCGTAGGTGGTCTCGTGCACCAGCAGGTCGCAGCCCTGGGCGGCGGCGGCGATGCCGCTGGCGTCCGTCGGTGTCGCCGAGCAGCACGACGTGGCGGCCGGGGCGCGGGCGGCTCGCAGACCTCGCGGCTGGCGATGGTGCGGCCGTCCTCCAGGGTCACCGCGGCGCCGTCCTGCAGGCGGCGGTAGAGGGGCCCGGCGGGGATGCCCAGCGCCTTGGCCTTATCGAGGTCGAAGCGGCCGGGGCGCGGCGCTTCGCGCAGGTCGTAGCCGTAGCAGGCCACGCGGTGCGCGATGCGGTGCGCGCCGATCGTCCAGCCGCCGCGCGCGCCGACCTCGTGGTGGTCGCCGGCCAGCTCGATGATCTCGAGCGGGAAGGGCACGCCGCTCTCGGACAGGCGCAGCACGGTGTGGACGAACTCGCGCAGCCCGACCGGGCCGACCAGCAGCACCGGCTCATCGCGCTCGTGGATGGTCATGCACGCCAGCACCCCCGGCAGCCCGTAGAGGTGGTCCCCGTGCAGGTGGGTCATGAGGATGACCGCGATCCGCGACGCGCGCAGCCCGGCGCGCATCAACTGGTGCTGCGTGGCCTCGCCCGCGTCGAGCAGCCACAGGTCGCCGTTGTCCAGGGTCAGCGCCTGGCTGGTGACGTTGCGCAGCCGCGTGGGCGTGCCGGAGGAGGTGCCGAGGAAGGTGAGCTTCACGCGCGGCAGCGTAATGACGCAGGGAGTGGCGAGAAGCCTACTTCTCCTTCTCCTCCGTCGCATTCAGCTCCTCCACCGTCCACGCCTCGTTGCGCTTGACCTTGGCGAGTTCGGCGCGCACGGCGGCGACCGTGGCGGTCTCGACCGGCGCGGCCTTGTGGCCCCACTCGTGGCGGATGTAGGTCAGGATCTCGGCGATGGCGGTGTCGTCGAGGGTCGCGGCCAGCGCCGGCATCTCGACCGCGCCGGTGAAGGTCTGGCCGTCGACGGGGATCGGGCCGCGCACGCCGTTGAGGGCGATGCGGATGAGGCGCTGCTCCGGAGCCGTCGACCCACTCCGAGCCGACCAGCGGCGGCGCCAGGTTGGCCAGGCCGAGGCCGGTGGGCTGGTGGCAGGCCGCGCACAGGCCCAGGAAGCGGGTCTTGCCGGCGTTGAAGCGCGTCAGCTCCGCGCCGGTGAGCGGCGGCGAGACCTCGACCTTGGCCGCGGCCGTGCCGCCGGGCCAGGACATCCAGGCGGTGATGGCCTGGACGTGGCCCTTGACCGGGCCGGTGGCGGCGGTGCTGAGCCCGGCCCAGCCGGCGGGCGCGGCGGCCAGGGTCAACGAGCCATCGCTGGCGTTCTTGGGCCGCGCGGCGACCACGCCGCCGAGGATCGCCTCCTGCTGCCAGCCCTTGCTCGCGGCGGCCAGGGCGAGCAGGTTGCCCAGGTCGCTGCCCTTGCCGCCGCGCGCCGCCACGCTGGTGCCGAGCCCGCGCACGAAGCGGTCGGCGGCGGGGCTGGCCCAGGCGGCCTCGCTGACGATGCGGCTCAGCAGCGCGGTCTCGCGCCCGGCCAGGCCGCTGAGCGCCACGTCGACCAGGTAGGGCTGGTCGGCGTGCGCGCGCACCAGCGCGAGCAGCGCGCCATCGCTGGTGGCGTCGCCGATCGGGCCGAGCGACGCGGCGAGCGCGAGGCGCACCTGGGTGTCCTTGTCGCCGGCGAGCGCGGCCAGCGGCGCGAGGACCGGGCCGCGGGTCGCGGCGGGCAGCGCGGCGGCGATGCGCACGGCGGCGGTGCGCACGCGCGGGTCGGCGTCCGCCAAGGCCTTCGCCAGGGTCGGCGCGTCGGCGGCGCCGAGCCCCTCGAGCGTCCAGAGCGCGTGCATGCGCCCGAGCGGCTTGGCCGTGGCGTTGACGGCCAGGGCCTGCAGCAAGGGGACCGCCGCCTGGTCGGCGCGCTCCACCAGCAGGCGCTGCGCGGTGTCGCGCCACCAGCCGCCGTCATCGCCGAGGTGGGCGACCAGCGCCGGGACCGCGGCCTTCTCGAGCGCTGGCCGCGCCGGCTGCTTCCAGCCCTTTTCCGGCACGATGCGGTAGATGCGGCCCAGGTTGAGCGGCTTGTCCAGCCCGCGCGCCAGCGACTGGCGCTTCAGGTAGGGGGTGATGAAGACCTTGTCCTGGAGCACCCCGTGGTAGAGGTCCGCCATGTACAGCGCGCCGTCGGGGCCCTCGGCGAAGTTGACCGGGCGGAAGCGCTCGTCGGTCGAGGTGATGAACTCCTTCTTCTGGCCGTCGTAGGCGTTGGTGCCGGTCAGCTTGCCGTTCTCGTCGGTGATCTTCGTGCGGCGCACGGTGTTGCCGGACGGTTCGCAGATGAACACGTCGCCGACGCAGTCGGGCATGGCGCCGCCGCGGTAGACGTAGGGGGCGCAGCAGGCGGTGACGGTGGCGAGGCGGAAATCCTCGCGCAGCTGGCCCTTGCGGTAGCCGCGGTTGACGCCGGGGTTCATGCGCCCGGTCCACACCGCCTGGTTGTGGATGATCTGGTCGCCCGCGCCGCCGGTGTGGCCCTTGATCGCGCTCAGGGCCGGGTTGCGCCCGTACCAGTCGGCGGGCACCGCGTCGCCGCTCAGCCAGTCGCTGTTGTTGTTGTGGTAGAGCCGGCCGATGTCGTCCTGGGAAACGCCCCACTGGCCGCGGTTGGCCGAGGGCTCGGTGAGCCACTTGCCGTCCTGCAGGCGGTAGCGCGCGACGTGGTTGGCGCTGTACAGCCAGTTGTCGAGGCCGCGCAGCAGGCCGTTGGCGGTGTGCTCCATGTTGCCGCGGCCGCCGTAGCCGCCGAAGGCCTGGGTCTTGACGTCGGCCTTGCCGTCGCCGTCGGTGTCCTTGGCGAACCACACCGTGGGCGGCTCGGCGATCAGCGCCCCGCCCTGGGTCAGGCTGATGGCGCGCGGCAGCACCAGGCCGTCCATGAAGGTGGTGGCCTTGTCCATCCTCCCGTCGCCGTCGGTGTCCTCCAGGATGACGATCTTGCCGATCGGCTTGTCCTCGTCGGTGCCGTTGACGTCGGGCATGAAGCCGCACATCTCGACCACCCACAACCGCCCATCGCCGTCGAAGGCCATCGCCACCGGGGTGTCGACCATGGGCTCGCTGGCCACCAGTTCGACCTTGAAGCCGGGCGCGACGGTCATGGTCGCCACACCCTGCGCCGCCGGCACCACCGGCGCCGGCGGGACCTTGCTCAGCGGCAGGGGGTCGGGCATGTCCTCGGCGCCGCCGGCGAGGCGGGCCAGGGCGAGGAGCGTCGCGGCGAGCAGGGGGCGCAGGGCGGTGCGGCGGTCGGCGGGCATGGCGGGGTCCAGCGGTGGAGGTCCATCCAGTGTAGCGGCATACGTGCACCTGCGCAGGACCAATCTCCGCCCGGGTATGCGGATCCGCGCGGGTATGTGCAGTTTCCGATCTGATGCTTGGCCGTGGTCCGGGAGTGGAATGTGGGGAAATCCCGCAACGTTGGTGGGGATTGGAGGGTGCATGGACGGCGCCCACGCAGGACCCGGAGCGGGACCGCTGGGGCGGGCGGCGACGGCCCGGGGGTTGCCAGTAGCCACATGGCACGCGCCACGTACGGTGCTGCGCGCATGAACGCCGACGTGGTCTTCAAGTGGGTGCGCGGGGTGATGCTGCTCGGCCTGCTCTCGTATTTCGCGGTCAGCCTCATCCAGGGGCTGCTCAAGGACAACCGCGACGGCATCTTCCCCTACGGCGGCAAGGGCGCCGGCCAGGACCCGGGCGTGCGCGTGCTGATCAGCAACCGCTCCGGCAAGGACCCGCTCGCCGAGCCGGCCCGCACCCAGGAGCAGGTCGAGCTGACCGTCTTCCAGGACGTGGACGTGGTCACCCCCGACGACCCCGACAACGCGGAGCGCCGGCTGAGCCTGCGCAGCGGCGCCAAGCTCTTCATCCTGGTCGACGGCCTCGACGGCATGACCCTGTCGAGCAAGGAGTGGGGCACGGGCGGCAAGGAGGTGCGCTGGAACGTCCAACGCGTGCGCGTCCAGCCGCGCGCCACGACCCTCAGCCCCACGGCCGAGAGCGCCAAGGTCGCCCCCGGCCACCTCGACCCGACCAGCTTCGAGGCCGCCGACAGCCAGCCGGTCTTCGGCCTCACCGACCGCCGCTACCGCGGCAGCGCCGAGATCCTGTGGCTCAGCGAGAAGCAGCTGATGGTCATCGACTGCCTGCCGATGGAGGCCTACGTCGATGGCGTGGTCGCGGTCGAGATGTCGCCGAGCTTCCCGATCGAGGCGCTCAAGGCCCAGGCCGTGGTCAGCCGCAGCTACGCCTACGCGCGCGCCTGGGCGGCGCGCTACGCCAAGCAGCCCTTCGACATCGTCGACGGCGTCGACGACCAGGACTACCGCGGCCACGGCAACGGCAACGACCTGGTCACGCGCGCGGTGGTCGAGACCCGCGGCACCATCACCTTCACCGACCAGAGCAACGGCTCGTACCCGTTCGCGCCGTACTTCTCGGCGAGCTCGGGCGGCTACACCGCCAGCGTCGCCTCGGTGTTCCCCGAGGCGCGCGACGCCTACGGCCACCCGCTGCCGGCGGAGATCATGCCCGCGCAGGCCGACCCCTACTGCCAGGCGGGCGCCGACCAGCTCGGCTACCTCGCCACCCACTGGGTCACCAGCGACGTCATCCGCCCGGCCGACATCCGCAGCGGCCTGATCAAGCTGTTCAAGCAGCTCGGCGACGCGCGCCCCATCGGCCACACCAAGAACCTGCGCGTCGGCCGGAGGAACCCGCAGTCCAACCGCGTCGAGACGGTGATCATCGACCACACCCTGGGCGACCCGATCGAGCTGCCGGCGACGTGGTTCCGGCGCATGATCGGCAACGCGCGCATCCGCTCGACCCTGTGGTCGGCGCGCAGCCCCGAGAAGATCGACGCCAAGGACGACCCGCTGCGCAAGGACTACCGCATCGAGTGCCTGGGCTACGGGCACGGCGTGGGCATGAGCCAGATCAGCGCCTGGGAGATGGCCCAGCAGGGGCGGCTCGCCACCGAGATCCTGCGCTTCTTCTACCCGCGGGTGCGCCTGGTGCCGATGTGGTGATGGTGACGGCGGTGGGTCCACGCGTGGGTGCGGCGTGCGGCGGGCCGCGTGCGGAGCGCGCTGAGCGGGCGCCACCGGTCATGACCGCGCCGCTCGCGTTCTCGCTCGTCGCGACGGACGGCGCCGCGCGCGCCGGTGTGCTCGAGACCCCGCACGGCCGCGTGCCGACGCCGTGCTTCATGGCCGTCGCCACGCTGGGCGGCCTCAAGGGCGTGACCGTGCAGCAGGCCGAGGAGCTCGGCCAGGGCGTGATGCTGTGCAACACCTACCACCTGGCGCTGCGCCCGGGCGCGCAGCGCGTGCGCGACCTCGGCGGCCTGCACGCCTTCACCGGCTGGCGCGGGCCGATGCTCACCGATTCCGGCGGCTACCAGGTGTTCAGCCTGGCCGCGCAGCGCAAGATCAGCGACGAGGGCGTGGCCTTCCGCAGCCACCTCGACGGGGCGCCCTTCCTGCTCACGCCGGAGGAGAGCGTCCGCATCCAGCGGCTGCTCGGCGCCGACATCATCATGGCCTTCGACGAGTGCCCTCCGGCCGACGCCACGCGCGAGGCGGTCGAGGCCTGCAACCGCCGCACCGCGCTGTGGCTGGCGCGCTCGGTCGCGGCGTGGCGCGCGCCCGCCACCGCCGCGCTGCCCGGCGGCGCCACCAGCCAGGCGCTCTACGCCATCGTCCAGGGCGGACTGCACCGCGACCTGCGCGAGGCCTCGCTGGCGGACGCGCTGACCCACGACCTGCCGGGCTACGCGCTCGGCGGCCTGGCGGTGGGCGAGACCTTCGCCGACCGCCTGCGCGTGCTCGACTGGATGGCGGCGAGGCTGCCGGAGGCCAAGCCGCGCTACCTGATGGGCGTGGGCACGCCGCTCGACCTGGTCGAGGCGGTGCTGCGCGGCATCGACCAGTTCGACTGCGTGCTGCCGACGCGCATGGGGCGCCACGGCATCGCCTACACCGACCGCGGCCCGCTGCGCGTCAAGCGCGGCGAGTTCGCCGGCGACACCGCGCCGCTGGACGCCGCCACGGCGAGCCAGGCCAGCCGGGTGCCGCGCGGCTACCTCCACCACCTGCTCAAGAGCGGCGAGATCCTCGGCGGCCAGCTGCTCAGCGTGCACAACCTCGCCTACTACCGCCAGCTCATGGCGCGCCTGCGCGCCGCGATCCGCGCCGGCCGCAGCGCCGAGTTCGCGGCGCGCTTCCGCGCCGGCTATGTGGACAAGGCCCCGGACGAGGCCCTCGCCGGCGATGGCTGAGCCGGTGGCCGCCGCCTTCCGGCGCAGGGGCTACGCCGCGCTGCGCGGACTCGCCACCGCGGCGCAGCTCGCGGGCCTGGCGTCGGCCGTGGCGTCGGCGACCTCACGCCACCAGCGCAGTGGGCGCGCCGCCTACGCGGCGCGCGACCTGCTCGCGCTGCCGGCGGTCAGCGCCTGGGTGGGCAGCGCGCCGGTCCAGGCCGCGGTCAGCGCGTTGCTGGCGCCGCGGGCGCCGGCGATCAGCGCGGTGCTGTTCGACAAGCAGCCCGAGGCCAACTGGCGGGTGCCCTGGCACCAGGACCTGATGGCGCCGCTGCGGGTGCGCCGCGACCTGCCGGGCTGGGCGCCGTGGTCGGTGAAGGACGGGCGGCCGCACGTGCGCCTCCCGCAGGCGCACAGCGTGCAGCGCCTGGCGCTGCGCCTGCACCTCGACGATTGCGCTGCCGACAACGCTCCGCTCGAGGTCCTGCCGGGCTCGCACGCCGACGGTCCGCTCGACCCGGCCGGCATCGCTGCCTGGTGCGCCCGGGTCGCCCCCTGCGTCCTGACCGCGGCGCGCGGTGAGGTCCTGGCGGTGCACCCGCTGCTGTTCCACGCCTCCGCGCCGGCGCTCGCCCCTGGACAGCGCCGCGTCCTGCACGTCGAATGGTGCGCTGCGCCGCTGCCGCCGGGACTCGCCTGGGCGGACGGCACCGAGGTGGCCCCATGACCCAGCAGCCCGACGTCGTCCTCTACACCGACGGCGGCTGCCGCGGCAACCCCGGTCCCGGGGGCTGGGGCTTCCTGGCGATCAACCCGCTCACCGGCCAGGCGCTGGAGCGCTGCGGCGGCGAGCGCGAGACCACCAACAACCGCATGGAGATGCTGGCCGCGATCATGGGCCTGCGCTCGCTGCGCAAGCCGGGGCTGGCGGTGCTGATCCACAGCGACAGCCAGTACCTGATCAAGTCGGTCAGCGAGTGGATGGCCGGCTGGAAGGCCAAGGGCTGGAAGAAGAAGGACGGTCCGCTCAAGAACGTCGACCTGCTCAAGGAGCTCGACGTCCTCACCCAGCAGCACGCGGTGCGCTGGCAGTGGGTGAAGGGGCACGCGGGCAACCCCGGCAACGAGCGCGTGGATGCGCTGACCAACCGCGCGATGGATGCTGTCCAGGCGGGGAGGGATCCGGGCTGGGAGGGGCGGTTGGAGTGGCCGTTGCCGGTGTGAGGGACCAGGCGCGAGGCGCGAGGCGCTAGAAGATCGGCTCTCGCCTCGGAAGCAGGCGGGCGCTCGAAGCAGATCGCGGATCGCGGCTGCGGAACGCCGTCCGCTGTCCCGGTTCCTCATCTCAGGACTTCCTGGCGGTGGGAGGGCCGCCATCATCGCTCGAGGAGGCCCCATGCCCACTCCCCGCGCGCTGCCTGTACTCCTGCGCTTCCAGGTCCTGCTGCTGCTCTCGGGCGCCCTCGGCCGCCGCCGAGAGCGACGTCCTCGAATCCGACCTGTGGTTCGTCGGCAAGCTCAACGACCAGCCGGCGATGACCATCCACGCGGCGGTGACGAAGCACGCGGACGGCACGCGCAGCGACACCTCGGAGATGGTCTTCCTGATCTCGCGCACGCTCGGCGGCCACCGCCATGCGCTTCGAGACGCGCGAGTCGCAGCTCTACGTCGACGGCGCCGATGGGCGCGTCACGGCCTTCCGCTTCGACCACGTCGAGGGCGGCGAGACCACCAGCGCGGTCGGCAAGGTGGTGGGCGGCGAGGTGGTCGCCACCATCCACCACCTCGACCGCACCACCGAGCAGCGCCTGCCCATCCCGCCCGGCACGCGCCTGCTCGGTCAGCAGGCCGGCCAGGAACTGCTCGTCGCGCACCCGTGGAAGGCCGGCCAGCAGGAGCGCTTCTCCGGGCTCAACCTGCTCGGCAACCAGGTGCAGATCGTCGACATCACCGCGACCTTCGTGCGCGCCACCCCGGCGGGCAACCTGGTCTTCACCATGCTGATGGACCAGGTGCCGATCCCGATGACGACCACCGTCACGCCGACCGGCCAGCTCGCCGGCATGGGCCTGAACATCGGGCCGATGGCGCTGGAGCTGCTTCCCAGTCCCGGTCCGGTGCCGCTCGAGGGCGCCGAGCTGTCACCGACCGGCCTGGTCACCGCGCGCGGCCCCGCGCCCGCCGCCGGCCCGGTCAACCGCTACCGCATGCCCCCGGGCGGCAGCGTGGCGGAGGACGAGTTCCAGCACGTGGAGGGCGGCGTGGTGACCGTCACGGCCACCGCTCCGCCTGGCCAGCTGGCCGATCCCGCGCCGCTGCTGCGGGCCAGCCCGCAGCTCGAGACCGACGACCCGGCGCTGCGCGCCTGGGTGCAGGGGGTGGCCAAGGGCCATGAGACCGACCAGGCCGACCTCGCGGAGCAGCTGCGCCTGGCGGTGCGCGGCCACATCACCACCAAGGACCTGAGCAAGGGCGACGCCTCGGCGCTCGAGGCCTTCCGCACGCGCACCGGCGACTGCACCGAGCACGCCAACCTGCTCTGCGCCGTGCTGCGCATCGCCGGCATCCCCGCGCGCGTCGAGGACGGCCTGGTCTTCGCCGCCGACTTCGGCGGCTGGGTCGGCCACGCCTGGAACAGCGCCTACATCGGCGGCCGCTGGGTCCACCTCGACAGCGCCTACCCCGGCATCCCGCGCAGCTGCTACCTCAAGCTCGCGACCAACAGCGGCGGCGAGTGGAAGAACACCGGCGCCCTGATGGTCGCCAACCTGGTCGCGCTGGCGGGGAAGGAGATCGAGACGCTCAGGGCGCCGTAGACCTAGACCGTAGACCCGAGACGCTAGACAGGCCAGACCGAGACCGAGACCTGGACCGGGCGCAGTCCAGGACACGAGTCCGCGTTGGACCGCAGGGCTGTCCCTCGCGTCTCGCGTCTCGCGTCTCACGTCTCGTTTCTCGCTCCAGTGCGGAGGGTCCTCCGCAACGTCCAGGGCCCGCGATCGTCGACCCGAGCAGCCTCCCCCTTGTCCCCGCCCAACGCCCCGGACCCTACCCGCCGTGTCCCTCGCCAAGCGCGCCTTCGCCGTCAGCAGCTGGACCCTGGCCAGCCGCATCCTCGGCCTGGTGCGCGACCGCCTGTGGGCGGGGGCGATGGGCGGGTCGCTGATCCTCGACTGCTTCCTGATGGCCTTCGCGCTGCCCAACCTGCTGCGCAACCTCTTCGGCGAGGGGGCGCTGGCCGCCGCGTTCGTGCCGCGCTACGTCCAGGGGCGCGACCGCGATCCCGCCGCGGCGGAGCGCTTCGCCGGCCTGGTCATCACCCGCCTCGCCCTGGGCCTGAGCGCGGTCGCGGCGCTCGGCATGGTGGTGGCGGGGGTGCTGGTGCGCTGCGGCTCCGGCAAGGTGGTGATCGTCGCGGCCATGGCCATCCCGCAGATCCCGTTCCTGATCTTCATCTGCATCGCGGCGATCATGTCGGGGGTGCTCAACGGCCGGCGCCACTTCTGGACGCCGGCGGCGGCGCCGGTGCTGATGAACCTGTGCATGATCGCGACGGTGTGGATGTCGCCCGAGGCGGAGGCCTGGCTGCTGCCCTACGCGGTGCTCGCGGCGGGCGTCCTGCAGGTGGCGCTGCTGCTGGGGGCGCTGGCGCGCACCACCGGTGGGGTGCCGCCCCTGGCCACCGCCAGCACGCCGGAACTGCGCGAGCTGCGCACCGCGTTGGCGCCCACCGTCGTCGCCAGCGGCATCTACCAGGTCAACGCCTACCTCGACAGCGTCATCGCGATGATCTTCATCCCCGGCGATGGCGCGGTGGCGATCCTCTACTTCGGCAACCGCCTGCTGCAGTTCCCGATGGCGCTGATCGGCCACGGCGTCACCACCGCCGCCTACCCGGAGCTCGCCAGCCGCGCCGCCGAGGGCTGGGCGGCGACCGGCGCCGGCCTGCGCGAGGCCTCGCGCCTGCTCGCCTTCTGGCTGCTGCCGGCCGCGGTCGGCCTGCTCGCCACCGCCGAACCGGTGGTGCGCACCATCTACCAGAGCGGCCGCTTCGACGAGGCGGCGGTGGCGCGCACCGTGCTGGTGACGCAGATGCTCGCCTTGGCGCTGGTGCCGATCGCCCTGGCCAAGCTGCTGATGCGCGCCTTCCACGCGCGCCGCGACCAGCGCACGCCGATGCGCATCAGCCTGGCCATGGTTGCGCTCAACCTCGCGCTCAACCTGGCGCTGGTGCGCACCCCGCTGCGCGAGGCCGGCCTGGCCCTGGCCACCGCGATCTCGAGCTTCGCCGGGTGCGCGCTCTACCTGCGCCTGCTGCACCTGCGCGGCACCGGCGGCGTGATCGGCTGGCGCGGCCTGCTGCGGCCGCTGCTCGGGGCGCTGGCCATGGGTGGCGTGGTCGCGGCGCTGCTGCGCCTGTGGCCGCAGCCGCCCGGCCACGGCTCCGGCCACGCCGCGCTGCGCCTCGGCGCCGCGGTGGCGCTGGGCATGGGCGTCTACCTCGCCATCGCCGGCACCGGGTGGCTGCGCCGGCGTCGGCGCACGGACGCCCCGGCCGCCGCACCCGCCGGAACGATCCCTGGGGAATGACGCCATGAGAGCCGAACCGCCGATCTTCGAGCACCGCAGCGAGCGCGTCCTCACCCGCGGCGCCTTCGCCCGGCGCATGGCCCACGCCGCCCTGCTGATGGTCGCGCTGCTCGCGCTGGCGCTGGGCGTCGGCGTGCTCGGCTACCGGCTCAGCGAAGGGATGACCTGGGTCGATGCCCTGTTCAACGCCTCGATGATCCTCTCCGGCATGGGGCCGGCCGCTGAACTGCACAGCGTCGCCGGCAAGCTCTTCGCCTCCGCCTACGCGCTGTTCAGCGGGGTCTTCTTCATCGCCCTGATCGGCGTCGCCGCCGCGCCCATCGCGCACCGCTTCCTGCACCAGTTCCACGCGGATGAGAAGGGCTAGGGCGGGGAGGAGGAACCGGCCCACGAAGGTGGGCGCCTATGAGCGCGACCAATTGGCGAAGACGTGCACGTGCACGCGCTTCAGCCCCATGGCGATCACCGCAGCGCGACCCCACGGGCAGGGGCCGGCGCGCACCTGGAAGACCGTGGTGCGGGTGATGCGCGTGCCCGCCGCGACCGCGACGAGGTCGAAGCGGTCCTCCATGGCCTGCAGCAGCCGGCCATAGGCCGCGCCGGTGCGCTCCATGCGGAAGGCCAGCGCGCGTTCCGGCTCCCAGACGGTGATGCGCTGCTCGGTCAGCCCCTGGTCGGAGATGCACTGCCGGCGCGCGCCGAGGCCGCCACGACCGGATGCGAGGCGGCAGGCGAGCGGCGTGGGGATGCCGAGCCCGAGCCGGCAGACCGGGGTGCCGTCCATGCGTGAGGAGCAGAGCAGCGGCCACAGGGCCGCTGGCGGCTTGGCGATCACCCGCGTGGTGCGGACGATCATCGCGGCGGCCGCGGCACGGGTGCCAGCACCACCACCCAGCTGCGCCCATAGAACCGCCGGTCGCTCTCGCGCAGCGTCGGCGGCAGGGGCGGCAGGTCGAAGCCGCGCTCGCCGCGCACCACCAGCCGCCCGTTCGGGGCGAGCGCGGCGGCGCCCAGGCGAAGCATCTCCGCGAGCGTCTCCGGCTCGCTCTGGAACCATGGGAACGGCGGGTCGCAGAACACCAGGTCGAGTTCCTTGAGCGCAGCCAGGGCGCTCTGGAACGGCCGGGTGTGCAGGACCAGCGCGGGCGGGCTCCCGAGGGTGCGCTGGTTCGCCTGGATGATCGATATCGCGTGGCGGCCCGATTCGACGAGGTGCACCACCCGCGCGCCGCGGCTGAGCGCCTCGCAGCCGAACGAGCCGGACCCGGCGCACACGTCCGCGACCGCCAGGCCGTCGCAGCGCTGGCCGAGCAGGTCGAAGAGCGACTGCTTGATGCGGTCCGGCAACGGCCGGGTCTCGAGTCCCGGCGGCGCGAGCAGGCGGCGGCCCTTCCAGGTGCCGGCGATGATCCTCAGCATGCGCGGCCCACCTCCGTCACCATGGCTTCGCGTCCACCGGGTACAGCGCGCCGAGGTCGTCCCAGAACCCCGGGTAGGTCTTCGCCGTGCACGCCGGGTCGGCGATCGTCACGCCGCGGGCGAGGGTGCCGAGCACGGCGAAGCTCATCGCCATGCGGTGGTCGGCGTAGCACTCGACCACCGCCGGGCGCAGCGGGCGCGGGTGCACGCGCAGCCAGTCCTCGCCGTGCTCGACCTCCTGGCCGAGGCGGCGCAGCTCGGCGACCGTCGCGGCCAGGCGGTCGGTCTCCTTGATGCGGATGTTGGCGATGTTGCGGATGGTGGTCGGCCCCGCGCACAGCGGCGCGATCGCGGCCAGGGTCATGACCGTGTCGCTGATGTGGTGCATGTCGACGTCGACGCCGCGCAGCTGCGCCGGGCCGCTCACCGTGGTGCCCTGGTCGTTGGCGGCGACGCGCGCGCCGGCCTGCTCCAGCACCTTCAGGAAGCCGTAGTCGCCCTGCAGCGAGCGCGGCGGTCAGGTTGGGCACCGTCACGGTGCGCCCGCCCGCCGCGGCCCAGGCGAACGGGTAGCTGGCCGAGGACGCGTCCGGCTCGATGCGGTAGGTGCGCGCGCGGTAGCCGGCCACGGCGCGCACGGTGAAGCCGTCGGCGCTCTCGTCGATGCGCCCGCCGAAGTCGGCGACCATGCGCCGCGTCATCTCCACGTAGGGGCGGCTGACCAGGGCGCCCTCGATGACCACCGCGAGGTCGCGCTGCGCGAAGCCCGCCGACAGCAGCAGCGCCGAGAAGTACTGGCTGGAGCGGTCGCCGCGCATGCGCACCGTTCCGCCCGGGACGGCGCCGCCGTGGATGGTCAGCGGCGGGCAGCCGGTCGGGCAGTCGACGCGCAGGCCGAGCTGGCGCAGCCCGTCGACCAGGTCCTGGATCGGGCGCTTGGCCATGTGCGCGTCGCCGACGAAGGTCAGCGCGCCGGGGATGAGCGCGGCCAGCCCGGCGAGGAAGCGCACCGTGGTGCCGCTGTTGCCGACGAACAGCTCGCCCGCCGGCGCGCGCAGGCGGCGGCGCCCGCCATCGACAATCAGCTGGTGGGGCCCGCCATCGCGGATGGCCACGCCCAGCGCGGCCAGGCAGGTGCGCATGTGCCGGGTGTCGTCGCTCTCCAGGACGCCCTCCAGCACCGAGGTGCCGTCGGCCAGCGCCGCCAGCACCAGGGCGCGGTTGGTGATGCTCTTCGAGCCGGGGACCGTCCAGGTGGCGCGCTGGCCGCGGGGCATGGGCGGCACGGACAGGGGCGCGGCGGGCATGGCGGGAGGATCGCCGCGGACCGTCCCCTCGCAAGGGGATGGGGGTCGGCGGTCCGTCTGGCCTCGCGGCGGCGCCCCTTGTCGCCCCCCGGCCCGGCGTAGGCTGCGGCGATGCCGGAAATCACCTCGCGCGCACTGCCCATCCCCGAGTCCGCCCAGCTGGTGCTCGAGGTCGGGCGGCTCGAGTCGCGGCCCCGCGCCGAGGCGGTGGCGGCGATCAAGGAGCTGCGCGCGCGCGAACTCGCCAGCATCGCCCGGCACCAGCTCGACGAACCTCGCCTCGACCGCCGGCGGCGGGGCCGTGGCGTTCGCCATCACCGGCTTCACCGACGTGATCATCCGCTCGCTCGCGCGCCGCGCCTTCGCCAAGGTCGGCGCGCCCGGCGGCTGGGAGGACGGCGTCGGCATCTTCGCGCTCGGCGGCTACGGCCGCGGCGAGCTCAACCCGCAGTCCGACATCGACCTGCTGGTGCTCTCCGTCGAGAGCCGCGCGCCCGAGTGGCTGGCCAAGGGCAACGCCGAGTTCCAGGCCCTGATGTGGGACGTGAAGTTCACCGTCGGCGCCTCCCTGCGCGGCGCGGCCGAGCTCGACCGCCTGCTCGAGGAGGACTTCGTCACCGCCACCGCGGTGATCGAGCAGCGCCCGCTGCTCGCCGGTCCGCGGCCGATCGCCGCGCTGAACGACATCCTGGTGCGCGTGCGCCGCAAGCGCAGCGTGCCGTTCCTCAAGTTCAAGCTCGAGGAGCTCGCCAAGCGCCGCTCGCAGGCCGGCGTCAGCCTGTTCCAGATGGAGCCGAACCTCAAGACCAACCCCGGCTGCCTGCGCGACGTCCAGCTGCTCAGCAACATCGCCTTCATCGCCTTCGGCAGCCGCGACCTGGCGCGCGTCGCCGACCTCGAGGTCATCACCGCGCAGGACCTGGCCGCGGTCGAGGCGACCAACGACCACCTGCTGTGCCTGCGCTCGCTGCTGCACTTCCACCACGGCCGCAAGCAGGACGTCTTCCAGCTCGCCGACCAGGTGCGCGTGGCCAAGCAGCTCGGCTACGCCGACCTCAGCCAGCTGCGCGCGGTCGAGCACTTCATGAAGGAGCACTACGCGCGCGTCCTGCACGTCCACCAGATCCTCGAGCTGGCGGTCAGCCGCCTGAAGGCCACCGGCCACCTCGGGCGCTGGACGCTGCTGATCAAGACGCGCAAGGTGCTGGACAAGGACTTCACCGCGGTGCAGGGCCAGGTCTACCTCAGCCACGCCGACTTCTGGGCGCTGCCCGACGCCGGGGCGCGCCTGGTGCGCATGTGCCGCCTGGCGCAGACGCGCGGCCTGCGCCTCAGCCTCGAGCTGCAGCGCGCGATCAAGACCCACCTGGCGGTGTTCACCGACCAGGTGCGCGGCGACCGCGCGCTGGCGCGGGTGTTCCTCGAGATCATCGGCGACTTCGGCCGCACCCAGCTGATCCTCGAGGACATGCACAACGCCGGGCTGCTCGGCGCCTACCTGCCCGAGTTCGGCAACCTCACCTGCCACATGCAGTTCGACAGCTACCACCAGTTCACCGTCGACCAGCACACGCTGTTCGCGATGGGCAACCTCGACGCGGTGGCGAACGGCACCGCCGCCGGCCTGCCGGGCATGGCGGCGATCTTCGCGCGCCAGAAGCGCAAGGACATCCTCGGGCTCAGCCTGCTGCTGCACGACATGGGCAAGTACATGGGCCGCGGCCACGTCGCGCGCGGCGCGATCATGGCCGGCGGCGTCGCCGAGCGCTTCGGCCTGGACGAGCGCGAGACCGAGCTGTTCTACTTCCTGGTCGAGCGCCACGTCGCGCTCTCCGACGCCAGCCGCATGCGCGACTTCCACGAGCCCAGCTTCCTGCGCGCCTTCGCCGAGAAGATCGGCACCCAGGACAACCTCGAGGCGCTCTACTGCCTGACCTACGGCGACGCGCGCGCGGTCGGCGAGGGCATCCTCACCGGCTGGCAGGAGGCGCTGCTCGGCGACCTCTACCAGACGCTCAGCGAGCACTTCCGCCACGCCGGCGCGACCGTCGGCAGCCGCCACGAGCGCCTCGCCGCGGCCCTGGTCGCCAGCGGCGTCCCCGCCGAGCGCGCCGAGGCCTTCCTCCAGGACCTGCCGCACAGCTACCTGCACCAGGTCGCGCCGGGCGAGATCATCCGCCACTACACCGTGCTGCAGGAGGCGCGCACAGCCGGCGTCGGCCTGCACTACGAGGTCAAGGACAAGTCGGTGTTCCTGGTCGCGGCCGTGCCCGACCGCCACGCGCTGTTCGCCGACGTCACCGCCACGCTCAGCGGCCACGGCTTCGACATCATCGACGCGCGCACCTGGGTCAGCGTCTCGGGCATGGTCATCTACAGCTACCGGCTGTCGTCGATCTTCCCCTCGCGCCTCAAGGAGGAGGCGCCGTGGGCGCGCTTCCGCGCCGACCTGCTCGCGGTCTCGCAGGGCCGCCTGTCGCGCCGAGACCCTGCTCGAGAAGCGCCGCAACAGCCTGACCCTGGCCAAGCCCGCCGACAGCGGCTTCGACGACCCCGCGGTCAAGGTCGAGCAGCGCACCAGCGAGGACTACACCATCGTCGACATCCACACCAGGGACGAGGTCGGCCTGCTCAGCACGCTGTGCCGCGCCATCTCGACGCACGGCTGCGAGATCAGCTACGCCTGCATCAACACCATGGGCGACGTCGCGGTGGACGTCTTCTACGTCTACCGCGACGGCCGGAAGCTGAGCGACGACGAGGCGGAGGTCCTGCGCGGGCACCTCATCCAGACGCTGAACCTGTCGCCCGCGGGCCGCCCAGCCTGATCGCCGAATGGCCTGCGAAGCCGGAACGGACCCGGGGGCCGTTGCCAGAGGATACTCTGCCCGAATGGTGGTTATGGCCGCAGAGACGCAGAGTTGCAGAGAGGGCCGCAGAGGAGAGCCGGGATGCGGCAGTCCGAAGGGATGCGCGGGCAATACCACTCTTGAAGGGGTTGAGGCGGCACCAGGTTTCCCTGTCCCCTCTGCGGCCCTCTCTGCAGCTCTGCGTCTCTGCGGCAGAGCCGTCAGTTCCCATGCAGAGCTCAGGAGCAGGACCGCTGCGCGTGATGCACCCCGCCTGGGTCGGCGAGCTGCGTCTCACGCCCCGCCGTGCAGCACGGCCTTGGCCGAGAGCAGCCGCGCCAGGGCCAGGTCCTGATCGGTGATCTGGTTCCCCGCATCGTGCGTGGTCAGGCGCACGCGCACGGTGTTGTAGACGTTGGTCCACTCCGGGTGGTGCCCGAGGGCGTCGATCTCCGGCGCGCAGTCGTGCATGAACACGATCGCGCCGGTGAAGCCGGGGAAGCGGATGGTCCGCTCCAGGGCGTCGCCGGAGCGGCTCCACCCCGGCAGCGCGCCGAGCGCGGCCTCGACCGCGTCCACCGGCAGCGGCTTCACGTCGGGACTTCGGCGACGCGCGTGGCCGGCTGCTCCCCGCCCAGCGCGGCGATGCGCGTGCGCTTGTCCTGGTCGATCTCCTCGTCCTTGCCCAGGTAGGTCAGCATCCAGTCGACGTCGCCCCCGAACAGGTCGCGGCGCAGCTGCTGGAGCATGCCGAGCTTGTAGGTGTGCTCATCGACCAGCGGGGCGAAGATGTGGCTGCGCCCGGCCGGTTGCTGGCTGAGGAAGTGGCGGCGCGCGAGGTTGCGCATCACCGTCAGGATGGTGGTGTAGGCCAGGGGGGTGCACCCCGGCTGGTGGTTGAGGTGCTCGAGTACCGCATGCACCGTGGCAGGTCCGTTCTTCCACAGGTAGTGCATGACTCTGAGCTGCAGCGGGCCGATGGTCTCCATGACGACGGTTCCGGGGCTAGGGTGGGAAAGCGGGATATCTCGTAGCTACTCCCTTAGAGGGGAATCGCTCTGACGCGAGGCATATTTGCATCTACTACTTGTCAAATACTTGCGACCTTTCGCTTGTCGCCCGACTGCTCGGTGCGCACCAGGGCGTGCGCGACCTCGGGATGGAGCGGTCCGATCGCGGCCAGCCAGCGGCGCGCGTCCTCGGGGTAGCCGGCGGTGGGCTTCAGCTGCGGCCAGCGCGCGCACCAGTGGCGGTTGAGCAGCAGCAGGTGCAGCTCGCGCGCGTACTTGGCGATGCAGCTCGCCAGCGCGGTGAGCGGGTTGAGGCTCTCGCCGTCGACGGCGAAACCGACCGCCTGCTCGCAGTGGCCGTGGCAGATGCGGTAGCGGCTGAGCACCTGGCTCTCCTCCTCGATCAGGACCATGGCGGCCGGGAAGCGCGCCTGCAGCGCGTCGCGGTAGTAGCGTCGGCCGCCCAGGCGGTCGACCGCGATCTCGCCTTCGTCAGCGCCCACCCAGATGAGCAGGCCGCCCACCACGTCGAGTTCGAGGTCCGCCTTGTTGAGCCCGCTGCGCAGCGTGCGGTTGTAGGTCGCGGGCTGCACGAGCTCGCCGGCGACGCCGCAGGGGGTGACGCCGGGCACGCGCCACACCGGGCATCCAGCGGTCGCCACCGGCAGGGCGAGCTCTTCCGCTCCCGCCATCCAGGCGACGTCGGCGCGCTGATCCGGCTGCTCTCCGAGCAGCGCGAAGACCTCGGCCGCGCAGCGCGGCGGCGCGCCGGTGAGCCAGGCGAGCCCACCGAGGGCGACGCGCTCGAGCGGCGCGAGGTCACCGGGGCGGTGCACGCGCTTGCTGTCGGCCAGCCCGGTGTCGGCCGCGGCGAAGCCGGCGACCAGCGCCGCCACGCTGTCGGCCTGGACGCGCGTCGCGGCCACCGCCAGCGGTCCCAGCGTCGGTCCGTAGCCAGCTTCATCGATCCCGGCGAGCAGCATGATGGCGGGGACCTTACGAAGCCGCGCGGGAGCGGGAAGCCTCAAGAAGGCAACGGTTTCGGACTGCGGCGCAACACTTCCGCTTTTGCGTTCCGCGGCGGGTATATGCAGACCCGGTCGCACGGCATTCCGCCCGGATCCAGGTTGGCGCGGCGTCGCAGCGAGCGCGGTGCGGTTGCTCCGGAGCCGGTTTGCGTGCCGCTCCAGGCCCCGCACCTGCTGGACGGACGCGAATGCCCTGTGCATACCGGACCCGCCATCGTTCCGCTCGTCGGGCGGGGCCGGCCGGGCGGGGTCGCCATCCAGCATCCCCATGATAGGCTGCGTCGCGTGAGCTACGTCGTCCTCGGCATCATCGCGCTGCTCGCCGCCCTGGCGCAGTTCAGCGTGCTGTCCGGCTGGCGCGCGGCCCCCGACCTGCCGCTCGCGCTCGCCGCCTGGGCGATGGTCGACGGCACGGCGCGCGGGGTGATCTGGCGCGCCTGGCTGGTCGGCGGAATCACCGACCTCATCGACCCGACCCCGGACGTCTTCGCCAGCGTCGCGTACGTGCTGCTCGCACTCGCCTACCTGCCGATCCGCCACCTGGTCTTCCGCACGCGCGTCGCCGGCTGGGGCGTGTGGGCGGCGATCGCCTGCCTGCTGGTGCAGAGCGCCGACCGCTGGCTGCACGGCGCCGGCGACAGCGTCTGGCAGACGCGCTGCATGACGACGGGGCTGACCGCGCTCGCGGCGATCGGCATCGGCTGGCTGTTCGGCGGCCTGCCCGGCGGCCTGCGCCCGGTCGCCCGCGAAGGGGCGTAGGGGACCGGCGGGTCTGCGAGAGCGCGGAATTCATAGCCGCAGAGACGCAGAGCTGCAGAGAGGGCCGCAGAGGAGAGCAGAGGAGAGCAGATCAGATCAACAGGCCAGAGCGGATCCGCGCTGAGCGGGTGCACTTTCGTGGATCAGGAGCAGACGTGTCGGAACCGGTTTGCGTACAGCCAGAGGCCCTCTGCGGCCCTCTCTGCAGCTCTGCAGCTCTGCGTCTCTGCGGCGAAAACCGTCGCTCAGCGGAATCAGGCGATGATGTCCTTCACGACGTTCCCCGCGACGTCGGTCAGGCGGAAGTCGCGGCCGCCGTAGCGGAAGGTCAGCTTCTCGTGGTCGAGGCCGAGCAGGTGCAGGATGGTGGCGTGGAAGTCGTTGACGTGGACCAGCTTCTCCGCGACCTCGATGCCGAGCTCGTCGCTCGCGCCGTAGGTCATGCCCGCCTTCACGCCGCCGCCCGCCAGCCACGAGGTGAAGCAGTTGGGGTGGTGCTCGCGGCCCTTGTTGTGCTCGCCGTCGACGGTCGGGGTGCGGCCGAACTCGGTGGTGAAGATCACCAGGGTGTCGTCGAGCATGCCGCGCTGGCGCAGGTCGGTGAGCAGCGCCGCGGTCGGCTGGTCGACGTTCTTCGCCAGCGGGGTGTGCGTGGCCATGTCGCCGTGCGCGTCCCAGTTGTGCCCGGAGTTCGCGCCGACGTCGATCAGCTCGATGAAGCGCACGCCGCGCTCGGCGAGGCGGCGCGCGACCAGCGCCTGCCAGGCGAAGCCCTTCCTGTCGCCGCGCTTGAGGCCGTACAGCTCGTGGGTGGCGTCGCTCTCCTTGGACAGGTCGAAGACCTCGGGCGCCTCGAGCTGCATGCCGCCGGCGGTGGTGAACGCGTCCATGCGCCCGCTCAGGGCCTGGTCGGGGCGGCCCTGCAGGTGGCGCTGGTTGAGGCTCTGCACCAGGCCCAGCTCCAGGCCCTGCAGCTCCGCGGTGGGCAGGCGGCGGGTGATGTCGGGGATCGGCTCGTCGCCCGGCGTGATGCGCACGCCCTGGTGGCAGGGCGGCAGGAAGTTCGCGCTCCACACCTGGCCGCCCGCGTAGGGCAGCTCCGGCGCCAGCACGACGAAGGACGGCAGGTTCTTGTCGTAGGTGCCGAGCGCGTAGCTGACCCACGCGCCCATGCTCGGCCGCGCCACCGTCACCGAGCCGGTGTGGATGCCCAGGGTGGCCTCGAAGTGGTTGCCGTGGTCGGCCTTCAGCGAGTTGATGATGCACAGCTCGTCGGCTTTTTCCGCGAGGTGCGGCCACATCTCGCTGATCTGCGCGCCGCACTTGCCGCGCGGCTTGAACTCCCAGTCCGGGCGCTTGATCCACTTGCCGTTCGCCTTGGTGCCCGCCGCGCTGTAGAGCTTGGGCTTGTAGTCGAACGAGTCGACGTGCGACATGCCGCCGCTCAGGTAGATCATGATCACGCGCTTGGCCTTGGCCGGGAAGTGCGGCGCGCGCGGGGCGAGCGGATCGGTGGGCGCGGGCGTCTCGCCGGCCCACAAGCCACCGCCACCGCCGAGTCCCGGCAGCAGCAGCGAGCCGGCGAGCAGGGAGGACACCGCCTGGCGGCGGGTGAGGAGCGGCAGGCGGTCCATCGTCATCACTCCAGGAACATGAATTCGTTGCTCGCGAGCAGCGCGCGCGCGAGGCTGGCGACGCCGGCCTTGGCGTCCAGGCCGGCGGGTCCGGCCTGGGCCTGGAAGCGCGCCAGGTAGGCGCTGGCCGCCTGCACCTCGTCGGCGCTGGCGGCGCGCCCGAGCACGGTGCGGTAGACGTTCAGCGGCCTGCTCCTCGGCGGCGCCGGGCGCGCGCTCGGCGATGGCCTGCGCCTGGTCGAAGACGAAGCGGTCGTTCATCAGGAACAGCGACTGCAGCGGCGTCGACGAGCTGCCGCGCACGCCGGTCGAGAAGCTGGTGTCTGCGCCATCGAAGAGCTCGAAGAAGGGGTGCTTGCGCTGGCGCTGCTGCATCACGTACACGGCGCGGTGGTTGCTCGGGTACACGGCGAAGAACTGCACGTGCTGGCTGAAGCCCCAGTCCTTGAGCGGCGGGAACGGGTGCGGGCCGGCCGTCGACAGGTCGAGGCGGCCGCTGACCGCGAGCATGCTGTCGCGGATCTCCTCGGCCGACAGGCGGCGGCGGTCGAAGCGCCAGCACAGGGTGTTGTCCGGGTCGATGGTGCGGTTGTGCTCGTCACCGGACCAGCCCTGGCGGTAGGTGCGCGAGAGCATGATCTCGCGCTGCAGGCGCTTGACCGACCAGCCTTCGGCGATGAAGCGCCGCGCCAGCCAGTCGAGCAGCGCCGGGTTGGCCGGCGCCGACCCGCGCGCGCCGAAGTCGTTGGTGGTGGCGACCAGGCCCCGCCCGAAGTGCCAGTGCCAGATGCGGTTGACCATGACGCGCGCGGTCAGCGGGTTGCTCGCGTCGCTCAGCCACCCGGCGAGCTCCACGCGGCCGCTGCCGGTCGCACCCTCGGGCAGCTTCTGCCCGCCGAGCACGGTCGGGAAGCCGCGCCGCACCAGGTCGCCCAGCTTCCACAGCTCGCCGCGCTTCTGCACCTGCACGTCGTGCGGCTGACCGGTCTCGCCCACCGCGAAGGCGTAGGCCTGCAGGTAGTCGGGCAGGTGGTCGACCAGGGCCTGGTGGCGCTTCTGGGCCTCCTCGATCTCGTGCTTGATCTCGCCATCGTCGCGGCGCTTGGCGTCCTCCGCCGCCCTCGGCCTCGGCGTCCTTCTTCGCCTGCTCGGCCTGGGCCGCCTGGGCCGCCGGGTCGGCGGGCGGCGCGTCCTTGCCGTCGAGGTGGTCGGCGAGCCTGGCGCGCTCCGCGGCCTTGCGCCGCGCGCGCTTGCCGCCGGCGCGCTCCTGCCACAGCGCCAGGATGTGCTCCTGCTCGGCGCGGATCTCGGCCGCCTTGCCGCCGGTGGCCTTGGCCTCCTCCTCTTCCGAGACCAGGCGCACCAGGTCGAGCGGGCGGTGGTTCTCCTCGGAGCCGGCGAAGGGGTAGCGCGTGCTGTCGAAGATGCCGTAGAGCGCGTAGTAGTCGGTGGTCGGGATCGGGTCGAACTTGTGGTCGTGGCAGCGCGCGCAGTTCAGGCTGAGCCCCAGCACCGCGTGGCCGAGGGTGTCGATGGTGTCCTCGATGGTGAGCTGCTTCTCGCGCTCGGGCGCGACGCTGAAGCGCTTGGCCAGGGCGATGAAGCCGGTCGCGACGAGGTTGCCGCGGCGCTCATCGTCGTCCGCCGCCGGCAGCAGGTCGCCGGCGATCTGGGCGCGGATGAAGCGGTCGTAGGGCAGGTCGCGGTTGAAGGCCGAGATCACCCAGTCGCGGTAGCGCCACGCCTGCGGCACCGGGTAGTCGGCGCTGTCGCCGGCGGTGTCGGCGTAGCGCGCCACATCCAGCCAGTGGCGGCCCCACTGCTCGCCGTAGCGCGGCGAGGCGAGCAGGCGGTCGACCAGCCGCGCGTAGGCGTCCGGAGCCTGGTCGGCGGCGAAGGCCTCGGTCTCGTCCGGCGTCGGCGGCAGCCCGGTGAGGTCGTAGGTGGCGCGGCGGATGAGCGTGCGGCGGTCGGCGTCGGGCGTCGGGGTCAGGCCCTTGTCCTTGTGACCGGCGGCGATGAAGCGGTCGATGTCGCCGTCCGCCCAGCCGGCGCCGGCCTGCGGCACGGCGACCTCGGCGAGCGGCTTGAACGACCAGAACTCCTTGCCCTTGGCCATCAGCGCGGCCTTGTCGACCACCGGGGCCACCACGGCGCCGTTGGCCTCGGGGTGCGGCGCGCCCATCGCCACCCACTTCTCGAGGTCGGCCTGCTCCTGGTTGCTGAGCTTGTCCGCCTCCTTGGGCGGCATCGCCAGGTCCTCGGTGCTGCGGTGCACCGCGGTGATGATCTGGCTGCTCTCGGGCTTGCCCGGGACCACCGCCGGCTTGCCGGACTCGCCGCCGCCGAGCATGCCGGCGTAGGTGTCGAGGCGCAGGCTGCCCTTGATCTTCTTGGCCGAGGCGCTGTGGCAGGAGTAGCACTTGTCGGCGAGCAGGGGCCGCACCGCGTGCTCGAAGAAGTCGATGCCGGCGGTGTCGGCCGCGGAGGCCGTGCCGAGGCAGCCGGCCGAGCCCGATCACCCCGGCCAGCACCAGCAGGCGGCCGAGGACGGTTCGTGGGGTCGGCGACGGGCTCATGGCTAACACTCTACCGCCAGCCGGGCGCGGTGTTTAGCGGCGCTTGCGCCGACCTTGTGCTGCGCCGCTGGACGGAACTCCTGACGGCGGACCGGGATGAGACGAATGCACGGAAGGGGTTGGCGAATCCTCTGGAAACCGCGCAGGCCTTCCACGGGTGGCATGCCCGCAGGTGATGGGCCGCGCCTCATGCAGGTCGCATGCGGGTGGGTGAATCGGGGTGCAGATGGTCGAGCTGGCGCTCGACCCTCCCGGCGACCCGCATCGGAGCTCGCAGTCGCTCGCTGACCCCGCGAACCGTCGCCGGGCGGGTCGAGCGCCGGCTCGACCATCACCACTGGACCCGCTCCCGACGCCGGACATCCAAATCCACGATCGCGTCGTCATGACGTGACGCAGCGGGATCTCAGCCGCGCCGGTCCGCCGGGATCGCGACACCCACCTGCTCCAGCACCGTGGTCGCATAGCTGCCCGATGGCAGGGCGAACTCCACCCACGTCACCTCGCCGGCGCCGCGTGATCACCGGCGGGGCCCGGAAGGGCACCACCGACGGCCGGCGCTCGCCCGGGCTCTCGAGCGCGCCGCCGCGCTCGAACCACGACCAGGTCACGCCGGTCTCGGCCGCCCAGGCGCGCTCCTCCGCATCGATGGGGGGCAGGGGGCGCAGGCGGTTGCCGCCCGGCAGCGGGCCGGTGGTGAAGGCATCGAGCACGCCGGGGGCGGCGCGCCGGTTGGTGTCCTCGAGGGTCGCCTCATCGGCCAGGAAGGGCGCGCCGCGGGTGGTGCAGCCGAGGTCGCCGGGGCGCAGGCGGTGGAGCAGCCCCGCCGCCGTGCGCGCGTCGAGCACCGCGTTGAAGACCGCGCTCTGCGCGGCCGACGCGACGAGCTTCTGCAACTGGTCCCCTGCCGCGCGCAGCGCGCCGGCGAGGTCGTCGGGCCGGCGCCGCAGCGCACCGAGCACGCGGCCTTCCGGGCCGGGGCGGAAGCCTTCAGGCAGGGGTTGGCCCGGCGTCCAGCTGCCATCCGGCGCGACGATGCGCGCGACCGCCGCCGCGGTGTCGCCGCCACCCCAGGCGCGCGCGATGGCCAGGGTCGCGCCGTGGACGCCGAAGCGCTGCGCGCCGAAGCGGTTGGGGATGCCCTGGTGGGCGAGCGCCGCGAGGCCGCTGTGCAGGGCCTGCTGGTCGGCCACGCCACCCAGCCCCAGGCGGAAGCGGTTGCCGGCGAGGTGGCCGAGCCGCAGCTTGTTGGCGTGGCGCGCCACCTCGCGCACGGTGATGCGGCCGCGCGCGCTGTGCTCGGCGAGCGCGGGCAGGCGGCTCTCGTCGCCGAAGTGCACGCTGAACCACTGGCTGGTGACGGCGTGGCGGTCCTTGCGCCCGGCGTAGCCGACGTCCATGCCGCGCTTGCCCTGGGTCTTGGCCAGCGCCTCGGCGACCGCGTCGGTGGTCAGGCCCTCCTTCTCGATCAGCACGTAGAGGTGCTCGCCGCTGCCCGACGGCGCGTAGGCGGGCTCCTCCACGACCTGGAAGTGGGCCGGACCGGGAAGGAGCTGCGCGGTGGTCATGGGGTGGCCGGCTCAGCCCGCGGCCGCGGCGGCCTGCGCGTCGCGCCGCGCCTCCGCGATGCAGCGCTGGTGGTAGAGCGGGCGCAGGCGCTTCGCCCACGGGCCCGACGGTGCCCTGGGCGATGGCGTGGTCGTCGACCTGCACCACCGGCAGCAGCTCGCGCACCGCCGAGGTGATCCACACCTCGTCGGCGGTGTAGACGTCGTCGCGCGTCAGGCTGCACTCGTACCAGGCCAGGCCGGCGGCCTCGGCGACCGGGCGCAGGCCGGCCTTGGTGATGCCCGGCAGGCAGTCCTGCACCGGCGTCATCACGCGCCCGCCGCGCACCACCAGCAGGTTGCTGGTGACGCCCTCGGTGACGTAGCCGGCCTCGTCGACGTAGAAGGCCTCGTGCGCGCCGCGCTGGTCCGCCAGCAGCAGGCCGGTCTTGCCGACCAGGTAGTTGGTGGTCTTCAGCGTCGGCAGGTGGCGGGTCGCGGCGAAGGT
Source organism: uncultured Planctomycetota bacterium (assembly GCA_963818245.1). Lineage (GTDB taxonomy): Bacteria > Planctomycetota > UBA11346 > UBA11346 > UBA11346 > BOG-1363. The sequence goes on from CAWFSD010000006.1 coordinate 134,041, forward strand.
CACCGCGGTGACGCCCCGCTCATAGGCCTCCGCCGGCGGCGCGTGCACCTCGCGCGCGATCATCACCCAGGTCGGCCGCTCCGCGCCGAACACCCCGGCGGTGTTCTCGCCCGGCGTGACGATGAGGTTGACGCGCAGCTCGCCGTGGCCGCTGCGGCGGTGGATCTCGGCGATCAGGCGGCGCACCTCGGCCTCGCCGAAGAACGGCGCCAGGCCGAAGGCGGCGGCGCTCTCCCAGATGCGGCGCAGGTGCTCGCCGAGCAGGTGCGGACAGCCGTCCGCGTAGGTGCGCAGGGTCTCGAAGGCGCCGACGCCGCGCAGGAAGCCGAGGTCGAGCACGCTGACGGTGGCTTCGGCCGCGGGGATGACGCGGCCGTTGAGGGCGAAGAAGTCGGTGGGCATTGGGGTGGGGGAGAGGATGGGGGGAAGGGCGGTACTGCAACCGCGGTCCTGGGGGGGCGCTAGGCGCTAGGCGCTAGGCGCGAGCAGAGAGGGAGCGGGGCGCGAGCAGCGAGGGAGCGAGGAAGCGAGGAAGCAATGATGCAGGAGAGCGGCCGCGAGAGAGCCAGAGCATACCCGGTAGGATCTCGTGGTGCCAAGTGGTACGCGTCTGCCCTCGGCTGCCCTTGGCGCGGGGGCGGTTCAGCCTGCGGCTTCGCCCACGATATCGCCGAACAGCGTCAAGCTGGTCGAGCGCTGGATGCGCACGTCGGCGAGCCGGCCGATCAGCGCATCGCGCGCGGTGCCGGCGGGGCCGGCGCGGGGGAAGACGATGTTGAGGTTGCCGAGCGAGCGGCCGTGCAGCATGGTCTCGTCGCTCTTGCTCGGGCCCTCGACCAGGACCTGCTGGATGCTGCCGGTCAGCGGCGCGTAGGCTGCGGCCTGGTGGACGAGCTGGAGGTCGAGCAGGTGGTTGCAGCGCGCCTTCTTGACCTCGACCGGCACGTCGTCGGGCAGGTTGGCGGAGGGCGTGCCGGGACGCTCCGAGTACATGAACACGTAGGTGCCGCCGAAGCGCACCTCCTCCATCAGGGACACGGTCTGCGCGAAGTCGTCGTCGCTCTCGCGCGGGAAGCCGACGATGAAGTCGGAGAGCAGCTCGACCCCGGGCATGCGCGCGCGGGCGCGCCGCACCAGGTCCAGGTAGTCGGCGCGCGTGTAGCGCCGGCCCATCAGGCGCAGGATGCGGTCGCTGCCGCTCTGCGCCGGCACGTGCAGGTGCTTGGCGACCTTGGGCAGCTCCGCCATGGTGTCGAGCAGCTCGTCGCTGATGTCCTTGGGGTGGCTGGTGACGAAGCGCAGGCGCTTCAGCCCGTCGATGGCGTGCAGGCGGCGCAGCAGCGCGGCCAGGGTGGTGCCGTCGCCCAGGGTCTTGCCGTAGGAGTCGACGGTCTGGCCGAGCAGCGTGACCTGCGCGAAGCCCTCGTCGACCAGGCGGCGGACCTCCTCCTCGATCTGCGCGGGCGCGCGCGACTTCTCGCGGCCGCGCGTGAACGGCACCACGCAGTAGGTGCAGTTGTAGTTGCAGCCGCGCATGATCGGCACCCAGGCGTTGACGCCCGAGGAGCGGGTCGCGCTCCACATGCGGTCCTCGAAGTCGCCGAAGTCGGTGGCCGCCAGGCGGCCCTGGTCCTCGAGCTGGTCGAGCAGCTGCGGCATGCGCACGAACTGGTCGGTGCCGACCACCAGGTCGACGTGCGGGTAGGCGGCGAGGAGCTGGTCCTTCTCGCGCTGCGCCATGCAGCCCATGATGCCGATCTTGAGGTCCGGCCGCCGGCGCTTGAGGCCCTTGAGCGCGCCGAGGCGGCCGCGCACCTTGGCCTCGGCGTGGTCGCGCACCGCGCAGGTGTTGTACAGCACCACGCCGGCCTGCTCGACGTCGTCGACGCGGCGGTAGCCGGCCTCGCCCAGGCGCGCGAGCACGACCTCGGTGTCGGCCAGGTTCATCTGGCAGCCGAAGGTCTCGATGTACACGGTGCGCGCCGCGCGCACCGGGATCACGGGTTCGGCGGCGGTTGGCGCTGGGTGGACGGCGTCATGGGCGGGGAATGTACGGTCGATCGGGGGGCGGCAACCGCTGATGCCATGCCAAGCGGCCCAGGGGCCACGGTCCCAGGGGGAGGCTCCCTGCGGAGAAGGCGCGATCCAGGAGTCCAGAAGGCTGTCCCCCTGGGACCGCGGGCCACTGGCCAATGCTATCAAGCTGAGCTCTTCTCTGGTTTCTCTGGTCCTCTGTGTCCGATCGGCTGGGGGCTCCACATCCACAGCTCCGACCCGCATCGAACGGAAGGCAGGACATCCAGATAGAACACAGAGTACCAGAGAGCCCAGAGCAGCGAGAATGACGGCTGCAGGCCGATCCTGGGACGACGTGGGGACCTCAGCTTGATAGCATTGGCCACTGGCCGGCATTCCGAGTCACCATGGGAACCACGGGACGACACCGGCGGCCGATGGGCGTCGGGGGTCGTTCCGGTCTAGGATTCCCCATGCCCCGGCGTCCGCGCCAGGCACACCAGCGTCACGTGCCGCGCCCCGGCCGCGCGCAAACACTTGGCCGCCGCGGCCGCGGTCGCCCCGCTGGTGACCAGATCGTCGACCAGCACCACGCGGACCGGCGCCGGACCGCGGCAGGCGAAGAGGTCGGCGACGTTGGCGGAGCGCGCCGTCACCCCCAGCAGGTGCTGCTCGGCCGCCAGGCGCGTGGTGCGCAGCAGCGCGTGGCAGGGCAGCCCGGCGCGACGCGCGCAGGCATGCGCCAACGCCGTGCCCAGGTGGGCGCCGGGGCGCCGGCCGGGCGAGGGCGGCACCGGCACCACCACCGCCACGGGCGCGACCTGCAGGTCCGCGGGCAGGTCCGGCATGCGCGCGCCCAACGCGCGCAGCGCCGCCGGACGGCTGCCGGCCTTGGCGTCGCCGATCAGCTGCGCGACCAGGCCGGCGTAGGGGTGGGCCACCAGCACGCGGTCGAGATGGGGGATGCCCGCACCGCTGCAGTGGCGGCAGGTCGCGTGGGCGCCGCGTCGCGGTGCGGCGCACCACGGGCACGCATTTTCAAGGAGCGGCAGGCCGCCCGTGCACACCGCGCACAGCCCGGGCCCCTGCGCGGCGTGGCAGCCGGGGCAGACCGCCGGCAGCAGCAGGTCGAGGGTGGCGGTGGCGAGCGCTGCGAACATGCCCGGCTCAGCCCGCGATCAGGTCGCGGAAGACCTCTTCCAGGCTGCGCCGCTCCTCGCTCAGCTCGCGGACGCCGCCGTGCGCCTCGATCAGGGCGACCAGCTCGCCGCGCCGCTGCTCGGGCGCGTCGAGCAGCACGCCATCGCCCTGCTCCTCGATCACCGTCGCCCAGCCCGCGCCGCGCAGCGCGCCGCACAGCGGCGCGGTGGAGCCCTCGCGCACGCGCACGCGCAGGCGCGAGACCTGGCGCGCGCGCCGGCGCAGCGCGTCGATGCCCTCGCTGGCCACGGTGCGTCCGCGATGCACCACCACCACGCGCGCGCAGGTCGCCTCGACCTCGCCGAGGATGTGCGTCGAGAGCAGGATGGTGTGGCGCTGGGCCAGGCTCTTGATCAGTTCGCGGAAGTTCGCCACCTGCGCGGGGTCCAGGCCCGAAGTCGGTTCGTCGAGGATCAGCAGCGGCGGCCGGCCGAGCAGCGCCTGCGCCAGCCCGACGCGCTGGCGGTTGCCCTTGGAGAGCTTGCGGATGTGGCGCTTGGCGTTCTCGCCCAGCCACGCGGCCTCGATCGCCTCGACCACCTCCTTGCGCCGGGCGCCGGGCGCCACGCCCTTCAGGCGCGCGACGTGATCGAGGTAGGCGGTGACGGTCATGTCGAGGTAGAGGGGCAGCTCCTCCGGCAGGTAGCCGATGGCGCGCCGGCAGGCGAGCGGATCGCCGACCAGGTCGTGCCCGGCGATGGTCGCGGTGCCGCCCGTCGGCGCGACGAAGCCGGTGAGGATCTTCATGGTCGTTGACTTGCCCGCGCCGTTCGGGCCGAGGAAGCCGACCACCTCGCCGCGCTGCAGCTCGAGGCTGACGTCGTGCAGGGCCTGGAACGGCCCATAGCGCTTGCTCAGCCCGCGTGCGGAGAGGATCGCTTCCATGTCCCGTTCATATGCGCCTGCCGCGTGCGCCCAAGCTGTCCTTTGCCAGGGGCGCCGCACGGGGATCGCAGCGATCCGCTTCACGCAGACGCCCCCGGCGGGTTCCCTGCCGGGGGCGTCGCGCGCACCTGCCTGCCGGCAGGGTGGGCGTCAGCGGTGGCCACCGTGCCAGCCGCCGCCGCCCCAATGCCCGAAGCCGAAGCCCAGCCCGAGGCCGATGCCCACCCCGAGCCCGAAGGAGGGACCCGGGCTGCAATAATACGGGCGGGAATAATAGTAGGGGCGCTCGACATACACGGTCTGGGGCTCGGACACGTAGACCGGCTGCTGCGAGACGTAGACCGGCTGCTGCACCACGACGGGCTGCTGCACCACCACCGGCTGCTGCTGCACGACCTGCTGGGGCGGCGGCTGCGCGGGCGCCTGCGCCATGGAAGGCGGAGTCTCGTAGTGGCCTTCGATCCAGGTCCAGCCGCCGGCGGGATTCTGCTCCCAGCGTCCCGCCAGCCACACCTGCTGGCCGGCGCTCGCGACGATCGGAGCGGAGGTCTGCCAGTGCCCCGCCTGCCAGGTGTACTGGTTGCCGGTCTGCACCCATTGGCCTGGGACCCAGGCCTGGGTGGCGTCAGCCGCTTGCGCGCCCGCGGGCAGGCTGGCGACCAGGGTGAGCGCGAGCAGGAGGGGTTGGAAGAGGGTCATGGCGCAGTCCTTTCACCACGGCATCAGCCGCTTGGACAGCGTCCAAGGTAGCGCCGGTACGAGCCTGTTCCAGGGCTGCGTGGGCATCGCTTCGGCACCTCAGGAGCAGCGCTGCACGGATATCTGGACCGCCAGACGGTGTTCGTCGCCGGGTGCCACCGTGATCGCCGCATCCGCCGCGTTCGCACTCTCGATGCACGCCATGCCGGTCCAGCCCTCGTCATCGAAGTCCTTCATGGCCTTGGCCTTGACGATCCAGGGATTCCACACCACGGTGGCCTTGGACCCGCTCTTGGCGATGCTGATGGTGCGCTTGAGCACGGGATCCTCGAGTCGGCAGGTGGCCCCGGTGTCCACATAGACCCGGTCGGTCTCGCCGGTGAAGGCGATGGGCGCGGCGCCCTCGACGAAGCGCTGCAGGGCCCGCACCTTGTCGATGTAGGTGGTGCCCGCCAGGCCATGGATGGCGCAGCGTCGGGCGTCGCCGACGGAGAAATAGGTGTGCAGCGCCTCCTCGCAGGTGAAGGGTGAGGAGCCGGGGTTGCGCACCGTCAGCTCCATCTCCAGGGTCTCGCCGACGGTCACGGCGAAGGTGACGATGAAGGGGTGCGGCCACATCCGGCTGCTGTCGGCGTCGTCGGCCAGGCTCAGGCCGATGCGCACGCGGCCGTCCGGCAGCGCCTCCGACGCCGCCAGGGTCCAGGCGCTGGTGCGCGCGAAGCCGTGCGCGGGGAGTTCGGGACGCTGCGCATGGCCGCCGAACCAGGGCCAGCACAGCGGCACCCCGCCGCGGATCGGCTTGCCAGGCAGGTACTGGCTGGTCGAGCTCAGCCACAGCACCTCGTCGTGGCCGCGGGGACGCCAGCGCGCCAGGTGGGCGCCGTTGAGGTAGAGCAGCGCGCTCGCCAGCGGCGTGTCGATGGCCACCGCGGGCAGGCCGCCTGCGCCGGTGGTGAGCGTCACGCCGGGGATCACCGTGGTGGCGGGGGCTGGCGAGGAGTCGGTGCTCATGGGTTGTCCGTGGAAGGGTGCCGTAGGCGCGTGGCGGCGGCGCGCGCCACCGCTGGCGCTGATGGTGGTCCGCGGACTCCGCCCCGCCATCCATTTCATCGTCCTCTCCGGCAAGCGCTGCCATTTCCTCTGTGTCCGACAGTCCCCCCGCGCCCGCACTGCGGCACCGGGAAGCTTATGGCATTGGCAGGGTGGGGGCAGAGGCTGGAAATGCCCATGCCCGTCTCACTGCAATGCGGCTCATGCCAGCTCATCTTCGTCCATGATGGCAGCACGGCCGCACCCGCGGCCTGCCCGCGCTGCCACGCGCAGGTCGCCATTCCCGGCAAGGACGCGCTGGTCGGGCGCACCATCGGCTCTT
>CAWFSD010000007.1:0-262870 GCA_963818245.1 uncultured Planctomycetota bacterium
GAGGAAGCGGGAGGGGAGTGGCATGCGGGGGGCCGTAGCCCGGATACCCGACATGGCCGGGGCAGGATCTCTACGACCGTCATGAATCTACCTCCCGTGGAACTCGCTGTCACGTGCTGATCCGCGCCGTTTTCATCGCATGCATCGTTTGGCCCGGCAACAGGGTCGGCATCGATCACGTGGCGTGGCTCATGGGCGACGACGTGCCGGCGACGCTCGCCGTGATCATCCGGGTACTCGGCGGAAAATTCGCCATGGAAATCGTCGTGGAAGTCCGTGGCTCTCCCTGTCGACCTTCCTCGCCTGGTCCCATCCCCACCTCATGGAGGAATCGATGAACCTCCTGACCAAGACCGCGCTGACGCTCGCGACGGTGCTCCTCGCGGGGTGCGGTCGGTACATCCACATCCGCGATACGAAGAATGAGCCCGTCGCGGGCGCGACGGTCTCGATGACCAGCGAGCGGATCGTGGGCGAGTGCGCCTTCGGCACGTCGGACGCGCACGGCGACTCGTTCCTGTCCATCCAGGTGCCAGGAGTGACGTCGATCATCGCCAGGAAGACGGGGTACCTGGAATCGAGGACCACGCTGGTTGATGACGACCACATCGTCCTGGTGATGGTCCCGGAAAAATGACCGCTCCTCAGAGGTGCCACGAGATCCTGCGGTATGGGCGCCCGCCGTTCAGCCGCGTTCAGCCGTAGAATTCATTGGCCAGGATCTGCTCGCAGTGGCGCACCATCTCCGCGGCCTTCGCCATGCCCAGCTCGCGGGCGTTCTCGAAGCAGGCTCTCGCCTCGATGATCCGCGACTGGCGGCCCAGTTCGTCGCCCTTGTTGTACCAGGCGGCCGCCAGTCGCGGGTCGAGTTCGATGGCGCGATCGTAGCAGGCGAGCGCCTCGGGGAACCGCTTCAGGCCGTTCAGGGCGTTGCCGCGGTTCATCCACGTCAAGGCATCGCCCGGGACGAGCCGAGCGCGCGGTCGTGGCAGGCCAGCGCCTGCTCGTGGCGCTGCAGGTACCACAGCGCCAGGCCCTGGTTCATCCAGTCCGGCGCCCGCTGCGCATCCAGCGCCAGGGCACGCTCGTAGAGCTCGACCGCCGCGGCGTAGCGCTGCGCCGCCAGGTGCTCGCCGGCCTGCGCCGACAGTGCTGGCGCATCCGGCTCAATGAGCTGGGACGATCGTCCTGGGATGCCATGTCCGCTCCTGGGTCGCGAGGTCCTCGTCCCCCCGGCACCGTTCATCGCGGCACGGCATGTGCAATCGCCGATACGGAGGCGCGCCGCCCCGCCCGCAGGGCAGCGGATGAACAGCGGCGCCGAACCGAGCGGGATGGTGGTGACGCCCTGCGCCACCGCGGGCCGGCGCGCGCAGCCCATCAGGTCGATGAATTCCAGGCCGGGACCGGTCAGCCTGGCGAGCAGCGCCGGGCCGGCCTCCAGGCCGTCGTCCACGCGGTCGATGGTGCACCACAGCGCGGCGACCCCGCGCCCCTGCGCGTCGGTGGTGCCCGCCACCGCGGGCTGGGAGTCCTTACCGCGACCACCCTCGGCAGCGTCACCATCGCGCGCAGCGGCGCCCAGGCGAGCGTGCTGCGCGCGCTGACGCGTCGGGGCGGCGCGGTGATGAACCTGCGCGCGCTTGTTTTCAGCCGGCGATGAGCGGCGGCGCTCGGCACTGCTTGGTCATCCTTCTGACGCGGCGCACCGGGACCTGGGCGTCGGAGCGCCCGCGTGGGCGGCGGCGCATCATCGTCGCCTTTCCTGGACTTCCTGGCGAAAACGCCCACCATCGCCGGCACCCAAGCGAAAGCACCGCCCATGACGCCAATCTCCGTGATCAGCCGCCTCGCTCTGACCGTGAGCCTGCTGGCCGCCTGCCAGGTGACCTGCAGCGCCGCGGAGGTGGTGCCCGCCAGCGATCCGACCGTCCTCGCCGGACTGTCGCCGTACAACTGGGTGGCCAAGGATGGGCGCATCAACTCGACCGTGAACGGGGCCTCCATCACGCTGGCATTCGCAAAGACCCGGCAGGTGGCATTGGAGGTCGACACGGGCCATCAGGCCCATCTGGCGGCGGGACGTTTTCCGATCATCGCCTGGTCGGTGAACGGCGGGGCCGCGCAAACCCACCAACTCGCCGCCGCCGAGACGTCCGTGGTGCTCGTCACCGGCGTGGCCGATCCGGTGATCGACCTGTACGTCAAGGGGTTCTCGCCGTTCGAGGACCGGTACTCCGGGGATGTGCCGGCCAACAGCATCGTGGTCACGGGCTTCGCGCTGGACGCGGGCGGCAGGGTCGCCGCCGCGCCGCTGCCGGAGCGGATCTGGCTCGATATCGGCGACTCCATCATGTCCGGCGACGCGGCGTCCGGAAAAGGTCGTCCCGCGGATGACCTGTGGGCGGCGTCCGACGATGGGCGCGCCAGCTATGGCTACCTCCTCGCCCGGCACTTCGGCTACCGCGAGGCGCGCCTCGCCTTCGGCGGCTATGATTGGGCGGGCGGCATGGCCAACATCCCCGCGCTGAGCGTGCTGATCGACCAGAAGACCTCGACGGTCTCGCGCTTGGAGGGGGGTGCGCTGAAGCCGGCGCCCAGCGTCGTGCTGATCAACCTGGGAGAGAACGGCGCGCCCGCCGATGCCGATGAGATCAGGGCGCTTGAGAAATTGCGCAGCCGGGTCCCCACGACGACGCGCGTGATCGTGATGATCCCGGTCTCCGGCCGCGGTCGCACCGAGATCACCCGGGCCTTCGCCGCCTACAAGGCCTCCACCAAGGACGAGCACGCCTACCTGATCGACGCCGGTCAGACCGCGTACGCGACCACCGATGGCCAGCACCCATCTGCCGCCGGCCATCAGACCATCTACGAGAAGGCGTTGCCGCTGCTCGCGCCGGTGGTCGGGCGCTGAGGATCCCAGCCGGCCCGACAGCCCGCCGGTGCCCCTATTTCATTTCCTCGCGGCTTCGACGCTGACGTCGTCGAAGCGCACGAACGTGCCGGGGGCCGGTTTGCCGACGGTGGCCGAGAGCTCGACCACCACCCAGGGATTCGTCGGGATGACCGTCACCGTCAGCAGTTCCCATACGCCGACGCTCTGCGTGGTCGCTGCGCTCTCGGCCGCCCCGGCGGTGGCATCGTAGCCTTCCGCCTTGAGAGTCGCGCCGATGGCGCCGCTGGCGAAGGCCCAGGCGGAGACCGTCACCGGCTGGCCGACCACGACGCCGTGCACGACCTGGCGCACGATCTTGGCGCCGGGCGTGGCGGTTTCGATCTGCAGCGCCGCCGCGCCGCCGTGGCCGTGCGGCGACTGGAAGTCGAAGCCGGCCGTGCTCCACGCCGCATCGGCGGGATCGTCGTAGACCACCCACTGCCGCTTGGGGTCGTTCGGCGCTTCGAAGCCACCGTCTTGCAGCGGGTGCGGTTTGAGATGGTCGCTGAGCTCGGCGTAGGTGGTGGCGAGGATGGCGGTCTGGGGGGTCGCGTCGCGCAGCAGCGCGAAGGTGCCTGGCCACTGGCTGGTCGAACTGGACTCGAAGAGGATGACGTTGGCGATGCCGTAGCGGTGGAACTGCACCCACGCCTGATCGAGGAAGTCGGCCTTCCACTGCTGGACGGCGGCGGGGGTCGAGCCCTTCGGCGCCCAGTCCGCGCTGATGCCGGCCTCGCTCACGGCGATCGGCTTCTGCGTGCCGCCGTGCTCGCGCATCTGCCGCCACGGGCGGTCCAGCCGGCCGTCGTTGATCTGGTTGGAGTAGACGTGGATGCCCACGTAATCGCAGCAATCGGTCAGGCCCGCGGCGAGCATCTTCGCGAAGTAGTCCCTGCCCGGGCTGGGCGACGACAACGGCGACGATTCGACCGCGATGCCGCCAGCGGGGTCCGCGACCCGGCTCGCCTCGTAGGTCGCGTCCAGGGGCGACGGCCGGCGGCCGTGCTGGCGGCGGAGGGCGCGGGAGGCGGCGTGCATCGCCACGGTGTGCAGCCAGGCGGGCAGCGACCCGGTGATGCGGCCGGCGTGCCGGGCGAGCTGCAGGAAGCAGTCCTGGGCGACCTCCTCGGCGTCGGCGGCGTTGCCGCAGATGCGCCGGCACACCCCGAAGACCAGGCCGGCGTGGCGGTGGACGAGCTCGGAGAAGGCCTCCGCATCGCGGTCGGTGGCGTAGCGTCGCAGCAGGGCGGCATCGGCGGGCATGGGGACCTCCTACAGGACAAGAGACCGCCTGCGTGGGAATCATTCAGGGAAACCGGCGCGGTGCCCACGCGAAAGCGGGTCGTGCGTGGGCAACGTTGGACAAGCCGGGTCCGCGTCGGATGCGGCCTCCGCTGCCGGCGAGGTCTTCCGCAGCGTCGCACTCGCGGCCCGCTCCACGCAAACCATAAGAGAGTCCCCTGGCTGCTCCCGCACGGCGGGTACGCTGACCGGCCGCCACCGTTTCGCGGTCTGGCGCGCCCGCCCGCCGTGGAGACCTCGACGATGACCCCCACCCTGCGCCCCCTCGCCCCCCGCGCTCTCCACGCGCCCTGCGCGCCCTCGCCGCGTTCCTGCTCCTCGCCAGCGCCCTCGCCGCTCAGGAGCCCACGCCCCTGGTGCCCTGCACCATCCCGACGCGCTGGGCCAAGGACGTCGACCCGGCCGCCGTCCTGCCGGAGTACCCGCGGCCCCAGCTGGTGCGCGCCGAGTGGCTGAACCTCAACGGCTCCTGGGACTGGGCGGCCACCGACCTCGCGGCGGGCACCGCGGGGGCCTGGCAGGGCCGCATCCTGGTGCCGTTCTGCATCGAGTCGCTGCTCTCCGGGGTCGCGCGCAGCTTCACGCCCGACCAGCGCCTGTGGTACCACCGCACCTTCAGCGTGCCCGCGGCCTGGGCCGGGCGGCGCGTGCTGCTGAACTTCGGCGCGGTCGACTACGAGGCCGAAGTGCTGGTGAACGGCGCCAGCGTCGGCGCCCACCGCGGCGGCTTCGACGCGTTCGCGTTCGACATCACCGACCACCTGCGCGCGGGCGGTCTCCAGGACCTGGTGGTGAAGGTCGTCGACGCGACCGACCGCGCGCGCCAGCCGGTCGGCAAGCAGACGCTGCGCCAGGAGGGCTTCTGGTACACGCCGGTCTCGGGGATCTGGCAGACGGTGTGGCTGGAGCCGGTCGCCGCCGTCGCGGTGACCGGCCTGCGCATGGTGCCGGACCCCGCCGGCGGCCGCCTGCGCCTGACGGTCGCGACCAGCGCCGAGGCCACCGTCACCGCGGTGGCGAGCGCGAGCGGCAAGGTGGTCGCCACCGCCAGCGGCCCGGCGGGCGGCGAACTGGCGCTGGCCATCCCCGCGCCGCGGCTGTGGTCGCCCGCGGACCCCTTCCTCTACGACCTCGCCGTCACCGTGCAGCAGGGGGCGCGCACCACCGACGCGGTGACCAGCTACTTCGGCATGCGCTCGGTGGCGGTCGCGACCCGCGACGGCTTCCCGCGCGTGCTGCTGAACGGCGAGCCGATCGTGCAGGTCGGCCTGCTCGACCAGGGCTGGTGGCCGGACGGGTTGTACACCGCGCCGACGGACGCGGCGCTGAAGTTCGACATCGCCGCCCAGAAGGAACTGGGCTACAACCTCATCCGCAAGCACATCAAAGTCGAGCCGGCGCGCTGGTACGCGTGGGCCGACCGGCTCGGCATGCTGGTGTGGCAGGACATGCCCTCGCGCGTCGGCGAGCGCGACCCGTCCTGCGACGCGCAGTTCGAGCACGAGCTCGAGCGCATGGTGCTGGGCCTCGCCAACCACCCGTCGATCGTCACCTGGATCCCGTTCAACGAGAGTTGCGGGCGGTACGCGCCCGAGCGCGTGGCCAAGCTCGTCAAGGAGTGGGACCCGACGCGCCTGCTGACCATCGACTCGGGCTGGTCCGACGCGCCGATGGGCGACCTGGCCGACGTCCACAACTACCCGACGCCGTCCTACCCCACGCCGGCGGGCAAGCCGCGCGTCCTCGGTGAGCACGGCTGCGGCGCGCTGGCCGTCGCCGGCCACGATTGGCGGGAGCGCAGGAACTGGACGGACGGGCCGCTCACCGACGGCGCGGCGCTGCTCGACCTGTACGCCGAGTTCGCCGACACCACGCGCTCGGCCATGGTCACCAAGGGGCTGGTCGCCAGCGTCTACACGCAGGTCACCGACGTGGAGAACGAACTGAACGGCCTCTACACCTACGACCGCGCCGCGCTCAAGGTCGACGCCAGGCGCCTGGCGGCGATCAACGCCGCGCTGCGCGACCCGATGGCGCACTGGTACTACACCACGCTGGTCGAGACCTCTGAACGCTTCAACGCCGGCGCGCCCTGGACGTTCACCCGCACCCCGCCCGCCGCGGGCTGGGACGGCGCGGGCTTCGCCGCGACCGGGTGGAGCAAGGGCCTGGGCGCCTTCGGCGCGCACAGCGACCGCGCCCACACCACGTGGGCCGACGGCGAGATCTGGTTCCGCGCCGCCTTCACGGCCGCGGCCCCGGTGCGCGCGCAGCACTTCCGCCTGCGCATCAAGTACGAGGGGGAGATCGAGGTCTTCCTCAACGGCGTCTCCGCCTTCACCGGCCGCGGGGGCAACTCCATGTACCGCACCGTGGCGCCCAGCTCCGCCGCCGCGGCCGCGATCGTCCCTGGCGCCGCGAACGCGATCGCGGTGCACGCGCGCAAGACCGGCGGCGGCCCCTACGCCGATGCCGGAGTGCTGGTGGTCACGCAGCCCGGGGGGCGGTGACGCCGTCCGCGCTGGGCCATTGCCGACCCCGCGCAACGCCGGAGAATACCGGGGACGCTTCGTTCCCCGGTACCCAAGGGTTGATGTCCCATGAGCTTCATCGACGCGGCGAAGACCGCCTTGGCGAAAAGCCACCTGAACGGCCTGTGCAAGGGCATCGGCAAGATCGACACGCTGGCCATCGATCGCGCGGCGAACACCGTGAACGCGACGATCTCCCTGAGCGGGGAGGATGAGCCGCTCACCATCTCGGCGGACTACCAGCTCGGGACGGGCAAGCATGAGGGGAAGGTCCGCCTCACCGGCATCGAAGCGAGCCGGCCGTGGGTGGCGATGGCCTGCGCCCGCTTCGTCGCCGACCGGTGGTTCGCGATCCCATCCGCGGCGCAGGCGGTGCTCTCGGGCTAGTGTCCTGACCGGTAAATCCGCTGCCGCTGGCTTGGTCGCGCCGGCCGTCTGCGGCGTTGCATCGTCCTCGCGATGGCGCTGCCATCGCGAGGGTCCTTACCCCTTCTTCAACACCACGTGCGTCGCGTTCTCCCCGCGCACCGTCTTCGCGACCGAGAACCCCAGCTGCGGCAGGTTCAGCCCCGCGAACAGGTGCTCGCCTTCGCCCAGCACCACCGGTGACAGCGCGAGGTGCATCTCGTCGATCGCCCCCGCCTGCAGGTACTGGCGGACCGTGGCGGTGCCCGCCGCCGATGCGCACGTCCTTGGCCCCCGCCGCGGCCTTCGCCTGGCGCAGCGCCGACTCGGGGCCATCGGTGACGAAGTGGAAGGTGGTGCCGCCTTTCATCTCGAGCGGCCGCCGCGCGTGGTGCGTGAGCACGAACACCGGGACGTGGTACGGCGGCGTGTCCCCCCACCAGCCCTTCCAGCTGTCATCGGGCCACGGACCGCGCACCGGGCTGAACATGTTGCGCCCCAGGATCCACGCGCCGATGTTCGCCATCGCGGCCTTCGCCATGCCGTCGTCCACGCCCTGTTCACCGCCACCCCCGTCGCCGTGCATGCTGCGGAAGGTGCGCGTGGGGAAGAACCAGCTCATGAGCTCGGGGCCGCGGACGCCGAGGGGATGCTCGAGCGACTGCCGCGGACCGGCGGCGTAGCCATCGAGGGAGACGGCGAAGGCGGCGACTTTGACGCTCGGCATGGGCGGCTCCGGTGGCGGCAGCCCATCGCGCCCAGCGGGATCGGCAAGCGGTTTCCGCCGCTTCCGGAACGCCTTTCCCAGTGTTTCTCAGCGCTCCACCACGGGCGGACCTGGACTGCCTGCGTCCGGAATATCGTCCGGAACCCGGGCGTGCGACCGGTTGATGCGCGCCGGCCCTCGATGCCGCGATCTCCGGCCGCGAGTGGCATTCCCGGTCAGCGCATCTAAGCTGCACCCTGCCTGAGGAGGAGCCCGCCATGCTGAGCATATGTCGTCTGGCGCTGCTGTGCTGCGCGGTGGTGGTGGTCGCAGCCGATGAGTGGACGGAGGCCTTCGGCCCGATCGATGCGGTGGCCATCGCCCGCGACGCCGACCTGCTGCCGCTCTGCTCGATGGTGGTCCGCTCGGTGGGGCCGGGTTCGGTGGCGGACAAGGCGGGGCTGCGCGCCGGCGATCTGCTGGTCGGCCTCGATGGCCTGCGCATCCACGGATCGGGGGAGTACGATCTGGTGCGCTTCCAGCGGCCGTGCACCCGGGGCGAGATGCGGCTCGCGGTCTGGCGCGATGGCGGCCTGGTGACCTGCGCCACCCGCGATGCGCAGGCGGTGCAGCGGCTCGGCTTCGATTTCGGCGACCCCCCGGGGGCGCTCGAGCGCGCGCTGCGCGAGCTCGCCGTCCCGGCCTGCGGCTGGGAGTCCTTTCCGCGCCGCGACGGCGTGGCCCTGTTGCGCTGGTCGGCGGCCGCGCCACCGACCGCCGACCGCACCTGGATCGCCGGACTGGCGCGGCTCTACGCCCTGCTCGCCGAGCAGCGCTGGGCCGAGGCCGCGACGGTGGTGGTGCAGCCTCCGGAGCCCGACCTGGCGGTGCTGGCGGACTTCTACCACCGCCTCGCCCTGCGCCACGCCGCTGGCGAGCAGGAGCCCGATCCGGCGCGCCTCGGCCGCTCGTGCGCCTGGTACACCATCCACTACCCCTACCCGCGCCTGTCGCTGCCCGCACTCGGGACCTTCACCCATCCCGACCCGGCGTTCATGGCCGCGCTGCGCGACGTGGCCGAGGACCCGGCCGGCGCCCACCACGACCCGGCCGCGGCGTGCCGGGCCATGGCCGCGCAGGACGACGAGGGCAGCTACGCCTGGCGCTCGCGCTGCGCGGTGATCGACCCCGCGCGCCACCGGGACTGGCCATTCCGCCACGAGGACATCGCCAATGACGGCCCCCGGGGGGCGGTGATCGCCACTTTGCGCGCGCAGGTGGCCGCGGGCGGTGCGCTCGCGCAGTGGAGCCGCTTCAGCCTGGTCACGGCGCTGCTCATCCAGCAGCGCGGAGTGGATGGTCCGGAGCGCACGCGGCCCTTCATGGACGCGCTGGACGAGGTGCGCGCGGACGCGCCGCTGCTCGGCTACTTCGCGGCGCTCAACGCCAGCCGGGCGCTCGGCGTCTGGCACGTCAATGGCGCCAGCGAGGCGTTCATCGCCGCCATCGTCGCGCGGCCGTTCCCGCTCACCGCGCAGCCGTCGCGTTTCCTGGACCACCTGCGCGCCCGCGATGCGGGCCTGGCCTTCCAGCTCATGGGTCCGGAGGAGTGCCGGTGGCCGGCGCACCTGTCCAAGGCGTACGCCGCCCTCGCGCGCGAGACCACCGTCGCCGACCTGCGCCGGCGCCTGGCCGCGGCGGGCGCCGCCGACCGGGACCAGCGCGCGCCGCTCGACCTGGCGCAGCGCACCGCGCTGATGGCGGCGGGCACGGAGTGCTTCCGCGACGCCGCCCTGCTCGACGACGCCACGCTGCTGGCCGGGATCGGCGCCCCGGGGGCCGGCGCCGGCCTGCTGACCGACGCGCTCTCGGAACTCTTCTACCGGCAGACCGCCGACGAGGAGGTGGACGCCAACTGGTGGACGATGCCGAGGGACGCGCTCGACCGGCTCACCGCCCAGCCGGCCGCGGTCGCGGGCATGCGCGCGGCGATCGCCGCCATCCCGTGGAGCGACGCGCAGGCGCTCGTCCCGGCGGTGCGCGCCGCGGACGCGGCGTGGGGGACGGGCGCCAGCC
Source organism: uncultured Planctomycetota bacterium (assembly GCA_963818245.1). Classification (GTDB taxonomy): domain Bacteria; phylum Planctomycetota; class UBA11346; order UBA11346; family UBA11346; genus BOG-1363. The sequence continues at coordinate 9,959 of CAWFSD010000007.1, forward strand.
TGCTGGTGCTGGCCGAGGCCTGCGCCGGCCACGGCCAGGGGGAGCTGGCCGCGGCCATGCGCCAGCGCGTCGTGGTCCTCTACCAGCGCCTGCGCGCCTGCGCCCAGCGCGTGCACCTCAACCGCGACTGGCGCGAGGACTTCGAGTGCCGCCTGCTGATCCTGGGCGTGCTCTCGCCCGCGACCGTGCCCGAGGCCATCGCCGCCGGCGAGCGCTGCGGGCAGCGCCGCACGCCCGAGCAGGAGTGGGACTCGGTGCAGCTCGGTCTCGCCCTCGCCCACCTCGCCGCCGGGCGCCGCGACGACGCGCTCGCCGCGCTCTGCCGCTCCTTCGAGGTCGGCCGCACGGATCCGGGGCCGGTGCTCTACTGGTGCGACGGCGAGCCGCTCACCGACACCAGGGCCAGCCGCACCTGGATCCTGCGCCGCGTGCTGGCCGCCGGGCCGCTGCCCGAGGTGCTGCGCAAGATGCTGCTGGGCCGGGTGCGTTCCGCGCTGGTCGACGACGCGTTCCTGGCCGCCCTCGGCGTGGAGCGCAAGGCGCTGCCGGGCGATCCGCGGTCGCCCACCGCCAACGATTTCTGATGGGCGCCTGAGCCAGGGGACGACATGCTGCGCAGCGGCCCCTTGCCGTCACTCCCCCGCCGCGAAAGTCGCTCCATGCGCAGCCTCATCCTCCTGATCCTCTCCTGCACCGGGCTCCTCATGGGCGGAGAGGAGCCGACCAACACCGCCGTCGTGCCGGTGCCCAAGCTCGAGCAGGACGGCTACGACTGGTACGCCCGCCACGACGCGGAGCTCAAGGCCATCCAGGGCGCCGATCCCGAGGTGGTGCTGATCGGCGATTCCATCACCCACTTCTGGGGTGGGGACCCGCCCGGGCCGAACCGCGGCCCGGAGGCCTGGAAGGCCGCCTTCGCCGGCCGCCGCGTGCTCAACCTCGGCTTCGGCTGGGACCGCACCCAGAACGTCCTGTGGCGCCTGGACCACGGCGAATTCACCGGCCTGCACCCGCGCTGGGTGGTGCTGCTGATCGGCACCAACAACCTCACCGGCACCGCCCACGCGCGCGAGAACACGCCGGCGGAGATCGTCGCGGGGATCGCCGCGATCAGCCAGCGGATCGGCGCGATGTCGCCGCAGACGCGGATCGTGCACATGGCGGTGCTGCCGCGCGGGCGCAAGGCGGACGACGCCTTCAGGCCCAAGATCGCCGAGGTCAACCGCCTGCTCGCCGCCTACGCCGCGCAGGAGCACCACGCGTTCATCGACATCGGCGCGCAGCTGGTCGATGCCGCCGGCACCATCCCCCCCGAGCTGATGGGCGACGCCTGCCATCCCACCGACCAGGGCTATGCGCTGTGGGCCGCGGCGCTGCGCGGCGAGTTCGCCAAGGCGCCGTGAACGATGTCGCGCCACGGGCGCGGGGCGGCCCCGTAGTGCAACCTGACGTGGCTCGCAGCGGCCGATATTCCATATCGTCATAGCGCCACCCCGCTCCAGTCCCCCCGTGCGGTCCCGCCCCGCCGCGGCGCATGCCTGGAAGGCCCTTGCACTTGCGTGCGCAGCGCAGGCCGCGAGGGCACGCTTCCGGCCAGCGCTGGCGCAGCGCATCGTCGCCGTGGGATGCCGGCGGAGGATGGCATGGGATGGGCTACACCCCGGCCAGATGCGACGGCCTGCCGTCGTTCCACGGAGGAACAGTCCCGCATGAGCCAGCAGCCGATCAGCGACCCCGGACTGGAAGCCTGGGCGGGCATCGAGTGCTCCGTGAACCGGGTCGGCGACCGCTGGTTCGATCAACTCGAGCGCAGTGGCCACGCCGCGCGGGACGGTGACCTCGAGCTCTTCGCCGGCCTCGGGGTGAAGGCCATGCGCTACCCCGTGCTGTGGGAGCGTGTCGCCGCGCAGCCCGAGGACACGCGCTGGGAGTGGTCGGACCGGCGCCTGGAGCGGTTGCGCGAACTCGGCATCCGCCCGATCGTCGGCCTGCTCCACCACGGCAGCGGCCCGCCCGGGACCAGCCTGGTCGATCCCGACTTCCCCGCGCGCCTCGCCGACCACGCGGCGGCCTGCGCGCGGCGCTACCCCTGGGTCGCGGACTGGACGCCGATCAACGAACCGCTCACCACCGCGCGCTTCAGCGGCCTCTACGGGCTGTGGTACCCGCACGGGACCGACCAGCGCTGCTTCGCCACCGCGCTGCTCACCCAGTGCCGGGCCATCGCCGCCTCGATGGTCGCGATCCGCGCGGAGGTCCCCGCGGCGCGGCTCGTCCAGACCGAGGACCTGGGCAAGATCTGGAGCACGCCGGAGCTGGCCTACCAGGCCGCCTGGGAGAACACCCGGCGCTGGTTGTCGCTCGACCTGCTGTGCGGCCGGGTGCGACCCGGCCACCGCGCCTGGTCGTACCTGCTGCACGCGGGGCTCGAACCCGCCGCACTCGAACACCTCGCCGCCCACCCGTGCCCGCCCGCCATCATCGGCATCAACCACTATATAACCAGCGAGCGCTACCTCGACCATCGCCTGGAGCGGTTCCCGCCAGCGACCCACGGCGGCAACGGCCGCGACCGCTACGCCGATGTCGAAGCGGTGCGGGCCTGCGCGCTGGCGGGCCCCGAAGCGCTGCTGCGCGAGGCCTGGGACCGCTACCGGCTGCCCCTGGCGGTGACCGAGACCCACCTGCAGTGCAGCCGCGACGAGCAGCTGCGCTGGTTCGCGGAGATGTGGGCGACCGCGCAGCGCCTGCGCGCCGGTGGAGTCGACCTGCGCGCGGTCACCGCCTGGGCCGGGCTCGGCGCCTTCGATTGGAACAGCCTGCTGACGCGCAGCGCCGGCTATTACGAGCCCGGGCTGTTCGACGTGCGCGCCCCGCGGCCCCGGCCGACCGCCCTCGCGCGCCTGGTGGAGGGCTTCGCCAAGGGCCGGCCCCTCCAGCACCCCGTCCTCCAGGCGCCGGGCTGGTGGCGGCGCTCGGTGCGCCTGACCTACGACATCGGCCGGGACATCCCGGTCGAGCCGGTCCCGCAGGGCGTTGCGCCCCTGCTGGTCACCGGGAAGTCCGGCCTGCTCGGCGCGGCCTGCCTGCGCGCCTGCGCGCTGCGCGGCCTGACGACCGTGGCCACCGCGCGCGACGAGCTCGACATCGCCGACCCCGCGGCGGTGCGGGCGGCGCTGGAGCGCCACCGGCCATGGGCGGTGGTCAACGCCGCCGGCTTCGCCCAGGTGCGTGGGGCGCAATTCCACGGCGCGCGCTGCTGGCGCGAGAACCACGATGGCCCGGTGGTCCTCGCGCGCGCCTGCGCCGAACTGGGGATACCGGCGGTGTTCATGTCCTCGCACCAGGTCTTCGCCGGCGACAGCGCCGCCGCGTACCGCGAGTCCGACCGCCCCGCGCCGCGCAACGTCTACGGGCACAGCAAGGCCCGCGCCGAGGAGGCGATCGGCCTGAGCGCGCCGCGCGCGCTGATCGTGCGCTCCGCGGCGTTCTTCTCCGCCGACGACGAGCGCTCCTTCCTGGGCAGGGCCATGCGGGCGATCGCGCACGGGCGGCCGTTCGAGGCGTACCACGACGTGGCGATGACCCCGACCCACCTGCCCGACCTGGTCCACGCCATGCTGGACCTGCTGATCGACGGCGAGGTGGGGATCTGGCACCTGGCGAACAGCGGCCCGATCACCTGGTACGACTTCGCCCGCCGCGGCGCGGAGCTGGCCGGGCTCGATCGCGACCTGCTGGTGCCGGTGCCGGCGCCGGACTTCATCCCGCGCGCCACCGCCCTGACCAGTGAACGCGGTGGCCTGATGGGTCCGCTCGACGAGGCGCTCGAGCGCTGGCGCTGCGCGCAGGCGCGACCGGCGGGGGACGCGCAGCCCGCGCACGACGCCACCGACCAGCTGCTCGGCGCGGACCTCGCGCCGAGCAGCGCGTGAAGCAGTCGACCGGTCGAGCGCCATCGCGGACGTGCATGCAGCCGGTCCCGGGCTAAACTGCAGCGACCTCCGGATCGGATCGGACGCCCCCGCATCCCATGCGGCAAGCGCACCTCGTCCGCCGCGTGCCCGCCGGCCAGCGGAGGGTCCAGGGGATTCCCGCCAGGTCCACCTTCCAAGGATGCCCATGTCACCGCACTGCCACCACCTCGCCATCATCGTGCTCCTGGGATCCGTGCTCGCACCCATCTGCTGGGCGTCCGAACCGGCCCCGGTCACGGGCGCGGATCATCCCGGGAGCATCAAGCTCGCCTGCGTCGGCGACAGCATCACCCAGGGCGTCGGTGCGGCGAGCGGGCAATCGTGGCCCGACCAGATCCGGCGCGATGCTGGGTGGAAAGTGGGAGGTGCGGAACTTCGGCGTCAGCGGCTCGACCCTGCTCAACAGCGGCGACAAGCCCTACCAGAAGGAGGGCGCCTTCGCCCAGGCCATCGCCTTCGCCCCGGACGTGGTGGTCATCATCCTGGGCACCAACGACACCAAGCCCCAGAACTGGGTGCACCGCGACAGCTTCACCGCCGACTACGAAGACCTGATCGGGAAGTTCACCGCGCTGCCGTCGAAGCCGCGCGTCTTCATCTGCTACCCGCCCTTCATCGCGGGAAAGGGGAACTTCGGGATCAGCGAGGCCAACACGGTGGCGGAGTTCCCGCTGATCGACGCCGCCGCCAAGGCCACCAAGTCCGTCATCATCGATGTGCACGCCGCGCTGGTCGGCAAGGACGCGCTGATCCCCGACCGGGTCCACCCCAACACCGAGGGGGCGACCGCGATCGCCACGGCGGTGCACCGCGGTTTGACCGGGAAGGCGCCTCCGGTGAAATAGGGGCTGGGGCCTGGATCCATGCCTCCCTCCCGACGACTGGGATTCGGGATCGTCCTGACCGGCATCTGCCTGGGCTTCGTGTCTGCCACCTGCGTCGGACTGTGGTATTGGCTGCCCTACTTCGCCCCGGACTGGGTCATGCGCCATTCGCCCTGGCTCGAACCGGTGGTGAGGACCCGCATGTATCATGCTGCGGTGTTCAACGGCGGCATCGATCATCCCATCCAGAACCCGGATCCGCACCTGTACGAGGACCGGATCGATTCCTGGGGCCCGACGCTCCTGGGCGACCTGGCGCCATTGCTGCACTCGTCTCCGGGATGCGGGCCGCCGCGTTGGAAACCTATCCGTTGCAGGTGCCGATGGCGAGCGGCCCACGTACATCAAGGAGCCCAAGGAATGGGAACGCATCGTGGTGAACGTGCAGCCGATCTTCGATGAGGAGCGGGTCTGGTTCCGAGCCCGCGTGAACAACGAGTTATTTCGCATTGGGCAACCCGCAGGTGGACGGGATCGGCAGGATCCAGGCGATTTTCGATCGTGCACGAGCGCAAGCCGACACCATCGTCCACCCGTACCTTCCCGACCGCTCGATCCTCAATGTCAGTCTCGAGCTCCGCATCGATGCCCAGGTTCCCTTCTGGCTGGTGGATCGTCTGATCAGCGCCGCCAATGAGCACAGCCGGAAGCCCGGCGAGCAGGGATTCGCTGTTTTTGATGTGACCACCTCGAATGGGGCGCCATGTGGAACGCCTGCTGAGCACGACGCTCATGCCGACGCCGACCACTGCCCACGTCATCACGCTGGTGCCGCCCGCGGCCTCGGGAAACGACGTCGGGCGTCGACGTGCTCGTTGATGGGAATTCGGCGGGGCACGTCGGCTGGTGCGCTGAACTCCCAGGTCCGCCATGATGGCATCGTCCGCGCCATCGAACGGGGACTTCCCGCGGCAGCGGAACGCCGCAACGCCATGTGCGTCGGCGGCGGTCCACTGACGCCGTGGGGGGACGTGGTCGCCGGACTCGATGGCGCCCGGATCGCCCTCGACATGAAGGGTGACGATTGGAGGAGCGAAGGCGCTGGAGATCCGAGCGTGCGAAAATCGCTGACCATCGCGCCGGTGTTCACCGGGAAGTGATCCGCCGATCAGCCTGAGCGCTGCATCAGCAATCGGTGGATCGCGCTGTGGTCGAGCTGGTCGCCGACCTCGTCCGCGACGGCGCGGAACTGGATCCGGGTCGCGAGCAGCAGCGGCAGGTCGAGCCCGGACTCGTCGGCGAGCGCGCTGGCCGCGTCGAGGTCCTTGATCTGGTTGCGCACCGTGCCGCCGGGCGCGTAGTCGCCCGCCAGCATGCGGGCGCCGTGCTCCTGCAGGATGCGGCTGTCGGCGAAGCCGCCGCTGAGCGCGCTGCGCACCGCGCTGGGGTCGGCGCCCGCGCGCGCCGCCAGGGTCAAGGCCTCGGCCACGGCGCCGAGGGTGACCGCGACGATCACCTGGTTGGCGAGCTTGGCGATCTGGCCGGCCCCGGCGGGGCCGACGTGGGTGGGCCGGCCCAGGAGCGACAGCACCGGCCGGGCACGTGCGAACGCCGCCGCTTCGCCGCCGACCATGATCGCCAGCGAGGCCGAGGCCGCGCCGCGCGTGCCGCCCGACACCGGCGCGTCGAGGTGGGCGACGCCCGTGCCCGCCAGGAGGCGCGCGTGGTCGCGGGCGGCGGCCGGGGTGATCGAGCTGAGGTCGATCATCAGCGCGCCGGAACGCAGCGCCGCGGCGGCGCCCTGGCGCACCAGGACGTCGCCGACCGCGCTGGCGTCGGTCAACGAGGTCATCAGCACGTCGCACCCCGCCGCCAGCCCGGCCGGTGTCGCGGCCCAGGCGGCGCCCTGGTCGAGGAGCGGCTGCGCCTTGGCGGGCGTGCGGTTCCACGTGGTGACGGCGCAGCCGGCGCGGAGCAGGTTGGCCGCCATGGGGGAGCCCATCAGGCCGGTGCCGATCCAACCGATGCGCAGGTTCCCGGTCATGGCAGGGTGCTGCCGCCCAGCTCATCGGCGACGAAGTCGCTGATGATCTGGCGCGCGCTGGAGTCGGCCTGGAAGCCGAGCGCCGCCGAGCGCGTGCGCGCGAAGCGCACCGGCCAACCCTTGACGATGGCGACGATCTCGGGGCTGGGCGCGAAGGACAACCGGGCCAGGGCGCCGGTCCCGCCGACCTCGCCCAGGGCCCGGACCATGTCGTCCACCGTCATGGTCAGTCCGGGAAGCTGCACGGCGCGGGTGTGACCGAGCGCCGCCGCCGGCAGCGCGGCGGCGTGGATGAAGCTCTCGACCACGCGCCGCACCGACAGCAGGCACACCGCGGTCTCGCGTGGCACCGGGCAGACGTAGCTGCGCCCCATCAGCGGCTCCCGCACCAGGGAGCTGGCGAAGGACGAGGCCGCCAGGTTGGGCGCTCCGGGACGGACGACGATGGTCGGCAGGCGCAGGCAGCGCCCGTCGATGAAGCCTTTGCGGCTGTAGTCGTCGACCAGCAGTTCGCCGATGGCCTTCTGCGCGCCGTAGGAGGTCTGCGGGAAGAGCGCGGTGTCCTCGCCGACCTCCGCGGCCAGCGGCCCGCCGTAGACCGCGGCCGAGCTGGCCTTGATGAACAGCGGCGCGCGCCCGGCGCGGCGGCACGCGTCGAGCAGCGCCAGCGTGCCGTGCAGGTTGACGCGCAGGCCGAGGTCGAAATCGCGCTCGGCGGCGACGCTGACCACCGCCGCGAGGTGGAAGACCGCCCCGACGCCGTCCGCGATGATCCCATCCAGCGTGGCGGCGTCCGCCGCATCGCCGGTCACCCCGCGGATGCGCGGATCGTCCGGCAGGCCGCTGGCGGCCACGTGGTCCAGCACCGTCAGCCGGGTGATCGGCTGCGCTCCAGCGGCGGTGCGGAGGTGGCCGTCGGCCAGCAGGCGCCGGGCCACCCGCACACCGATGAAGCCCGCGCCGCCCGTGATGAGGATGTGCATGCGGGGATGCTCCCGCCTGGCACCGCGCGCGCAACGGACCCCTCGAAGCGGTCGCTGGAGCTGCGGTCCGGGTTCCCCCGGTGAAATCGGGATGTGCCGCCAATCCCGTCCAGAGCCGGGATTATTCGTATTCATCCGTCCCGCGAAGGAAATATCGACAGCTTGATTCCCACGACGGCATCTCCAGCCGCGATGTGGGCAAGGCGCAAGAGGAATATGCGGATCATGAGCGACGAGCGGATCAACCTGGGCCTGGTCATGCTGGCCTTGTCGGCCTTGCCACCATGCCTCGACGCCGTGGAGGCGGTGACGTCGGGAAACGTCACGCTCACCGCCGATGTCACCGCGCCAGGGCGGCAGATCCACGTGGCACTGGATGGGAAGCCCGGGTACCGGGTCCCGGAACCGCTGTCGGTGTCTATCGTGCAGGGCGACGGTACCAGGCGCCAGATCACCGGTGGATACGCCACGCTCGTGCGCCAGGGCGAAGCCGTCCAGGGTCGTGGCGAACTCCATACGCCGGGTGGAAGCACCTTCCGCTTCACCGATACCTACACCACAGGTCCGGTGGCCGATTCCGTCGTGCTCGCGCGCACGGTCGCCGTCATCCCGGGCACCACGACCGATGCGGGTTTCCAGACCCGTTTCGGCATCCGCGAGGATGCGCCGGTCCCGCTGCGCGACCACGACTACTTCATCCCAGGCGTCCTCTACCGCGACAACCACGACGCCCAGGCGCAGGCGCTCGCCGCCGATCTCGGCGACGACTACCTGCTGGTGCGCGAGGACCGCATGGCGCTGCCCCTGGTGATGATGCGCCGCGTGCGGGATGGCGCCACGCTCGCCATCGCCCACCTGGCTCCCGACGGGTCCACCTGCGTCGCGGACTAAGCTGGGGGCCGCGTCATCGATGCGCGCATCCAGGTCGCCTCCCTGGGGGTCCACTCCCAGGCGACCCCCACGGTGGCTTTCTGGTACCCGGGGTCGGAGGGCCAGCGCAGCTATTGCCCGGGCGCCGACGGGTCCGTGGATCCCGGTCATCGCTGGGCGGAGCGCTTCCATCCGGTCCGCGCGGATGCGCCGCACGCCTACCGGCTGCTGATCGCCCTCGCCCGGCACGCGGATTTCCCCGGGGCCATGCGCGCCGCGTGGCGCACGGCGTACGCCCAGATCGCGCCCCCCGTCCTCGCCACGGACCTGCGCGCCGCCGCTGCGGCGAGCATGAAGCTCGTGACCGACTGGACGATCGAGCGCAACGGGTGTCCGGGGATCCCCTTCCGCCTCAAGCTGCCGCGTGGCGACCTGGAGAACGACGCGGACATCAACTACCAGATGGGTTTCGTCGGTCAGCAGCTGCCCCTGGCGTTCCTCGTGCTCCGCCAGGGCCTGGTCGCGCACGACGAGCAGCTCGTGCGGCGCGGCGAGGGGGTCGTGGACTTCTGGAGCGCCCGCGCCCTCACCGCCGAAGGCCTGCCCCGCACCTGGTTCGATGTCTTCCCCCAGCCGCACTGGCGCGCGTACGACACCTTCCTGCGCGTGGCGAGCGATGGCCTGGGGGGCGCCCTGCGGGCCTGGGAGGTGATGCGCAGCCACGGGCGCGCGAAACCGGAGTGGCTGCGCTTCTGCCGCCGGTTCGGCGACTGGCTGGTCGCCCACCAGCAGGCCGATGGATCGTGGTGCCGCGCATACGCCTGGGACGGCCGCGTCGCGGACGAGGGCCGGCTGAACACCACGCATCCCATCCCGTTCCTGCTCGCGCTCGCGGCCGCCACCGGTGAGGGCTCCTACCGCAGCGCGGCGCTGCGCGCCGGCGACTTCTGCTGGAGCCACGTCCACCAGGCGTTCGCCTACGTCGGCGGTACGCCGGACAATCCCAACGTGATCGACAAGGAGGCGGGGACGCTCGCGCTCGACGCCTTCCTGGCGCTGCACGAGGCGACCGGGGAGCGGCGCTGGCTCGAGGCCGCGGGCCAGGCGGCGGACTTCACCGAGACCTGGCAGTATTCCTGGCGGATCGCGGTGCCGGCCGACGACGCGGCGTCGCGGTTCCCCAAGGCGGCGTCCTCGACCGGGTTCAGCCTGATCGCCACCGGCCACTCGGGTGCGGACCTCTTCCTGGCGGGGGCCGCGTTCTCGTACTACCGGCTCTTCCGCCTGGGCGGCGATGCGCACTACGGGGACATGGCCCGCCGGTTCCTGTACGACACCAAGTCGGCGGTGGACGTGGGTGGATCGCTCGGCTACGGGCACGCCGGGCTCTGCCCCGAGGCGATCTCGCTGGCGGTTCCGCGCGGGCGCGGCGTGGACATGTGGCTGCCGTGGCTCAGCTACGCCATGCTCGATCCGGTCGCGCGCCTCGAGGACACCTATGGGATCACGGACCTGCCGCCGCCGAAGCGGTGAGGCACCGTGGGACTGGCATCCCACGGTCATTCCGCCGCGGCCCTGATGCGCCGGTGAGGGTCGGCGGGCGACTCCCGATCGTGGTGTATGCTCCGGGGCACGACCCGGCAGCACCACGATCCACCAGGGTCCATCGGAGCAGCGCATGTCCGCAGCCCTTCCAGCCCGGCCGTACCACCGTGGCGGTGGGCGTGGGGCCTCGCCATGAGCGCCCTCGCCATCCGCGAGGGGCACGGCGAGCGCTGGGGCGTGGCGGTGGGCGGCCTGTTCGCCTACATCTGGATCGAGGCGCATCACGACCTGCATTTCTGGAGATATCCCCTGATCTGCGGGATCGGCGCCGCCGTGGTGCTGGTGGCGACGCTTTTCCCGAACCACGACATCGTCATGGATGGCCGTCCCGAGGGGGTGGACTTCACCCTCGAACGGTCCTGCTGCGGATTCTGGAAGACCAGGGAACGCCGCACGCTGGCTGCGGGGGCGCAGGTCATCCTCGCATTCGAGCGGGACGACGATGGCGACATCAGCGGCGGGGTGCAGTTCGCCGATGGCAGCTTCTGGCGCGCCCCAGCGGCGCTCTGGCCGAAGCGCGCCCAGGTGCGCGCGTTCCTGCAGGCGCACGGCCTCGGGGTCGTCGTCCGCGAGCGCTGAGGCGGTGACGGGTCCGGACGGCGCGCTGCGCTACCGCATCGTCCGCATCGGCATCGTCCTCACTTGACGACCAGGTGCGGGGCCAGCTGGGCATAGTAGCCGTCGGGGTACTTCTTCACGAAGGTCTCGACCACGGCGGCGAAGCCCGGCGCCGCCCGGACCGCGAAGGCGGCCCCGGCCAGCTTCTGGTACTCCTTGCCGGCCGTGTACGCGGGGTCCTTCTTCAGCTCCGCCGCCTGGTCGCGGTAGGCCTTGCCGGGGTCGCCGGGGTGGAGCTTGCCCATCGCCATGGCCGTCTCGGCGGCGCCGTAGAGGTCGCCGGCGGCGATCCCACGCGCGATCGCGGCGTCCATCGCCTGCTTCCACGCCGCCACCACCGCCAGGCTGGCGGTGGCCGCCGCTGCGGTGGCCGCGTCCTTGTCGCTGGTCAGGTGCTCCAGGGCCTTGCTGCCGGGGACGACGCCGCCGGCGGCGATCTGGGCCTCGATCCGCGCCACCTTGGGAACCGCCGCCGGAGTGGCGAAGAACGGCGGCGAGCGCCCGGGGTCGTCCTGCAGCAGCAGGCTGACCGCCTCGGGCGTCGCCTCGCTCCGCTGCGCGAGCAGCCGCTTCACCTGTTCGCGCTTCTGCGCCCAGCCGGGCTTGAGGTTCGCGCGCCACAGCCGGGCGTGGGCGAAGGACGCGTACTTGTTCGCGCTGGGACTGGCCGTGAGGACGATGGAGTCCTTGTTGCAGTCGATGCCCTCCGCCGAGCCGTAGAGCAGGACCGATTCATCCACCGTGACCACCATCTCGGTGCCGCACAGCTCCATCATCATGGTGTACCACCTGCCGGACTCGAAGTTCACCTTGGCGCTGTCGATCTGGTCGTGCCCATCCTTGCCGCCGACGTCGGGAGCCCGCTGCAGGTCCACCGAGGTGCGGTGGAAGTTCCACATCAGGTCGTGGTGGTGCGGTCCGCCGTCCATGCCCATGCCGATGAAGTCGACGCCCTCGTCGAAGCGGAACGACATCTGCATCACCACGTCCTTCAGCGGCAGCTTGTGCTCGTGGTAGACCGGGTGCCCGCCGGTGTAGGCGACGCGCATGATGCCGTTGCTGGTGGTCCACTCCCCCGCCGACCAGCCGCCCCAGGCGGGCGGGCTGTGGGCGTCGAAGTCGTCGTGGTAGAGCTCCTGGCCGCGATCGCACATCAGGGTGCGCAGGTCGCGCAGCGGCGGATCGGTGCTGACGGGCGGCGGCGCCACCTGGGCGAAGAGCGGAGAGACGCACAGGACGAGCAGGGCGGGACGGAGCATGCGCTGGTTCCAAGGGATCGCCCGGCGACCAGCCATCGCCCTGGCTGGACGGCATATCACGGGCGCAGGGTTCAGGACGGGCCAGCGCCCGTATACCCCATATCCGCCGCAGGTGGAGCTCATAGTCCACTTCACCGCGGGGGTGAAGTGAAGCTTCAACGCCGTCCCGGCGCCACACCATCAGCCGCGCCCGGCCCCAGCAGCGGCGCCAACGCCGCCGCATAGCGCCGACCCATCTCGAGCTGGCTGGCCGCGTCGAAGTGGGTGCCCTTGTCCCAGGTGACGGTGCCCGTCGCCGGCACGAACACGACGCCGGGGATCTCGCTGGCGACCGCGCGCTGCGCGGCGCGCACCGCGTCGCGCTTGCCGTTGTCGAAGACCTCGCCGACCACGAAGGGCAGGTGCGCCTCGCCGAGGTCCTCGCGCACCCGCGCGATGAAGGCGGTGAGCAGCGCGTGGTACGCGCCCGCCGGCAGCTCGGCGTCCGATTCGCCCTGGTGCCAGACCACCGCGCGCAGGCGCACTTCGCCGCCCAGGGCCGGCCGGGCCTGGTCCAGGGCGGCGATGAAGGCGCGGTTTCCGGAAGTGCCGCTGACCGTCACTGCGCGACGACAATGCCCTCACCGCCGCTCGAGCAGCAGGTTGCGGTACTGCACCTTCATCGGCTCTCCCGGGATGACGGGCATCGCCAGGACGCCGGCACCGGCCGCCTTGCCGGATTCATGGTCCTCGAGGATGGTCGCCGTGACGCCGTTGATGCGCAGTTCCATGCGCGGGCCTACGGCGCTCACCTCGTAGCGCGTCCACTGGTCGTAGCGCAGGCCATCGAGCGCGGCGGCCTCCGGCAGGGGGGTGGCGGTGCGCGTGCCGTCGGCTGCGATGACGGTGTGCTGGCCGTGCGCGGACAGCGATCTGCGCGGACCATTCTCATCCCAGATGCCGCCGGTGAACCGCCCCTGGCCATCGATGTCGGCCTGGTAGCCGTGCACGAGCCCCTGGTCCCCGACCCGGCTGCGGAACTGCATCCCCGAATTGGAGGCCGGGCCGAAGATGCGGAATTCGAAGGTCAGCGTGAAGTCCGCCACCGCGCCGCCCTGCCAGACGATGAACTGGGTGCGCGGTGGATTGTGCGCGAGCGTGGTCTCGCCCGTGATGGCCCCGTCCTCGACGTGGAAGTAGCTGGCGTCGGGCGCGGACCAGCCGGCGAGCGAGCGGCCGTCGAACACGGATTCCTTGCGCGCCTCGGCGGCGCGGTCGGCGCATCCCGCCAGGGCGAGGAGGAGGGAGCAGAATGGCAGGTGGATGCGCATGGGCGTCCCGGGTCCGTGCGGCCCGCGACGGGATGCCGGGGCGCGCAGGCGTGGGGGAACGCTAACGGGGAACCGGCGGCGCGCGGTTACGCGGTCGCGTAACGACCCGCCGCGCACCCCACCGGGTGGCACAATCCTTGGAGTGGCAGACCCAATTGTTGGTGCTGCAGCCACCGCCATTCCCCAGCTGCTTCTGTAAAGCCCGGGCAGCACAGGGGGACCGGGAAAGCGGCATTTGGCACGCATCCTGCATGCGCTTCCGAGCGTGGGCGATCAGTCCCCAACCACCGGAGCCACCCATGCCCCCAGCAACCACCGTCGCCCGCGACGCGGCGACCGGCAGCGCCGTCACCGCCCTGGGATGGCGAGGACCTGCGCTGATCCTGCTCGCGCTGCTCGCCCCGTCGCAGCTCCGGGCGCTGGAGGTCGCCGCCACCTTCACCATCGCCCACCAGCCCGCAGTGGCCGACCTCAATGGACCGCTGATCGACGGCTCCGGCCACGTCGCGACCTTCCTGGAAGGCGGTGGGCCGGTCGCGATCGTGGATCCGTCCGCCGCCACGCTCACGGACAAGATCCAGCTCACGGTCGCCGGCGTTTCGGTCCGGATCGCCGATACGCCCGATGGCGGCGACGAACGGCTCGACGCGCGGGTCTGCGGCACGGGGATCACCAAACGCTATGACGCGTCGACCGGCCTGCTCGCATTGACGGGGGTGGACACCGCCGACCACTACCAGGCGGTCCTGCGCACGCTGGTCTACGACAACACCGCGCCTCATGCGCACGTCGCCAGCAGGCGGATCACCGTCTCCGTCAACGATGGCACGGAGGAGGGACCGCTCGCGGTGAGCATCGTGACCGTGCGCCCCGCCGGGGTGGAGCGCGGGGGAGCGCTCGTCGCAGCCCAGGACCAGTGACGCGGCGCGGAAGGCGCGGCTCCCGGGTTCCTGAACGGCCCAAGGAATCCCCACGGACCTCCTATGGCGGTCGGGCTCCGCTTGCCAGAGCGGGCGCGTCGCGGATGCTGTCCGAATGGAGGCGATGGACGTTTCCACCACCAGGCACTCCAGGAGCCGCGCCGTGTCGAAGATGCTGCTGTTCATGATCCTGATGGCGACGCGGCTGACCGCGGCGGAGGGCCCCGACCTGTCGGGCCGCTTCAACCAGGCGGACGCGCTCGCATGCAGCCGGGCTGCGCTCGCCAGCTTCGCGAAGCAGCTCGATGCGCGCTTCGGCGCAGGTGGTTACGCGCTGTCGGCCCACGCCAGCGACGAGAAGGATCCCAGCGCCGCGCTGGTCGTGGCGCAGGTGAACGACGCGTTCACCGGGCCCGCTTTCGCGGCGAAACCGAAGCTCACGGCGGTGGTCACGGTCACGACGCAGGAAGAGAGCGCTCCAGGGAAGGCCCAAGTGTTCTACGCGGTGAAGATCGTCGTCTCCGACCAGGGCGGGCGGCCGCTCGGCGTCGCCACGCACAAGCTGGCCAAGTACATCCAGAAATGATCCCGGTGGACGCGGTCGGGGACTCCCCGCCGTGGGCCGGAGCGCCGCCCCCGGCCGAGGTCCGTCGACGTCCCGGCAGCGGCGGTGCGCGCTCTCGGGGAGCCGTTGCCCGTGCGGCTGGAGGTTCTACAAGGGCCTCCACGAGGGAGGTGCCATGAGGATCAGCGAGACCCTGACTCCGCAGTTCGATTACGAGATGGCGTCGACGCGCCGGCTGCTCGAGCGCGTGCCCGCAGCGCAGGCGGCTTTCAAGCCGCACCCGCGCTCGATGGCGCTCGGCGACCTCGCCATGCACATCGCCACCATCCCGCACTGGGCGGTGGCCGCCCTGACGCGGCCGGAGCTGGACTTCGCGGCGCCCGCCAGCGCGGTCTTCCACGTGCCCGCCTTCGCCGATGCGCCGGGCCTGCTCGCGCACCTCGCCGCGGGCGTGACCGGGTCGCGCGCGGCGCTGGTGGCGGCGAGCGACGCGGACCTGCTCGCGCCCTGGACCCTGCGGGTCGGGGACCGGACCATCTTCACGCAGACGCGCATCGCGGTGATGCGCTCCTTCGTCCTCAGCCACCTCATCCACCACCGCGGGCAGCTCGACGTCTACCTGCGCATGGTCGGCGTGCCGCTGCCGGCGCTGTACGGTCCGTCGGCGGATGAAGCGGTGGCTGCGGTCTAGCGTTCCCAGTGCATCGGGGCGCGCAGCGCGTGACGACGGGGCCGGTCCTCCCCAACGGCGGCACCGGGGGCCGGTAGACCTGCAGGACGCCCTCCGCACCCTGTCATCGACCAGCGTGGAACCACCATGATCAGCTGCTTCCCGGGCCACCCGCCGCTGCGCACCTGCGCGGGGCGGGAGACGTCCTCACCGCGGAACCGCGCCGCCACGTCCGCACTGCTGTCCGCGCTGCTCGTGCTCGCGCTGTCCGTCTGCGTCGCGCCCGGCACGGGGCTGGCCGCCGGCGAGAGCGGTCCGTGGGATGTGCCCGCCCTGGAGCGCACCCCGGCGGCGACCTGGGGCGCGGTCAGCGGCCTGGTCCAGGAGGTCACCTACGTCGGGGAGCCCCTGCACGGGAAGCCGACGCAGGTGTTCGCGTATTACGCCAAGCCGGCGGGGGCCGGCCCCTTCCCCGGCGTGGTGCTGGTGCACGGTGGAGGTGGCAAGGCCTTCCGCGAGTGGACCGAGCACTGGGCCCAGCGCGGCTACGCCGCCCTGGCCATGGACACCGCCGGCAACGGCCCGGCGGGACGCCTGCCGGGTGGCGGTCCCGACCAGAACGACGAGGAGAAGTTCCGCGATTTCAGCGGGGACGGGGTCCGGGACATGTGGACCTACCACGCGGTGGCGGCGGTGCTGCGCGCGCACTCCCTGCTGCTCGCGCGGCCCGAGGTCGACCCGCAGCGCACGGCGCTGACCGGCATCAGCTGGGGCGGCTACCTGACCTGCATCGTCGCCGGACTCGACCACCGCTTCAAGGCGGCGGTGCCGGTCTACGGGTGCGGCTTCCTGGCTGAGGACAGCTACTGGGTCGATCCGCAGTTCGCGAAGATGGACGAGGCCCGCCGCGCGCGCTGGGTCCAGGCCTTCGACCCGTCGCGCTACCTGGGCGGGGCGACGTGCCCGATGCTGTTCGTCAACGGCACCAACGACTTCGCCTACCCGCTCGACAGCCACCGCAAATCGTTCGCCCTGGTGCAGGCGCCCAAGGCCCTCAGCCTGAAGATCAACCTGCCTCACGGCCACATCTGGACGATGCTCGAGGTCGACACCTTCATCGACGGGATCCTGACCGGGGGCCTGCCGCTGGCCACCTTCACGGAGCCGCAGGTCGCGGCCGGCCGCCTCACCGCCAGCCTCGCCGGCACGGTCGACATCGCCAAGGTCGAGCTGTGCTACACCACCGATACGGGGAAGTGGCAGCAGCGCGCGTGGCGGACGCTCCCGGCCGAGGACCATGCGGGCGCGGTGTCGGTCGCGTTGCCGGCCGCCCGGCCGCTGACCTGCTTCCTGCTCGCCACCGATGTGCGCGGGCTGTGCGTCAGCACCACGCACGTGGAGATCGCGCCCTGAATCCGGGTCGGCGCCCGGCGCGCCACGGCTGCCGGTCCTGATCGGCCACGCGGGGTCATGCGCGCGCGTGCTTGACCAGGACCACGCCGGAGGGAAAGGTGCTGGTGCCGAGGTGGCGCACCCGGCGTGCGCCAGCGACCCCGGCGAAGAGCTTCTTGCCGCGGCCGGCGATGACCGGGTGGGTGACGATGTGGTACTCGTCGACGAGGTCGGCGTCGATGGCCGCCGCGGCGACCGTCGGTCCGCCCCACAGGACGATATCGCGTCCCTCCTGCCGCTTCAGCGCCGCGATGCCGGCGACCCCGCCCGCGAGCACGCTGGCGTTCGGCCAAGCCACGGTGCCGAGGGTGCGCGAGAGGACGAAGTGGGGCGTCCTGGCGGCGATCGCTGCGAACCTGCGCTCGTTGGGCGGCGCGGTGGGGCTGGTCAGCGCGGCCTGCCAGTGGTCGAGGTACTCGCGGTGCGTGGCGGCGCCGATCAGCATCGCGTCCACGTTCTCGAGGGTCGTGAAGATGTCGCTCCACGAGCCGCCGTCGCCGTGATCGACCAGGTCGATGGGCCCCATTCTCGCCGGCGGCCACCCCATCGAGGCTGAGTTCCATGCGCAGGATCAGCTTTCTCACAGGATGCCTTTCGTCCGTCGCGGTGGGGAATGAACGGTCGTGGCAGCGAGCGACGGGCATGCCAAAGGTGCTGGTGCCGATGCTGCGGCGGAGGGCGTGTTGCGTCGCCCGGGTCGCCCCTTAACCAGTCAGCGGGAATCGCCCGGAACGCGTCGCCTGCCACTTCACCGCCTCGGAGGAAAACGACCATGAAGGCCAAGAACACCATCTGCCTGTGGTACACCAAGGACGTGCTGGAGGCGGCGCGCTTCTACGCCGCGACCTTTCCGGACAGCAGCGTGACCGCGGTCCACAAGGCCCCTGGCGACTACCCGGGTGGGAAGGCGGGCGACGTGCTGACGGTGGAGTTCACCGTGCTCGGCATCCCGTGCCTGGGCCTGAACGGCGGTCCGGCGCCCAGCCAGGCCTTCTCGTTCCAGGTCGCGACCGACGACCAGGAGGAGACCGACCGCTACTGGAACGCGATCGTCGGCAATGGCGGCGCCGAGAGCCAGTGCGGCTGGTGCAAGGACCGCTGGGGCATCAGCTGGCAGATCACACCGCGCGCGCTGACCGACGCGCTGGCGGCGGGCGGCGGCGAGGCCCGGCGCGCGTTCGCGGCGATGATGTCCATGCGCAAGATCGACGTCGCCGCCATCCAGGCGGCGCGCGCGGGCTGAGCGGCGACGACTCCGGTCGGGCGCCCCTCGCGCAGCCACGCGACCGCGACGGCCGCGCTCGTCGGACCACGGTGTGGGACCTGCCCGGGTGCGTGCGCCGACGGTGCGGAACCGGGCCGCCCTGCCCACGCGTTCCTGCATTCTGCACGACCATTTGCGCTGGGCATTTCCGCCGACCACGCGTACGATCGGCCCTGCCATGAGCCCGCTCATCTTCATCGTCGATGACAATCCGGCGGATGTGGAGCTGCTGAAGCAGGCGTTCACCGAGTGCCGCATCCACGCCCGGTTCGCGGTCTGCTGCGATGGCATCGAGGCGATGGTGCGGCTGCAGACGGTCGTCCCCGACCTCGTCCTGGTCGACATCAACATGCCGCTGGTGGAGGGGTTCGAGGTGCTGGAGTCGCTGCGCTCCATGCCCAGGCTCGCCGGCGTCCCGACCGTCATGATGTCCTCGTCGCGCGCGGACCACGACCGGGCGCGCGCTCTGCGCTGCGGCGCGACGCGCTACTGGACCAAGACGCCGCTCTTCGCCGACCTGGTCGCGCGGGTCGCATCCCTGGCCGAGCTCCTCCCGGCGTGCGCGCCCCTCGCCGCGCAGAGCCGGGGCTGACGCGGTCGTCCGCGGCCTGATCGGCGCGACCAGCGTCGCGACGGCCTGACGACGTTGCGGCGGACGTGACGGTGCCCCCAGCCATCCCGGCGGACGTCGCTGCACGGTGGTTGCCCTGATGACGTCCGTCGTCAGCGGCGAGCCCGACCTTGCCAGGACCTCTCACCGGGGCAGGATCCGCGACTGCGGACAGGTGCGCAGGGCGATGCATCGGGTCGCCTGCGCTCCTGGCCGATTCTGCCGCGGCTGCGCA
The DNA here is from genome assembly GCA_963818245.1 of uncultured Planctomycetota bacterium. Classification (GTDB taxonomy): domain Bacteria; phylum Planctomycetota; class UBA11346; order UBA11346; family UBA11346; genus BOG-1363. The sequence continues at coordinate 29,165 of CAWFSD010000007.1, forward strand.
CCCGACCACCCACACCACGAAGGCGTCCATGACCAGAGTCTCCATCATCTGCCTGATCACCGGTTGCCTGCAGTTCATCGTCGGAGTCGTGCTGTCCGCGAACAGCCTCGGCATGGTGCTGTTCGGGGTCAGCCCGGGGATCTCGTTCGGGATCGGGCTGGTGCTGTCGGGGCTGATCACCCTGGTGGCCGGGCTGGTGACCGGCATCCACGCCTGGCGGGTGCGCAAGGAAGGGTCGCTCGCGGCCGTCCTCAACATCGCGATCGTCGGGTTCCTGCTCCTGTTGCTCGCCGCCGGCGTCGTGGCGCAACAGGTCCAGGGCCGCAAGTCCGAGGAGGAGCTGCAGAAGTGGAAGGCGGAGCAGGCCGATGAGCGCCACCAGGCGGCGACCGCGACGTATGCGGACTACCACCGCGCCCTGTGGGCGCACAAGGTGGTGCTGCTCACCGTAGGCAGGATCTCCAAGGCGATGGGGGTCCTGGCCGTGGGCGGGTACCAGGTCGTCGCCATCCCGGAGGTCGACCGCGCCATCGATCCGGTGAACGCCATGCTGCTGGGCCGGACCGAACCCGCCCTGCTCAAGCTCGTCAAGGAACTGCTGACCGCCGGCGTCCAGGAGGACCTGCTGGCGCTCCAGGCGTTCGCGCGGGCGAATGGCACCTCGTGCCGGCTCGGCCTGCATGGCGGCTACCCCGATCTCATGGACGAGAAATCCGACCTGCTCGCCACCAAGGACGAGGTCATCGCGGCCATCGACAAGGAGACGAAGGAGTGACGGGAACGGCTCGCGCGCCGGGCATGATGTCCTGATGGTGACGATCCACGCGGCTGCGCCCAGCGCTGCGGAGCCGATCCGGCCGAGGTTCGCGGCGCGCGGCTTCGCGCAGGTCGTGTTCGAGTGAGTGCGGCGCACGCTGGCCAGTTCCGCACCTTCCTGGCCTGAGCGACCGCCAGCGGCCACCGGAGGGCGAATCCGGTGCAAACGTTGCATGAGCTCCAACTGTCGCCGCGCGGGGACCGGTGGTATGCTTCGCCGGCATCCCATTCCAGGACTCCACCCACGTCATCAGGAACCGCGCCCGCCCCATGCGAACCGGCACTGCCGATCCCCATGCCTGCGCTGCGACCCGGTCCACGCTGCGGTCGCTCACGCGTTGGCTGCCGCTGCTGGCGTGCCTGGCGCTGCTGCCGGTCGCGTCCGCCGCGACGGTCACCTGGAGCGGCCTGGGCGGCGACGACATGTGGTCGACGGGCGGCAACTGGGTGGGCGGGGTCGCGCCGTCCGCGGGCGACGACCTGGTCTTCGCCGGCACCACCCGCCTGACCCCGACCAGCGATTACGGCAACGCCACCAGCTTCGCCACGATCACCTTCGACAACACCGCGGGCGCGTTCACGATCGGCGGCAACCGCATCGCCATCACCGGCGCCATCACCAACGACAGCACCGCCACCGAGACCCTGGCCTGCGACATCTCCGGCACGTACGGGGTCGGCGGGAACAGCGGCGCGATCGTGCTCAGCGGCGGGTTGGGGCTGAACGGACTGGTCACCAAGTCGGGCACCCACACGCTGACCTTGAGCGGCACCACCGACAACGTCGGCCTGGCCGTGACCGCCAACGCGGGCACCCTGATCCTGGCGAAGACCAGCACGTCCAACGTCCACTGCATCGGCGGCGCGACCCTGACCGTGAGCGGCGCGACGGTGAAGCTGGGCGGCACCGGTGGCGACCAGCTCTACGACGACGCCACCATCCTGGTCAACAGCGGCACCTTCGACACCAATGGATTGAGCGAGGCCTTCAACACCCTGTCCTCGGGCGCGGCCGGGGTCGTCGACAACACCGGCGGTGGCGCTTCCGTGCTGACCATCGGCCAGACCGGTGGCGGCTCGGGGATCCTCGGTACCGTGCGCAACACCTCGGGCACGCTCGCCCTGGTCAAGGCCGGTACCGGGACGATGGTCCTGTCCGGCACCAACACCTACAGCGGCGGCACCACCATCACCGGCGGCAAGCTCAGCTACCCCGGCGACGCCGCCCTGTCCGGCACCGGCGCCATCATCCTGAACGGCGGGACGCTGCTGCACACCGGCCCGTCGACGCTGGCGAACGCGGTGTCGGTCACGGCCAGCAGCACCATCGAATCCGATGACGGCGACGACCTGACGCTGACCACCTCGAGCTTCAGCGGGACCGCCGGCACCGTGCTCAGCCTCTCCGACACCACCAACAGCGGCATCCACTCCCTGATCCTGACCGGCAGCGGCTTCACCTACGCGGGTGGCATCGCGCTCGACAGCAACAGCCGCGTGTTCTGCGGCAACACCAGCGGCACGCAGACGTTCACCGGCGTCATCTCGGGGCTGGGCAACGGAGCCGGCGTGGACGGCGCGGTCAAGCGCAGCGCTGCGGGCGGCTTCACGACGCTGGCGGGGGCGAACACCTACGTCGGCGGCACGCTGGTGGACCTGGGCACGCTGACGGTCACGGGTTCGACCTCCTCCAGCAGCGCGGTGACGGTGGCCTCCGGCGGCACGCTGGCGGGCACCGGCACGGTCGCGGGCACGGTGGGCGTGGCCAGCGGCGGAACGGTCTCCCCCGGCATCCCGGGTCTGCGCGCCAGCTTCGTGGCCTCCAGCCTGCGCGCCGTCACCGAGGACGACTGGCGGCTGACGCGCACCATCACCGGCACGCGCGCCGACGACGTGATCAGCCAGTCCAGCGCTTTCGGCACCGCCGCACAGCGCGCCGCGTATGGGATCGGTGGCAGCGATGCCGACTGGGACAACTTCTCGGTGCAGTGGGATGGCTACCTGCAGGTGCCCGTCGGCGGCACGACGCTGTACACGCGCTCCGATGATGGCAGCCGGGTGTGGCTCGATCGCAACGGCAACGGCCTGGTCGAGGGCAGCGAGTGGGGCAGCAACAGCTGGGGTACCGGCCAGGGGGAGACGTCGCGCCCGGTGCAGGCCACCTTGGCGGCGGGCACCTACCGCATGCGCGTGCAGTACGAGGAAGGCATCGGCGGCGACGCCATGTACCTGCTGTGGGACGACGCGACGCACTCGGCCGGCAGCGTGGCCGGACTGTCGCTGGTGCCCGCGGCCTTCCTCGCCGGGGGCTCCAGCATCGGCACGCTGACCACCGGGGCGGTGACCTTCACCGGCAGCCCGGTGCTGTCGCTCGACCTCGACGGGACGGGCCCGACCGCGGACCGGCTCAGCACCTCCGGGGCGGTGATCTGCGCCGGCACCCTGAACGTCAGCACCATCGCCCACGCCGCCCTCGGCAGGGTCTACACCGTGGTCTCGGCCGGCTCGGTCACCGGCACGTTCACCGGGCTCGCCAACGGCGACCTGTTCGCCGGCGCGGGCCGCATCTTCCAGATCGCCTACACCGCGACCACCGTCACCCTGACCGAGGTCGCGCATCCGACCACCCGCGTCTGGGACGGCGGCGGCGCCGACAACAACTGGTCGACGGCCGCCAACTGGGATTTCGACATCGCGCCGGTGGCTGGCGACTCCCTGGTGTTCGCGGGGAGCACGCGCCTGGCGCCCATCAACGACTTCCCGCCGGAGACCACCTTCGCCAGCATCACCTTCAATGCCGGCGCCGGCGCCTTCGTTATCGGGCCCGCCGCCACGTCCGGGGTGATCACCCGCGAAGTCTGGACCGGCATCGGCGGCAACGCCGTCTCCCAGATTCCGGTCACCACCACCCCCAGCATCAGCGACACCCTGACCACCTTCGAGGGTCCGTCGAACTGGGCGGACAGCTACGGGACGCGCATCCGCGGCTTCCTGACGGCGCCGACCACCGGCACCTACACCTTCTGGATCGCGACCGACGACAACGGCGAACTGTGGCTGAGCACCGACACGGACCCGGCGAACAAGGTGCTGATCGCCTCGGTCCCGAATTTCACCGGCATCCAGCAGTGGAACGTGGACCCCCTGCAGAAGTCCGCCCCGATCGCCCTGGTCGCCGGCCAGCGCTACTACATCGAGGCCCTGCAGAAGGAGGGGGGCGGCGGCGACAACATCGCGGTCGGCTGGGCCAAGCCGGGCGAATCGACCGCGGCGCCGTCGCAGGTGATCCCGGGGTCGCAGCTCGCGCCGTACGCCACCGCCACCGGGATCGTCCTGACCGGCAACGTGACCAACAGCAGCGTCACCACCCAGACCGTCGATCTGGGCCTGCACTTCGCCGCGACCCGCACGGTGGATGCGGCGAGCGGAGCCATCGCCATCCGCGGGGTCGTCAGCGGCGCGGGCGGCCTGGCGAAGGCCGGCAGCGCGCCGCTGACGCTCGGCGGCACCAACACGTTCGCCGGTGGGACCAGCCTGACGGCCGGCACGCTGGCGATCAACAACGCCAGCGCGCTCGGCGGCAGCACCGGCACCTTCACCATCGCGGCGGCACCACCATCGACAACACTTCTGGCGCGGCGATCACCCTCGCGCAGAACAATCCCCAGACCTGGAACGGGGATTTCGCCTTCACGGGCAGCAGCGCGCTGGACCTGGGTGCAGGCGCGGTCGCTCTCGGCGCGGCAAACAGGCAGGTCACGGTCGCGGCCTCGACGCTCGGCATCGGCGGGGCCATCGGCGGCACCGGCGGACTCGACCAAGCAGGGGGCGGGATCGCTGGCGGTGTACGGCACCAGCACCTACGGCGGGCGGGACCGCCGTCCTGGGCGGGACGCTCCGGCTGGGCTCGCCGCTCGTCAGCGGCTTCGGCACGACGGGCGTCGGCTGGACGCTGAATGGCGGGGCGGCGGTGGCCGCCGACGTCCTGACCCTGACCACGAACGTCAACGCCCAGGGGCGCAGCGCGTTCCTGTCGGCCCCGGTGCCGATCGGCGGCTTCACGCGGCCTCGTCAGTACCAGCCGAGCGGCGCGCGCGCCGCCGACGGTTCGACCTTCGTCCTGCAGAACGACAGCCGCGGCGCCGGCGCAGTCGGCCCGGGCGGCGGCAGCCTGGGCGTACGGCGGGCATGACGCCGAGCGTCGGCCGTCGCGCTGAACATCTTCGCCGGGGTGACGGCCGTCGGACGAAGCTTCGTGACCAACGGGGCGGTCGGTGAGGCCGTTCGCCCCGTCGGCGCCGATCGACCTGGGCAGCGGCGACCCGATCGCCGTCACGGTGGACTATGACGGCGCGACCACGCTGGTGCTGACGCTGAAGGACCTCACCACCAGCGCCACCGCGAGCACGACCGCACCGTCCCCAGCTTCGCCACGACGCTCGGCGCAGCCACCGCCTACCTGGGGTTCACCGGCGGGACCGGCGGCGCTGCGGCGACCCAGCAGATCAGCAACCTGGTCTACAACTGGGGGGAAGCGACCTGCTGCCCACCACCACGGCCCTGACCATCGCCAGCGGCGCCACCTTGGACCTGGGGGGCAAGAGCCAGCAGGTCGGCTCCCTCGCCGGCGGCGGTGGCGGCCGTGACCAACAACGGCGTGGCCGATGCCACGCTGACCGTCAGCGGCAGCGCGTCGACCACCTTCAGCGGCGTCATCAGCGACGGCGGCACCGGGCGGGTGGCGCTGACCAAGGCCGGCAGCGGCACGCTCACCCTGGCCGGGACCAGCACCGCGACCGGGGCCACCGCGGTGAACGCCGGCACCCTGCTGGTCACCGGCGCGACCGCGGCGGGCAGCGCGGTGGGGGTGGCGAACACCGCGACCCTGGGTGGCAGCGGCGCGGTCGCCGGCAGCGTCACCCTGGCCGGCGGCGCGGCTCTGGCGCCGGGCACGGGCGGCACCACCACCGGTACGCTGTCCACCGGCGCGGTGACCGCCAACGCGACCGCGACCTTCAGCGTCGACCTCAACGGCAGCGGCCCGGTCGCCGACCGCTGCGCGTCGACGGGGACCTTCGCCTGCGCCGGCACGCTGACCGTCGCGAGCATATCCAACGCCGCGGTCGGCAGGACCTACACCATCGCCAGCGGCAGCGCGGTGAGCGGCGACCTTCACCGGTCTGGCAACGGCGCGACCATCGCGCAGTCCGGCGCGCACGTTCCAGATCATCTACGGCCCGACCACGGTGGCGCTGGTCGACCAGACCGGCGTGGCGCCCTCGACCAGGACCTGGGACGGGGGTGGCGCCGACGACCGCTGGACCACCGCCGCGAACTGGGTCGGGGACGTCACGCCGCTGCCCGGCGACGACCTGGTCTTCGCGGGGGCCACGCGCCTGGCGCCGGACGACGATTTCGCGGCCGACACCAGCTTCGCCAGCATCTCGTTCGCGAACGGCGCGAGCGCCTTCACGCTCGGGTCGACCTCCGGTCTGCGCGTCGCCCTGGCGGGCGCGCTGACCAACAACGGGAGCGCCCTGCAGACCGTGAGCGCGCCGCTGCTGCTGGCGGCGACGCGCACCGTGAACGCCGCCAGCGGCGACATCGCGGTCAGCAGCGTGCTGAGCGGCGCCGGCGGACTGACCAAGACCGGGCACGGGCACGTTGACGCTGTCGCGGAACAACACCTTCACCGGTCTGGTCACGGTCAGCGGCGGCACGCTGGCCACCACCACGCCCAATTCCGCGACCGGCGCGGTCGGCGCGGCCAGCGGGGTGCTGATCGGCGCGGGGGGCACGGTCGTGTCGGCCGACTTCAATGCCTTCGTGGGTGGCGCCACGTCCGGCGCCAAGACCATCCAGATCGACGCCGGCGGCGTGCTCACCACCTCTGCGGGGCTGACCAGCCACCTCCACGCCGTGGTCCTCAATGGCGGCGCGCTCACGGCGGCGTCCGCCAATGCGACCTGGGGGAGCTGGAACCCCGACTTCGGCATCAGCACCCTGGGCGGTGGCACCAGCTCCACGATCAGTGGCGGAAACGTGGCCCTGACGCAGAGCGGCGGCACCGTCTTCACCATCGCGACGGGTGACAGCGTGACCGTGTCGAGCGTGATCTCCCACGCCAGCAGCGCGGCGGACAACGGCTTGATCAAGGCTGGAGCGGGCACCCTGACGCTGTCTGGCGCGAACACCTACACCAGCGCGACCACGGTGAACGCGGGCACGCTCAAGGCGGGCGTGGCGACCCAGGCGTTCGGTATGGGCACGGTCATGACGCTGGCCAACGCCGCCGGCGCGACGCTCGACCTCAACGGCTTCAGCAACGCCATCGGCTCGCTGGCCGGCGGCGGCGTCACCGGTGGCACGGTGGTGCTGGGCGCGGCGGCGACGCTGACCACGGGCGGGCTGGGCACCAGCACCACGTACTCGGGAACCATCAGCGGCACCGGCGGCACGACCAAGATCGGCAACGGCGCAGTGGACCCTGGCGGGGACCCTGGCCAACACCAACACCGGCAGGACCACCATCACCGACGGCACACTGATCCTGCAGAAGACCGCGGGCGTGAACGCGCTGGCCGGCGACGTCACCATCGGCGACGGCACGGGCTCGGACGTGCTGAACCTGGCCGCGAGCGAGCAGATCGCCGACACGGCGGTCATCACCTTCACCTCGGGCGGAGGGGGCAACAGCGCGAAGTTCGAGCTCAACGGCTTCCTCGAGACGGTCGGCGGCATCCAGACCAGCGTCGCCGGCCAGGCGCCCGTCATCCAGGATACCGAGAGCGGCGCCCCCGCCGGACCCAACAGCCCCGCCGTGCTGACCATCGCGAACAGCGCCGACTTCGCCTACGACGGCCTGATCCGCAACGGCGGCGGCCTGCTCGGACTGGCCAAGGCCGGCAGTGGTGCGCAGACCCTGCGCTGCGGCTTCGGCGGGAACGACCTGACGCTCACCGGCGCGACGACGGTTTCCGGCGGCAAGCTGGTGCTGGATGATCTCAGCGCCTTCCGCAGCGCGATCACCAACAACAGTGCGGCCGCCGATGCGCTGACCTTCGTCCAGACCACGCGCGACCAGTCGTACGGCCTGGGCATCAGCGGCACTGGCGCGCTGACCAAGAGCGGAGCAGCCACGCTGACCCTCACCGGGACGGACTCGGCGACCGGCGCGACGAGCGTGTCGGGTGGCACGCTGCTGGTGACCGGCTCGACCGCCGCCGGCAGTGCGGTGACGGTCGCAGCAGGCGCCACCTTGGGCGGCACCGGCACCGTGGCCGGGACCGTGACGGTGGCGGGCTCCGCTGGGCTGGCTCCCGGCAATGGCGGCACGGCCATCGGCACGCTCAGCACCGGCGCGGTGACGCTGAACGCCGCTGCGACGCTGGCGCTCGACCTGGATGGGACCACGCCCAGCAACGACGCCGTGGCGAGCGCGGGGGCGGTGACGCGCGGCGGCACGTTGAGCATCGCGAGCATCGCCCACGCGGCGGTGGGCAGGGTCTACACCATCCTCACCTCGGCCTCGGCGAGCGGCACGTTCAGCGGTCTGGCGGATGGCGCGGTCTTCTCCCAGGCGGGGCGGCTGTTCCGCATCGCCTACACCGCGACCACCGTCACCCTGACCGACTGCGCGCCGCTGCTGACCGCTCGCCAGACCATCGACGCCAACGGGGACGGCCACCTCGACCGCATCCGCCTGACCTTCGACCAGGCGGTGAACGACGACTTCAGCGGCTTCACGGTGGCGGTCACCGGCTACGCGGTCACCGGCTATGACACCGGGGCCACGGGGCACGACGCCTCCATCGACGTGCTGCTGACGCCCCTGGTCGGCGGCGACACCGGGGCGACACCGCCGGTGCAGATCACCGCCAACAGCTCGCTGGCGCAGGCCGCGGGCACGGGCCTGATCCAGGTGGAGACGGTGGCGACGGTAGCGACCGATGCGGCGGCGCCGGTGCTGCTCGCGGCGGCGTGGACGGATGGTGGCGCCACGGGCGGGGTCAGCGCCGGCGATACCCTGGCGCTGACCTTCTCGGAAACGGTGACCACGGCTTCGATGACGGTGGCCGACCTCGGCCTGCCGGTGAGCGGGGACGCGCTGTCCTCGACGGCCATCCCCAACCAGAGCGGGAGCACGATCACCATGACCCTGGCGGGCGCCCCGCACCTGACGCCCGGTGGCGCGTACAGCGCGGCCGCGATCGGCGCCGGCAAGCCCAGCGGCGTCTTCATCGCTGCGGGCGGTCACCTGCACGACGCGGTGGCGTTGGCGTCGGCGACCGGCAGCGCGGCCAGCGCGGTGGACATCGGTCCGGGTACCAGCAGCGTGGCGATCGCGTGGGCCGCCGCCGCGGATCCCCAGGGCTGGACGCTGGGCACGCTGACCGTGGGCACGGTGGCCGACTCACGGACCAGCGGGCTCGACCTGACGGTGCGCGACGTCGGCGACTGCACCGTGGACCTGGCCATCGCCAGCACCGTGACCGCGCCGTCGGCCTGGGCGCCGGCCGCCGCCGCGGCATCCAACGCCTACCTGATGAAGGCGGATACGAGCGGGGCGTCCGTCTTGGCGCCGACCGTCCCCACGTCGTATGGCCTGACCCTGGGCACCGCGCCGCAGGCGCTGGCCAGCGGCCTGCAGAGCGGGTCGACCACGACGTACGCGTTGTACTTCCAGGCTCCGACCGCGATCACCAGCGGCTCGACGACCCAGCAGACCATCGTCATCGCCGTGACGGCCGCCCTGGCGCCGTGAGCCGATCGGCGCCCGGGTTCGCAGCTGACCGCACCTGGTGGCGAGCGACCTCTCCTTCCCTCCCGGATCGCCGAGTCGCACCCGGCAGTGGCACCCGAGCCGAGTGCCTTCCAGGAAGGTCCTCGCCGATCGTGATCGCTGCGTTCGTGAACCCCCCCGCTGAGGCGCACGTTCGTCCCACCGCGCGCCCATGCCGTGGCTCGGCCGACGCACTCCAAGCGGGACACGTGGTATGCGCGCGATCACCATCCCGTTGCTCGCCCTGGCCGCGACCGCCTGCCCGGGGCTCGACGTGGCCATCACCATCCCCGCGGCCGATCTGCACCTCGATCGCCTGATCGAGGTGGCGCGCGCGCACGTCCCGCAGGGTGGCGCCCTCACCATCACCGCGTGGTTCCACCCGGCCGACCAGGTGGTCGCGATCCATGAACTGCCGCGCCGGGACCTGGATGCGGACTCGGCGGTCATCCGCCGCCTCGTCTTCCGCAACGCGGGCTCGCAGCGCGTCGCGACCACCTTCACCACCACCGCGGCCTGGGTGCGCGAAGCCGACCAGGAGGTGGGCTTCCACCGCATCGAACTCGACGGGCGCGTGCGCTACCTGCGCAAGTCCGACGTCGATCGCGCGACGTGCGTCGAACTCCTGAGCAGGCTCCGGGCCGGGGACTACCAGGCGTCGCAGCATCCCGCTGGCGGGCGGTGTCGGTGGGCGGTGGGATGACGTCACCGCGATCGAACGGGATCCCACCGCAGCGGACGGCGCTGCCGGCTACCGGGTCTTCCGGAGCGATGCTGGTTTCGCCGCCTTCACCTTCCAGTGCGGTGACCTGCGCGAAGTGGGCTGGGGCGTCATCCGCCCGTGAGGGCGGCCAGGACCCGACCAGGGAGCGATATTCAGGAAGGTCGGGCGCTCCTCGAACGGAACGTGAACGTTTCCCTCCCTCGAGCGTATACCTTCACCCCAGGAGACCCTCCATGCGCTTTTTCCTCGCCCTCGTCCTCTCACTGTCCTTCGCCGGTGCGGCCATGGCCGAAGATCCCGCGAAGGCCGTCAACACCGTCTGCCCGTCCAGCGGCCACGATGTCGATCCCGCCGTCGCTCCGATCAAGGCCAAGGACAAGGCCGGCAAGGAGGTCGAGATCGGCGTGTGCTGCAACAAGTGCGCCGCCAAGGTGAAGGCCGACCCGGCCAAGTACGTCGCCGCCGCCGAGGCCAACAAGAAGCTCTGATCCTTCGCGCTTGGATCGATCACAGGAAGCCCCGGGGGTCACCCCGGGGCTTCCTGCGTTCCGGCTCGACCGCACTCCGACCCGACCGGCCGTCCGCTGCGGTCTCGAGCCCGTCCACTGTGTGACTGACCCGGATGGCTGGCCATCCGGGCACCCGCAAGATGACCGTCCACGGTACTCTGGAGGTGGACATCCCCACCGGGAGAAACGCCCGTGCGCCTGATCATCCTGCTCGCCCTGGCCCTGCTCGTCCCCACGTGGGGGGCCGCGGCGGACGCCAAGCCCAACATCCTGATCATCATCGCCGATGATCTGAGCTGGCACGACGTCGCCTGCTTCGGGGGGCCGACCGGCGCGCTGACCCCGCACCTCGATGGACTGGCGGCGCAGGGCATGCGCCTGACGCGCTTCTACTCGCCGGCCTCGGTGTGCTCGCCGACGCGGCAGGCGCTGCTCACCGGCCTGTACCCGGTGCGCAGCGGCGCCTACCCCAACCACGCGGTGGTGCGCGCGGGCACGCGCTCGCTGCCCTTCCACCTGCAGGCGCTCGGCTACCGCACCGGCTGCTTCGGCAAGACCCACTTCGGCCCCGACGCGTCGTACCCCTTCGACGTCATGGGCGGGTTCCTCACCAGGAAGGAGCGCAGGAAGGAGAAAGCCGGCGGTGGCGAGGACGGCGGCGTGGAGGACGAGGAACTCGACCTGGGCGCGCTCAAGACCTTCATCGCCGACGCCGCCAGCAGGAAGCAGCCGTTCTGCGCCTACGTCGCCCCGCACGACCCGCACTCGCCGTGGACGACCGGCGACCGGGCTCCGTACGACGCCGCCAAGCTGGTGCTGCCGCCCTACCTCGTCGACACGCCGCTGACGCGCAGCGACCTGGTCGATTACTACGCCGAGGTCTCGCACCTCGACGGGACGGTCGGCACCGTGCTCTCGATCCTCGAGAGATCGGGGCTGGCCGACACCACCCTGGTGATGTTCTTCAGCGAGCAGGGCAGCAGCATGCCGCACGGCAAGTGGACGCTGTACGACCCGGGCATCAAGGTCGCCGCCATCGCGCGCTGGCCCGGCCACATCCCCGCGGGAAGCACCAACCCGGCGCTGGTGCAGTACGTCGACGTGCTGCCCACCATCGTCGCCGCGGCCGGCGGCGACCCGGCCGCGCTCGACGCCGGCTGCCCCGACGCGGACGGCAGGACCGGCCTGGACGGGCGCAGCTACCTCGCCGCGCTCGAGGGGAAGTCGACCGCGCTGCGCGACGTGGTGTTCGCCGAGCACACCACGCGCGGCATCATCAGGGGCTCGGAGCTCTACGCCTCGCGCGCGGTGTTCGACGGGCGCTGGAAGCTGATCGCCAACCTCGAGCCGGACGCCGCGTTCCACAACGACACCAGCGACGGCGCGCTGCTGCGCTCGTGGCGGCAGAAGGGCAAGGACGGCGACGCCTTCGCCGCGGAGCAGGTCGCGCGCATCGCCCACCGCCCCGCGCTCGAGCTCTACGACCTGCAGGCGGATCCCTGGGAGCTGACCAACGTCGCCGCCCGCGCGGAGAACGCGGCGGTCATCGCCACCCTGCACGCCCGGCTCGACGCCTGGATGAAGCAGCAGGGCGACCGCGGCGACGAGACCGAGCGCGAGGCGAAGGAGCACCAGGGCTCGGGCAAGCGCGCGGAGAAGTGAGGGAGAGGCGAGGCGGCGAGGCGAGCTCCAGCTCGCCTCGCCCGACCCACCGCACCCGGACGCCGCCCGGGGGTGGGGCGATCCACCATCACCGTGCGCTCACCGTCGCTCAGGCGAGCTGGAGGTCGCCTCTGCCGGCCGGTGTCCGGGGCTCACTCCGTGGCGTCGCCGCTGATGTTGTCCTTCGCCCCATCGAGGTCGTCACCCGCCGGCGCCGCCGCGCGGGGGTCGGTGGTGTCCAGGACGTGATCCGCACCCGGATCGAAGACCAGCACGCCGTCCGCGCCGGCGCTGAGCAGGTGCAGGCCGCCGCTGGCGGTCGTCGAATAGAGCAGTTCGCGACCCCAGGCATCGTAGACCGCCAGGCCGGGCAGGCGGTAGCGCCGGTAGAGGGGCGCGGCGGAGGTGCCGCCGTGGCGGATGCAGCCGGGCTGCCAGGTGGTGCTGACCGCCGCTGAGCCGTCACCTGCGGCATCGCTGTAGACGCGTGCGAGCGGTGCGCTGTCGGGCCGGCCGTCCGCGCCGTTGTGCGGCAGGTCCGGAGCGGTGAAGCCGTCCGGCGCGGTCGCGCCGCTCAGCAGGTGGGTGTACGCGCCATCCTCTGGGGCGCTGTGCAGGGCGCCCAGCGAGGTCAACTGGGCGTAGGCGCCACCGGCGCCGAGCGCGAAGCCGATCCCCACCTGGCTCGCGCCGGGCAGGCCATAGGCCGGATCGGCGACGTCGTCCGGGCCCGGTTCGAGGGCGTCGGGGAAGTGCGCGGGATCCAGGCTGGTGGTGCTGCGGTCCACGGGCGAGGTCACAACGGGCACGCTGCGCCCAGCGCTCATCACGGCCTGCGCGTCGGGCCCGGGCTTCGGCAGGCGCAGGTAGCCGGTCACCGCCTTGAGGCGCGCGCCCAGGACGCCCAGCACGCCGCGCCGGGCGCCGAACAGGAAGGGCACGCGCGGATCGGCGAAGCGGTCGCTGTCCTCGAGCAGGTGGTCGCGGCCGACCGCGGCGGGATCGATGCTGGCCAGGTCCACGCCGCGCAGGGCCAGACCGTCGCTGGCCACCGCGCTGCCGTCCGCGGCGCGCACGAAGCCGAGGCGCGTGGCGCGCGAACCGGCGAAGGGGTGCTCGGCCGGCGCGACCAGGGCGCCGGTCTGCGCCGCGGTCGTGATCAGGGCCTGGCTGACGGTCGCGATGATGACGCCGGTCTTCTCGCGGAATGGATCCAGGCGGCGGAAGGCCATCAGGATCAGGCCCGCGAGCACCGCGATGATGGAGAAGACCATCATCACCTCGATCAGCGTGAGGGCTCGCCGGGAACGGGTCGCGCGGGGGACCTCGCGGCGGTGATGGGGCGAGGGTACCATGGTCAGGAGGAGGACGCCGGGCGGAGTGGGGAGCCGGACTGGGAGCGGGTGGGCGGCGTTCGGGTTGGGGCGCGCGGGCCCGGGGGCCCTCACTCCCCCCCGATGACCAGCATCCCCTGCGGCATCACCAGCGTCTCGGCGCCGCGGTCGGCGAGGCGCACGCTGACGCCGTCGTGCGCCAGCTGCGCGATGCGGATGGCGGCCGCGGGGTCCACCGGCGCGGCCGCGCCGGGCGCGCGGGCCAGGGCGGCGCGGTCGCTCTCGCCGCGCAGGCGGGCCTGCTCGGCGCTGCGGCGCAGGCTGTCGAGGTGGCCGGTCATCAGGCGCAGCTTCGCCTGGCGCTCGATCAGCACGTCGCGCCTGGTGAAGTGCGCGCCCTCCAGGCGCGTGCCGGACCGGGTGGCGTCGTCGATCTCGGTCTTGAGCGCCTTGGACTCGGCGAGCAGCCGCTCGCGCGCGGCGGCGTGGCGCGCGGTGACGACGCGCACCAGCTCCTGGTGCTGCTCGGGCCCCAGGCCCTGGCCGGCCCACAGCTCGGTGGCGGTGCCGTCGGCGTCGCCGGCGATCTCCGCGTGGATGCTGCCGCCGGCGACCAGGCGGCCGCCGCGCACCCGGCGCACGTGGATGTCGCCGTTCGCGGCGACCTGGCTGTGCTCCGAGGAACCGCCGATGCGCACCGCGCCGGCGAGCACGCGGCGCGCGCCGATGCCGCTCGCGCGCAGCTCGCCGCCGGCCAGCACCGGCGTCACGCCGCCGGCGATGGTGCCGCCGACCACCAGGTCCCCGCCGGCGGTGACCTGGGCGTCGCCCAGGCTGCCGAGCACCACCACGTCCTCGGTGGAGGAGATCACCGCGCCCGCCTGGACGTCGCCGCGCACCAGCACCAGGCCGGTGGCGTGGATCGGCGCGTGGTCCGGGCCGAGGTCGCCGGGGACCTCGATGGCGGTGACGACGCGCACGCTGCCGTCGGCGCACTCCTGGACCACGCCGTCGCGGACGGCGACCAGCGCATCGCCCGCGGCATCGGCGTGCAGCAGGGTGCCTTCCCCGGCGCACGCCGCGGCGCTGCGCAGCGGTGGCGCGGCGATCGGCAGCGGACGGCCGTGGACGTCGATGCCCGCCTTCCCGGCCTCGCCCGGCGACCAGCGCGCGAGGAGCGCGCCGGCCGCGACGCGGCTGTAGTTGCCCACGGTGGCGCCGGGCGCCTCGCCATCGGCGCCGGCCGGCGCGGCGGTGGTGGCGAGGTGGAAGCCGGCGGCGGTCCCGGGCACGGCGGGCGACCCGCGCGCGATGATGATGCGCTCGCCCGCCACGAGCGGACCCGCGACCAGGCGCTGGAGCGCGACGGGGTCGAGGCCGGCGCGCAGGTCGCGCTCGCGCAGCGCGCGCTGCAGGTCCGGCACCGGGACGGGCTGCGCCACGCCGATCGTCGCCACCGCCACCATGGCGTCCTCGTGCACGTGGAGGCGGAAGTGCTCGACCAGCGGCGGCAGCGCCTCGCCGCGCACCGACGTGCCGGCGACGCCGGGTCCGGGCGCGTCGCCGCGCGCGATGACGATGCGCCGCGGCACCGCCGCCGCGCGCGTGGCCTCGGCGACGCCGTCCGGATCGACGCCGAAGCGGATGCCCGCGGCTTCGATCATGCGCTCGATCAGCGGCGGCGGGAAGGAGGCGTTGGCGGCCAGGGTGATCGCCGCCCGCAGCCCGTGGCGGTCGACGATGACGCGCTTCGCGAGCGCGGCCAGGCGCCCCGCGTCGATGCCGCCGACCGCGGCGGCGTAGCGCATGGTGGCGTCGGAGATCGGCCGCTGCGGGCCGCCATCGCTGAAGGCCCGGGTGGTCTCCGGCCCGATCCGCACCGTGCCGCCGCGCTCGCCGTGGCGCGGCGCGTGGCGGGGGGCGGTGCCCGACAGCGCCCGGCCGACGTCCTCGCGCGCCTCCTCGGCGCTGCGGTACCGCTGCTCGCGGTCGCGCGCCAGCAGCCGCTGCAGGATCGCGAGCACGCCGGTGGAGAGGTCCCCGCGCCGGCTGCGCAGGTCGGGGAACGGCGCGGACAGCGTCATGGCCAGGGTGCTGAGGGGATCGGCGCCGGCGTACAGTGGCGCGCCGGTCAGCAGGTGCACCAGCGACGCGCCGAGGGCGTAGAGGTCGGTGCGCACGTCGAGGTCCGGCAGGCAGTGGATCTGCTCCGGCGACATGTAGCAGGGCGTGCCCATGATGCAGGCCTCCTTGCCCGCGAGCGCCGACGCGTCCACGCGCACCTGCCGCGCCAGCCCCAGGTCGGCGATCTTCGCCTGGCCGTTGGCGGTGATGAAGATGTTCGCGGGCTTGATGTCGCGGTGCACCAGGCCGGCGGCGGCGATGGCGCCGATGCCGGCCAGGCAGTCGTGCGCGAAGGTCAGCACCTGGCCCTCGTCGAGGCGGCCGCCGCGCCGCTCCAGCAGGCCCATCAGGTCGCCACCCTCGACCAGCTCCAGCGCCATGAACAGGTGGCCGTCGACCTCGCCCGCGTCGTAGCAGATGATGACGTTCGGGTGCGCGAGGCTGGCCGACGCCTGGGCCTCCGACAGGAAGCGCTCGCGGAAGGCGGGATCGTCGGCGAAATCGGGCAGGACCACCTTGAGCGCGACGACGCGCTTCAGGGTCTGGTGCTCAGCGCGGTAGACCTGCGCCATGCCGCCCCTGCCGAGGTGGCCGACGACGCGGTAGGAACCGATGGACGACGGTGGCGATGGCTCTGCGCTGGGCGCCGGGCTCATGTACGCTCGCCGCCGCGGACGGGACTCACCATGCCGGGATAGTGGGGGTCCCGCCGTGACTGTCACTGGATAAGGGCACAGCGGAATGCGTCGAGGCTCAATATAAACTAACGAACACAATCACGCCGGCACGGTCCCGCCCAGGATGCCCTTCCCCGTGCGCATATCGACCGGCACCGAGGTGTGCTCGTGGACGATGCGCAGCGCTCCGCCGGCGTGCCGCAGCACCCAGCTCAGCCGATTCTGCATGCTGCGCAGTTCCTGGCCTGCCGCGCTCATCCCGGCGTAGGTGACGCGTGCGCTGACCAGGATCAGATCCTGGCCGAGGCTGGTGCGGACGTCGTCCACGCGCACCGCCACGGTCTCATCGCCGAGCGACGAGAACCACCCTTCGGCCATCGCGCGCCACCCGGCGTCGTCGTACGGTGCGACCGCCCAGGTGTCGAAGATGCGCACCTGCGGATCGTAGAGTGCCATGAAGGCGGCGACGTCCTTGGCGAGGATCGCGGCCCGGTAGCCGTCGATGTGCGCGGCGATGGCGCGTGCGGGATCGGTCATGCCTCGGCTCCCGGGGGCGCTGCCCCAGGTACGGGTTGGGGGGCGGCCAGCGCGTCATTCCAACGCGGCGGCGGATGCGCCCACGGTGCGCCGGGCGCCCGCGAGTCCAGCGATGAACGACCTTCCTGCGTCATGCGGCCCACGCCCTGGCCGGCGGGGTTCCACGAAGCGAACGTGGCAGGTCCGGGGTTGCATGGGTTCCCCCCCGCCGATGCTCGGGCCAGGAACATACCATGAGCAACCCGGTCCTCAACGATACCTACTGGACGAAACTGCGCGATGCCGAGGACGGCGCGGTCGCCGGGTCGACCACCATGACCGTGCAGGGGGCGATCGCCAAGACCGGCATCCTGCTGGCGCTGCTCATGGCCTCGCTCGCCTGGATGTGGAGCGAGTTCTGGAACGGCGGCCACCCCGTGCCCGGCCGTTTCGCGGGCTTCATGGTCGGCGGCATGGTCGCCGGCATGGTCGCCGTGCTGATCAACATGTTCGCGCCGCGCGCGGCCATGGTCATGGGCTCCATCTACGCGCTCGCCGAAGGCCTGGTCCTGGGCGGGCTGACGATGATCTTCCAGGCGCGCTACCCCGGCCTGCCGCTGCTCGCGGCCTGCTTCACCGTGGCGACCCTGCTGGCCATGCTGCTGCTCTACCGCACCGGCACCATCAAGGCGTCCTCGGGCTTCATCCGCGGCGTCGTCGCCGCGACCGGCGGCCTGGCGCTGGGCATGGGCCTGCTCTGGCTGCTGAGCATGTTCGGCGTCGGCAGCGGGCTGCTGACGATGCTCTATGGCAACGGGCCGATCGGCGTGCTCTTCAGCGTCTTCTGCGTCGGGCTCGCGGCGCTCAACCTGGTGATCGACTTCGACTTCATCGAGCGCGGCGCGGAGCAGCGCCTGCCCAAGCACATGGAGTGGGTCGCCGCCATCGGCCTGCTGGTGACGCTGGTGTGGCTGTACATCGAGATCCTGCGGCTGCTGGCGAAGTTCCGCGGCCGGAATTGAAGTGGCGGGGCGCAGCGGCGTCCTGACGGGCGCCCGCCGCGTGCGGCCTGATCGTGAGCCGAAGCCAGCGTGGCCGGAAGTCCGCAAGCAGGTCGCCGAAACGCCCAGCCACCTCTGCAGGCTCGAGTCACTGCTGGCCCGCTGAGCCGCGCTGTGCCCGGCACCACGGTCTGGTGGCCCGTTCACTTCGCGTCGAACTGCACCCAGTCCAGGTTCATGATCCCGCTCTGGCCCGGGTTGACGAACACGGCGACCACCGGCTCGCGCGCGCGCGGCGCGCTGGGCAGCAGGTCCGCCTTCTGCTCGACCCACTTGTCCCAGCCGCCGGTGTTGGGGACGGCGATGGTCGTGATCAGCGGGCCATCCGCGGTGGCGGCGTGGAACTCGATGCTGCCGCCGGCGCGCGGCGAGGTGACGCGCGCGGTGATGGCGCCCACGTCGGCGAGGTCGACCGCGGTGAAGGTCGCCGTGTGGCCGTGGTCGATCGAGCCGAGGAAGCCGCCCAGGACCTTCGGCCCGCGCAGTTCGGCGAACTCGGCCTCGGCGCGCCGCGAGCGCAGCGTCACCGTGGCGCGCCCGCTGAGCGCGGTGGCGACGCCGTGGCCGGCGTCGGTGGCGGTGGCCTCCAGGCGGAACGAGCCGGGGTGGGGGTCCTTGGGCGCGAGGACCTGGCCGCTCAGGCCGCGCGCCAGCTGCAGGCCGCCCTTGCCCTTCTCGAGCGAGTAGACCCAGCGCACCATCAGCGACAGCTCATCGACGGTGTGCTGCGGGTGCGCCAGCATCGGGATGTCGCCCCACACCTTCTGGCTGCCGTTCCGGACGCGCTGCACCGTCGCCTCGAGGGCGCCGGGCTGGCCGCGGTACTTGGCGGCGACGTCGACGAAGGCCGGGCCGATGACCTTGGTCTCGATGGCGTGGCAGTTGAAGCAGTCCGACGCCTTGACCATGGCGAAGCCGGGGTCGCTCGCGGCGACCTTGCCGTCGGCGCGCACGAAGGTGCTGCTGACCAGCGTGCGCAGGGCGAAGTCGCCGGGCTTGTCCGCCGAGGAGCCGTCCTCGGCGTCGGTGACGGTGACGGCGTAGGGGATGGCCTTGCCGGGGGTGAAGAAGTCGCCGTCCTGCGGAGTGGTGAAGGCCACGACGGGCGCGGTGTTGCCGACCACCACCGCGACGCTGGCGGTGCCGACCGCGCCGCCGGCGCTCTTCACGCGCAGTTCGACGCGGTAGTTGCCGGGCTCGGGGATGGTGAGCGTGGGCGCGGCGTCGCTGGACACCACCGGGCCCCCGGCCTTCAAGCGCCATTCGTACGTCAGCGCGCCGCCCTGCAGGTCCTTCGATCCGGCGCTCGAGAGCGTCACCTTCAGCGGCTCCCTGCCCGCGGCGGGCGCGGCCGCGGCCTTCGCCACCGGCGGCAGGTCGCCGCGCACGTAGGTGATGCGCACCAGCTTGGCGTCGGGGTTCGCACCCCAGGTCTCGCCGTAGTCCATCAGGTAGAGCGCGCCGTCCGCTGCGAACACCGCATCGACCGGGCGCTGGATCAGGGTCGCGCCGGCGGCGACGGCGACCTTGGCGCGCTCGAGCTGGTCGCCCTGGTTGGCGGTGACGACGGCGCCGGTGAACGGCTCCGTGCCGTGGAAGTCGCCGTTCCTGTCCAGGCGCGCCCAGCGGATGAACGGGCGCTGCCAGTCCCAGAACAGCAGGCAGCCGTCGAACTCCTTGGGGAAGCCGTCGCTCTTCTCGAACTCCGGCCTGTAGTGGAAGACCGGACCGGCGCAGGCGGTGCGGCCGCCCTCGCCCAGCTCGGGGAAATCCTTGGAGGCCTTGTAGGGCCACCAGATCATGGCTGGTTGCGCCGGCGGCAGTTCGCGCAGGCCGGTGTTGTTGACGCTGTCGTTGAGCGGGTGCTGCGGGTCGAACGGCTTCCCCAGCTTCTGCGTGGCGTAGTCGTAGGCGGTGTAGGTGCTGTTGTTGCCGACGAAGAACGGCCAGCCGAAGTTGCCGGCCTTGCGCGCCTGGTTGATCTCGTCGTAGCCGCGCGAACCGCGCGGGCCGTCATCGCCGGCGTCGGGGCCGACCTCGCCCCAGTAGACGAAGCCGGTGGCCGCGTCGACGGTCATGCGCCACGGGTTGCGGCAACCCATCACGAAGATCTCGGGCTTGGTCTTGGGGGTGCCCTTGGGGAAGAGGTTTCCGGGCGGGATCTCGTAACCGCCCTCGGCGGTGGGGCGGATGCGCAGGATCTTGCCGTTCCAGCTGTCGGTGCTGCCCGCGCTGCGCGCCGCGTCCCACGGCTCGCGCCCCGCGCGCTGGTCGAGCGGCGCGTAGCCGTTCGAGTCGTTGAACGGATCGGTGTTGTCGCCGGCGGTGAAGTAGAGGTTCCCATCCGGCCCGAAGGCCATCGAGCCGGCGTGGTGGCAGCACTCCTTGCGCTGCTCGGGCCAGGAGAACAGCAGCTTCGCCGAGGACACGTCGAGCGTGTCGCCGTGCATGATGAAGCGGCTGAGGTGCTGGCCCTCGAAGCCCTTGGGCGAGTGCAGGCAGTAGATGAAGCCGTTCTCCGCGAACCTCGGGTCGAGCGCGAAGCCGAGGAAGCCGTTCTCCTGCCCGGTGAAGACGTCGATCTGGCCCGCCTCGACGATGGTGCGCGTGTCGGGGTGGTAGATCTTCAGCTTGCCGCCGTACTCGTTGAAGAACAGGCGCCCATCGGGGGCGAGCTTGAGCTCCATCGGCTGCGGGATGTTCTCGAACAGCGTCTCGACGCGGAAGCGGTAGTCGGGCAGCGCGTCGGAGGCGCCCAGCACGGCGGCGGCGGAGAGCAGGGCGGAGACGGCGAGGGTGCGCATGGGTGGGGGGCTTTCGCGGAAGGAGCCGGGGTGGAAGCGCTACCACGATAGAGGTCGCGCATCACCGTTCCAGCGCGGGAAGAGATTTCCGGGACAGGAAACCGGTACGGTGGAGGGCGGTACGGGTTGATAGGCGGGTGGTGCTGGTCGAGAGGGCGCACCGCACGGCTGCGATTCCAGACGAGGAAGGCCGTGCATTATATCCGGGCCCGTCGTCCCATCATCGGATTCGACCTGCGGCCCGGCTTTCCGGATGGTGGTGCCTGCGCAACCGTGTCCTCGACGTTGCGGCGCGCGTCGCCCGTGCCGCTCGCGGCCGGGGCGGCGCCGGACCGCTGGCGGCGTGCCGCCACGGCGCCAGGATGCAGCCGCCCGAGGTGCAGCGCTGCCCATGACCAGAGACCTGCGCATCGCATTCATCGGCGACAGCTTCGTCAACGGCACCGGCGACGCCGAGTTCCTGGGCTGGACGGGGCGCGTGTGCGCGCGGGCGCGCGCCGGCCTGCCGGCGCTGACCCACTACAACCTGGGCATCCGCCGTGACACCAGCGCCGACGTGCGGGCGCGTTGGCGCAGCGAGGCCGAGCGCCGCCTGCCGCCGGCGTGCGATGGCCTGCTGGTGTTCGCCTTCGGCGCCAACGACGCGGTGCTCGTGGAAGGGCGGCCGCGGCTGGCCGCAGCGGAGTCGCTGGAGAACTTCCGCGCCATCATCGCGGAGGCGCGCGCCTGGCGGCCGGTGCTGGTGGTGGGCCCGCCGCCACTGCAGGGTGCGGAGGAGCGCATCGGTGAGCTCTCGGCGGCCTTTGCGGGGGCGAGCGCCGAACTGGGCGTCCCATACCTGGAACTCTGCGCACCGCTGCGCGCCGAGGCGCAGTGGCAGGACGAAGTCGAGGCCGGCGATGGCGCGCACCCCGGCGCGCGCGGCTACGCGCTGCTGGCGCACCTGATCTCATCGTGGGCCGCGTGGCAGAGCCGGGTGCGGGATCCCTGAGCGGCCGTCCGCGTCAGTCAGGCTCCGAATTGCCGCAGGTGGTGGTCGAGGTGCTTGTACATCAGCACCGCCCACTCGTCCGGCGTCAACCGTCCGAAGAAGCTGTGCGGATGGGTCGTGCAGCCGGCGGGGCCGGCGGCGGTGAAGCGGTCGATCAGGCCGCACAAGCGCTCGCGCTCGCGGTCCAGATCGCGATCGTCGCGCACCTTCAGGCCGTCCACGGTCGGCGTGTTGCGGCGCATCGGCGCGTCATCGCCGAGCGCCAGCCGCTTGATCACCCGGCCGATCAGGCGCCCCAGCAGCAGGCGCGGCGGGACCTGGTCGCCGAGCGCCATCTCCAGCCCGCCGCTGCAATGCGCCAGGGCCTGGGCCGGGCCCATGGTGCCCCACTGGCGCTGGCTGGCTGGCGTGAGTGCGGTCAACCGCAGTTTGATCTCGTCGACGCGGGCGGGGGCGTAGAGGTGCTTCATGGGCGTCGGCCCTCTCGGGTGCTGCGCAGCGGATGACCCGCCTGCGCGGATGATGAGCGTCGACAGGACGTGGGTCAAGCCCGGTGGGGTGCGGTGGGCGGCGAACGCCGACCGCCCGGTCCGGTAGACAGTACGCGCCGCCCGGGCCGGTCCGGCTTGCCTGGGCGTGTGCCGGGGCGAGGCTGCCGACCCGGGCCGCCGGGTGGTCGCCGCCGGCCACCGTTCCCGGCGCCGCCCAGGAAGAGCCCATGGGAGCCTCCCGATGACCTCGACCGTCCTGGTCACCGCTACCGAGCACACCAAGGGCGGCGCCGCCTTCGCGGACCGGCCCGACCTCGCCTTCCTGCCCGCCCCCGTCGACGAGGCGGCCCTCGCCGCGGCGGTCCTGGCCAACGACTGCCGGGTCGTGGTCATCGGCGCCAAGCGCTACGCCGGGCCGCTCTACGCAGCGCTGGCCCGCACCGCGCGCGGCCGCGGCGCGCTCCTCGCGCGCTTCGGCGTCGGCCACGATGGCGTGGACAAGGCGGTGGCGCACGGCCTGGGCATCCTGGTCGCGAACACGCCGGGCACGCTCGACACCAGCGTCGCCGAGCACACCTTCTGGCTGATCGGCTGCCTGGTCCGGCACGTCGCCGACCTGCACGCCCGCTTCCGCGGCGGCGAGTGGGCGGGCACCCCGGGGTCGGAGCTCGCGGGGCGCACCCTGGGCCTGCTCGGCAGCGGCCCGATCGCCCAGCGCGTCGCGGCGATCGCGCGCTTCGGCTTCGGCATGCGCGTCATCGCCAGCGGGCGCCGCCCGGCGGCGGAGCTGGAGGCGGCCAGCGGCCGCACCCTCGCGGCGCTGGGCATCGACCACTACACGCAGTCCATCGACGAGGTCCTGCAGCAGGCGGACATCGTCAGCCTGCACCTGCCGGCCACGCCGCAGACGCGGCGCCTGATCGACGCCGGGCGCCTCGCGCGCATGCGGCCCGGCGCGCTGCTCATCAACACCGGCCGCGGCGCGCTGGTCGACGAGGTCGCGCTGCACCGGGCGCTCGGCGCGGGGCGCTCGGCGGGGCCGGGCTCGACGTCTTCGAGCAGGAGCCGTACCAGCCGGCCGGCGCCGACCACGACCTGCGCACGCTGCCGAACGTCGTGCTGACCCCGCACGTCGCCTCGAACACCGCGCAGGCGAACCGGCGCATGGCGGAGGCGTGCGTGGCCAACATCGCGCACTTCTTCGCCGGGCGCACCACCGCCATGACCTGCGTCCGGTGAGCGGGAAGGCGCCATGACCACGCCGGCGACGATCGTGGCGGCGCCGACGCGCGCGCGGCACCGCGTGATGGCCTACCTGGCGGGGCTGGCCTTCCTGACCTACCTCGACCGCGCCTGCCTGGCCTCGATCAAGCCGCTGGTGATGGACGACCTCCACCTGTCGATGGATCAGATCAACATGGTGTTCAGCGCCTTCGCGCTGGCCTACGGGGTCTTCGAACTCCCCACCGGGCACTGGGGCGACCGCATCGGGCGGCGGCGCGTGCTGGCGCGCATCGTCGCGTGGTGGTCGACCTGCACCATCGCCACGGCCGGCGCCTTCAACTACGCCAGCCTGCTGATCGTGCGCTTCCTGTTCGGGGTGGGCGAGGCGGGGGCGTTCCCCAACGCGACCGCGGCCATCGCGCGCTGGTTCCCGGTCACCGAGCAGGGCCTGGCGCAGGGCGCGCTCTTCGCGACCGCGCACTTCGGCGCCGCGGTGACGCCGCTGATCGTCGGCGGGCTGCTGCACCTCATGTCCTGGCGGCTGCTGCTGGTGGCGTTCGGCGCGCTCGGCTTCGCGTGGGTGGCCGCCTGGTGGCGCTGGTTCCGCGACGATCCCGCCACGCACCCCGCGGTGGACGCGGCCGAGCTCGCCCTCATCGCCGCGGGCCGCGCTGCGCACCCACCCGCCGGCCACGCGGGCCGGGGCCTGCTGAAGGTGCTCGCGAACCGCTCGCTGCTGCTGCTCTGCCTGGTCTACGCGGCCAACGGCTACGGCTTCTACTTCCTGATCACCTGGCTGCCCGACTACCTGAAGAGCTTCGACCACTTCTCGCCGCTCGAGGTGCAGCTCTATTCCGGCCTGCCACTGCTGCTCAGCGTCCCGGCGGACCTCTTCGGTGGGCGGCTCACGGACGCCTTGGCGCGGCGCCACGGCCTGCGCCTGGGCCGCGCGGGCGTGGGGTGCGTCGGCTACGTGCTCGCCGGCGCCGCCGTGGTCGGGTCGACGTTCTGCACCGCGCCGGTGGTCGCGGTGGTGCTGTTCTCGATCGGCGCGGCGTGCTCGATGGCCACCCTGGGCGCCACCTGGTCGTCCTGCACGATGATCGGCGGCGCGACCACCGGCACGGTCGGCGCGGTGATGAACTCCGCTTCGCAGATCGGCGCGTTCAGCAGCCCGCTGGTGCTCGGCTTCATCGTCCAGCACTACCACGATTGGAAGATGCCGATCTACGTGATCGGCGCGCTCTACGCGGTCGCCGCAGTGGCGTGGCTGTTCATCGATGCGCGCGCACCGGAGCCCGGAAAGGTCGACGCGCGGTCGGAGTGAGGGGGGTCCGCGTCCAGCGGCGGCGGCGCGCTGCCCACGGATGCGCGTGCGCGCCATTGCCCGCGGGGTCGCCGCGGCACCATCCGCGCAGGAGCCCGCCATGATCCGTCGCCCGCTCGGTTCCACCGGCCTGTCCATCTCCACCGTCGGGCTCGGCGCCTGGGCCATCGGCGGCTGGATGTGGGGCGCGCAGGACGACTCCGACAGCGTCGCCGCCATCCACGCCGCGGTCGACGCGGGGGTCGATTGGATCGACACCGCGCCGATCTACGGCTCCGGCCGCTCCGAGCAGGTGGTGGGCGCGGCGCTGCGCCAGCTGCCGCCTGCGCGGCGGCCGCTGGTGTTCACCAAGTTCGGGCTCGGAGACGACAGCGACGAGCCGGTGAGATCCGCCACGCGCGCGCAGGTGCTGGCGGAGTGCGAGGCCAGCCTGCGCCGCCTGGGCGTGGACCGCATCGACCTCTTCCAGCTCCACTGGCCGGCGCCGCAGGCGCTGGCCGAGACCGCCGGCGCGTGCGCGGAGCTGGTCGCGGCGGGCAAGGTGCGGTTCATCGGCGTCAGCAACGTCGGCCGTCGAGCAGCTGGAGGCCTGGAAGGCGACCGGGTTCCCGCTCCACACGCTGCAGTCGCCCTACAGCCTGATGCGCCCGGCGGTGGCGGACACCGTGCTGCCGTGGTGCCACCGGCATGGCCTGGGCGCCATCGCCTACTCGCCGCTGTTCCGCGGCATGCTCTTCGGCACCTGGTCGCCGGCGAAGACCTTCCCGCCCCACGATTCGCGCAGCAGCCACAAGGACTACCGCGGGGCGCGCCTGGCCCGGCACCTCGCCGCGGTCGCCGAACTGCAGGAGCTCGCGTCCGAGCACGGCCTGACCTGCCCGCAACTCTGCATCGGCGCCCTGCTGCGCACGCCCGGCCTGACCGGCTGCATCGTCGGCGCGCGCAACGGGGCGCAGGGGGCGGCGCTGGGGTGGCTGGGGGACGGGATCACGGCGGAGCAGCAGGCGGCGGCGCAGGCCGTGATCGCGCGGTTGGACGCCGATCTGGTGGGGATTCCCGGAGGCTGAGTCCGGCACCGCCCTTCAGGGCTTGTAGGTATCGAGGAACTTGCCGACCACATTCCCCTCCTCGTCGCCCGCGCCGTCGACGATGGTCCAGTCGACGAGCTCGCTCTCGTCAAAGGTGATCTGCTGGCCCTTGCGGTAGTTCTTCACCGTGCGCAGGTCGTTGGCGATGCGGGCGGTCACGGTGGTTCCGGCCAGTGCCAGGACGCGGGTGAAAACGCTCTCGATGGTCGTGCCATCGTGCAGCCGGGTGGTTATGAACAGCACCGATCCCGCGGGCAGACCCTTGGCGAAGCGGTCCCGGACCGCCGGGTAGGTCGATTTGGCGGAGGCGATGCACGGTGCGATCGCGGCCTCCAGCTGGTCCATCTCGGCCTGCGAACCCACGTGCTGGGGTCTGTCCGCGGACCTCGGATCCCCGTCCGCGCCCACCGCGCCAGACATCATCGCCCCGGCGATCACGATGAAGAGCGCGCGTCCACGCATGGAGGATCCTGGCGGGTGGTGGCGGTCAGCGTGCACGCCGCGGCACCCGCTTCAACGGTCGTCCAGAAGCGCAGGTGGACCTGCGCGCCGGACGAGCCACCATCCCGGCGCCCATGCCCGCATCCCAGGAGCTCCTCCCATGATCGTCACCACCACCAACGACCTCACCGGCCACGAGATCGTGGAATACAAGGGCATCGTGCGCGGCCTGATCGTGCGCTCGCCGACCATCGCGCAGGGCCTCCTCGGCGGCCTCAAGAACATCCTCGGCGGCCGCATCGGCGCCTACATGGAGATGTGCGAGCAGGCCCGCCAGCAGGCCTACGACGCGATCGTCGCGCACGCCGGGCAGGTCGGCGCCAACGCCATCCTCGGCTTCCGCTACGACGCCACCGAGGTCTCCAGCCAGTCGGCGGCGACCGAGGTGCTGTGCTATGGTACGGCGGTGGTGGTGCGCAGGCTCGCATGAGCGCGCCGGTCACCCCGGGTCGTGCGGCGCCTCGACCCGGATGGCGCCCGTCGGCGCTCGTCCTGACCCTGACCCTGACCCTGGCCCTCGCCGGCTGCGCGCGCACCACCAGCGAGCCGAGCCGGCTGGACGTCGACTCCGACCGCATCGACCGGATCGATGTCGCCGCGGTCGCGCAGGGCGGGAATCCCGCCTGGGGCGCCGACGGGTCCCTGGTGTTCGACGGCACGCCGCTGGTCACCGACCTCCCGGACGGGCTGGCCATCCGCTATGCGGCGGTGCACCGTGCCGCGGGCTACCTGACGGTGGTGACGGCGGATGCGCAGGTCTTCCTCCTGGCGATGCTGCCGGGGCGCTGCACCACCGTCGCCAGCTACCGCCCGGAGGAGCCCGCGACGGTGCGCTCGGCGCGCTTCTGCTCCGTGCCGGGCCTGGTCATCCTGCTCTGCGACGATGTCACCAAAGTGGGGGAGATCGCCGCGGACATGATCCTCCAGCTCACCCCCGAGGTGGTGCTGCGCGTCGCCCTGTCCGGCGAGGCGGTGGTGTCCGAGGCCATCCCCTGGTACGATGCCCACGAGCGCGTCCTGGGCGGGACGTACCGCCTCGATGGCCGCCGGCTCGCCTTGCGCCGGCGCTCCCTCGCGGGACCGGTGCTGGAGCTGCCGGAGGCCCTGGCGGAACCCTTCCGCGGCAGCCCGCAGGACGAGGTCGCGCAGGCGGTCTTCGTCTTCCCCGACAACGCCATCGTCTGCCGGACCATCCATGGCTGGGCGGTGTTCGCGCTGAGTGGCGCGCTGATCCGCTTCTTCCCCGACGAGGGCGGCGACGGCGGCTGGTGGCACCACCCGGTCCTGCGCGATGGCGAGCTGTTCGCCACGCGGCAGGTGGCGGCGCACGGCCGCACGTTCCGCTTCGACCTGCGCAGCGGGGTGCTGGTGGAGCAGGATCCGCTGCGGCGCGCGCCGTGACTCCACCGCCGTGGCCGCGTCAGCTTCCGCGCGCGCCGCTCGCCGCCGCGGTCAGGGTCCAGCGGTGGGAGCCGTGATGCGGATGCCGCGCCTGATCCTGGCCGCGCTCGCCGGGGCGTCGCTGTGGGCCCAGGACCCGCCCGCGGTGATCGTCGACACCGACCTGCTCACCGACTGCGACGACGCCGGCGCGCTGGCCATGCTCCACGCCCTGGCCGACCGCAGCGAGGTGCGCATCCTCGGCATCGTGCTCGACGGCCAGGACGGCACCGGCAAGCACGGCGCGGTGGCCAGCGCGATCGACCGCTACTACGGGCGCGGGGACCTGCCGATCGGCGTCGACCGCCGGCCGGCCGGGACCACGCCGCGCAAGACCTCGAGCTACGCCCCGGCGATCTTCGCGGAATTCCCGAACGACGGGCTGCTCGACGAGCAGCGCCCCGATGCGCTCGCGGTCTACCGCCACCTGCTGGCCGCGGCGCCGGACCGCAGCGTGACCATCATCGGCCTCGGCTTCCTCACCAACCTCGACACCCTGCTGCGCAGCCCGGGCGATGCGTCCGATGCGCGCGACGGCCTGGCGCTGGTGCGCGCCAAGGTGCGCGGCATCTCGCTGATGGGCGGGAAGTACCCTTCCGGAGCGGAGCACAACTTCATCCACGCCGGCGCGGTCGAGGCGACGCGCGCCGTGCTCGCGGCCTGGCCCGACGCGCAGGCGCCGATGGTCTTCTGCGGTTATGAACTGGGCGCGCCGCTCACCACCGGCCTGGCCTATCGCCAGGCCCCGCCCAGCCCGATGCGCCGCTGCTACGAGCTCGCCTACCACGCGCTCGAGAAGGGCCGGCCGAGCTGGGACCAGACCGCGGTGCTGCACGCGGTGCGCGGTCTCGGCCCCGCCGCGTCGCCGTATTGGGCGGCGGTTCCGGGCAGCATCCAGGTCGATGGCGAGGGCGCGGACACCTGGGCCGCGGCGCCGGTGCGCGGCATGGCCTACCTGGTGCGGAGCATGGAGGCCGGGGCGCTGGCGACGGAGATCGAACGCCTCATGACGCAGCCGCCCGCTGCGGGCCCGGGGCGCGCGCGGTGACCTGAAACGCATCTCCAGCGTGCAGCCTGGTCGAGGCCGTCCTGGCCGCACATCCCTGGCGGGGACGGGAGTCGTGGCAGGCTCGGTCGTGCGGAGAACGCGTCCTCGGGAAAGGCGCACGAACTCCTCGATCAGCAGGCCGGGGAAACATGGCTTCTCTCCCGCGCGCCGGCGTTCTCCAAGGACGAGGAGCTCGGCTGTCTCAGGGCCTCCGGCCGGGTTCCCCGGCATTTCCGCCAGGGCGCTGAACGGCCTGCCCGCGCGCGGCGTCGCCCAACGCCTCCAACTCATCCAGGCTCGCATCCGAGATCGCCACGAAGCCCTGGCCCTGCGCCGTCCACGCGAACACGTTGTAGCCCTCCGCGACGGTGCGCGCGAGTCGGTCGCAGCCCAGACCAGGCGGCGCCACCAGCACATCGATGGTGTGCAGCCCGCGCTGGTAGATGAGCACCGCGACGCGCTGGCCGGCGATGAAGTCGATGCGGCCGCCGCGCAGCGGGAAGCCCTGGGCGGCGAGGTCCTCGACCCACGGCGCGTAGTCGAGGCGGCCGGTGAACCACGGCTTCACCGTGTGGTGGTCGCTGGACAGCACGTCGGGGCCGTGTCCGGGCAGCAGCGCGCGCACGTGCGCCGCGACCAGGTCGTGGACGAGCAGGTCGCGCGGGCCGGGGCCGTACCACCAGCTCGCCACCGACCAGGCCGCGACCGCGGCCAGGCCGGCCGCGAGGGCGGCGGGCAGGTGGCGGCGCAGCCGCAGGGGGCGGGACGGCTGCGGGGCCACCGCCGGCGCGGGAGGGGCGGGCGCCGCAGGGACGGATGCCGCGGCGACGGGCGTGGTCAGCGCGGCGATGCGCGCGCGCAGCGCGGGCGGGGCGCGCAGCGGCAGCGCCTGGCGCAATTCCTGGCCCAGCGCGCGCTGGCGCGCGGCGAGCGCCACGCAGTCCGCGCAGGTCTCGAGGTGCTGCGCGATGCGCAGCGCGTCGTCCCCGGCGGCGACGGACTCCCCATCGACGAACGCCGGCAGCAGCGGGCGGACCTGGGCGCAATCCATGTCAGGGTTCCTCGGTCAGCAGGCCGGTGAGGGCGGTGTCCAGGCGGGCGCGGGCGCGCGACAGCCGCGACATGACCGTGCCGATCGGCACCTGCAGCAGTTCGGCGATGGCCTTGTAGGAGAGGCCGTCCAGCTCGCGCAGGATCAGCGCCTCGCGCAGCTCGTAGGGCAGGCGGTCGAGCGCGTCCCGCAGCTCCTGGCGGTGCTCGGACGCGATCAGCGCCTCGTCGGGGGCGCGGGCGGGGGCGGCGACCGCGTCGGGGCCGAGCGGCTCGAGCTCCTGCGGGCGGTGGCGCTGGAGGAAGGTGAAGGCGGTGTTGCGCACGATGGCGAGCAGCCAGCCCCGCGCGCTGGCGCTGCGGCAGTCGCCGATGAAGCGCAGGGCCTTCACCATCGCCTCCTGGACCACGTCCTCGGCGTCGTGGTCGTTGCGCAGCAGCCAGCGCGCGGAGGTGTAGGCCGCGTCGAGGTGCGGCACGATGTCCGCGGCGAAGCGCGCGTGCGGGTCGGCGTCCATCAGCGCTGCGGCGGCGCCATGCGGCTGGGTGCGGGAACGCATGCCGGTCCAGACTCGCGCAGGCGTGGACGTATTCCCGGCATCCTCGGCCACCTTCCACGCCCAGCCTGCGCTCCACCCCGGTCGGCACAAGGCGGGAATAAACCGGCGCCGTGCACAGTCCTGGGTGCAGCTCGCCGACATCCGCCCGCCAACCCCTCCGGAGCCCGCCATGCGCCAGCCTCTCGACCGCCGTTCCCTCCTGCGCCTCGGCCTCGCCGGACTGGGCGGCATCGTCCTGGTCTCCGGGATGCGCCGGCCCGCCCAGGGCGCCGAGCCCGGCGGCGCCCCCGCCGCACCCGGGCACGAGGACTTCTTCTTCGTGCAGCTCTCCGACGTGCACTACGGCTTCAGCGGGCCGAAGGTGAACCCCGACGCGGCCGGCACCCTGGCCAAGGCCGTCGCCGCGGTCAACGCCCTGGAGCACCAGCCGGAGTTCGTGATCTTCACCGGCGACCTGACCCACCTGGTCGACGACGACGCCGAGCGCCGCCGCCGCCTCGCCGCCTTCGCCGAGATCGCCGGCGGGCTCAAGGCCAAGCGCGTGCACTTCATGCCTGGCGAGCACGACGCCTCGCTCGACCGCGGCGCCGTCTACCAGCAGGCGTTCGGCCCCATGCGCTACACCTTCGACGTGCAGGGCGTGCACTTCATCGTCCTGGACAACGTCAGCGACCCTGGCGCCGTGATCGGCCAGGAGCAGCTCGACTGGCTCAAGGCCGACCTCGCCCAGCAGCCGCAGGACGCGCGCATCGTGGTCTTCACCCACCGCCCGCTGTTCGACGTCTACCCGCAGTGGGACTGGGCGACGCGCGACGGCCAGGGCGTCATCGACGCGCTCATGCCCTTCGCGAACGTCACGGTCTTCTACGGGCACATCCACCAGGAGCACCACCACGCCACCGGCCACATCCAGCACCACTCCGCGCGCTCGCTGATGTTCGCGCTGCCCGCGCCGGGCGCGGTGCCGAAGAAGGCGCCGATCCCCTGGGATCCCGCCGCACCGTACCGCGGCCTGGGTTTCCGCGAGGTCGCTGCGGACGTGCGCACGCCGGCCTTCACGGCCAGCGAGTACCCCGTGATCACGGCCTGAGCCGTGGCGTCGGTGGACCGCGGGCTGGCCGCGTGCGCGCTGCTGGTCCTCGCGTGCGGCGCTCTCGCCGCCGGCGAGGCCGGCCTGCCGGCGGGGATGAGCGCGGAGGATTTCTTCCGCGCGCGCATCCGCCCGTTGCTGGAGGAGAACTGCTGGCGTTGCCACGGCGCGCGCAAGCAGCGCAGCGGCCTGCGCCTCGATTCCCGCGCCGCGGTGCTGCAGGGCGGGCACGTGCCCGACGTCGAGCCCGGCCACCCGGAGCGCAGCCGCCTGATGGACGCGGTCGGCTACGAGGACGGCGACCTGGAGATGCCGCCCGACGGCAAATTGGCGCCCAAGGAGATCGCGGACCTCGCGACCTGGATCCGCCTGGGGGTGCCGTGGGCGGAACCGGGGGGCGGAGCACCTGGACCGAAATAGAAAGGCCTGCGGGGCGCTGCCACCGTCACCCGGGTCGGATCGAGTGGCGTCCCTTCACCGCGCGATTTCCAGCACCACGTCATCGATCACCAGCGCCCCGGCGCGCGTCCGCCCCTGCGTGGTGAGCTGCGCCGCGAAGCCGACGAAAGCGAGCGGGTAGCGGATCAGCCCGTCGCGCCCGGGCGGGGCACCCCAGTGCCAGGTGGGCAGCGTCGCCAGGGGAAAGGTGACGTGCCGCCAGCCGCGTCGACCCGGCTCCGGCAGCGGCTGGCGCGCCTCGAAGATCTGGCCGTCGGCATCGCAGAAGCGCACGGCGATGTGCTGCACGTCGGCACCATCCGCGGACCACAGGTCGAGCCCGACCGTGGCGTCGGCGGCCGACGCCAGCGTGGCGATGGGGGCCCGGCGGACCACGTAGCTGCAGTCGATCCACACGCTGTGGTCGGCCGGCCACGAGAAGTCGAGCGCCTTGCCGCTGGGCGCCGCGTCCGGCGCCACCACCAGGTCGAGACCGGGCAGCTTGTCGTGGTAGCCGTGGCCTTCGAGGCCCGACTCCGCGCGCTCGAAGTCGTCCAGCACCACGCGCTGGCCGGGCGCGGCCGGCGGCGCGGTCGGCGCCGCCTTGGCCGCCGGCGGCTCGCCGTGGGTGGCGAGGGTTGCGGCGGCGAGCGCGCCGGCAGCCGCGGTGCCGACGGCGAGCATGGCCGCCGCCTTGGCGACCTTGGCGGCGTGCACCAGCCTCGCCGCCGCGCCGGTGGCCGGCAGCGCGCCCGCGGCGGGCAGCAGCGGCGCCGCCGGCAGGTGCAGCGCGAACGGCACGGCCAGGCCCGCGAGGGTGCGGTCGGGCAGGCGCTGCTCATCGACGCCGAGCAGTTCGCGCAGGCGCTTGAGCCCGCGGTGGACCTTCACGCGCGCGTGGTTGACGGTGCACTTCAGGTCGGTGGCGAGGTCGTCGTAGGACAGGCCGCCGACCAGGTGCAGCAGCACCGGCCGCCGGTAGGCCTCGGGCAGGACGCCGATGGCGGAGTGCACGCGCGCCACCAGCAGCGCGCGTTCGGCGAGGTCCTCGCTGCCGGTGCCCGGGCTGGTCGGCGTGGTGGCGAGGTCGCTGCCGAGCGGCCCGCTGGGTGATCCGGAAGCATCCATGTCGGCGTTCCTCGGCGCGGGCGGGGCGATGGCGGAGGCCTGGATGGACCGCCGCTTCCGCCCGTGGTCGATGGCGGTGGTGTAGGCGACGCGCATCAGCCAGGCGCGCGCGGCGCGCTCCGGGTCCTCGCCCGCCGGTCGGAAGGCGAGCGCCGCGCGCGGCAGGCCCATCCAGAAGTCCTGGTACGCGTCGTCGGTCTCGTGCGCGTCGCGGCTGCGCGTGGCGATCATGCGCCAGATGTCGGGGCCGTGCGTCTCCACCAGCCGGGCCCAGGACGCGGCCGCCCCGGGCCCGGACAGGCCGGCGAGCGCCGCTGCGGTGGGGGACTGGCTCATGCTGGTGTATAAGCGGAGCCCGGCCGCGCGCATTACAGCCCTGCGGGTGTAATGCCGCTGGGGTATCATCGCTGATCTGGCAGACATGCCCACCCACCACCATCGTGCGCTTTCCCGAGGCCGTACCGTCCGCGCCATCCACAGGTCGGGGCGTTGGTCGCAAGCAATTGCTGGGCGGGCGCTTGTATTCATGCTCCTGGGTCTTGCCTGGACCCGGGCCACAGCCAGCGACAGCGCCCCCGCGGCGCGCTCCCCGGGCGGCCGGCCGGACGCCGCAGCGGACGTCGCGCTCGCCTTCGCCCAGCGCATCAAGCCCTTCCTCGGCACCTACTGCCTGGACTGCCACAACGCCAAGAAGCACAAGGGCGACCTCGACCTGAGCGCGCTGGGCAGCGCTGGCGAGGCCCTGACCCGCACCGCCCTGTGGAAGGACTGCGCCACCAAGCTGCGCGCCAGCGAGATGCCGCCGGAGAAGGCCAAGCAGCCCAGCGACGCCGAGCGCGAGGCCTTCGCCGCGTGGGTGCGCGGACTCAAGGCGTTGTGCCGGCCCGATCCCGGCCCCGGGGTGATCCGTCGGTTGTCGCAGGTGGAATACGCCAACACCTTGCACGACCTGCTCGGCGTCGACCCCAAGGTCGCCGCCAGCCTGCCGCAGGACGCGGTCGGTGAAGGCTTCAGCAGCGCGATCTCGCCGCTGCTGATGGAGAAGTACCTGCTGGTCGCCGACGAGGTGCTCGACCAGCTCATCACGCCCGACCAGCTCACGGTCGAGTGGCACGCCGGCCAGCTCGACGCGGTGACCGGCGGCCACCCGGACGCGGGCCGCGCCGACGGCCTGGAGCGCCGCTTCAGCGGCCCTGGCGAGGTGACCGCGACCATCGCCGCGCCGGTCACTGGCACCTACACCATCCGCGTGCACGCGTCTGCCGAGAAGGCCGCCAGCCCCGAGGCCGCGCGCCTGGCGGTGCGCATCGACGGCCAGGTGGTCGGCGAGGTCAAGGTCACCGCCGCGGCCAAGGCCCCGGGCACCTACACGGTGACCTGCAAGCTGCCGGTCGGCCGCGCGCGGCTGTCGGTGCTGCTGGCGAATCCCTACGTCGATGCGCCGTCCGCGCGCAAACCGGCGACCACGGCGAAGCCGGTGCCGCCGCCCGCGCCCGCCAAGCCGGGTGCGAAGCCCCCGGCCACCGCGCCCGCCGCGCCGCAGACCGAGGCCGCGCCGACGATGCGCACGGTGACGCTCGACAGTCTCGAGGTGACCGGCCCGCCCGCCGCCGCGCCGTCCGAGGCGCAGCGCCGCCTGTTCATCGCGATGCCCGGCAAGGACCTGCCCAAGCGCGAGGCGGCGCGGCGCATCGCCACCGCCTTCGCGCGCCGCGCCTACCGCCGCCCGGCGGCGCCGGACGAGATCGACACCCTGCTCAAGGTCTTCGACCTCGCCGACGGCCAGGACGAGGTCTTCGCGGAGTCGATCAAGCTGATGCTCAAGGCGGTGCTGGTCTCGCCGGCCTTCCTCTACCTCACGCCCGACGACGGCTCGCTGGTCGGCCAGGACGGCGCCATCGTCGCGCTCGGCGACCACCAGCTCGCGGCGCGCCTGTCCTACCTGTTCTGGTCGACCATGCCCGACGACGAGCTCGCCGCCCTGGCCGACGCCGGCACCCTGCACCTGCCCGCGACCATCGCGGCGCAGGTGCGCCGCCTGATCGCCGATCCGCGCTCGCGCGCGCTGTTCGCCGGCTTCGGCGCGCCGTGGCTGGGCCTCGACAAGCTGCCCGACCTGGCCGTCGACGAGCAGCGCTTCCCGCTCATGACCAAGCCGCTGCGCGAGGCGATGTACGAGGAGGGCGCGCTGGTCTTCGCCGCGATCCTGCGCGAGGACCGCAGCCTGGTCGAGTTCGTCGACAGCGACTTCACCTACCTCAACGCCACCCTGGCGCGCGTCTACGGGCTGGAGGGGACGGTGACCGGCGCGCAGATGAGCCGCGTGCACCTGACCGACGGCAACCGCGGCGGCGTGCTCACCATGCCCGGCGTGCTGGCGGTGACCTCGCTGCCGACGCGCACCAGCCCGCCGCGGCGCGGGCGCTGGGTGCTGGAGCAGATCCTCGGCCAGGCGCCGCCGCCGCCGCCCGCCGACGTGCCGCCGCTCGAGCGCCAGGCCGGCGCGGACGGCGCCGCGCTGTCGCTGCGCGCGCGCACCGAGCGCCACCGCTCCGACCCGGCGTGCAGCGGCTGCCACCGCACCCTCGACCCGATCGGCTTCGGGCTGGAGGGCTTCGACGCCATCGGGCGCTGGCGCGACCACGACGACAACGGCGCCGCGCTCGACACCGCCGGCGTGCTGCCCGGCAACCTCGCCTTCCGCAGCCCGCAGGACCTCAAGCGCCTGATCGCCGCGCGCCGCGACGACCTCTGCCGCACCCTGGTCGGCAAGATCCTCGCCTACACCCTGTGCCACCGCCTGGATGGCTACGACGAGGTGGTCGCCGACGGCCTGGCTGCGGAGGTGGCGCGCGGCGGCTACCGCTTCCAGGACGTGTGGGTGCGCGTCGCCACCAGCTACCCCTTCCTCAACCGCCGCATCACCCGCTGATCGGAGTCCCCCGTGCGCAGAAACTGGCTCATCGACCGCCGCACCTGCCTGAAGGGCCTGGGCGTGTCCCTCGCCCTGCCGCTGCTCGACGTCATGGGCTGGGCGGACCCGCCCGCCGCCGGCGCGGTCGGGAAGCCGCCGGTGCGCCTGGCCTGGATGTTCATGCCGTGCGGCGTGAACATGAAGGAGTTCTGGCCGGCCGACGCGCACGCCTGGCCGACCGCGCTGCCGTCCAGCCTCGAACCGCTGCGCCCGGTGATCGACCAGTGCCTGCTCCTGCAAGGCATCGACAACATCGACCGCGCGCCCTACGCCGGCGCCGCGCACGCCATCGAGCTGTCGACCTGGCTGACCGCGTCGATCCCCGACCCGGCCAAGCGCGACACCATCGCCATCGCGCCCTCGGCCGACCAGATCGCCGCGCAGCGCATCGGCCTCTACACCGCGCTGCCCTCGCTCGAACTGGGGACGCGCAAGAACGAGGCCAGCGGCACCGGCCAGGAGGGCCTGAACAACCGCTACTACACCACCGGCTCGTACCGCACCGCGACCGAGCCGCTGCCGGTCGAGACGCGACCGGCGGAGGTGATGAAGCGCCTGTTCGCCTCGCGGCAATCGACGCCCCGGAAGCGCGGCGGGCCCGCGGTCGACGCCGGCCAGTTCGCCGGATCCGCGCCGGCGAGCGATGGCGAGTCGCTCGACCGCAGCATGCTCGACCTGGTGCTGGACGGCGCCAAGGGCCTGCAGGCGCGCGTCAGCCGCGACGACCAGCGCCAGCTCGACGAGTACCTCGACAGCGTGCGCTCGCTCGAGACGCGCGTCGCCGCGATCGAGCGCCAGCAGGCCGAGGCCGCGCGCGCGCACGCCGGCAAGGCCGACGCCGCGGCCGCCAGCGCGCGCTCGGCGCCGCTCGAGGTCGCCATCCCGCCCGGCGAGGTGAAGTGGAGCGAGCACGTGCGCGTGCTCGGCGACCTGCTCATCCTCGCCTTCCAGGCCGACATCACCCGCGTCGGCACGCTGATGGCCTCGATGAACCACGGCATCAACTACCCCGAGCTGGGCTTCAGCGACAGCCACCACGAGAACAGCCACCACGGCGAGGACCCGGTCAAGCTCGCCAAGGTCGCGAAGATCGACCGCTTCAACATCGAGCAGTACGCCTACCTGATCGGGCGCATGCGCAGTCTGCGTGAAGGTGCGGGCACCCTGCTCGACAACACCATCTTCACCTGGGGCTCGGGACTGGGCGACGGCAACAACCACACCAACCGCTCCCTGCCCACCATCGTCGCCGGCCGCGGCGGCGGCACCATCCGCACGGGTCGCCACGTGCCCAAGTGCAACGGCAACCAGGGCGATCTGCTCACCGCCATCCTGGCGCGCGCGGGCGTGCCGCTTCCGAAGCCGATGGGGAACGGGACGAAGCTGTTGCCGGATCTGTCGTGAGACTCTAGTCCTTAGCATTTACCCACAAATTATGCCCGGAGACCGTGCGGAGAGCCCGCGGAGCGGGCTCGGGACACCGTGCCCACCGACCCGCCTACAACACCCCCGTCTCCACCTCCTCCAAATACAGGAACTCCGGCGCCTTCACCCCCGCCTCGGCGCGGATGCGCACGAGTTCCGGGGATTCGAAGAAGCGCCGCGCCCGGTCGAGCGACGACCACACGGAAAAGTGCACGATGCGGTTCGCGTCGCTCTCACTGCGCAAGAGCTGCCAGCGGATCTCCCCCGCCGCCTTGCGGATCCCCGCGGCGCGGTCGAAGACCACCTTCCACGCGGCGTAGTCCGCCACCTCGTGCACGATCAGGACGTGCGGCATCAGCGCAGCCCCAGCCCGAGGACGTTCTTGCAGTAGGTCATGCTGCGCTCGACCTGGTCCTTCTGGAAGTCCTGGTCGGTGGCGAAGGCGCCGCGGCCGGCGGCCAGCGGCGTGGCCCTTCTTCGCCAGGGCGATGAAGCGGGCCAGCTCCCACGACGCGTGCTTCGGCCACAGCTTCATGTAGGTGGGGTCGAGGTAGGGCAGTTCGCGGTTGAAGCCGCCGATGGTCTCGATGTGCACCGGGACGCCGGGGCAACGCGCGGCGAAGTAGTCGAAGTACGCCCTGAAGTCGACCACGCCGTCGCCCATCGCCACCCATTGCACGGTGGCGCCGGCCGGCGACTCCCAGATCATCGAGTCGCGCAGGCTGGTGGTGATCACATAGGGGGCGAGGATCTCGAGGTTGGAGAACGGGTCCTCCATGGTCCACACCGCGTTGCCGGAATCGAGGCAGACGCCGAGGAAGTCCTTGCCGCCCGCCTCGATCAGGCCGGCCAGCTCGCGCGCCTGCATGTCGCCGGCGTGGTTCTCGATCGCGATCTTGACGTTGGCGTCGACGCAGCGGGCTTTGAGCGCCTGGCAGGTGGCGATCATGTCCGCGATGCGCGCCTCGATGCCGCCGGGGGTCTTGCGGTCCTCGCCGGTGCCGAGCACCACGCGCGCCACCGGCGAGCCGAGCGCCTGGGCGACGCGGATCGCGAGCGCCCCGTGCTCCTCGGCGGTGCCCCAGGTCTTCTTGAACACCGTCGAGGTCGGGCAGAATGCTCCAGGTGCCCAGGTGGATCTGCAGGCCCAGGTCGGTGGCCTTGGCGCGCAGCCCCTTCAGGTAGGCGTCGTCGAAGGTCTCGAACGCGTCGAGGTCGGTGATGAACAGCGAGTCGAGCTTCAGCGACGCGGCGTAGTCGATGAGCTGCGGCGCCTTCCACGCGCAGGCGCGCACCGCGAAGTTGTCGAAGCCGAGCTTGATGCCGCGGCGCGCCGCCGCGGGCGACGGCGCCGGGCGCGTCGGCCGCGGCCAGGCGGCCAGGCAGGACGGCGGCGGCCGCGCCGGCGGCGGCGAGCTGGAGGAGGGTGCGGCGGGACAGGGCGGATGGGGGCGGTCGCATGGCCGCGCAGCGTGCGCTGGCGCGGCTGCGGCGCCAGCGGCAGGTGGGTCCGGCGGCACGGTTTCGCGCTCGCTCATCGATCAGACCCCGTCACTACGCTCACCAGCGTGTGGACCTGTCCTGGGACCGCGCGCCGCTGGCGCGCTCTCAGGGACATGCGCGCCAGCTGTGCGCGGTCCCAGGACGGACCCGCACGCGGTGCCTCGACCCTATGGTCTGACGTCCGCCCCCATCGGCACCGCCGCCTGCATCACCGCGCGCGTGTCCAGCCCCTCGCCGCGCACCCACACCCGCTCGAGGTCGTCCGCGACCGCGTCGCCGACCGCTCCGCGCAGGCTGGCCTCCCAGTCGGCGCGCTCGACGTAGCCGAAGCGGTGGGCCGCCAGGTAGCCGCGCAGGAAGGCGAAGAAGCGCGCCTCGCCGACCCGGCGGCGCAAGGCCTGGTAGAGCAGCGCGCCGCGCCCGTAGACCACCGCGCCGTAGTGCGTGTCGTCGTAGCGGTTGACGTCGAGGTCGAGGGCCAGGTGGTGGCGCCCCTCCATGGAGCTCTCCATCGCGCACATCGTCGCCGCGCCCTGGGCCGCCAGGGCGCCCTGCGTCTGCTCCAGGCAGTAGTCCGCGCTCCAGTTGGTCAGGCTCTCGTCCAGCCACGGCGCGCTGAAGGAATCGCTGCCCACCAGGTTGTACCACCACTGGTGCCCGACCTCGTGCGCGGTCGCCACGATCAGCATCAGCATCGGCAGGGACGCGGCGCTGGCGTCGGGATCGTAGCGGACGGCCTCGTACGGGCGGCGGTCCATCAGCACCAGGCCGGTGGATTCCATGCCGCCGACGTTCTCGCCGAGCGGCACCTCGACCACCTCGAGCTCGGCGTAGGGATAGGCCCCGAAGCGCGCGCTGAACAGCCCGAGCGCGGCGCTGGCGACGTCCAGGGCGTGGCCAGCGCCGGCGGCGTCCTCGCCACGCCACCACGAGCGCACGGTGGTGGCGCCGACCGTGCGCGTCTTCAGCCAGGTAGTCGTTGCCGACCACCAGGGCGAGGTTGCGCGTGAAGGGGCTGGCGATGGTCACGCGCGTGC
This sequence comes from uncultured Planctomycetota bacterium, assembly GCA_963818245.1. Classification (GTDB taxonomy): domain Bacteria; phylum Planctomycetota; class UBA11346; order UBA11346; family UBA11346; genus BOG-1363. The sequence goes on from CAWFSD010000007.1 coordinate 69,489, forward strand.
CGCCGGCCTCGGCCCGGGTGGCGATCACGCTGCCCCCGCTGAGCGCCTGCATGCCGGCCGGGATGGTGACGTGGGCGAGCAGGTGCAGCGACTCGTTCTGGGTGACGTCGCCCTTGTCGCTGACCGGGTGCAGCTCCCACGCGCCGTGGCGGAAGACCGCGGGTTCCGGGTACCAGGAGTACAGGCACCACACGCCCTCCTGGTGCGAGAGCAGGCCGTGGAAGCCGCCCTGCTCCGAGACGGTCAGCCGGTAGTCGAGCGTGACCTCGGTGCGCGCCCCCGCCGCCAGGGGCCGCGCCAGCGGCAGGAACAGGCCGAGGCGGTCGCTGGTGAGGTGGTCGACGGCGGTGGGCAGCCCGGCGACGGTCGCCGCCGTGACGACGATGGCCGCGCCGTGGAAGTTCGCGCCGTTCGCGAAGAGGTGGAAGGCCAGCTCGCGCAGCTCCTGCCCGGTGCGGTTGACCAGGGTGAGGCGCACGTGGCCGTCCAGCGTTCCGCCCGGCTCCAGCCGCGCGTCCAGTTCGTACAGCGGGAAGTCGGCCGCCGCGGCCAGCTCCGCCGCGCCCGCCGGCGTCAGCGCGCGCGCGAGCTCCGGCCGCAGCAGGGCGAAACGCGTGGGCGGCGGCGCCAGGGCGGACCTGCGCTGCGAGGCTGATCACCGCCAGGGTGAGCAGCGCGGCGCAGCAGGGCGCCAAGCGCTGGCGGAAGCGGATCGTGGCCATCGTGCACCCCAGTCCCCAGGATCGCTGGAGCCACTCCCGGAGTCCACCCACCAAGGTGCAGCACTCTGCACCACTTTCCTGTGCGACATGTGCCAACGGAAACCGCCATTCACCTCTGACAGCGCGTATCGCACTCACGCGCGCTGCCCGGCCCGACGCCATGGCATTGCTATGCAGCCACTTCCTGCGGGCGGTGTCTGATGCGCGGCCAACCCCTGCCGGAAATGGCAGAACAGGTTCGGCCGCATCGGGTAAAAGAGAGGGTGCCCCGTCATTTCCCAAGGATCCCGATGCGCGTCGCGTGGTTCGCCAGCCTGGCCCTGTTCCTGCCTGCGCTGGCCGCGGGGGCCGAGCCGGCGTTCATGGGGGACGTCCATCCGCTGCTGGAGCGCTACTGCTTCAAGTGCCACGGCGCCGAGAAGCACAAGGGCGACCTGGACCTGAGCACCTACGCCAGCGAGGACGCCGCCCAGCACGGCGGTCGCACCTGGCGCTCGGTGCGGGCCAAGCTCGACGAGAAGGAGATGCCGCCGGAGAAGTCGCCGCAGCCGACCGCCGCCGAACTCGCCACCATCAGCGCCTGGATCGCCACGGTGAAGCGCCCGCCCGGCCCGCCCGACCCCGGCCGCGTCACCATCCGCCGCCTCAACCGCACCGAGTACGACAACACCGTCCGCGACCTCATCGGCCTGGACCTCAAGCCCGCCGAGGGCTTCCCCTCCGACGACGTCGGCGAGGGCTTCGACAACATCGGCGACGCGCTGTCGCTGCCGCCGCTGCTGCTCGAGAAGTACGTCGACTCGGCCACCGCCATCCTCGAGAAGGCCATCGTCCACGAGGGGGTCGAGGTGCACGCGAACGGCGAGCAGCTCGCCGGCACCGCCGACGGCAAGCCGCTGACCGCGAAGGCCGACGGCAAGGAGCGCACCCTGAGCGGCGCGGGCGAGCTGTGGCTGGACGTCAGCGTGCCCGCCGACGCGCGCTTCCAGCTGCGCGCCAAGGTCGGCGCCGACTCCGGCGGCGGCGACCCGGTGGTGCTGGCGATCAGCGTCGATGGCGAGGCGCCCAAGGACTTCCGCATCAGCGCCAAGGCGAACGCCCCCGCCAGCCTGGGCGAGACCGTGGCGCTGACCAAGGGCGCGCACCGCGTCGCGCTGCGCTTCGCCAACCCGGTCAGCCAACCACCCAAGAAGCCGGGCGCCGCCAGCGCCGCCGCCCAGGTCAAGGCCGAGAAGCCGGTCGGACCGCGCTCGCTGGTCATCGAGTCGGTCGAGCTCAAGGGCCCGCCGGGCCCGCCCATCCCCGAGAGCCACAAGCGCATCTTCATCGCCAAGCCGGGGCCGGGCGTCAGCCGCCAGGACGCGGCGCGGACCATCATCGAGGCCTTCGCGACGCGCGCGTTCCGCCGCCCGGTGGAAGGCGGCAACCTCGACCGCCTGCTGCACATCGTCGACCTCGCCGACCAGCAGGGCGAGGTCTTCGAGGACGCCATCGGCTACGGCCTGCAGGCGGTGCTGGTCTCGCCCGAGTTCCTGTTCCGCGTCGAGCGCGACCGCGCGCCGACCGAGCCCAACAACGCCTACGCGCTCGACGACTGGGAGCTGGCCTCGCGCCTGTCCTACTTCCTGTGGTCGACGATGCCCGACGACGCGCTCTTCGCGCTCGCCAAGCAGGGCACGCTGCACGACCCCAAGGTGCTCGAGCAGCAGGCGCGGCGCATGCTGAAGGACCCGCGCGCGCACGCCCTGACCGAGACCTTCGGCGAGCAGTGGCTGCAGCTGCGCAGCCTGGAGACGCGCCAGCCCGACCCCAAGGCCTTCCCCGATTACGACAAGGCGCTGCGCAAGGCGATGTACGACGAGGCGGCGACGTTCTTCGAGAACGTGGTGCGCGAGGACCGCAGCGTGCTGGAGTTCATCGACGCCGACTACACCTTCCTCAACGACCGCCTGGCCAAGCACTACGGCATCGCCGGCGTCGACGGGCCGCAGTTCCGCAAGGTCCAGCTCAAGGACCACACGCGCGGCGGCGTGCTGACCATGGCGGGCATCCTGACGCTGACCTCCAACCCGACGCGCACCAGCCCGGTCAAGCGCGGCAAGTGGATCCTGGAGGAGATCGTCAACCAGCCGCCGCCGCCGCCGCCGCCCGCGGTCGGCGAGCTGCCGCAGCAGGGCGGCGGCGCCACCGCCGGGCTGAGCCTGCGCCAGCTGATGGAGCGCCACCGCGCCGACGCGGTGTGCGCCTCGTGCCACCAGCGCATGGACCCGCTCGGCTTCGGCCTGGAGAACTACGACGCCATCGGGCGCTGGCGCGGCGACGCCGACGGCAAGGCGCTCGACGTCTCGGGCACGCTGCCGGGCGGGCGCAGCTTCAACGGCCCGATCGAGCTGAAGGCGCTGTTCCTGGCGAAGAAGGACGACTTCGCGCGCTGCCTGGCCAGCAAGCTGCTCACCTTCGCCCTCGGCCGCGGCCTGAAGGACGACGACGACATGACCGTCGAGGACGCCAGCGCCGCGCTGGCCAAGGATCAGTACCGCTTCTCGACGCTGGTGACGCAGGTGGTCACCAGCTACCCCTTCCGCTACCGGCGCGCGCCGTAGCCCCGCCTTCCCGAACGGAGCCCATCATGAGCAAGAACTGGCTGATCCCGCGCCGCACCGCCCTCAAGGGCGTCGGCGTGGCCATGGCGCTGCCGCTGCTGGAGGCGATGGGCTGGGCCGACGACCCCAAGGGCGGCAAGCCGGGCGGCTTCCGCTCGCCGGTGCGCAGCGCCTTCCTGATGGTCGCCAACGGCGTCAACCAGGACGAGTGGAAGCCCAAGGCCGGCGCGACCGGGCTGCCGCGCATCCTGGCGCCGCTCGCGCCGGTGATGAAGAGCGTGCTGGTGATCGACGACCTGCGCCACGACAAGGCGCGCGGCAACGGCGACGGCGCCGGCGACCACGCGCGCGAGGCCGGCACCTTCCTGACCGGCGCGCAGTGCCGCAAGACCTCGGCCGCCGACATCCAGGCGGGCGTGTCGATCGACCAGAAGCTCGCGGAGAAGCTCGGCGCCTTCACCTCGCTGCCCTCGCTCGAGCTCGGCATCGAGCGCGGCGGCACCTCCGGCAACTGCGACTCCGGCTACAGCTGCGCCTACTCGTCGAACATCTCGTGGCGCACGCCGAGCACGCCGATGGGCAAGGAGGTCGACCCCAAGGCGGTGTTCACGCGCATGTTCGCGGCGCGCACCTCGTCGCCGCCCAAGCGCCAGGCGGGCCCGCGCGTCGACGTCGGCGCCTTCGCCAGCGGCAAGGGCGAGAGCGAGGCGCCGTCGCTGCAGCGCAGCATCCTCGACCTGGTGCTGGACGACGCCAAGGGCCTGCGCGGCGCGGTCGGCATGAGCGACCAGCGCAAGGTGGACGAGTACCTCGACGCGGTGCGCGCCCTCGAGAAGCGCATCGAGCACGCCGACCGCGACGCCGCGGAAGCCGCCAAGGCCAAGGACGAGAAGAAGCCCGGCACCTACTCGCCGGTGATCGCGGTGCCGCAGCCCGGCGGCATCCCGCCCAAGTACGCCGACCACGTCAAGCTGATGTTCGACCTGGTCACGCTCGCCTTCCAGACCGACATCACGCGCGTGGTCACCTTCATGTTCGGCAACGGCGGCTCGAACCGCAGCTACCCCGAGCTGGGCGTGATGGGCGCGCACCACGAGATCTCGCACCACGCCAAGGACCCGGTGAAGCTGGAGGGGATCGCCAAGATCAACACCCACCACGTCGAGCTGTTCTCGTACCTGCTGCAGAAGATGCAGGCCATCAGCGACGGCAAGGGCACGCTGCTCGACAACAGCATGCTGATGTACGGCTCGGCGATCGGCGACGGCGACCGCCACAACCACGACGACCTGCCGGTGCTGCTCGCCGGCAAGGGCGGCGGCACCATCACCAGCGGCCGCACGCTGAACGCCAAGGGCAACATGTGCGACCTGTTCCTGGGGATGGCGGCGCGCGCCGGCTGCCCGCTCGATTCCTTCGGCGACAGCAAGGGGATGCTCGAGGGGCTGAGGTGAGGCGTGTCTCCAGCCTCGGGTCGCGCCTGACCTGCCCGCGTCTAACCGCCGAGGGACGCCAAGAAAGCAGGGGGCGTCGCTGGACTCCTGAGGGCATCTGCGGGGGCGCACTGCCAAGAGCCGCCTTCCGTGGTCCTCGGCGGTCTTGGCGCCTTGGCGTCTTGGCGGTAAGACCCGGAGAAGAGCACGGCGACAAGGTCACCGCCTGCGGGTTCGACCCTGGCCTCGCTCCGCCCCAAGCCGTCTATGGTGCCTTGGTCGGCAACAGGCACGGCGGGGGGCCGTAAGCCATCCAGCGGATGGACACGCGCCCCCAAATCGGTTAACACCAGCGTCCATTCCGGAATCCCCAACCCACCCGTCCAGGATCGCACTCGCATGAAGACCATCGCCGCCACGCTCGCCGCCCTGCTCGCGACCGCTCTGCTCTCCACCGCCACGGCCGAGGAGAACACCCTGACCGACGCGGAGAAGGCCGCCGGGGCCAAGCTGCTGTTCAACGGCAAGGACCTCACCGGCTGGCACAACTTCAAGACCGACACCGTGAAGCCCGGCTGGCAGGTCAAGGACGGCACGATGGCGTGCGTCGATCCGCACAACGCCGGCGACATCGTGTGCGCCGACGAGTTCCAGTGGTTCCAGCTCGACCTCGACTACAACATCTCGTCCGGCGGCAACAGCGGCATCATGTACCACGTCAGCGACGCCGGCAACGCGGTGTGGGCCACCGGCCCCGAGTTCCAGCTCGAGGACAACGCCAAGGCCGCCGACCCGCAGCGCTGCGGCTGGCTGTACGCGCTCTACCAGCCGCCCATCGACCCCAAGACCAGCAAGATCCTGGACGCCACCAAGCCCGCCGGCGAGTGGAACCACGTCACCCTGCTGATCAGCCCGAAGAAGTGCGAGCACATCATCAACGGCGTCAGCTACTTCACCTACGTGCTGGGCAGCGACGACTTCAACGCCCGCGTCGCCAAGAGCAAGTTCGCCTCGATGCCCGGCTTCGCCAAGGCCGGCAAGGGCCACATCTCGCTGCAGGGCGACCACGGCGCGGTGTCGTTCCGCAACATCAAGGTGCAGCCGCTGCCGGAGTGATGGCGCCTTTGCCGCAGACCCTAGACCCTAGACCCTCTGGACCCTAGACCCTAGAGAAGACATTCGGCTCACGGTGTTGGCGAAGTTTTCCACGAATCACCCGCAAGCTCCAGGACTCGATGCCTAGGGTCTAGGGTCTAGGGTCTAAGGTCCAGGGTCCAAGGGTCTCCAGCCATTCGAGGTGAGCGCGTCCGGAGTGGAACTGATCCCGGACGCGCCCTTCCCGACTACGGTTTCTTCTTCTTCTCGACCGGCAGCCCGCGCGTACCGACGCGCTCCTTGCTGAGCGCGATGTCGTCGATCCAGGCGACGAAGCCGGGCTCGGCCTTCTGGTAATTGGTCCAGCCGAAGGACAGGCTCTCGAAGAGTTCGGGGATCTCGGCGCCGGCGAAGTTGCCGGCGCCCTTGGCCAGGGCGGCGCCGGGGATCTCGACGCCGTTGATGAAGCATTGGTAGGTCTGGCTGGCGAAGTCGATGTGCCACTCGGCCAGGGTCCACTCGTCGGTGTAGGTGTAATCGTACTTGCTGCCGACGGCGAACTCCGGCCGTTTGCGCGGCTGCACGTTGTAGATGTATTGGTACGTGCCCTTGGGGCCCATCACCGCGTCGAGGACGCGCACCTCGATCGGCGTCCTTGAACAGCGGGCTCTGCGCGGCGCCGCCGACCAGGGTCGAGTGGATCACCGGGAACTTGCCCTCGCCGTGCGGCAGCGGTGCCGGCATCTGCACCTTGAAGTACAGCCGCCCCCAGTGCTCGCCGCCCAGCGCGGCCATCAGCTTGGGATCGGCGATGGTGATGCGCCGCGCCCCGTTCACCGCCGCATCCATGCGCAGCGCGTGGTGGCCGCCATGCGCGACGTCCTCGACCACCGACACCGATCCGGTCCTGGTGAAGGCGGAGGGGATCTTGCCGGCCGCGGTCTCCTCGAAGTCCTCGACCAGCAGGAGCGGCGCTTCCTTGGCGGGCTTCGCGTCGGCGGCGATCGCGCACGGCAGCGCGGCACAGCAGGCCAGGACGGCGAGCGCGGCGGTGGGCGGTGGGCGGGTGTTCGGCATAGGTCCGCACTGGCTGGTGGTGGGAAGGACGCGTACGTGGTACCCGCACGGGCACGCGGTGTTCACGTCGTGGGGCCGCGGGACGAACGGGTCAGGTCCTCGCCCAACCGCCATCATTCCCATGCGCGTCATGGGAGAGCGCCACCGGCGCGCCCAGCAGGACGGCCAGGGAACGGGCCTGGGTAGTCCGTCTCCTGCGCATATCTGCGGAGCCCGCCTCACTTCACCCTCGCCGCCTCGTACGTCGCGAAGAACTCAGCCACGTCGCGGCCCTTGTCCTGGCCCTCCTCCTTCACCTGCACGCCTTTCAGCACGCGCAACGCCTCGATCTCGGGCATGCGCGCCGGCAGGGTCAGCCTGCGCAGCGCGGTCAGGCTCGCGATCGGCGCGAGCGACTTCAGGCGGTCGCAGCCCTTCAGGTCGAGTTCGGTGATCGGCAGGCCGCTGAGCGGCGCCAGATCGACGACCGGCGCGCCGGCCAGGATCACCCGCTCCAGCGGCATGCCGGCCAGGGCGGTGAGCGCGGCGACCTGGGTGCCGCCGACGTCGAGGCGCTTGAGGCGCAGGCCGGCGAGGGGGGCGAGGTCGCGCGCCCCGCTGTCGGCCAGCACCAGGTCCTCGAGCGGCATGGAGGCGAGCGGCGCCAGGTCGACCGCCACGCCGCCGAGTCCGAGCGTGCGCAGCGGCAGGTTGGCGAGCGGCGCCAGCGAGCCCAGCGCGCAGCGCGTGGCGAGCAGGCGCTGCAGCGGCATGCCGGCGAGGGGCGCGAGGTCGCGCACCCTGGTGCTGGAGATGTTGAGGTCGTTCAGCGGCATGCCGGCGAGGGGCGCGAGGTCCTCGACGCGCGAGTTCTGCAGGTAGAGGCAGCGCAGCTTCATGCCGGCGAGCGGCGCGAGGTCGGCGACCGGGCAGTTGGCGAGGTGCAGCAGCTCGAGCGAGGTCATGCCCGCGAGCGGCGTCAGATCGGTGATGCCGCTGCCCCACAGCAGCAGGTGCCGCAGGTGCAGGCCCTTGACCACGCCCAGGTCCTTCACCGCCACCAGGCCGAGCTCGAGGCGGCGCAGCGGCAGCCCGGCGAGCGGCGCCAGGTCGCCGACCTTGCACTTGGTCAGCGTGAGGTCGACCACCGGCAGTCCGGCGAGCCAGGCGAGGTCGGGCAGCTCCGCGCCGGAGAGGTTCAGGTGCACGCCGTCGCGCTCCTGGGTGAGGGCGGAGGTGGGCAGGCCGAGCGTGCGCAGCGCCTCGTACGCGCGCGCCAGCGCCGAGCTCGGCGAGCCGTCGTCGCGCGCGAGCACGGTCATGGCGAGTGGCGCCGAGCGGCCGTGCACGGCGGAGATGTCGGAGGCCACCGCCGACAGGTCGTGGTGCCCGGCGGGAGGGTGGCGCCAGATCACCCGGTAGGGCGGCGCGAGCGCTTCGCCGATGCGCGTCGTCCCATCGTAGAACGTCACGCCGGTGAGCGCGCCGTTGGCGGCGACGACGTCGGCGACCAGGGGGATGTCCTCGGCGTAGAGTTGCGCACCCGGGGCCGGGCTGGCCAGTTCGACCACCGGCGGCGTGGTGGTCTCGACGTCTCCGCGGCTGGCGATGGTCATCCCGGCGACGTGGGCGTGGCCAAGGCCCTCGAGGGCGACGTCGAGTTCGTGCTGGTCGACCGTCGTCGGGTACGGCCCCAGGCGCGCCCAGGTCGCAGCCCGCTGCCCGAGCGGGCCGATGGGTGTGGCCGCGCCGTGCACGTGCAGAACCAATGTGGCGGGATCCAAGCCTGCGGCGCAGGCCACCCACAGCACGACTTCGTAGCTGCCGTTGGGCAGGTGCTGGCCGAGCTGGACGGTGACCGGCGCGGTGCAGCCGTTGTCGAGCATGGTCTTGGTGTCGAAGTCCAGGCGCGCGGCGGCGATCGAGGTGGGCACCGCGACGACGGTGCCTGGCCCCAGGGCCAGGCCGTTGGCCAGCGCCTGTTCCTGCGACAGCCAGTGCTCGCCGTCGATGATCACCGCGTCCCCGCCCAGGTTGACGCCGCGCACGAAGCGGCGCGGACCCACGGGGCCCGTGGGGACGCGGACGGCCATGGGCGCCGCCGCGGCCGGCGACGCGGGTGGCGGCGCTGCGGGCGCCACGGTGCGGACCGCCGGGCCGGCCCACAGCCCCCACAGGACCAGGGCGCCGACGACCGCCGCGCCGAGCGCGAACACGGTGATGGTGCGGTGGGTCGCCGCAGCCTGGGCGCGGCGCAGGCCGGAATCCTCATCGCGGGGACCTCCGCGGCGCGGGGCACGTTGGCGGTCGGAGCGGTCGCGGCGATCGGGCATGGGTCGTGGCGGGGTCGTGGGGCGGTGGTGTGCGCGGTGGCGCCCCGCGGGCCAGGGAGCGGTCCGCCGCAGGACAGCATACTCCGCGGAATCCGGCGTCGCAATTCGCGGCCAGGCAAAGAGATGGGCATTATGCCGGCCCTGGGAGGGCGGCCTCGTGCGCGCTGCCGCCCGTCCCCCGCCAAGCGCGGGCGGAAAGCCCTGCGCGCGGAGGACATGGGTGTATCCCTGACCTGGGATGGCGGGCCCCCGGCGTCCTCAACATCGGGGGGTTGCGACGTATCATGTGGGCACCACCTCGTGCCGCCCCATGCGCCGACGTCGGATGTGAACGGTGTACCATGCGAGGAGACCTCCGATGACCACGCGCCGCCGCTTCATCCGAGGAGCCGCCGCTCTGGCCGCGTGCGGTCCGCCGATCCTGGCCGAGGCCATCCGCCGCGCCGCGGCGATCCCCGCCTCGTCTCCCACCGGGACCATCCGCGACGTCGAACACGTGGTCATCCTGATGATGGAGAACCGCTCCTTCGACCACTACTACGGTTCCTTCCACGGCGTGCGCGGCTTCGGCGATCCGCGCCCGGCGCCGCTCTACGGCGCGGAGGCCGGCGCTCGGCCGCGCTCGGCCTTCCACCAGCCGCACCCGCAGCACGCCGACGGCTACGTGCTGCCCTACCCGCTGCACGCCGCGCCGGTGGCGCGCGCCGCCTGCTTCGCCGGGCTGCCGCACGACTGGGGCAGCAGCCACGAGGCGGTGAACCGCGGGCGCGCCGACCGCTGGGCGCAGGCGAAGTCGCCGCAGACCATGGCCTACTACCAGGAGGCCGACCTCCCCTTCCACGCGGCGCTCGCCAACGCCTTCACGCTGTGCGACGCGTACCACTGCTCGCTGGCGGGGCCGACGCGCCCCAACCGCCTGTTCCTGATGACCGGCACCAACGGCCAGGGCCGCGCGGAACCGGCGCGCATCGACAACGGCAACAAGCCGTACCAGCTGCCCTGGACCACCTACCCGGAGCGCCTGCAGCAGGCGGGCATCAGCTGGCAGCTGTACCAGAACTCGCGCGCCTCCGGGCGGGAGTTCTTCAGCGCCAGCAACGGCGGGCTCAACGCGCTGGAGTGGTTCCCGCCCTTCGACCACGTGGCGCACGCGGACTCCGAGCTGGTCGCGCGCGGCAACGCGGTGCGCACCCTCGACGACCTGCGCAGCGACGTGACCGCCGGCAGGCTGGCGCAGGTCGTCTACCTGACGCCGCCGTGGGGCTGCTGCGAGCACCCGCAGTTCCCGCCCGCCTACGGCGCGGTGTACATGGCGCGCGCGCTCGATGCCCTGACGGCCGACCCCGAGGTGTGGAGCCGCACCGCGCTGTTCATCATGTACGACGAGAACGACGGCTTCTTCGACCACGTCAACGCGCCGATGCCGCCGTCGCCGAACGGCATCGCCGGCGCATCGACGGTCGCCGCGCTCGATGAGATCCACCGCGACGGGCGCGCCTTCGGCCTGGGCGCGCGCGTGCCGATGACGGTGGTCTCGCCGTGGAGCCGCGGCGGCTGGGTCTGCTCGCAGGTGTTCGACCACACCTCGGTGATCCGCTTCCTGGAGGCGCGCTTCGGCGTGATGGAACCCAACATCAGTGCCTGGCGCCGCGCGGTGTGCGGCGACCTCACCAGCGCCTTCGACTTCCGCGCCCCGCACGCCGGCGCGGTCCCCTTGCCGGACACCAGGGACTTCATCGCCACGCCGCCCGACACGAAGACCGTGTCGCTGACGCCGGTGCCGGCGGTCCAGGCGGCGCCGACGCAGGAGCCGGGCACGCGCCCGGCGCGGCCGCTGCCGTACGCGCTGCACGCGGACGCGCGCGTGGATGGCGCGGCGCGCACCGTCACCATCGCCTTCGCCAACCGCGGCGCGGCGGGCGCCGTGTTCCAGGTGCACCCGGGGCCGGGCCTGGGCGAGCCGCGCCACTACACCGTCGAGGCGGGGAAGAGCCTGGAGGGCGCGTGGACCGTGCCCGCCGGCCAGGAGGCGTGCGAGGTGACGGTCACTGGTCCGGGCGGCTTCTTCCGCTGCTTCCGCGGTGCGTTCAGCGCGACCGTTGAGGTTCCGGAGCTCGCCGCCACCTACGACGCGCCCGGAATGCGCATCGTCCTGGGCGCGCGCAACCGCGGCGCGCAGGCGCGCGCGCTGACCGTGAGCGCGAACGCGTACGGCGCGCAGGCCCCGCACGCCTGCGCCGTCGCGGCGGGCGCGAGCGCCGAGGACCGTTGGGACCTGACCGCGAGCCAGGGCTGGTACGATCTCACCATCACCAGCGCCGAGGTGCCAGGTTGGGCGTGGCGCTACGCAGGGCACGTCGAGAGCGGCGCGGCGAGCGTCACCGACCCGGCGATGGGCGCGCTGGTCGCGGCGCTGCCGTTCGTGCTGCCGTGAGCGGGCGATGGTGATGGAGGCAACGCGCGTGGTCGCGGTGGCGGCTGCTGCGGCGGTCGCCGCTGGGGTGTTCTGCGGGATGTGGGCGGGCCGGCGCGACGCGCTGCAGGCCGGCGCGGCCGCGGTGCTCTGGTTCTGCTCGAGCTATGGCATGTTCGCGATCGGATGTCCCGCATTGATGCGCTGGTGGCGTCGCAGCCGGCCTCCGCAGCGATGATGGTCGGGTAGGCGGTCACCCTCGTGGTGGTGGTGCGATCCCGAGGCGTTCCCACATGTCCGCGCGCAACGTCTCGAGCGGTTCGCGGTGATCGCCGGAGCTGAGCAGGTACGAACGTCCCTGGGCATCGATCAGGTTGAGCATGAACCACGCCCGGCCGCTGAAGCCGACTTTCAGCCGTTCGATCCGCAGGTCGGCGATGTCGCTCGCGGCCTTGGCGCGGGCGATGAGGGGGGCGCCCAACCAGGCATCGATGATGGCGAGCTTCCCGTTGTCGAGCTCGCAATGCCGTCGCCGGAGGTTCATGACCGGGATCAGCGCGCCGATCAGCACCAGGACGACCACGAAGACCAGTGCGCCCACGCGATGGGGGGAGCCCGTCGGACTCGTCAGCAGGGTGTTGGCGAAAGCGAACGCCGCCAGAGCGGGGGGTGGGGTGAACACGAACAGCCCGATACGGCGGCTGAGGTTGCCTTCCCGATCATCGATGCGCAGCGGGGCCATCAGGGCGGTATAGAGTGACCTGCCAGCGGTGTCCAGAATGCAGGAGGCCCGGCGCCCGCTCCAGGAGCGTGAACGGACCGGGCCCTCACTTCCCCGCCGCGTCCTTCCAGTCCCGCCACAGCCAGCGCAGGCTCTCGGGCATGATCGCCCCACCGTGCTTGCCGTTGTGCCCCTCCGTGCCCCACTCGGTCTTGTAGTCGTAGCCGGCCCACTTGAGCGCGGCGGCCATCTCCTGGTTGGCGAGGAACCAGTTGCCGTGCTCGTTGTCCAGGTCCTTCTCGCCGTCCTGCAGGAAGACGCGGATGGGCTTGACCAGATGGTCGAACTGCTTGGCCTTGCGGATCAGCGACGGGTAGTTGTGGCCGCCCTCGATGCGCGTCTTGCCGGAGGCGATGTCGGTGAAGCTGCCGACGTGGCTGAGCACCTTGCTGAAGACGTCCGGGCGGTTCCACGCGGCGGTGAAGGCGCAGATGCCGCCGGAGCTGATGCCGCAGATCGCGCGGTTGCGCGCGTCGGCGGTCAGCTTCACCGTCTTGCCGACCTCGGGCAGGATCTCGTCGACCAGGAAGCGCGCGTACTGGTCGCTGAGGGTGTCGTACTCGAAGCTGCGGTTGTCGCCCGCGCCCCAGCCCCGCTTCTCCGGCAGCTTGCCGCCGTTCTGGCCGGGGTTGAGGAAGATGCCGACGGTGACCGGCATCGCGCCCTGCTTGATCAGGTTGTCGAAGACGATCGGCACGCGGAAGTCGCCCTTCTCATCGACGTAGGCGTGGCCGTCCTGGAAGACCATCACGGCGGCGGGCGTGGTGCCGTCGTACTGCTTGGGCACGTAGACCCAGTACTGGCGGACGTTGTCCGGGGAACACCGTGCTGCGCCACACGCCCTCGGTGACGGTGCCCTTGGGCACGTCGGCGACGCGCTCCGAATCGGGCCCGTGCCCGTAGACCGCGTCGGCGGCGATGGCGCCGACCGGACAGGCGAGCGCCAGGGTGGCGAGGAGGACCGGGAATGGGCGCATGGAGGGCTCCTGGGGTCGGCGGTGCGGACGGGCGATCGATTGCCCGGTGCGGCGCGGCACCATGGCATACGTCGTGGAAGCGTTTCCGCTGAGGCGGACCGCCGCGCATCGGTGTGCACGGACCATCGCTCAACGGACTCCGCCCAGCGGGTTATACATCTGGCCGCGTCAATACGAACACTCCCCGGAACGTCCGCTCATGCGCCTCCTCGCGCTCGTCTTCCTGGTCCTGCCGCTGAGCCGCGGCTGGGCGGCCGAGTTCCACGTCGCCCCGGGTGGCGACGACGCCTGGAGCGGCACCCTGGCGGCGCCCGACGCCGCCCGCCACGACGGCCCCTTCGCCACCCTGCAGCGCGCCCAGCGCGCGGTGCGCGAGCTGCCGCCGGAACGGCGCGCGGCGCCGATCGCGGTGCTGGTCCACGACGGGCGCTACGAGGTGTCCGAACCGCTGGTCTTCGCGCCCGAGGATTCCGGCACCGCCGCGGCGCCCGTCACCTGGGCGGCCGCGCCGGGCGCCATGCCTGTCATCAGCGGCGGCGCGCGCATCACCGGCTTCACCGTCGATGCGCAGGGGCGCTGGGTCGCGCACCTGCCCACGGTGGCGGCCGGGGCGTGGACCTTCAACCAGCTGTGGGTCGGCGGCGAGCGCCGCTTCCGCCCGCGCCTGCCCAAGAACGGCTACCACTTCATCGCCGGAGAGGTGCCGCCCACCCCGGCCAGCGCGGGCAAGGGGTACGACCGCTTCCGCTTCCACCCCGGTGATGTGGATGCGGGGTGGCGCAACCTCGGCGACGTCGAGGTGCTCGCCTTCCACCAGTGGCAGATGTCGCGCCTGCGCATCGCGGCGGTCGACGCGCCCGACCGCGCGGTGACCTTCACCGGGCACACCGTCAGCGCCTCCGACTGGTGCGGCCTGCGCCCCGGCTGGCGCTACATCGTCGAGAACGTCGCCGAGGCGCTCGACCAGCCGGGCGAGTGGTACCTGGACAAGCCGACCGGCACGCTCACCTACATCCCGCGCCCGGGCGAGGACTCGGCGCGCACCGAGGTGGTGGCGCCGCGCAGCGAGCGCCTGGTGCGCATCGCCGGCGAACCCGAAAAAGGCCGTTTCGTCACGCACCTGGAGTTCTCCGGCCTGACCTTCGCGCACAGCGCCTGGGCGATGAAGCCGGAAGGCTACAGCTACGGCCAGGCCGAGATGACCATGCCGGCGGCCATCGAGGCCGTCGGCCTGCAGGACGGCGCCTTCACCGGCTGCGCGGTGGTGCACACCGGCGGCTACGGCATCGCGCTCGGGCGTGGATGCAGCGCCGACCGCATCGAGGGCTGCGCGCTGGCCGACCTCGGCGCGGGCGGCATCAAGCTGGGCGAGGAGCAGCACCGCGACCGCGCCGAGGAGACCGCCCACCACCTGACGGTGCGCGACTGCGTGATCGCCTGGGGCGGCCGCATCGGTCCCGGCGCGATCGGCGTGTGGATCGGGCAGTCGGCGGACGACGTGGTCGAGCACTGCGACTTCCACGACCTCTACTACACCGCGGTGTCGGTCGGCTGGACGTGGGGCTACGGGCCGAGCGGCGCGCACGGCAACAGCATCCTCGCCAACCACATGGACCGCCTGGGGCAGGGCGTGCTCAGCGACATGGGCGGCGTCTACACCCTCGGCGTGTCGCCCGGCACGGTGGTGCGCGGCAACCGCATCCACGACGTCACCTCGTACAGCTACGGCGGCTGGGGCCTGTACACCGACGAGGGCAGCAGCGGCATCGTCATGGAGGGCAACCTGGTCTACCGCACCTCGTCGAGCGGCTTCCACCAGCACTACGGGCGGGACAACCAGATCCGTCAGCAACGTCTTCGCCTACGGGCGCGAGGCGCAGGTGATGCGCACGCGCGACGAGGACCACCTCTCGTTCACCTTCGAGCGCAACCTGGTGCTCGCCCACGACGCGCCCATCCTGGGCAGCAACTGGAACAGGCCGGGCGCGCACTTCGCCATGGACCACAACCTGTACTGGCGCGACGACGCCGCGCCGGACTTCGCCGGCAAGAGCTTCGCGGAGTGGCAGGCCGGCGGCGTCGACGGCGCCTCGCTGGTCGCCGATCCCCGCTTCGTCGATCCGGCGCACGGCGACTTCCACCTCGCGCCCGGCTCGCCCGCGGAGCGCATCGGGTTCGCGCCGCTGGCCGTGGACGACAGCGGCCTGCGCCGCGACCGCGCCGTGGGCGCGCTGCGCGCGTGGCTGCCCGCCTACAACGCCGGGCGCGGACACGACGAGACCTACGCCGCCTTCCCGCCGCCCCCGCCGCCGCGCTCCCTGCAGCCGATCCACGAGGGCTTCGAGGACACGCCGCTGGGCGAGAAGCCCTCCGACGCGATGATCGCCGAGGACCCCCAGGTGCCGGCCGCGAGCATCCGCGTCAGCGACGAGACCGCCGCCAGCGGCAAGCGCTGCCTGAAAGTATCCGATGCGGCCGGGCTGAAGAACTCCTGGGATCCGCACTTCGCCTATTCCCCATCCTTCAGCAGCGGGCGTTTGGCGGGCAGCTTCGCGCTGCGTCTGGATGAAGGCGCGGTGTTCTCCCACGAGTGGCGCAGCACGGGCAACGCCTACAAGACCGGCCCCGCGCTGCGCATCGACGCGGCCGGGCGTGCTGCGCGCGGGCGGACGCGAACTGCTCACCCTGCCGCACGGCGCGTGGCTGCACCTCGCCATCACCACGGGGCTGGGCGACCAGGCGGACGGCACCTGGGACCTGGCGGTCACCCTGCCCGGCGCCGCGCAGCCGCAGCGCTTCGCGCACCTGCCCTGCGACAAGGCCTTCACCGCGATCGGCTGGTACGGCTTCGTCAGCGATGCGACCGGGCCGAGCGTGTTCTGGCTGGATGACATCGCGCTGGGGCCGGTGGCGCGGTGATGGTTATTTTTCCAGGGCGTCGCCGTGGGCTGGTGATCGGCACCGCGCCGTTGGCGCTCGCGAGCGACCAGGCATGAAGGCGATGGAGCCACCGGTGGGTTGCGCGGCGCAGGACATGGACGTCATGGTCATGCACAACGCACGATCTCAGAGGTTCGATGGCCGCCGTCCCCCGCCACCTCATCGCGGATCTGGTCGCGAAACCAGGGATGACGAGCGCGAGCCAGGGTTTTCCCCACCCTCCGGTGGGCGTCGGCACACCATGCGCTTCACGCGGGCGTCGGACTGCGCTGCCCGTGCCTCCTGGCTTCTCCGGCACGCCCGGTCCCCATCCACCCACCACGAGGAACCCATGGCGCTCATCGATTTCGTCATCCCGCACGGTGCGCAGGACCCGATGGACCTGCTCATCGCCGACCACCAGAAGGCACGCGACCTGCTCGACGCCATCCAGGACACCGGCGACCGCGCGCGGGTGAAGCGGGAGAAGCTGTTCGGCGAGCTGCGCCGCCTGCTGACCGCCCACCAGAAGGCGGAGGAATCGGTCCTCTACCGCGCCGCGGCGGCCAAGCGCGCGTCGCTCGCCGACATCGTCCAGGAGGGCCTGCAGGAGCACCACGTCGCCGACGTGCTGATCCGCGAGCTCGGCCGCATGGACGCGGCCACGCCGGAGTGGAAGGCGAAGGCCCACGTCCTGGGCGAGGGCATCCAGCACCATTTCGGCGAGGAGGAGCGCACCATGTTCCCGAAGGCGCGGCTGGCCTTCACCAGGGCTGAGCTCGCGGTGCTGGGCAAGCGGCTGGCGCAGCGCCGGGCAACGCTCTTGGCGCGCGAGCGCGCTGCCGCATCCGCGGAGCGGAAGGAAACCACGCCCAAGCGGACGGCCGCCAAGGCGAAGCCGCGCCGGCGCGCCATGGCGACCGCGAAGCCGCGCTCGGCATCGCGCCGCTCGGCCGCCGGCCGCTCGCGGGCGAAAGCGGCCGCTAGGCGCTGAGCACCAAGCCTCCCGCCACCAGCGCCGCGCCGCTCGCCGCCTCCTCGACGCAGGCGCTGAGCACCAGCGGTACGCCGAACTCGGCTTCCGCCATCGCGCGCAGCAGCGCCGAGCGGCGCAGCGCGTTGCCGCTCGCGACCACGTGCGTGCGACCCGCGCGCGCCGCGGCGGGCAACAGGTCGCGCGCGTTGGCGGCCAGGCCGCGCGCCACGGCCCGCGCCACCTCCCCCAGCCGTCCATTGGCGAGGGCCAGGCCGCGCAACGTGCCGGTCAGGCCGGTGTCGTGGCGCTCTCCGGCGAGGTGCGGCGCGAACTCGAGGCGATCGGCTGCGGCCAGGCCGAGGCGGTCGAGGTGGGCGAACAGCTCCGCGCGCGGCGGCGGCGCGAGGCCGAGGTCGGCGCTCCAGCTCGCGGCGGTGTCGGCCAGCCACTGCCACGCCGCCCCACCGCACAGCGGTGCCGCGACGAGCAGGTCGGCCTGCGCGCTGAACGGTCGGCGCTCGGCGTGTCCCAGGGCGAACGCCGCCGTGCGCGGCACCACCGCGGTGAGCTGGCAGCCGGTACCGAGCGTGAAGGCGAGCGCGCGCGCCGGATCATCCAGGGTCGCGCGCAGCGACGCCTGGTTGTCGCCGAGCGGCGCGGCCACCGGCAGCCCCACGGCCAGGCCGAGCGCGGCGGCGGCGCCCGCGCTGAGCGCGCCGACGCGTTCCCCGTGGCCGACCGCGGTCGGCAGCGCCCCGGCGGGTACCCCGGCCGGCGGCACCGCACCGCCCCACGCCTGCGCATCCGTCGGATCGATGGGCGCGCGCTCCAGGCCGCACCAGCGCGCGGCGAGGAAGCCGTGGATGGTGGCGGCCCGCGCGCTGGACGGCAGCCCGCCGTGCCGCGCCCACCACGCCAGGGTGGCGAGGCCGTAGCCGGCGTGCAGCGGCAGGCCGCACGAGGCCAGGAAGGCGGGGTCCTCGAGGGCGCGGCGGTCCTGCCACGTCACCAGCGGCGCCAGCGGCGTCCCGGCGGCCTCGTGCAGCAGCACGCCGTGCATCTGCCCGGTGAGGCCGATGGCGGCGATGCCGGCGCGCAGCGGTGCGGGCAGCGCGCGCACCAGGCCCTCGGCGCAGGCGAGGATGCGCGCCGGGTCCTGCTCGGCGCGCCCAGGCGCCACGGCCAGTTCCGCACCGTGCGCCGCCGCGGCGGTCAGCACCTGGCGGCCGGCCGTGGTGAGCACCGCGACCGCGACCTTGCCGGTACCGCAGTCGATGCCCAGCAGCAGCGGCTCGTGCCCGGCGTCCGCCATCAGAAGGTCTCCAGCGCCATGCCCAGCACCGGCGCGGCGATGGCGAGGTCGGCGAGGTGGTCGCCGTAGACGATCGCGGGGTGCTCGCGCGAGATGCGGCTGACGAAGCCGGGCAGGTCGCGGAAGCGCATCAGCACGCTCTTCTCGCAGTGCGGCAGGTGCGGGTGGCGGGTGGTCTCCAGCACTTCGCCCTTGGCGGCGAGCAGCGTGCGGCCGTCGAACTTGACCTCGAGCGCCGTCACCGGCCCCGCCGGCATCACGCCGTCGACGCCGCAGCCGCGGCCGTCGCGCTTGATCTCGTAGGTGCCGCCCCAGTCGCGCAGGTCGACCTGGCCGCCTTCCGCGACCTCGGGCGAGACCACGCCGGCGAAGCCGCAGTGCGCGAGGCGCCCGAGGTTGGCCCACTCATCGCGCGCGAAGGCGGCCGCGTCAGGGGACAGCGGGTCGCCGAAGTGCGCGCCCAGGGCGCCGACGTAGGACACCGGGTAGAGGTTGGACATCGTGCAGGTGCGCCCGGTCAGGTGCGTGGCGATGGCCATCGAGGCCAGGCAGCAGAAGTCGCCGTCGCAGGCCGCCAGGTAGCCCTCCTCGCGCGCCAGCACCTGCGCCAGGCAGGGCACGTCGCGGTGGCCGCGCGGGATCAGGTCGCCGAAGCAGTTCACGCCGAAGCCGAGCGCGCGCGTCTCCTCCAGCACGCTGCGGATCGCCAGCCAGGTCTTGACCGCGCCGAGCAGCCACGGCTTGGCCACGCCGTTCTCGCGGTAGCGCGAGGAGCGCCCCTTCCAGAAGTCGAGCGCCTCCGCGTCGCTGATCTTCGCCGCGCGCTCGCGCATCGGATCGAGGTCGTGGACCTGCACGTTGAGGCCGAGCGCGCGCTGCATGTGCGCGCCCGCGGCGTGCGCGTTCCAGGGGAAGTTCTGCACGCCGAACACCGCGATGGTCGCGCCGGTGAGCTGGCGCTTCACCGCCAGCGTGCGCAGCAGCGCCAGGCCGCTGCGCCGGCTGTCGACCAGGTGCACGGCGATGCCCAGGGACTGCAGCATGTCGCGCGCCGACCAGCGCCAGAAATCGGGCTCGTCGTACTCGGGCAGGCACCAGAACACCACCGGCAGGCCGCGGTCGACCAGCGCCTGCGGGTGGCTGTTCCACACCTCGGTGGGGTAGGCGGGGATCGACAGCGGCAGGATGCCGTCGATGTCGCCAGGCAGGCCGCGCACGACCCGCTCCCAGTGCTCAGGGCTGTCGATGACGATGGTCGGCGCCAGGGTCGCGACGTCCTTGATGTCGGCGGCGACGCGCGCCAGGTCGACCGAGGGCGTCCCGGCGCTGGCCTGGATCGGCTGCAGGCGCGCGGGCGGGCGCACCAGGTGCTTGGCGGGGGCGACGGCGAGGTGGCGCGAGGTCATGGTTTCTTCCCGGGGCTGGCGGTCGACCCGCGCACGACCAGGCGCGCGGGCAGGATGATGTGTTCGCTGGACGGAGCGGTGGCGGGGTCGAGCAGCGTGGCGAGGCGCTGGCCCGCGCCCTCGGCGTCGAGGCGCACGGTGGTCAGGCCGGGCGCGACCGCGGCGAACTCCGCCTGGTCGTCGAAGCCGACCAGCGAGACCTGGCCGGGCACGGCCACGCCGGCCTCGCGCAGCGCGAGCAGCGCGCCCAGCGCCATGCGGTCGTTGGCGCAGAAGATGGCGGTGGGCCGGTCGCCGGCGGCGAGGCGCGCCGCCACCAGGCGGTGCGCGCCGGCGACGCTGAAGCCGCCGGAGCCCCACTCCTCGAGGGACGCGCGCGGCGCCGCCAGGCGCACGGCCGCGCTGAAGCCGGCGAGGCGCGCCGCGCTGTGCGGGTCGCCCGCCACGCCGCCGACCAGGGCGAGGCGGCGGTGGCCGAGCGCGAGCAGGTGCTCCGCGGCCAGCCGCCCACCGGCCTGCTGGTCGCCGTCGACCTGGATCGCGGTCACGTCGGGCAGGACGCGGCCCAGCACCACCGCCTGCACGCCGCCGGCCGCGGCCGCGCGCACCAGCGCGCCGGCGGCCGCGTCGAAGCCGTGGTTGACCGGCACCACCACCGCGCTGGCCGACAGCACCGCCGCGCCCGGCGTCGCCGGATCGTCGGGCAGGCGCGCGTCGACCGAGGCCAGCCAGCCGCGCGCGGCGAGCGCCGCCATCAGCGGCTGCAGCACGCTGGCGCCCAGGCCGCGCTCCTCCATGCGCACCAGGTCCTCGAAGTGCACCACGTGCAGGCGCGGCGGGCCGCGGCGGCGGGTCGGGCGCTGGTAGCCCTGGGCGGTGGCGGCGGCGCGCACGCGCGCGGCGGTGTCGGCGCTCAGGCCGTAGTCGCGGTCGCGCCCGCTCAGCACCAGCGAGACCGCCGCCGCGCTGACCCCGGCGGCGCGCGCGACCGAGGCCAGCGAGGGGGGGTTGGCGGTCCGGCGAAGCTTGGTCATGGACCTTTTCTAAACTTTAGCTAAACATTAGCAAGCGTCGGCCGAATAACCTGCCGCACCCCGCTGGAGCCGCTCATGACCCCACGCCCCGCTCTCGTTCCCCGCCGTGCTCGCGGTCTGCGCGCCCTGCTGCTGCTCGCGCTGGTCCTGGCCGCGCGCGCCGGCGACGCGCCGCGCTGGGCGCAGATGGACTACGGCCCGGCCTTCAACTGCACGCTGCTGGTCGACAAGACCTACGTGCTGCGCGCGCTGCTGGTGCGCCTCGACGCCGCCAAGCAGACCTGGGTGTGCTACGACCTCGAGACCATGCGCGTCGCGGCGCTGTGGAGCGGCGGCTTCCTCGACGGCCGCAACGTGGTCTTCAACGGCGAGCACCACGCTCAGCCGCAGCCGGCCGGCACCATCGCCTTCGCCAGCCCGATGGGGCCGGGCTGGGCGCACGCCGGCAGCTTCGCCGATCCGCGCGAGGAGCGGCGCGCCGCCTACAACGTCCCCGCCGGCGCCAGCGACCTGACGCGTGAAGGACAGCCGCTGCCCGCCGCCTGGCTGAAGCCGCGCGGCTACTACCTGCACGGCCAGGAGGTGGTGCTGTCCTACGTCGCCGATGGCTGCGCGGTGCTCGAGCGCCCCTCGCTCACCGCCGCGGGCGGCCTGGTGCGCACCTTCGCGCTGGCGCCCGCCGCCCAGGAGCTGCGCATCGACCTCGCCGCCGCCGGTACGCGCTGCGTCCTCGGCGGCGACGCCGCGGGCGCGACCACCCGCGAGGTGGACGGCCGCGTCATCGCCGTGCTGCCCGCCGCCAGCGCGGCGCGCGCGCTGACCGCGGTGATCGGCGCGGGCGACGCCGCGCCCGCGCAGCCGCTCGCCGCGCTGACCAGCGGCGGGCCGGCGCGCTGGGGGCAGACCGTGACCACCCAGGGCGCCCTCGGCACGCCCGCCGCCGACGCGCCCTACGCCGTGGACACCCTCGCGCTGCCCGACGAGAACCCCTGGCACGCGTGGATGCGCCCGGGCGGCTTCGATTTCTTCCCGGACGGCAAGCGCGCGGCGCTGTGCACCTGGAGCGGCGACGTGTGGATCGTCAGCGGCATCGACGGCGGCCTGCAGACGCTGACCTGGAAGCGCTACGCCAGCGGCCTCTACCAGCCGCTCGGCCTGAAGATCGTCGGCGACGCCATCCTCTGCACCTGCCGCGACCGCATCGTGCGCCTGCACGACCTCGACGGCGACGGCGAGGCGGACTTCTACGAGAGCTTCAACAGCGACATGGAGCTGACCCGGCACTTCCACGAGTTCATGATGGACCTGCAGACCGACCCGCAGGGCAACCTCTACTTCGCCAAGGCGTCGACCCCGGGGCGCGGCGGGCCCAACTTCGACCTGTGGTGCGACGCCAACGGCTGCTACTTCAAGCTCTCTCCCGACGGCGCGAAGCTGGAGGTGGTGGCGCGTGGACTGCGCGCGCCCAACGGCATCGGCGTCGGTCCGCACGGCGAGCTGGTGGCCGGCGACAACCAGGGCTCGTGGGTGCCGGTGTGCCCGATCAACCGCATCCGCCAGGGCGCCTTCGTCGGCATCCCCGACGGCGTGCCGGGGCCGGTGAAGCCCACCAGGCGCGATCCGCCGATCGTGTGGATCCCCTACGACATCGACAACAGCAGCGGCGGCCAGGTGTGGGTTCCGGATGGCCGCTGGGGCCCGTTCGCGGGCAGCATGCTGCACCTGTCCTACGGCAAGTGCTCGCTGTTCGCGGCGATGACGCAGACCGTCGGCGACGTCATGCAGGGCGCGCTCACGCGCTTCCCGCTGTCCTTCGCCAGCGGCATCATGCGCGCGCGCTTCAGCCCGGCCGACGGCCAGCTCTACGTCTGCGGCCTGCGCGGCTGGCAGACCAACGGCGGGCGCGACGGCTGCCTGCAGCGGGTGCGCTACACCGGCGCGCCGGTGCGCATGGCCTGCGGGTGGGTGGCGACGCACGACGGCGTCGAGATCACCTTCACCAGCGCCCTCGACAAGGCCGCCGCCGAGGACGTCGGCAACTACACCGCCGAGCAGTTCAACGTGATCTGGAGCGCCAGCTACGGCTCGCCCGAGGTCTCGGTCGCCGACCCGCAGCAGAAGCACCGCGACCGCCTCGAGATAGCCGCGGCGCACCTCAAGGCCGATGGCCGCACCGTAGCCCTGGCCATTCCGGTGATGCGCGTCGTCAACTGCCAGGTGGTGACCTGCAAGATCGCCGCAGCGGACGGGACGGCGGTGACGGCCACGGTGTACGGGACGGTCAACGCATTGCCGTGACCGGCGTGCTGGAGTGGGGCGTGGCCTGTTCCCGTGGGGCGGTACCTGTCTCGAGGACAGATAGAACCGCAGAGGGCGCAGAGGGGGAAGGCAGGAGGGCCGCAGAGGCGAAGGTGATGGCGCGCAAATTCCGCCCCGGGGCGGAATACTGACCGCAAGCACACAGGGGGAAGGCCGTCCTCTGCGGCCTTCTGTATTCCCCCTCTGCGCCCTCTGCGGTTCTATCCTTCCTGGGGCCGACCCTAGACGTCGGTCATCCTGTCGATGGCGCTCAGGGCGGCGATCCTATGCTGGGTGAGGACCCGGAGCCATCCCATGCGCGCGTTGCTCTGCCTGCTGATGCTGTCCGTCGCCGTCGCGCAGGCCCAGGCGGTGGCCATCGCCGAGCTCGTCATCGAAGGGCTGCCGGCCGACCTGGCAGCGGAGGCTCTCGCGGCCCAGCTCGCGAACACCAAGGGCGCCGTCTTCGACCGCACGAAGGAGAAGGCCGACCGCGCGCTGATCGTCACGCAGCTGCACGATCTCGGCTACCTGGATGCCGACGTCAAGCCCAGCAACACCTTCGTCCCCGGCGGCATCCGCCTGACCTGGGCGGTCAAGCCGCACGCCCTGATCACCCTCGAGACCGTGCAGGTCCCGGGCATGGCCAAGGACGCTCTGCAGGGCCTGCTCGACGAGCTGAAGCTGGACAAGGACACCCCGTGCACGCGCGCGACCAGCGAGCGCATCGCCGAGGCCGCGGCCACGCGCCTGTCGGTCAACCCGCTCTTCATCGACGCGGTGTGGAAGGTGGGCGGCAGCCGCAAGACCGCGACGCTGGTGCTGGCGCGCTGACAGCGGCGGGCTCCTGCCTGGACAGCCGCCGC
Source organism: uncultured Planctomycetota bacterium (assembly GCA_963818245.1). Lineage (GTDB taxonomy): Bacteria > Planctomycetota > UBA11346 > UBA11346 > UBA11346 > BOG-1363. The sequence goes on from CAWFSD010000007.1 coordinate 93,713, forward strand.
GCGTGGCGGTGGCAATCGCGGGGCCGCCGCCTAGGGTGACGCGGTCCCGGGCCGCGTGGCGCGGGATCACCATCGTTCCGGAGTCCGCATGGGCATCACCGCCACCTGCACCGCTTTCGGCCGCCGCCGCCTCAAAGCCCTGAAAGCCATCAAGTCCCGGGAAGACTGGGACAAGCTGTGGCCGGCGCCCGGCCATCCCTACCCGTTCACGTGGGGGGACTGCTGGAAGGCGGTGACGGAGTTCGGGGTCAGCAATTTCCCGGCCGAGCTCGGCTTCTACCTCGACATCCTCGGCATGAAGGTCAACGCGGTGTGGGACGGCCACGCGATGATCATGACGCCGGACGCCGACTTCGCCTTCACCATCCACGCGGCGAAACGCACGGCGAGCGAGCTGAACCTGCAGTTCATGCTCGGGAACATCGCCGTGGCCGCCGCGGAGCTGAAGCGCCGCGGCGTGCGCTTCGTCCAGGAACTCAAGGCCGAGTGGGGGGAGGAGAACCCGATGCGCACCTGCAAGCTGCGCACGCCGAGCGGGATGATCATCACGCTGTGGGGGTTCGTGGGGGTGGAGAAGAAAGCGGGGACGAAGGCGAAGAGCGCTCCGCGTTCGACGAAGAAGGCGGTGCGGAAGCGGGGCTGACCGGGTCATCGCGGCCTCTGTGTGCTTGACGACGGGTGGAAACGCGTCCGGGGGCATGCCTGCTTTCCCAAGTCTTACGGAGAGCGGCCCATGTGGGCCGCGGTCCCAGGGGGCGGGCAGTCGTGGGACGAGGGGCGCCTGCGAATCCAGCGGGACGCGGCACCCCTCGAGTAGGGACGTGACCCCGTACGCGCGGGTTGCGCACGAAAGCGGCTTGATCGCCCCCTGGGACCGCGGCCCGCTGGGCCGCATGCTGTCCGGCCCTGCCGTACCACGAGTTCCAGCAACTGCATCCCTGCAGTCGAAGACCTTTGCGCAAACCCCTTACTCAAACGTTTGCGCAACCATTTTTCATAAACGTCGGCCTCCCGGGCCGGTATCTTCGTCCGGCACGACGTCGAATCACGCCGCCTCGCGCCTCGCGCCCTCCCGCCCCCCCCGGAGCCCCCCCATGCTCTCCCTCCTCCTCATCGCCGCCCTCACCACCCCCGCCGCCATCACCCCCATCCCCGACGTCGTCCCCGCGGCCGTGCCCGACGTCCAGGAGGCGCAGGTCCCCGACCGCGTGCAGCTCGAGGGCATGATCGGCGCGCGCATCGAGGCGAGCACCGTCAACCGCCTGCTCGAGATGGACGTCGACCGCCTGCTCGAGGGCTACCGCAAGCGGCCCGGGCGGCAGACCTGGGATGGCGAGCACGTCGGCAAGTGGCTGCACGCCGCGAGCCTGGCCTGGGCGAACAGCGGCGACGAGCGTCTGCACGCCAAGATCGCCAAGGCCGTCGCCGAACTCGTCGCCTGCCAGCAGGAGGACGGCTACCTCGGCACCTACCTGCCGGCGCAGCGCTGGACCGAGTGGGACGTGTGGGCGCACAAGTACAACCTGATCGGTCTGATCACCTGGATGCGGGTGAGCGGCGACCGCAGCGCGCTGCCCTGCTGCCGCGCCATGGCCGACCTGCTGTGCCGCGACTTCGGCGACGGCAAGCGCGACCTCAACGGCGCGGGCCCCCACAAGGGCATGGCGCCGGGCAGCGTGCTCGAACCGATGGTGTGGATCTACCGCTTCACCGGCGAGGAGCGCTACGGCGACTTCTGCCGCTACGTCCTGCGCGCGTGGGAGACGCCGACCGGACCGCACATCGTGTCGCGCCTGGTCGCGGGCCGCGGCGTCGACCAGGTCGGCAACGCCAAGGCCTACGAGATGCTGTCGTGCATCGACGGCCTGCTCGAGTGGTACCGCGTCACCGGCGACAAGGACCTGCTCACCGCCGGGCGAGAACGCGTGGGCCGACATCGTCGCCAAGCGCCGCTACATCACCGGCACGGCGAGCTGGAAGGAGCACTTCCACGAGGACTTCAACCTGCCGAACACCAGCAACGTCGGCGAGACCTGCGTCACCGTCACCTGGCTGCAGTTCAACGCCCACCTGCTGCGCCTGACCGGCAAGGCGCGCTACGCCGACGAGCTCGAGCGCATCGTCTACAACCAGCTGCCCGGCGCGCAGCGGCCGGACGGCCGCGCCTGGGGCTACTACGTGCAGATGGAGGGCACCAAGCCCTACACCTCGACCCTCGACGGCCAGTGCTGCCTGTCGAGCGGACCGCGCGGCTTCGCGCTGATCCCGACCTTCGCGATCACCACCGACGCCGAGGGCGTGGTGGTGAACCTCGAGGACGCCGCGCGGGCGCACCTGCGCCTCGCCGGCGGCGCCGAGGTCGGCGTGACCATCGCCACCGCCTACCCCGCCGAGCCCACCGTCGACATCGCGATCGCGGCCGCGCAGCCCGGCGCCTTCAGCGTGCGCCTGCGCGTCCCGGCGTGGTGCCCCACGGCGACCCTCGCCCTCGCCGGGAAGGCGCTGCCCGTCGAGCCCGGGCCCGATGGCTACGTCGTGGTCCGCCGCACCTGGACCGGCACCGAGCACCTGCTGCTGACCCTGCCGCCGACGCCGCGCGTGGTGACCGGCGACCACGCCAACCAGAGCAAGGCCGCGATCTGCTACGGCCCGCTGGTCCTCGCCGCCGACGCGGCGCTCGATCCGCACGGCTCGGACCGGCCGCAGCTCGACACCACGGCGGCCGCGGACCTCGCCATCACTCCCATGCCGGCCAGCGGGCCGTACAAGGACTGGGCGCACGCCGAGATCTTCCGCATCACCACCCACGCCGGCACCACGCTGCTCGCCCCGTTCGCGACGGCCGGCACCGGCGCCGGCGCCGGGCGCGGACGCCGGCTCCGACAAGCACTCCAGCTACCGCGTGTGGCTGCCCATCGCCGGGGCCGCGCGCGCCGACGGCAACCTGCTGGCCGATGGCAGCGAGAGCCGCTCGCGCAGCGGCAACGTCTCCGGCTCGGTCATCGACGGCCGCGTGGTCGTCACCTGGAACGGGGCGAAGAAGGACCAGGACTGGTTCATGGTCGCGTTGCCGGCGCCCGTCACCATCGCCCGGGTCGACTTCACCCACGGCATGACCGCCCACGACGGCGGCTGGTTCGACACCTCGTCCGGCCGGCCGGTCGTGCAGGTGCAGGCCGCCGAGGGCGCACCGTGGGTCACCGTCGGCGAGTTCACGGACTACCCGGCGACCACGGCGGCCAGCCCGGGCAGCCTGCAGGAGGGCGCGCGCTTCACCTGCACCCTGACCCAGCCGACCACCGCCATCGCGGTGCGCGTCGCCGGCCGCCCCGCCAGCGGCGACGCTCCGGAGCAGGCGTTCTCGTCGTGCCAGCAGATGGCCGCGTATGGGCCGGCGACGGGTGGGGCGAAGCCGTGGGCTGGGGCAGGGACCCGCGCTCCGGTGCGGCACGACTCCACGCGCCGTTCGCCGGCCGCAGGTCGCCACGGTGCGTTCCCCGGGGGTGGTGGCGACGGCCCACGCCGCCGCGGCTGCGCGTGATCGGCACCCGGTTCCGCGTGGTCCCCCCACCAGTTGCCGCGGTCGCGGCCCCAGCCGGACAGCTCGGTGGTCAGGATCTGGCCGCGCGGGAAGCGCGCGTGGGTGGCGTCGTAGACGCGCTTCATGTCGCCGGCGCCACCCGTGTAGCAGTGCCAGGCGCTGCCGGCGATGTACTTCCCGGCCTCCGGATCGCCCATGATCTTCGCGACGCTGTCGACCGGCTGCAGCTTCGCGTCGCCGCCGACCACCTGGCGGTCGTTGGGGTGCAGCACCCAGTTGTGGTCGTGGACGAAGATGCGCGTCGCGAGGTGGTTGGCCGCCAGCTTCGGCCCCAGGGCGCGCACCAGGCGGATCTGATCATCCTCGTCCATGCGCATGCACGGGTAGGCGGCGGCGTCGAACTGCGGTTCGTTCTGCAGGGTGACGCCGTAGATCGCGATGCCGGCGGCCTGGTAGGCCTGGATGAACTTCACGAAGTAGTCGGCGTAGAGCGCGGTGCACTCCGGGCGCAGGCGGCAGGTCGCGCCCTTGGCCTTGGCCGCGGCGCTGATCCCGATCAGCGCGCGGTTGGTCTTCATCCACGCCGGTGGGCTCCCACGGCGTGGCGATGACCGTGAGGTCCGGGTTCAGGCGCAGCGCCTCGCGCAGCGCGGGGATCACCGACTCCTGGTCCTGGGCGATGCTGAACCCGGCCAGGTCCGGCGACTCCTGGTCGCAATAGGTGTAATAGGTCCTGGTCGAAACGTAGTCCGACGCACCCATGGGCAGGCGCAGCACGCTGAAGCCCGCGCCCTGCGTCGGCGAGAACAGCTTGCCCATGGTGTAGGCGTACAATTCCGGATTCCTCCCCTTGAGCTGCATGAGCACCGCCGCCGCCGCTTCGGTCATCGCCGCGCCGTAGCCGAGCATGGTCTGGCCGACCTGGCTCCTGTCGATGCCGATGGCGATGGGCTGACCGGGCGCCGCGGACGTCAGCGGCACGGTCTCGCGGCGCAGCAGGGCGAAGGAGTCGTCCTGGTGGACGTCGCAGCGCCAGTGGTCGCCCGCCTCGAGCTGGGTGTGCTTGGCGTCGCCATCGTCGATCTTCGTCAGCAGGACCTCGACCTCGGCGGCGTGCGCGACCCCGCTGGACGCGCTGAGAAGGATGGTCAAGAGCTGTCGGGCAACGGTGAGGCGCATCAAGGGCTCGCGTGCATGAGGGGGTGGTCTGGGGATCCAGCGTGTTAACCCCGCACCCGGACCAGACAGACGGGAAATCTACCGCACGTGGGACGGAAACCCAGCCAGCCATCAACGCCGGATTCCCCACCCGGTATAGGCGCTCGCGCACCGTCTGCCCGGACAGGTTCATCCGCAGCGCCCCGGCTGCTCGTTCACGGCTTGTCTTCGCGGCGCCCGGCGCGCATCCTTCCCGCCCACGGAGAGCCCATGCACGCACCCCGGACCGCCACGACCCCCATCCGCCGCGCGCGCTGGACGCTGCGCCTCGCCGCCGCCCTCGCCGCCGCGCTGCTCGGCGCCGACGCCAGCGCCGCGCAGGACTTCAGCGCCAGCACCATCGTCGCGCCCGGCGCCACGCTGGAGAAGCTCGCCGGCGGCTTCATCTTCACCGAAGGCCCGGCCAGCGACGCCGCGGGCAACGTGTTCTTCACCGACCAGCCCAACGACCGCATCCACGAGTGGTCGGTGGACGGCAAGCTGTCGGTGTTCATGGCGCCGTGCGGGCGCTCGAACGGGCTGTGCTTCACCGCGGCCGGCGACCTGATCGCCTGCGCCGACGAGCACAACGAGCTGTGGTCGATCTCGCCCGCGGGCAAGGCCACCGTGCTGGTGAAGGAGTACGGCGGCAAGCTGCTCAACGCCCCCAACGACGTCTGGGTGCGCCCCGACGGCGGCCTTTATTTCAGCGATCCGTTCTACAAGCGCGACTATTGGAAGCGCGGCCCCAGCGAGCAGCCGTTCATGGGCGTCTACTACCTCGCCGCCGACCGCGCCAAGCTGGTGCCGGTGGTCACCGACTTCAACCGGCCCAACGGCATCATCGGCACCCCGGACGGCAAGACCCTCTACATCTCGGACATCGGCGCGAGCATCACCTGGCGCTACGGCATCAACGCCGACGGCACGCTCGCCGACAAGACGAAGTTCTGCGCCATGGGCTCGGACGGCATGACCATCGACGACCAGGGGAACGTCTACCTCACCAACAACGGGGTGACGGTGTTCAACCCGAAGGGCGAGAAGATCGAGCACATCGACATCGACGAGAAGTGGACCGGCAACATCTGCTTCGGCGGCAAGGACCACCACCTGCTGTTCATCACGGCCTCGACGAGCATCTACGGCCTGCGCATGAAGGTCGGCGGCGCCGGCAGCCAGTGACCGCCGCGCGGCGGCGCTGCACCTCCGCTGCTCCGCCTCGCCCGGCGCACCTCCGGTAGCCGGGCTTGCCGCCGGGGCGCATCCCTGGTGATGCCGTCCGACGCATGAAAGCGGTTCCAGAAGCTGTCTTCCACCGCGCATTCCACGCCTCGACGTCGCCACGGACCGGACCGACGCCACGCCCGCGGCCGCGTTCCCCGCCGGCAGGGCCGTGTCCTCCACGCCCGCGGTCGGCATCCGCCGGACCTCTGGCATCCTTGGGTTGCGGTGATCGTCCCGCGGCTATGACCGTGCCCATGCTCATGCTCATCGATGCGTTCGCCGATGGTCCCTTCACCGGGAACCCCGCCGCGGTGTGCGTGCCGCCGGGCGCGGTCGACGCGGCGTGGATGCAGGCGCTGGCGGCGGAGATGAACCAGTCGGAGACCGCCTTCCTGCGCCCGCGCGCCGGTGGGGAGTGGGACCTGCGCTGGTTCACGCCGCTCGCCGAGGTCGATCTGTGCGGGCACGCGACGCTCGCCTCGGCGCACGCGCTGTGGGAGGCCGGGCTGGCGCCGGTGGCGCAGCCGCTGCGCTTCCACACGCGCAGCGGCGTGCTCGCCTGCGCGCGGCGCGGTGCGGCGATCGCCATGGACTTCCCGGCCGTGCCGGTGCGGCCCACCGCGCCGCCGGACGATCTCGACACCGCGCTCGGCGCGCGGCTGCTCGGCGTCGCCAGCGCCGGGACCGACCTGCTGGTCGAGCTCGATGACGCGGCGACGGTGCGCGACCTGTCGCCGGACCTCGTCGCGCTCGCGGCTCTGGAACTGCGCGCCGTGATCGTCACGGCGCGCAGCGACGATGCGCGCTGGCACTTCGTCTCGCGCGTCTTCGCGCCGCGCTATGGCATCCCCGAGGATCCCGTGACCGGCTCCGCGCACTGCGCCCTCGGGCCCTTCTGGGGTGCCCGCCTGCGCCGCACCGGACTGGTCGGCCGCCAGTGCTCGCGGCGCGGCGGCACGGTCGGCGTCACGCTGGGGGACGGACGGGTCGAGCTGGTGGGGGAGGCGCGCACGGTGATGCGGGGGGAGTTGAGGTGAGGCGCTGGGACAGGTGGCGCGGGCCGGCGATGCGAGGCGCGAGACGCCAGGCGTGGGATACGCAGCACAGGCTCCCAGGCAAGGGACCCACCCCTGGGCGTTGATGCCTGTACCAGCGGCACCGAGGGCAGAGCCGCTCGAAAAACTGGAATGGATGTGCGGAGGTGCGTTCCGCCCGCAGCGCATGGGCCGTCCGCAACCATCCCTCACGATGGGATCTGCAACCTGCAAGAAACACGCTCGCATGGGGATTGCCGGATTGCGGCGCCGTGGCTCGGATGCGGGTCAGAGGGACCTGGGGACGTGAGGCCCACGGCAGGCCGTGATTGGCACACGCAGCGCTGCGTGTTCGCGTCCGCTGATCCGAAACGCCTGCCGCAACGGTCACACCCGCTCGGCCGCTCCGCTCAGCGGACCTTTCCCGCCCCACCCTCCGCCCTCCCCATGACGCGGCTCTGGAGCCGTACCGTGGCGGCAGAGGGGTGGGGCCTTCTCGGAGGCCTCCCCCATGCGCAACGCCGTGGCACCTCTGGAGCACCGCCGCCACGTGCGCCGGTTGGCTTTCCGGCGGTGGCAAGCCACCCATGTGGGGGCTCCAGCCAGCGATCACCCCGAGGCGGACCCATCAATCCCCGGTGGGCGCGACGCAGGAACCGAGGAGGCTCCTGCGTGGCCTCACCGCGCCGCGAAAACGGTCGTGGACCACGTGCGCGCCCACCCCGTCGCCTGGTTGCTGGGCGCGATCGGGGTGGGTGCAGGGTGCGCCGTGCTCGCCCACGTGCTCAGGAAGAAGACCAGGCCTGCGCACGCCGAGCCGGCGCACGACGAGGAATCCCTGGCCCTCGCGTACCGCATGGACTGCGCGGCGCTTCAGGCGAGCGGTTTGCCGACCATGCCGCTCGGCGTCCAGGTGGTGGTGACCCTGGTGCCGCTCGCGCCGCCAGTCTGAAGGGACGTCAGCCCTCCGCCGGGGCGCCGAGCGGTGGGCGCGCGGCACCGAGGAGGGTCCGGCGTCACTGTCCCGGGTGCAGGTGCGCTGCGAAGAAGGCCAGCGCGCCCTGCTGGGCCCGCTCCGCGTCCGCACCGCCGAAGCCGTGCTTGCCGCCCGGGATGGTCAGCAGTTCGGCGGGGACGCCGCAGGCGAGGAAGCGCTCGACGGCCCACACCGACTGCTCGTACGGCACGTAGGGATCGTTCGTGCCGTGGATGCACAGCGTCGGCGCGGCGCCGGGCGTGATCCAGCTCAGCGGACTGCCGACGATGTGCTCGTGCAGCTTCGCCTTGAGGTCGCCGCCGAAGAACAGCGGCAGCACCTCCGCCGCGTCGACGCTCTTGCCGTAGACCTTGGTGAAGTCGCTCGGGCCGTAGCGGTCGACCACGCAGGCCACCGCGCTCGACTGGTCGAGGTCGCCCTCGCCCTCGAACTCCTTCACCCCGGCGGTGACGCCCAGGAACAGCGCGAGGTGCCCGCCCGCCGAGTCGCCGGTGGCGCCGATGCGCGCGGGGTCGACGTGGTACTCGGCCGCGTGCGCGCGCAGCCAGCGCACCGCGGCCTTGCAGTCCAGCACCGCCGCTGGAAAGGGGTACGCCGGCGCCAGGCGGTAGGTGACCGTGGCCGCCACGTAACCGGCCGCAGCCAGGGTCTTGCAGAACCCGTCGTACCCCTCCCGCGTGCCGGCGCGGAAGCCGCCGCCGTGGATGCAGATCACCGCCGGGAACGGTCCAGCGCCCGCCGGCACCGCCAGGTCGAGCTTGAGGTGCTGGTCGGCCGGGTTCGCGTATTCGATCCCCGCGGTGAAGGTCGGAACGGGGGCGGCGGCCGGCTCGGCGGCGCCGGTCACGGCGAGCGGGGCGGCCAGCAGGGTGGGGAGGAGCAGGGTGCGGAGGTTCATGGGCGGCTTCCTGGGGTGGCCAGCGGGGAGGAGGTCCTACCCGCGGGCCGGGGATCCATTGCTGCGCAACACGACGGGGGAACCGGCGCCAGCGCGCCGGCCTCACTTCTTCGTTTCCACCGGCAGGTCGTTCGCCCTGGGCGCGACCGCGTCGATGTTCGGGGTCTCGTCGACGGTGATGCGGTGCAGGGCGTAGTCGATGCCGTTGGCGATGAGCTTCAGGAACAGCGGGCTGGCCCAGGTCTCATCGCGGTGGCCCATCGCGGTGTAGAAGACCTTGCCCTTGCCGTAGGGGTGGACCCAGGTGACGGGGTAGGGCGCGCGCTGGTACATCCAGCCCTGCATGGTGCTGGTGTCCAGCACCTGGACCACGTGCAGGTCCTTCTGCAGCTGCTTGAGCGAGTACCACTCCTCCTTGAACTCCAGGCTGGCGCCGAAGCCGTCGACGCCGGGGAACTTGGCGTCGGTGGTGAGGACCTTGGGCGCCTGCTGCGCGCCGTGCACGATGAACTCGCCGCCGATCATCACCGCGTAGGGGTCGGGCACCGCGTCCTGCTTGGCGCTGTGCGCGCCGCTCGGCCCGTGGAAGGTGTCGGTGGCGCTGTGGAAGCCGACGAAGCCCTTGCCGGCCTTGATCGCGTCGAACAGCGCCTGCTTGCCCTCGGGGCTCATCGGCGGGTTCTTGTCGCCGCCCTCCTTGGTCAGGTCGCCGGTGGTGTAGAAGGCGAAGGCGTCGTACTCCTTCAGCTTCTCGGCGGTGAACACGCCGCCGTCCTTGGTGGTGGTGATGGTGAAGGCGTGGTCCTTGCCGAGCGTGGTCAGGACGCGCTCGACCAGGCTGGTGCCCTCCTTGCCCGGCTTGATGACGCTGTGCTCGAAGCCCTGCGAGCGGGTGAAGAGCAGGATCTTCGCCGGCGCCTCGGCCGCGGCGAGCGGACCGGCCGCGATCAGGGCGAGCAGGAAGGGGCGGAGGAGCATGGCGGATCTCATGGGGGTGGAAGGGGGTCTGGAGGGACTACGCGCCGTGCGGTGCGGACGTTGCCAGATTGCCGCGCTGACGGGGTTTGGACCCGCGGAGATCGCGCCAGGAAGAGGTAAGTTTGACGGAAACGCGCAGGTAGATGCCCAGAACGGCCGGATGTACCTGGGACGGAGGACGGGGCACGCCCGGTCGAGCCTGGGGCGTTGTCGCGCGTCGAGGAGGTCGCGCGCGGGCGCCGGGACCTGGACCGGAGCGCGCTGCGGGAGCAGCGCGGCGACGCGCAGGCGGGCGGTGCCAGCGGGCGCCTCGCGCCTCACCCGGTCGTGCGGAGTCCGCTCGCGATCGCGTTGATCGACAGCAGCAAGGTCGGCAGCAAGCGCATCCGCCGCCGCGTTGTCCCCGCTCTCGCGCAGCCCGCGCCAACGCCCCAATATGGCCACCTGGTGGTGGTGCAGCGCCCGCAGCCCCGCATCGCGCAGTTCGAGCGTGCGGTTCATGCGCGGCCGGCGCTGGGCGAGCGGGCTGCCGAAGACCAGGTCGAGCATGCGCCAGGTGCGCTGGTACTCCTCGGCGATCTTGCCGTAGATGCGCGCCTTGACCTTGGCGTCCTTGACCAGCGCGGCGTAGTCCGCCATCAGGCCGAGGTTGGCCGAGGCCAGGTTGGTCTCGACGTTGGTCAGCACGTAGCGCAGGAACGGCCAGGCGTTGGCCTGGTCCGCCAGGCGCTTGAAGCCGGCGGGGTCCTGCTGGTGCAGCTCCTCGAGCGCCAGGCCCAGGCCGTACCAGCCCGGCAGGTAGTGGCGCGACTGGTTCCAGCTGAACACCCAGGGGATGGCGCGCAGGTCGCCGAGCGTGCGCTTGCCGGTGCGGCGCGCCGGGCGCGAGCCGATGGTGGCGTGCTCGAGCGCGTCGATCGGCGTCGCCTCGCTGAAGTAGGGCATGAAGGCGTCGTCGGCCAGCAGGCCCTCGTAGGCCGCCTGGCTGCGCCGCGCCAGGCGCTCGACCAGCGGGTGCACGTCGCTGTGGTCGGGGGCGGCGTGCAGGTGCTTGAGCGTGGTCGCGGTGGTGCCGGCGAGCAGCAGCTCGAGGTTGTACGTCGCGGTGATCTGGTTGGCGTACTTCTGGGCGATGGTCTCGCCCTGCTCGGTGACGCGCAGGTCGCCGCCCAGCGAGCCGTGCGGCAGCGCCTCGAGGAAGCGGTGCGTCGGCCCGGCGCCGCGGCTGACGGTGCCGCCGCGGCCGTGGAAGAAGCGCAGCTGCACGCCCATCTCGCGGCCCACCGCGGTGAGCGCGCTCTGGGCGCGGTGCAGGCCCCACTGGCTGGCCAGGATGCCGCCGTCCTTGCACGAGTCGCTGTAGCCGAGCATGACCTGCTGCACCGGGCGGGCGCCGTTCTGCAGGGCGAGGCTGCGCCGCGTCACCGGGTGGTCGAGGAAGGCGCGCAGGATCGCGGCCGAGCCGTCGAGGTCGGCGATGGTCTCGAACAGCGGCACCACCGGCAGCAGGCAGGCCAGGCCCGCGCCGCCGGCCGCGGCGCCGCCGTCGAACGGGCGCACCAGCCCGGCCTCGCGCGCCAGCACGTAGACCGCGAGCAGGTCGGACAGCCGGCGCGTCATGCTGACGATCAGCGAGCCGACGCAGTCGGTGCCGTGCGCGGCGACGTGGGTCGCGACCACGCGCAGCGCCGACACCACGTTGCCGGCCTCGGCGCCGAGCTCGGCGCTGGGGTGGACCAGCGGGCGCGGGCTGCGCAGCTCGGTGTCGAGCAGGGCGAGGCGGTCCTTCTCGCTCCACTCGGCGATCTTCGCGGCGTCGATGCCGGCGGCGCAGAGCAGCTGGGCCAGCGCCTTCTCGTGCATCGCGCTGTTCTGGCGGATGTCGAGGTTGGCGAGGTGGAAGCCGAACAGGTCGACCAGGCGCACCACCGGCGCCACGTCGCCGTCGACCAGGCGCTGCGCGCCGACCGCGCTCAGCGAGGCGCCCAGGCGGGCGAGGTCGGCGAGCAGCTCGGCGGGGCGCTGGTAGGCGGGCGCCACCGGCGCCTCGGCGACCGGCCGGGGCAGGCGCGCGATGAGCAGGCCGACGTACTGGCGCCAGGGCTCGCCGGGGTTGCGCGCCACGGCCTTGGCGCCGGCCTCGCCGAGGGCGGCGGCCAGGCGCGCGCTCTCGGCGACCAGCTCGGCGGGCGGGGGCTGCAGGCGGGCGGACAGGCTGAGGCCCTCGCCGAGGCGGATGAGGTGGGTGCGCAGCAGGCTGTGCGCGGCGCGGCGCAGCTCGAGCAGGCTCTCGTCGGTGACCGGCGCGGTGACCAGCGGGTGACCGTCGCGGTCGCCGCCGACCCAGCTGCCGAAGGTGAGCCGCGGCATGCTGGCGGGGCTGGCGACCAGGGCGGGGTCGAGCCCGGCCTCCTTCCAGCCGGCGCGCAGGCGCTCGTCGATGCGCGGCAGCACTTCGGGGAAGACGTCGCGCAGGTAGTGGATGGCGCCGCGCCGCTCGCTGGCGACGTCGGGCTTGCGCAGGCGCAGCTCGCCGGTGCGCCACAGGCGCTCGAGCAGCAGCTTGACCTCGCCGCGGATGGACTGCTGCTCCATCGGCGTCCACATCTGGTTCTCGCGCTTGACCAGCAGCAGGTAGAGCTGGCGGTGCTGCTCGAGCACGGTCGAGCGCTTGGCCTCGGTGGGGTGCGCGGTCAGCACGGGTTCGACGCGGATGGTCGGCAGCAGCTCGGCGATGCGCTCGGCGCTGAAGCCGGCCTCGCGCAGCTGGCGCAGGTTCTGGCCCCAGCAGCCGGGCTCGCGCAGCATGCCCTCGGTGGTCTCGCGGCGGCGCCGCGACTGGGCGGCGGCGTTCTCCTCGACCATGTTGAGCAGCTGGAAGGCGATCGACAGCACCTGGACGTCGCGCTCGCCCAGCTCGGCGTCGGCGCGGCGGGGCGCGCCGGTCGCGGGCAGCCAGGGCAGGCGGTCGGCCAGGCCCGGCTCGCCGAGCTCGGCCAGGACCTCGCGGAAGCAGCCCATCACGTAGAGCAGGTCGAGGTCGATCTTGTCGAAGGCGAAGTCGATGATCTTGGCGGTCATAAGGTCCAGTCCGCGGGTGAATGTGGACGTCATGGCCTGCCCGCAAGCTGCAAGAGTATGCATTCGCAGCAGCCCGCGCCGGCGCCCGGGCCCCGCTTCCCGATCGCACGCAACCGCTTACGGTGCCTTGACCATGGCGATGCTGACCGACCCCACCGCCGAGGCCGCGGCGCTGCTCGCGCGCGAGGGGGACGCGGGCTCGCTCGCCGAGTGCATGCGCCTGGTCAGCAGCCAGTTCATCGTCATCCAGACGCGTTCCCAGGTGATGCTGACCCTGGCCACCATCACCCTGACCATCACCGGCTTCTCGGGCACGCGCATCGCCAGCAGCGGCCCGCTCGCCCGCGGCGCCATGGCCATCGGCCTGCTCTTCGTCCTGACCGCGGTGGTGATGGTGCTGGTCTCCTTGCGCGTGCGCTGGCTGACCCAGTTCACGGGCCCCGACTCCTTGAGCGTGCTCAGCGCCATCATCGCCTACCGCAACGCCAAGACCCGCCAGTACTTGGCGGAGCTGATCCTGCTCTCGCTGGGGATGGGCTGCTATGTCCTGGCGATGATCGCCTACCTGGTGCAGGCGGGGCCGATGGTGGGGTGAGGGGAGGCGCTAGGCGCTAGGCGCGAGGCGCGCGGAGGCGCGAGGCGCGAGGCGCGAGGCGCGAGGCGCGAGGCGCGAGAGGAGACAGGCTGTCACCGTGCTGGGGGATGGCTCCGAGGTCCACCGTACTCGGGACCGCTCACGTCCATGGTGATCCTGGGATCCCGATCGCGACCCTGTCCAACGACCTCGCGCCTCGCGCCTCGGCCTCGCGCCTCCCCGCAGGGCGGGTGGCGCACCCCGCGAGCGGCCGTATCCTCGCGCGTCTCCGCCGATGCCTGACCCCCACCCCGTCCTCGTCACCGGTGCCGCCGGCTTCATCGGCTACCACGTCTGCCGCCTGCTGCTGACGCGGGGCACGCCGGTGGTCGGCATCGACAACCTCTCGCCCTACTACGACCCGGCGCTCAAGCGCGCGCGCGTCGCCCAGCTGGCCGCGCTGCCGGGGTTCACCTTCCGCGAGCTCGACATCGCCGACCGGCCGGGCATGGCGGCGGCCTTCGCAGCGAGCGCCTGCACGCGCGTCGTGCACCTCGCCGCCCAGGCCGGGGTGCGCCACAGCCTGACCGATCCGCACTCCTACGTCGACGCCAACCTGGTCGGCTTCATGAACGTCCTCGAGGGCAGCCGCCAGCACGGCGTCGGCCACCTGGTCTACGCCAGCTCCAGCTCGGTCTATGGGCTCTCCACGGCCCTGCCCTTCTCGGTCCACGACGGCGTCGACCACCCGCTCAGCCTCTACGCCGCGACCAAGAAGGCGAACGAGCTGATGGCGCACAGCTACAGCCACCTCTACCGGCTGCCGGCCACCGGCCTGCGCTTCTTCTCCGTCTACGGCCCGTGGGGCCGCCCGGACATGGCGCTGTTCAAGTTCACCCGCGCCATCCTCGCCGGCGAGCCGATCGAGGTCTACAACCACGGGCGCATGGTGCGCGACTTCACCTACGTCGACGACATCGCCGAGGGCGTGGTGCGGGTGCTGGACCGGCCGCCCGCCGCGGATCCCGCCTGGGACACCGCGCGCTGCGATCCGGCGAGCAGCTCGGCGCCGTGGCGCGTCTACAACGTCGGCAACAACCAGCCGGTCGAGCTGACCGCGTACATCGCCGCGCTCGAGCACGAGCTCGGCCGCCGCGCCGAGCTGATCATGCTGCCGATGCAGCCCGGCGACGTGCCGGTGAGCAGCGCCGACGTCAGCGACCTGGTGCGCGACATCGGCTGGTGCCCCGCCACGCCGGTGGCGACCGGGGTGGCGCGCTTCGTCGCGTGGTACCGCTCCTACTACGGCCGCGACGGGCTGGCGCACGGGGCGGGAGGGCCGCGCCGATGACCGCCCTGCCGGCGATCGACCTGCTGCTGGCCGAGCTGCTCGCGCGCCGCGCGCCGGTGGCGGTGGTCGGCCTGGGCTACGTCGGCCTGCCCCTGGCGGTGTGCCTGGCGCGCGCGCTGCGCGTCATCGGCTACGACCGCGACGCCGCCAAGGTCGCGCGCCTGGTCGCCGGCGACGACCCGACCCGGTCGGTCGCGGCCAGCGACCTCGCGGCCAGCGGCATCGCCTTCACCGCCGACCCGGCGGAACTGCGCTCCGCCGGCGTGATCATCGTCGCGGTGCCGACCCCGGTCGACGAGGCGCGGCGGCCCGACCTGGCGCCGCTGCTGGCGGCCAGCGCCACGGTCGGCGCGCACTTCGCGCGCGGCGCGGTGGTGGTGTTCGAGAGCACCGTCTACCCCGGCGCGACGCGCGAGGTCTGCGTGCCGGAACTGGAGCGCGCCAGCGGCCTGACGCTGGGCGCCGGCTTCACCGTCGGCTACAGCCCCGAGCGCATCAACCCCGGCGACCGCGAGCACACCGTCGAGCGCATCGTCAAGGTGGTCAGCGCCAGCGACGAGGCCACCCTGGAGGTGGTCGCCGGCGTCTACGGCGCGGCCATCCCGGCCGGCGTGCACCGCTGCGCGCGCATCGAGGTCGCCGAGGCCGCTAAAGTCATCGAGAACACCCAGCGCGACCTCAACATCGCGCTGATGAACGAGTTGGCGCTGATCTTCCACCGCCTCGGGCTGGACACCCTCGAGGTGCTCGCCGCGGCCGGCACCAAGTGGAACTTCCTGCCCTTCCGCCCCGGCCTGGTCGGCGGCCACTGCATCGGCGTCGATCCGTACTACCTGACCCACAAGGCCCAGGCCGTGGGGTACGAGCCGGAAGTCATCCTCGCCGGGCGGCGCATCAACGACGGAATGGGCCGCTGGGTCGCGCAGGAGTGCGTGCGCCTGCTCACCCGGCAGGGCCGCCCGGTGCAGGGCGCCGCCGTGCTGGTGCTGGGCCTGACCTTCAAGGAGGACGTCGGCGACGTGCGCAACTCCCGCGTCACCGACCTCCTCGCCGAGCTGCGCCGCTGCGGCGCCGCACCGCGCGTGTGCGATCCCGTCGCCGACCCCGCGCAGGTCCTGGCCGAGCACGGCATCGCCCTCGCCGCCGGTGACGACGACACCCCGCTGGCTGCGGTGATCGTCGCCGTCGCCCACCGCGCGTTCCGGACCCTCGACCTCGCCCGTCTCGCCGCGCGCTGCGGGCCCGGGGCCCCCTTCCTGGACGTGAAGGGCCTGTTCGCGCCCCCGGAGCTCACGGCGGCCGGGTTCGTTCCCTGGCGGCTGTGACCCGCCATCCGGCCCAGGCGGGTGGGGTGCTCAACGCCCGCCGCCGTCCGCGTCGCCGCCGCCAGGTCTCGTGGCGGCTTCCGCCGCCGCCGGAGAGGCGGTGCGGGGCGCGAACAGGCTCCTGAGGCGGCGCCGCGCCGGGTCCTCGATGAGCGTGAAGCAGGCGATGGACGAGCAAATCACCAAGGCCAGGTACGCGGCGAAGGCGCCCCACGAGTCCGCGGCGGCGGGGTCCGGCGCGCTGGCGAAGCGGTGCGCCGCGGAAGAGGCGTAGGAGAGCCAGTAGAGGATCGGGACGTGCATCAGGTAGATCGCGTAGCTCGACTCGCCGAGCAGGACGAGCGGGCGCGAGCCGAGCACGCGTTCCAGCGGGCCGCGGGCGTTGGCCAGGCTGATCACCAGGGCTGCGAAGAGCAGGGCCAGGACGCCGTTGTGCAGCAGGATGCGGTTGCGTTCGAGGCCTTCCACGGACCACAGCGCGGCGACCACGCCCACGAGCAGCGCCGGGGTGGCGAGCGCGGCCGGCGCGCTCGCGGCCCAGCCGGGCCAGCGCGTCCGCAGCCCCCGGCTCAGCCGGCAGGCCAGGATGCCGATCAGGAACTCGTGCAGGTGCAGGAGTGGGCAGTACTCGAGCCAGTCCTGGGAGGCGCAGGTGAGCTGGTCGGTGAAACCCGCGCCGGCCTGCAGGCGCAGCACCAGCCACGGACAGGCCAGCGACAGCGCGTGCACCACCAGCACCACCGCGACCGCCCTGGCGGCCGGCAGGCGGAAGAGCGCGGGAGCGGCCAGCGGGAAGGCGAGGTAGAAGAAGGTCTCCGCTGACAGCGACCAGCCCGGCGGGTTCCACCCCCCGCTCAGGACGGGCGCCCACGCCTGGAGCATGGTGAGGTTGCCGGTGAGCGTCAGGGCGCCCTTCGCTGCCGCCACCACCGGCGCGTTGCGGTCCAGGAAGTGGGCGATGATGAACGGCGCGTGGAGCACCAGCGAGGCCGCGTAGAGCGGGTAGATCCGCGCGAACCGGGCGAGCAGGAACGCGCGGGGTGCGAGCGGCGCGCGGTCGGCGACGTAGACGTGGGCGAGGATGAAGCCCGAGAGCACGAAGAACAGCCCGACCCCGAGGTAGCCGTTGCGCAGGCCCAGCGCCGGGTGCCCGGCGAACGCGGGGAGGAACAGCTCCTGGGTGTGGAAGAGCACCACCAGCAACGCGGCGAAGAAGCGCAAACCGGTGAGCGCGGTGATGGATTGCGGTCTGGCCATGCACCCACCCGTCGGGCCCACTTCATATCCCGGCACCTCCTGCTGACAAGCTCGCGGCCACCCGGCACGCCAGCGCGGAAGGGGTCGCCGCGGCGGAACCCCACGCCCGGAGCGCGGCGCCGGCGCTCTGGACCCGCGGATCGGCGCGGCGGGGAGCGCAGGAAGCGGGTCGTGGGCGGCCCTTAGCCCTGGCCTCCCCCTGGGCAGCCGGTACAGGTGGCCCGGTACCCGGGTGGCGCGGCCGCGATGCCCCGGCCGCCACCCACGGAGATCCGCCATGCCGCCCGTTCCCGCGCGCCTGCTTCTCGGGCTCGTCGCGGCGGCCTGGGCCGGCGCGGGGGCCAGCGCCGCCGAGCCGGCGGAGCCGGACACCATCGGGCGCATGGACTTCCTGAGTGGTGCGCTGGTCGTGCACCCGCGCGCGGGGGCCGGCGCCACCTACGACAGCAACGTCGTCACCCAGGGCGCCGCGCAGGACGACGTCGCGGTCTTCGGCCTGGTGGGCGTGGGCAGCACCTACCGCGTCGACGAGGCCTCGCACGTGTCCTTCGACGGCCAGGTGCGCGGCGACCGCTACGCCGACCACCGCGAGTTCGACCTGCTCGGCGGCGACGCCACGCTGGGGTACCAGCGCACCGGGCAGGAGCAGGAACTCTCCAGCCAGGCGCTGTACGACCGCGCCCTGACCTTCCTCGGCCAGACCGGCGAGCGCGTGGTCACCGAGTCGGGCCAGGTGGTGGCCGACGGCACCTGGCACGCGCTGTACAGCGACTACGGACTGGGCGCCACCGGCCTGCGCCTGCGCTACCTCGACGACACCAGCGCCTTCACCGCGCGCTCCGGCACCTACGACCGCTACACGGTCACCGCGCGCTACGCTTGGCGCTACGCGCAGGACGCGAGCGCGACCGTGCGCGTCACCGGCGACGACACCGCCTACGACGACAACACCCAGTTCAACGACGAGCGCGGGCTGACCGCCGCCGGCGGCTGGAAGAAGAACCTGGACCGCTTCACCACCATCGCGACCGAGGCCGGCCTGGGCTACAGCCGCTACCGCATCAGCGGCGACCGCACCGGCACCGCCTTCGCCCGCTCCGAGTCCTACGCGCCCTCGCTGCTGATCGCCTACGAGACCGCGGACGAGGCCGGGGACCGCCTGGGCGCGCACCTGTCCAGCGGCCTCGAGAACAGCGTCACCAGCAACGCCACCTGGGTCTACGGGTTCGACCTGGAGGGCCGCCGCGTGCTCAACCACGTGGTGCAGGGTTTCGCCTCGCTCGGTGCGCACCAGTACCGCGACACCAGCGCCGACGCCGGCCAGGCCAAGGAGGTGCGCACCAACTACCAGGCCGGCGCCGGCCTCGACTGGGCGGTGCTGCGCGGCGTGACCGCGCGCCTCGACACCAGCTGGCTCGACAGCCAGGCGAAGGTGGCCGAGGACTACCAGCGCGTGCTGGTGACGGTGTCGCTGATCGCGGTGTACTAGGCGCGTCCGGCCGTTCGGACGACCCATGGCGATCACCATCATTCCGGGCGGCGCATCCGCGGAGCGCTGGCCGCAGGCGCGCGCCGCCCTCGAGCGCGGCGCGGTGGTGGTGGTCGTCCTGGCCCTCGACCACCCGGCGCCGGCAGGCGGAGTGGGCCGGAGCTGCTCGATGCGCGAGGAGCGCGCGCGCGCCGCGCGCTTCGCCACCGCCGCAGCTGCGCGCGCGCTTCGTCGCCGCCCACGGCCAGGTGCGCGAACTGCTCGCCGCCTGCGCCGGCCGCCGGCCCGCCGCGCTCGCCTTCGCGCGCGGGCCGCACGGCAAGCCCGCGCTCGTCGCGGGCGGCGGCCTGGAGTTCTCGCTCAGCCACGCCGGCGGCCTGGCGCTGTGCGCGCTGGCGCGCGGCCGGCGCGTCGGCGTCGACCTCGAGCCGCTCGACCCCGGCCGCGCCGGCGCCGACCCGCTCGCCCTGGCCGCGACCTGCTGCGCGCCGGAGGAGCTCGCGGCCTTGCGTCGCCTGCCGCCGGCCGACCTGCCAGCCGCGTTCCTCGGCTGCTGGACGCGCAAGGAGGCCTTCGTGAAGGCCACGGGCACCGGCCTGCTCGCGCCCTCGCGGACTTCGCGGTCAGCGTGCCGCCGGAAGCGCCCCGCCTGCTGCGCGCCCCGCGCCGGAGCGGGCGCAGTGGACGTTCGCGCCGCTGCCGGCACTGCCCGGCCACGCGGCCGCGCTGGTGGTGGAGGGGGGCGGCGTGGAGCTGGTCGCATGCCGCGCGGACGGCCCCGGCGACGCGCCGCAGGGCCTCTGAGGACGCCAGCCCGCCGCTGCGCGCGTGCTCGTCGAGCAGCAGGCGGGTGATCAGGTACCCGCTGATGACGAAGAAGACCTGGACGCCCCAGTAGCCGTCCCCGCAGAGGGTGGCGAGCGCGGACTTGATGGGACCGTCCCCCAGCACGCGCTGGGCGTGGGCGCCCAGGACCACCAGGATCGACAGCGCGCGCAGGCCATCGAGCGACGGGATGCGCGCGCGCCGCGGGGCGGTGGTCGGTCGGTCGGCGGGCGCCATGGGGCGGGAGTGTCGGAGCGGGTCCGCTGGCGGCAAGCGCGACGGCCGCCGCGCGGCCGCTCAGCCGCTCGAGCTCGCCGACGGCGAGCGCTGCGGGCGCGGCTCGTTGGGGTCGTGCAGCGCGACCTCGGGCGCCTGGGTCGCGTAGCTGTCCCGTGGCGCGCCCGCGCGGTTGGGCAGCGTGCCGAGCGGCATCAGGTCGATGAGCGGCTCGGACGAGTCCATCGCGGTCGCCGCGGCCGGGCGCGGGTCGTGGCTGGGCAGCGGCTTGGCGCCCTCGGGCCCGGGGCCGGGGGGCGCGTGGCGCGCGGACAGCGCCGAGGCCTTGTTCGCGGTGTTCTGGTTGGCGACCGAGTAGAAGTAGGGGTAGCCGTAGCGGTTGGTCTGCTCCCGGTCGCCGTTCAGCACCAGGCCGAGCACGCGCTTGCCGAGCGGCGCGAGCTTGAGGGCGCAGGCGGCGAGCATGGCCTTCTCGGTGATGCGGTCGCGCGCGACCATCAGCACGCCGTCGGCGCGCTCGCCGAGCAGCAGCGCGTCGGACACCGGGTCGAGCGGCGGGCTGTCGAGCACGACGTAGTGGTAGATGCGCCGCCACTGGTCGACCTGCGCGGCCAGGCGCTGGCTGTGCAGCAGCTCGGCCGGGTTGTGCGGCTGGATGCCGACCGCCTGCAGGTCGAGGTTGGGGTAGGTGGTCGGCACCGGCCCGGCGCCGAGCGCGTCGCCGGCGAGCAGCGAGCTGAGCCCGCGCGGGCACGACTCGCCGAGCATGGTGTGCAGGCTCGGCTTGCGCATGTCGCCGTCGACGAGCAGGACCTTGGCGCCGGTCGCCGCCAGGCTGATCGCCAGGTGCGCGCTGACCGTGCTCTTGCCCTCGCCGCTGGCCGCCGAGGTCAGCAGCAGCACCTGGCAGCCCTCGCCCTGCAGCGTCATCTTGAGGGTGGTGCGCAGGCCGCGGTAGGCCTCGGCGTGGTCGGGGTGCTGCTCGTGGCTGCCGCCGCGCGCCAGCGGCTTGAGCGCGGTCACCTGGGGGATGGTGGCGATCACCGGCAGGCGCCCGGCCTCGCGCGCGCCGGCGCTGCCGCGGATGCGGCGGTCGCAGGCGTTCAGCACGAAGGCGGTGGCGACCGCGGCGAGCGCGCCGAGCGCGGCCGCGACCGCGGCGGTGATGGTCTTCGAGATGTTGATCGGGAAGCCGAGCGCCTTGGGCGGCTCCTGCTCGATGATCGAGGCGGACGGCTTGGTGCTGGTGGCCAGCTCCTGGTTGTAGCGCAGCTGCACCTCGTTGAACACGGTCTCCTGCGAGACCGCGTTCTGGTGCATGCGCTCGAGCTCGCGCACGTTGTCCTCGAAGACGCGCAGCTCGGCCTCGTCGCGGGCGATGGCGCGGTCGATCTCGGCCGACTCGGCGAGCTGCTGCGCGCGCGCCGCGACCGCGAGCTGGCGCGCGCTCGGCGACCGCGTCGAGCAGCTCCTCGCGCTTGCGCGCGATGGCCTGCGCGACCTCGATCATGCGCGGGTGCTTCTCGAGGTACTTCTGGCCCAGCGTGCTCTGGCGGTCGCGCAGCTCGCCGAGCGCGGTGCGCGCCGCGGCCACGGCCGGGACCTGGCCGATCGCCTCGATGTGCACCAGCGCGTCGAGGCGCTGGTCGGGGTCGGCGATGGCGTCGGCGGCCTGGATGCGCTGCTCCAGCCCGGCGCCCAGCGGCAGGGTGCGGTCGAGCTCGGCGCGGCGCGGGTAGAGGGCGCGCAGGCGCGCGGTCGCGGGGTTGTCCTCGCGCCGGCTGGCGATGATCGCCTTGTCGTGGCGGAAGGCGTCCTCGGCGCGGCGCATCTCGTCGAGGCGCTTGGCGGCGTCGGCGACCTGGCGGGTCAGCGCCTCCATGTCCTCGCGCGTGCGCTGCGCCTGCTGCTCGTGGCGCGCCGCCTTGAAGGCGTCGATGAGCGCGCGCAGGCCGTCCTCGGCGACGGTGCCGCGCTCGTCGCGCAGCCACAGCTCGATGGTCGGGCTGTCGTGCGACGTGGTGGCGCGCAGGCGCAGGCGCAGCCGCTCGATGGCGTCGTCGCGGTCGCGGTACCAGGGATCGCCGGCCAGGGCCGGCGCGGCGAGGGCGGCGCGCAGCGTCGGCGTGGCCAGCAGCAGGTCGCGCTCGGCGCCGAGCAGGGTCTCGTTGGAGTCGGTCTCGTGCTCGACGTGGAAGACCGTGGCCTTCGATCCGGCCTCGAGCTTCAGCACCGCGTGCGCCTCGTAGAGCGGCACCTTGGAGAGGCCGACGTAGACCACGGCGCAGGCCGTGGCCAGGGCCATCAGCAGCGCGGGCCAGCGGTGCCGCCAGCACACCCCGAGCACGTCGCCGATGGTGATCGCGGCGGTGCCGGCGCTCGCGGACGGGTACGGATCGGTCGCGGGCATGGCGTAGGGGAGTGGAGGGGGGAGGGAGCGGGGGGAACCAGGAAGACGGGGGACCAGGAAGACGCGGGATGACGCAGGTGGAAAGGGCAGGGAAAAGCGGGTGGCGTGGCGGGGGCCAGGACGCCTCGCGACGTTCGCCGCGCGAGGTGCGAATGCAAACGCAATGCGCGTCCCCAGTGCGCTTTCCGTGCTCCCTGACGGTACGGCATTCCTGGCTTGCAAAGGGTGGGCTGAAATCTATGAACGTCGGCCGGCATGCTCGATCCGATCATCGCGAGGACATCTGACTGGGTCCGCGCGTGCGCCCTGCGGCACGCGCGCCGGGCGCTGTCCGCCTGCCGCCGGGCGGCCCTGCCGGCCGGTTGCGCGCTGCTCGCCGCGACCTTCGCCGCCGCCGCGGTGGAACCGCCGCCGCCGCGCGCCCTCCAGCCGGGTCTCGCTGCTCATCGCCGGCGACCAGCTGCGCATCGAGGTCTTCGACAACCCCGACCTCGCCACCAGCGGGCGCATCGGCGCCGAAGGCACCATCACGGTGCCGCTGATCGGCGCGGTCGCGGCCATCGGCCGCGCGCCCGAGCAGATCGCCAAGGAGATCCAGGCGCGCCTCGAGGACGGCTACCTGCGCAAGGCCGCGACCACGGTCACGGTGGTCGAGTACGGCCCGCGCCTGGTCTACGTGATGGGCGCCGTGCTGCGCCAGGACGCGGTCCCGCTCAACCCCTTCGCCGAGACCCTCGCGCTGCAGGTCATCGGCAAGGCCGGCGGCTTCACCGAGGACGCCAACCGCCGTTCCGCGCAGGTGATCCGCGACGATCCGGCGCACCCCGGGCTGAAGCGCGCGCTGCCCATCCCCAGCGGCGACAGCCAGGAGGCCCTCGGCAAGGACGTGCTGCTCGAGCCCGGCGACATCATCATGGTGCCGCGCCAGGACCGCGTCTACGTGGTCGGGCGGGTCAAGAGCGCCGGCGCCCAGCGCCTGCCCGCCGAGGGCCAGCTCACCGTCTCGAAGGCCATCACCCTGGCGGGCGGCTTCGACCTCTACGCGCGCCAGGACCAGGTGCAGGTGGTGCGCGACGGCAAGACCGTGGCGATCGTCGACGTGCGCGGCATCCTCGGCGGCGAGAACAAGGCCGAAGACCCGCCCCTGGCCCCGGGCGACACCATCTTCGTGCCCGAGGGGCGTTTCTGAGCCGCCGTTCCTCCATCCGCCGCGGCGCGGTCGTCCGCCGCCGCGCCACCACCCGCCGCCGCGCCGCGGAGCGCCAGCGCCGCGGGCCGCGCGCGCCATGAGCAGCCTGGTCTGCACGCTCTACGAGAAGCGCTACGACCGCGGCGTCGGCGCCCTGGTCAACTCGCTGGTCGCCGCCGGCTTCACCGGCACCGTGCACGTCGGCTACCGCGGCGCGCTGCCCTACTGGATCGCGCAGTGCACGCCGCTGCCCGCCGCCGCGCCGGGCGTCAGCACCTACCGCGCCGGTGCGCTGACCGTGGTGTTCACCGCGCTGTCCACCGACTTCCACCTGGCCAACTTCAAGCCGCACTTCATGGCCCAGCTGCTCGACGCCGCGGACGCGGAGGTCGAGCGGGTGCTGTACTTCGACCCGGACATCGTGGTGAAGTGCCCGTGGGAGTACTTCGAGTCGTGGGCGCGGGAGCACGTCGCGGTGTGCGCGGACATCGCGTCCGAGTGCGGTCCGACCCACCCGCTGCGCCAGGCCTGGGCGCGCCACTTCGCGCCGCTCGGCCTGGCGTCGCTCGGGCGCATGACGACCTACGTCAACTCCGGGTTCGTCGGGGTGCCGCGCGCCCACCGCGCGCTCCTCGCGACCTGGGCGCGGGCGCAGGAGCTGATGGCGCCGCTGCTCGGCGGGATGGGCGCCTTCAAGGCCCGCGACCGCACCTTCATGTTCCACCACGGCGACCAGGACGCGCTCAACGTCGCGCTCGACGCCTGCGCGGTGCCGCTCAGCGTCGCCGGGCAGGACGCCATGGACTTCGGCGGCGAGGGCCACGTCATGGCGCACGCCTACGGCGTGCCCAAGCCGTGGGACAAGCGCTTCTTCCTGCGCGCCCTGGGCGGCCAGCCGCCGACGCGCCAGGACAAGCACTACTGGAACCACGTGCGGGCGCCCATCGCCCTCTACGGTGGCCTCGGCTACCGCTGGGGGCGCTTCGGCCTGGCGCTGGGCAGCCTCCTCGGCCGCTTCTACCGACGGGCCTGAGGCGATGACGGGCGCAGGCATGCACGGCGCGCCGGTGGGCGCCGACGCGGGCGCGGAGAGCGGCGCCGGCCGCGCGGCCCTTTCCGGCCCCGCGCCCCGCGCCGCCGCGCCGCTGCGCCTGCTCCAGCTCGTCCCGCAGCTCCCCCCGGCGATCGACGGCGTGGGCGATTACGCCGCGCGCCTCGGCGCGGCGCTGGGCGCGGCGCACGGCGTCGCGCCCGCCTACCTGGTGACCACGGCCGGCTGGCGGGCAAGCGCGGGCGCGCCGGGGCCGGCGGCCGGCCTGGCCCGGCACGACGCGGCGGCGCTGCTCGCGGGCTGCGCGGCGCTGCTCGATGGGCAGCCGTCGACGGGGGGTGAGGCGCTGCTCGTGCACTGGTCCAACTACGGCTACCAGCGCCGCGGCTGCCCGTGGTGGCTGGTGCGCGCCCTGGGCCGGCTGCGCGCCGCGCGGCCGGCGCTGCGCGTGGTGACGATGTTCCACGAGCTCTACGACGCCGGCGCGCCGCTGCGCAGCAGCGCCTTCTGGCTGGCGCCCTGGCAGCGCCGCCTCGCCGCCCAGACCGCCCGCCTGAGCGACACCTGCGCGACCAACACCGTCCGCCACCGCGACCTGCTGGCGGCCTGGAGCGGGCGCGCGCCGGCGGAGGTCGCGCTGCTCCCGGTGTTCTCGAACATCGGGGAGCCGGCCGAGGTCCCGGCCTTCGCGGCGCGCGCCAGCGAGCTGGTGGTGTTCGGCGGCGCCGGCAGCCGGCGCCGCGTCTACGCGCGCGCCCCGGGCGCGCTCGCCGCCGCCTGCCGCGCCCTCGGCGTGGTCGCGGTCCACGACGTCGGGCCGCAGCCGCAGGAGATGCCCACCGCGGTGGCGGGCCTGCCGGTCGCGCGCCACGGCGCGCTGCCCGCCGCCGCGCTCGGCGCGCTGCTGCTGCGGGTGCGCTACGGCGCGCTGGACTACCCGCGCGACCTGCTCGGCAAGTCGGGCATCCACGCCGCCTACGCCAGCCACGGGGTGGTGCCCGTGATGACCCGGCCGGAGCCGCGGGGCCCCCTGGCGGCCGACCCGGCGCTGCTCGACGCCGCGGCGCTGGCGGGGGCGGCGGCGCGCGCGCCGGAGTGCGCCGCGCGCGCGCTCGCGGCCTACCGCGGGCACGACCTGGCGGCCCAGGCCGCCTGCTTCGCCGGCCTGCTCGGCGCGGCGCGCGCAGGGAGCGTGGCGCCATGAGGGTCCTGGTGCTCAGCGAGTGCTTCGCGCCGCACATCGGCGGCATCGAGACCGTCACGCGCATCGTCGCCGACGAGTTCGCCGCGCTCGGCCACGAGGTGGTAGTGGCGACGCGCAGTCCCGCCGCGGCCGGGGCGCCGGTCGAGGAGTTCCCCTTCCGCGTCGAGCGCCGGCCCTCGGCGTGGCGGCTGCGCGCGCTCGCGCGCTGGAGCGAGGCGGTGCTCGTCAACCACCTCAGCGTGCGGATGATGTGGCCGTTGTGGGGCGTGCGGCGGCCGATCACCGTCGCGACCCACACCTACCTGCACCGCCTCGGCGCCGCGCCGCCGCTCGCGGCGCGTTTGAAGAGGGCGCTGCTCGCGCGCCTGCGCCGCATCGCCATCAGCGAGGCCATCGCGGCGCACCTGGCCCTGCCCGCGACGGTGGTGCCCAACCCCTTCCGCAGCGCGCTCTTCGGGCTGCGGCCGGGGTCGCCGCGCGACCGCGAGGTAGCCTTCCTTGGCCGCCTGGTCGACGACAAGGGGGTGGACCTGCTGCTCGCCGCCCTGGCCCTGCTCGCCGCCGCCGGCCTGCGCCCGCGCCTGACGGTCATCGGCGCCGGTCCGGAGGAGGCGGCGCTGCGCGCCCAGGCGCACGCCGCCGGGCTGACCGGCCAGGTCGCCTTCGCCGGCGTGCTGACCGGCGAGGCGCTGGTGGCCGAGCTCAACCGCCACCGCGTGCTGGCGGTGCCCTCGCGCTGGCCCGAGCCCTTCGGCGTGGTCGCCCTCGAAGGGCTGGCCTGCGGCTGCATCCCGGTGGTCAGCTCGGGGGGCGGGCTGCCCGACGCGGTCGGCGCCTGCGGCCTGGTCTTCGCCAGCGGCGACGCGGCGGCCCTCGCCGGGGCCCTGCGCACCGCCCTCGGCGACGAGGCCGTGGCGGCGCGCCTGCGCGCCGCCGCGCCGGCGCACCTGCAACGCCACGCGGGTCCGGCCATCGCCGCCCGCTACCTCGAGGTCATGGGCGCGCGCTGAGCGGCCCAGCGGAGTCTCCATGCGCATCGGTTACCTCGTCTCCCACCCGATCCAGTACCAGGCGCCCCTGCTGCGCCACCTGGTCGCGCACGGTGGGCTCGACCTCACCGCGCTGTTCCTCAGCGACTTCTCGCTGCGCGCCTACGTCGACCCGGGCTTCGGCGTGGCGGTGCGCTGGGACGTGCCGCTGCTCGAGGGCTACAAGTCGCGCTTCGTGCCGCGCTACCACGGCGGCGGCGAGGTCACGCCGCTCAACCCGCTGCACGGCGACCTGCGCCACCTGCTCGCCGGGCGCATCGACGTGCTGTGGCTGCACGGCTACGCCCAGCTCGCCAACCTGCGCGCGCTGGCGGCGGCGCGCGCGCTGGGCATCCCGGTGCTGCTGCGCTGCGAGTCCAACCTCGCCAGCCACCCGCGCGGGCGGCTCAAGAAGGCGGTCAAGGAGGTCGCGCTGCGCGCGCTGTTCGCGCGCATCGACGGCTTCCTCGCCATCGGCGCCGCCAACGCCGACTACTACCGCCACTACGGCGTGCCGGACGAGCGCATCCACCTGATGCCCTACGCGGTCGACAACGCGTTCTTCCGCGCGCGCGCCGCCGCGGCCGCGCCCGGGCGCGAGGCCTTCCGCGCGGGGCTCGGCCTGCGCCCGGGCGTGCCGGTGATCCTCTTCGCCTCGAAGTTCCAGGGGCGCAAGCGCGCCGGCGACCTGTGGCGCGCCTACCGCGCCCTGGCCACCGACCACGGCGGGCCGAACGCCTACCTGCTGTTCATCGGCGACGGCGAAGGGCGCGCCGCGATCGAGTCCGAGGCCCGCGCGAGCGGCTGGGACACCGTCAGGTTCCTGGGCTTCCGCAACCAGACCGAGCTGCCGGCCTTCTACGACCTGTGCGACGTGTTCGTGCTGCCCTCGGAGTTCGAGCCGTGGGGCCTGGTGGTCAACGAGGTGATGAACTGCCGCCGCCCGGTGATCGTCGGCGACCAGGTCGGCTCCGGGCCGGACCTGGTGCGCCACGGCGAGACCGGCTGGGTGTTCCGGACCGGCGACGTGCCGGCGCTCACCGCCTGCCTGCGCGCCGCGGTCGCCGACCCGGCCCGCACCCGCGCCATGGGCGAGGCGGCCTGGCGGCGCGTCGGCGCGTGGGACTTCGCCGCCGACCTCGCCGGCCTGCGCCAGGCCGTCGCCGCGGTGCTGCCGGGCGGGCCGCCGTGACGCGCCTGGCGATGTCGCACACCGTCGGCAACGCCAACGTGCGCGCCGCCGCGCAGGCGCTGCTCGACGGCGGCCTGCTCGAGGAGTTCTGGATCACCCTGGCGTGGAACCCGGCCTCGTGGCTGAACCGCGTGCTGCCCGCCGGCGCGGTCCGCCAGGCGCAGCGCCGCGCGCTGTCGCCGGCGCTGCTCGCGCGCACGCGCACGCGCCCGTGGCGCGAGCTCGGCCGCCTGGTCGCGGGCGGGCTCGGCTGGCGGCGGCCGCTGCGCCACGAAGCCGGGATGTTCTCGCTGGACGCCATCAACCGCGACCTCGACGGCGCCTGCGCGCGGCGCCTGCGCCGGCTCGCCGCGCGCGGCGCCGTGACCGGCGTCTACGCCTACGAGGACATCGCGCTCGCCACCTTCCGCACCGCGGCCGAGCTGGGCCTGCGCCGCTTCTACGACCTGCCCTCGGCGCACTGGCGCGCGTTCGCCGCGCTGATCGCCGTCGAGGAGGCCGAGCGCCCGGAGTGGGCGCCGACCCTGATCGGCAACCAGGACAGCGCCGCCAAGCTCGCCGGCAAGGACGAGGAGCTGCGCCTGGCCACCAGCGTCATCGCGGCCTCGGGCTACACCCGCCGCACCCTGGCCGCCGCCCCCGGCGATCACCGCGCCCATCCACGTGGTGCCCTACGGCGCGCCGCCCGCCGGGGAGCGCGCGTGGGAGGGGGGTGGGCCGCTGCGCGCGCTGTGGGTCGGCAGCCTGACCCAGCGCAAGGGCATCAGCTTCCTGTTCGCCGCCGCGGCGGCGCTGGCGCGCGACGTCGCGCTGACGGTGATCGGCAGCCGGCCGGTGGCCTGCCCCGCGCTCGACCGCGCGCTCGCCGCCCACCGCTGGCTGCCGTCGCTGCCGCACGGCGAGGTGCTCGAGGAGATGCGCCGGCACGAGGTCCTGGTGCTGCCCTCCCTGCACGACGGCTTCGGCCTGGTCATCGCCGAGGCGATGGCGCAGGGCCTGGTGGTGGTCACCACGCCCAACACCGCCGGGCCGGACCTGATCACCGACGGCGAGGACGGGTTCATCGTGCCGATCCGCGATGACGCGGCGATCGCCGAGCGCCTGGCGCTGCTGGTGCGCGACCGCGCGCGCGCCGCGGCCATGGGCCGGCGCGCGCAGGCGCGCGCCGCGCAGCTCACCTGGGAGCGCTACCGCGCGGGCGTGCTCGCCATCGCCTCTGGGGCGCGCCGCGCATGAGCGGGGCGCTCTCCGCGCCTGCTGCGCAGACCGCGCTCGCGGATCCGGCGCACGACCCGCGCGAGCGGGCGCGGCGCCAGGTGGTGCGCCTGGTGGTCGTCGTCTACTGGCTGCTGGTGGTCGAGGGCGCGCTGCGCAAGTGGGCGCTGCCCGGCGCGCAGCAGGTGCTGTACTTCGTCCGCGACCCCTTCGCCCTGCTCGCCATCCTGCTCGCCCTGCGCGCGCGCCTGGTGCCGTTCGGCCGGCTGTTCGCCGTGGTCGGCGCGGTCGCCCTGGCGTTGACCTTCCTGGCCGGCTACCAGGTGGTGGCGGACGGCTTCCCGGCCCAGGTGGCGCTGATCGGCCTGCGCAACTACGCGTTCTACGCGGTCTTCGCGGTGGTCGTCGCGGGGGCGCTGCGGCGCGCGGACCTGCACGGCGTGGTGCGCTGGACGCTGTGGTCGTGCGTGCCCATGGCGGTCCTGACCGCGGTGCAGCACGTCTCGCCGCCCAGCGCCTTCGTCAACCTCAGCTACAGCGGCGGCGAGGTCTTCACCGTCGCCGAGGGCGTGGTGCGCACCACCGGCACCTTCACCTTCACCGCGGGCATGGCCTGCTTCATCGGCATGGGCGTGGTCTGCCTGTGCGCGGCGTATTACCGCCAACTCGTCCGGCCGCTGATGTCGTGGCCCGCCTTCATCGCCACCGCCCTGGCCCTCGCCGCCTGCCTGGCGATCAGCGGCAGCCGCACCGCCTTCGTGATGGCCGCGATCACCGTGCTGGCCTTCGTCGGCGCCGAGATGTGCAAGCCCGCCGGCCGGCAGCGCCTGGACGTGCTCGTCGGCGTGCCGGTGCTGCTGGCCTTCCTGGGCGGGTTCGTGGCGCTGTTCTTCGCCGACGGCATCAACGCCCTGGCCGAGCGCCAGATGGGCGCCACCCGCGGTGGCGAGGACTTCCTGACGCGCATGCTCACGCTGGTCGGCCCGGGCGCGGGGAGCATGGACCAGGTCCCGCCGCTGGGCGTGGGCCTCGGCGCCACCAGCGGCGCCGGCCAGGCCTCGGGCGCGGTCCTGCCCTACCACCCCGAGAGCGAGATCGAGCGCATCCTGGTCGACATCGGCACGGTCCCCGGGCTGGCCTACATGGCGTTCCGCTGGGGCCTGCTCGGCTGGATGCTGATCGCCGGCGTGCAGTGCGTGCGCCGCAACGAGGACTCGCTGCCGCTGCTGCTGTGGTCGACGACCGCGCCGCACCTGTTCAGCGGGCTGCTCGTCAACCAGGGGACCATCAACGGCTATGGCTGGATCTGCAGCGGGCTGACCATGGCCGCGCTCGCCACCAGCGCGCCGGCGGCGCCGCCGGCCGCGGCGCCGCCGGCGCAGGGGGCCGCCTGATGCGCGTCCTGCTGGTGGGCAACTACGCGCCGGACCGCCACCAGAGCATGCAGCGCTTCGCTGACGCGCTCGAGCGCGGGCTCTGCGCGCGCGGTCACGAGGTGGAGCTGCTGCCGCCGCCGGTGGGCCTCGGCCGACTGCGCCCGGGCGCGTCCGGGGTCGGCAAGTGGCTGGGCTACTGGGACAAGTTCGCCGCCTTCCCGCACCTGCTGCGCGCGGCGGCGGGCGCGCGCCGACGTGGTGCACATCTGCGACCACTCCAACGCCATGTACTGCGCGCAGCTCGCCGGCCGTCCGCACCTGGTCACCTGCCACGACCTGCTCGCGGTGCGCTCGGCGCTGGGCGAGATCCCGGGGAACCCGGTGCGCTGGACGGGCCGGCGCCTGCAGGCCTGGGTGGCGCGCGGGCTGGCCAGGGCCCAGCGCATCGCCTGCATCTCGCAGGCCACGCGCGCCGACGTCGCGCGCGTCCTCGCCGTCCCCGCGGCGCGCCTGGCGGTGGTGCCCAACGGGCCCAACCACCCCTACCGGCCGTTCACCGCCGCGGAGGTCGCGGCGGCCCTCGCCGGCCTGCCCGGCGCCCCGCCGCCCGGCGCGCCCTACCTGTTCCACGTCGGCAGCAACGCCTGGTACAAGAACCGCGCGGGCGTCATCCGCATCGCCGGCGCGCTGGCCGCGCGCGGGGACGTGCCCGGCCTGCGCCTGGTGTTCGCCGGCCAGCGCCTGGACGACGCGCTGCGCGCGCTGGTCGGCGGGTGCGGGCTGGCCGGGCGCGTGGACGAGCTCGGCGAGGTCGGCAACCACCAGCTCAACGCCCTCTACTCCGGCGCCCTGGGCCTGCTCTTCCCCTCCCTGGCCGAGGGTTTCGGCTGGCCGATCGTCGAGGCCCAGGCCGCGGGCTGCGTGGTGTTCACCTCGGCGCGCCCGCCGATGGACGAGGTCGGCGGCGCGGCGGCGATCCATATGGACCCGTGCGACCCGCCCACGGCGGCCGCGGCGATCGCCGCCAGCCTCGGCCGGGCGGCGGAGCTGCGCGACCTGGGCGTGGCCAACGCCGCGCGCTTCAGCAGCGCGGCCATGCTCGACGGCTACGAGCGCCTCTACCGCGAGGTCCAGCCGTGAACCGCCCCAGGGGTCCTCGGCACCACCCCCGCATCGGCGCCTGGCGTCCATTGCGCCCGGTGTCGCTCCACCGGGCCCTGCCCGTGGTTGTAATGGCGGCCGCGGGCGCTCCGCTCCAGCGTCCACCCCTGCGCCTCCCGTCCCGTCCCCAGCCGGATCCCGGATGAAGCTGCTGCACGTCACCCACTCCCTGGATCCCGCGGTCGGAGGGCCCGCGGAGTGCATCCGCCAGATGAGCCTGGCCGCGCTGGCCGATGGCCACGAGGTCGCCATCGCCTGCCTCGACGACCCGGCCGCGCCGTGGCTGCAGGACTACCCGCTGCCGGTGCACGGCTGCGGACCGCCGCGCGCCGGCTCCTACGGCTACGCCCCGGCGCTGTGGCCGTGGCTGCTCGCGCACGCGCCCGCGGCCGATATGCTGGTCGCCCATGGGCTGTGGCAGTACAACGGCAGCGCGGTGCGCCGGGCGGCCCGGCGCGTGGGACGTCCCTACGCGATCTTCCCGCACGGGATGCTCGATCCGTGGTTCAAGCGCAGCAACCCCGGCAAGCACGTGAAGAAGCTGGCCTACTGGCTGGCCAGCGAGCGCGCGAACGTGCGCGCGGCCTCGGCGCTGCTCTTCACCGCCGAGGAGGAGCGCCGGCTCGCCCACGGCACCTTCCCCTGCTACCGCGCCACCGAGCGCGTGGTCGGCCTCGGCACGGCCGCCCCGCCCGAGGACGCCGAACTGCAGCGCGCGCACTTCCTCAAGCGCTTCCCGCAGCTCGCCGCGACGCGCAACCTGCTGTTCCTCGGGCGCATCCAGGCCAAGAAGGGCTGCGACCTGCTGATCGAGGCCTTCGCCACGGCCGGCCAGGGGCGCGACGACCTGCGCCTGGTGATGGCCGGCCCCGACCGCGAGGGGTGGCGCGCGGAGCTGGAGCGCCTCGCCGAGGCGCGCGGCGTGGGCGCGCGCCTGGTGTGGACGGGCATGCTGCAGGGCCTGGAGAAGTGGGGCGCCTTCCGCGCCTGCGAGGCCTTCGCCCTGCCCAGCCACCAGGAGAACTTCGGCATCGCCGTGGCCGAGGCCCTGGCCTGCGGCCTGCCGGTGCTGATCTCGGACCGCATCAACATCTGGCGCGAGGTGGTCGGCGATGGCGCCGGCCTGGTGGCCGGGGACGACCTGCCCGGGACGCGCTCCCTGCTCGCGCGCTGGTACGCGCTGCCCGGGACGGAGCGCCTGGCGATGGGCGCGGCGGCGCGGCGCTGCTTCGCCAACCGCTACGAGATCCGCACCTCGACGCGCCGCCTGATGGCGGTGCTCGGCGAGCTCGCCGGCAGCGCCGCGGTGGCCGGGGCGGCGCCATGAGCGGCGCCATCCGCACCGGCGTCGACCCGCGCGTCCAGGCCAGCTTCAGCCTGCGCAACCGCCTCGGCCGCGCCCTGTGGGGCGTGGTCGCGGCGCTGCTGGTGCGGCCTTCGCCACGCCCCTGCCACCGCTGGCGCGCCTTCTGGCTGCGCCGCTGCGGCGCGCGCCTGGGCCGCGGCTGCCACGTCTACCCGCGCGCGCGCATCTGGGCGCCGTGGAACCTGGTGATGGAGGACGGCGCGGCCTTCGCCGACGACGTCATCTGCTACAACATCGCGGCCGTGACCGTCGGCCGCCGCGCGGTGGTCAGCCAGGGCGCGCACCTGTGCACCGGCAGCCACGACTACGAGGACCCCGGCTTCCAGCTCATCGCCCGGCCGATCACCATCGGCGCGGAGGCGTGGATCTGCGCCGAGGCCTTCGTCGGCCCGGGCGTGACCATCGGCGCCGGCGCCGTGCTCGCCGCGCGCGCGGTGGCGACGCGCGACGCCGCTCCCTGGATGGTGCACGCCGGCCTGCCGGCGCGCCCGCTCAAGCCGCGCGTGCTGCGCGCGGCGGGGGGCCCATGAGCGCGGCGCACCCGGTCCCGGCCCCGGCCCCGGCCCCGGCCACCGCCGCCCCGCCCGGCGGCGCGCCGGGACTGACCGCGATCATCCTCACCTTCAACTCCGCGCACTCGGTGAAGCTGGTGGTCGAGGCGCTGCGCGGCCTGGCGGACCGCGTCCTGGTCGTCGACTCGTACAGCACCGACCCCACGGTGGCGGTCGTCACCGCGCTCGGGTGCGAGGTCGTGCAGCACCCCTTCGAGCACTACGCCGCGCAGCGCAACTGGGCGCAGGCCCACGCCGCGCTCGCGCCGGACGCCTGGGTGCTGCACCTCGACGCCGACGAGGTGGTCTCGCCCGAGCTCGCCGC
Source organism: uncultured Planctomycetota bacterium (assembly GCA_963818245.1). Classification (GTDB taxonomy): domain Bacteria; phylum Planctomycetota; class UBA11346; order UBA11346; family UBA11346; genus BOG-1363. Next base: position 127,792 of record CAWFSD010000007.1, read on the forward strand.
CAGCATCCGCGCCGAGCTCGCCGCGCCGCGCGCCGCCGGCTACCTGATGCGCCGCATCAGCAACTTCCTGGGCCAGCCGATCCGCTGGGGGCTGACCAACCCCGGCTGGCACCTGCGCCTGTTCCGCGCCGCGCACGGCCGCTGCGAGGACCGCCGCTACGACCAGCACTTCATCCTCGACCAGCCGGCCGCGCGCCTGACCGGCGTCCTCGCCGACCTCCAGCTGATCTCGGTCGAGCGCTGGATCGCCACCCACAACCGCTGGTCGACGGCCGAGGCCGAGCAGATCTGGGCCGAGCGCGAGCCCGTGGACGGCGCCGCCGACGGCACCCTGCAGGGCTCGCTGACGGGCGACCCGCGCATGCGCAAGCGCTGGATGAAGAACCGCCTGTACTACCGGTTGCCCCTGCTGCTGCGCGCGATCGGCATCTTCTTCTACGGGTACTTCCTCCGCCTGGGCTTCCTCGACGGGCGCATCGGCCTCATCTACCACGTCCAACAGACGCTGTGGTTCCGCTTCACCGTCGACGCCAAGCTCTATGAGCTGGAGCTGGAGGAGCGCCGCCGGCTGGCCGCGACCTCGGCCCCGCCCGCCGCCAAGGAGCCTCCGGCTTGAGCCTGCGCCTGAGCATCTACTCGTACAACTACGCGCCCGAGCCGACCGGCATCCCGTTCTACAACACCGGCATGGCGACCTGGCTCCACCAGCGGCGCGGCTGGGCGGTGACCATGCACACCGGCCTGCCGCACTACCCGTGGTGGCGCGTGCCGGACGCGTACCGCGACCGCGACTACCGCGGTGGGCGCGGCGACGAGGTCATCGACGGGGTGGTGGTCGAGCGCGTGCGCCACTACGTCCCGAGCCCCCCGGTCGGCGGCCGGGCGCGCATGCGCCTCGACGCCAGCTGGCTGCTCGCCACCGCGCGGCGCAGCCTGGGCGCGCGGCGCCGGCCGCACGCGATCGTGGTGGTCGCGCCGCCCTTCCTCGGCGGCCTGCTCGGCTGGCTGCTCGGCCTGCGCTTCCGCGCGCCGGTGGTCTACCACGTCCAGGACCTGCAGGTCGACGCCGCGCTCGAGCTGAAGATGATCCCGCAGCGGCTCGCCGGCCTGCTCCTCGGCGTCGAGCGCTTCATCCTCGAGCGCATGGACCTGGTGACCACGGTCAGCCGCGCGATGCGCGCGCGCCTGCAGGCCAAGGCGGCGACGCGCCGGCCGGTGGCGCTGTTCCCCAACTGGGCGGACACCGCCGCGACGCCGGCCGTGGGAGGGGCCCAACCCCTACCGCCGCGAGTGGGGCGTGCGCGACGACGAGGTCGTGGTGATGTACAGCGGCAACCTCGGCCGGAAGCAGGGCGTCGAGCTGCTGCTCGAGGCGGTCACGCGCATGCGCGTGCCGGTGCGCCTGGTGGTCGCGGGCGAGGGCGTCGAGCGCGCGGAGCTCGCCGCCAGGGCCCAGGCCCTGGGCCTGACCACGCTGCTCTTCCTGCCCCTGGCCCCGGCCGCGCGCCTGGCCGAGTTCCTCTCCGCCGCCGACCTGCACTGCATTCCGCAGCGCCGCGCCGCGGCCGGGCTGGTGATGCCCTCCAAGCTGCTCAACATCATGGCGGTCGCGCGGCCGGTGGTCGTCGACCGCCGACCCCGGCACCGACCTGGCGGCGGAGGTCGAGCGCGCCGGCTGCGGCGTGGTCGCCGTCCCCGAGGACGCCGAGGCCCTCGCCCGGGCGCTGGACGCGGTCGCCGGCGACCGCCCGTCGTGGGCGGTGCGCGGCGCGGCCGGCCGCCGCTACGTGCAGCACAACCTCGGCATCGATGCTGTGGTAGGCCGCTTCGCGGCGCGCATAATCGCCCTCGCCGAGCGCCGCCGCCGGCCCCGCCGCAGCCCCTGACCGACCCGCATGCTCGCCGACACGCCGCACACCTTCAGCCGCCAGGTCCTGCTCGCCGTGGCCGATCTGGTCATGATGGGCGGGCTGCTCTACCTGTGCTACATGGCCGCGCCGACCCCACCGCCGAGCCCGGACAGCATGAACGTGCTGCTGCTCGGGCTGCTCGCGCCGGTGACGCTGATGTTCCACCTCGGCGGCGCCTACCTCGGCGCCAACCAGACCACGCTGGGGACGTGGATCCGCCACGCCTGGCTGACCTTCTGGGTGGCGGTGGGGCTGTTCTTCGCCGCCGCCTACGTGCTCAAGATCAGCGCCTACTACCCGCGCGCGGTGATCGGGCCGTGGCTGGTCGCGGTGTCGCTGGGGATGGCCGTGGTGCGCTGGCTGCTGTTCTTCGACATGGAGCGCCGCCACCGCCACGGCCGCGGCCTGGAGCGCACCCTGCTCGCCGGCTCGCTGTCGATGTGCCAGGCGTTCTCGCGCCACGCCGAGGCCAACCCGGTGCTCGGCATCAAGGTGGTGGGGATGTGCTCGGACGGGCTGCTCGCGGTGGGCGAGGGCAAGGAGCTGGTGGTCGGCGACTACGAGCGCCTCGAGGCCATGGTCGCCGAGCTCGAGGTCCACCGCGTGATGGTGTGCGGCAACTTCGACGACCAGAAGCTGGTCGTCAACATCATGAACCGCCTGCTGAACTACCCGGTCACGGTGCAGTACGTGCCGGACATGTCGCAGTTCCCGGTGTTCTCGCTGCGCGTCGGCGACTACGCCGGGCAGCCGGTGATCAACCTCTCGTCCAGCCCGCTCACCGAGCGCGCGCTGTTCATCAAGTGGATCGAGGACAAGGTCATCGGCGGGCTGATCCTGCTGCTCATCGCGCCGCTGCTGGTCGGCATCGCGCTGGCGGTCAAGTTCACCAGCCCCGGGCCGGTGCTGTTCATCCAGGACCGCCACGGACTGGGTGGGGCGCGCATCCGGGTGATGAAGTTCCGCACCATGTTCCACAACACCGCGCGCAAGGCCGCGTCCGGCGGCGCGCTCGAGCCGCGCGGCGCCCCCGCCGAGCCGGACCACCACTCCACCATCGACCTGCCGCCCGGCGCCCGCGACGCCGACGCGCCGGGCGCCGGCGCGCGCCGGCACCCCACGCCCGCCCCGACCGCGGCGGTCGCCGCGGCCGAGGCCCCGCCGGTGCGCGAGACCACGCGCCGCCACCGCTCGCTGCGCGTCGAGGCGGTGAGCGACGGCCTGCGCGCCGGCCGCGAGGGGACGCGCGAGATCCGCCGCCTGCCCAACCGCCTGGGCGACACCACCGAGCCGCAGCCCGAGGAGGAGCCGACCGCCGCCACCGTGCCGGCGTCGGAGCCGGGCCCCGGCCGCGGCCGAGCGCCAGTATGGCGAGCTCACCCCGGACGACTTCAAGCAGGCCTCGGAGAACGACCCGCGCATCACCCCGCTCGGCCGCTTCCTGCGCAAGACCAGCCTCGACGAGCTGCCCCAGTTCCTCAACGTCATCAAGGGCGACATGTCGATCGTCGGCCCGCGCCCGCACGCGGTCCGCCACAACGAGCAGTTCGCCAAGACCATCGCCGAGCTGATGCGCCGCCACTACGTCAAGCCGGGGATCACCGGCATGGCGCAGATCAACGGCGCGCGCGGCGAGACGCGGACCATCAACGACATGCGCCGGCGCCTGCACTTCGACCTCTACTACATCCGCAACTGGTCGCTGTGGCTGGACCTCAAGATCATCGTCCTGACGCCGTTCAAGGGCTTCATCAACCGCCAGCCGTAGGCGATCAACCCAGGTCGCCTGGACCCAGCGGGCGAGCGAGGATCCCATGTACCAGTGTCCGAACGCCCAGGTCGCGGACCAGGCCCCGCTCCTGGCGCTGATCCGCTCCCACCCCTTCGCCACCGTGATGACCACCCGGGACGGCGTCCCGACCGCCGACCACGTGCCGCTGGTCGCCACCGTCGAGGACGGCCGCGTGGTGCTGACCGGGCACGTCGCGCGCGTCAACCCGCTGTGGCGGGCCACGGAAGCGCTCGCGGTGTTCCACGGTCCGCACGCCTACATCTCGGCCGACTGGTACGCCGAGCCCGACACCGTGCCGACCTGGAACTACCAGGTCGCGCACGCGCGCGGGGCGCTGCGCGTGGTCGCCGACGCGCCTGGTGTGCAGCGCGCGCTCGACCTGCTCGCCGACCTGATGGAGCCGCAGGCGGCGTGGCGCGGGCGGCTCTCGCCCGCGGTCGCGGCCGGCTTCCAGCAGGCGATCACCGCCTTCCGCATCGAGGTCGCCGACCTGCGCGGCGTCGCGAAGCTGTCCACCCACCACTCCAGCGCGCGGCGCCGGCGCACCATCGCCGCGCTGCGCGCCAGCGGCCAGCCCGACGGGCCGGCGGTCGCGGACGCGATGGAGGCGACGCTGGGCGGTCCGGTGCCGCCGGTCTGAACGCCATCCACGACTGCGGGCCTCGCGCGGGTCGAGCACCGCTCCCGGGGACGGCTCGCGAGTCCACCGGGCGCCTTTGCGCGCGCGGCGCTTCCGCGCCGGGAGCGCCACGCGCCAGACCGATCGTGCACCGGGATGCGCCTTGGTCGCGTCCGGTGCCCCGGTATGACCGCCCGCATGTGCGGGGTCGCAGCCTATCTCGGGAACGCCCAGGCGGCGCCGCTGCTGCTCGCCGCACTGGCGCGCCAGACCGCTCTCGGGCGTGATTCGGCCGGACTGGCGCTGTGCGGCGACGGCGCGCTCGCCATCCGCCGCGCGCTCGGTCCGCTGCCGGCGCTGGCCGCTGGCCTGGCCGTCGCGCCGGCACCCGGCGGCTGCGGCATCGCCCACGTGCGCGCGGCCACCATCGGCGCCGCGACCATCGCCAACGCCCACCCGCACGCCAGCGCCGACGGGCGCGTCGCCATGGTGCACGCCGGGACGATCGCCAACCACGCGGCGCTGCGCGCGGCGCTGCAGTCGGCGGGCACCGCCTTCCACGGCGACAGCGACAGCGAGGTCATCGCCCACCTGATCGCTGGCCAGCGCGCGGCGGGGGACGCGCCGGCGGCGGCCGTGCGCGCCGCGGTCGCGCAGCTCGCGGGGAACTTCGCGATCCTCGCGCTCTTCGCCGACGCGCCCGGCACCGTCATCGCGGTCCGCCAGGGCTCGCCGCTGGTCGCCGGGCGCGCCGGCGACGGGGCGCTGATGCTCGCCTCGACGGTGCGCGCCCTGGGCCCGGCCGCGCGGCGGGTGTGGTTCCTGCCCGATGGCTGCCTGGTCGAACTCGGCGCGCAGGGGATGGCGGTGACCACGCTCGCCGGCTCGCCCCTCGCGCTGGCGCCGTGGCGGCGGGCCAGCGCGCTGGCCGCGGTCGCGGCGCGGGCGGCGGCGCAGGGCGCGCGCCGGGTGCTGCGCCGCCTGGTGCCGCGGCTCCGGCAGCGCTGCTAGTGTCCTGTCCGGTACATTCACCGACTCTGGCGCCGGCCCCGTCGGCTGGCTGCAAGGCGCATCCGGCGCGGCGATAGCAGCGCTATCGCAAGTAGGATGCAACGCAGCAGACGGCCGGCGCGGTCAACCCAGAGGCAGTGCATGTACCGGACAGGACGCTAGAGCGCGGGCTCCTGGCGCGCGGACGCGGTTCCCGCCGCGGGCGCGGCCGCGCCGCCGGGCAGGCAGCAGGCGCGCAGGGCCGCGGCCAGCACGGGCGCCTGGGTGGTGATGATCTCGAGGTGGCGCCCCGGGACGGTGATGGTCGTGAGGTGGGCGCAGTGCCGCCGCCAGCGCTCGTGGCCCTCGCGGCGGTGGTCGGTCCCCGCGGCGGTGATGAGCGTGACCGCGCCCGGGTAGTGGCCCGGGCGGTAGCCGGCCAGGGACCACAGCGACACGTCCATCGGATCGCGCCCCGCCGCGGGCGCGGGACCGCCCTCGCCCGCGCTGGGCGGCGCGCGCTGGGACAGGCGCGCCGCCTTGCCCCACACCGCGCGCAGCTGCTCCGCCAGCGGCAACCCGCGCACGGCGCGCCAGCGCTCCAGCCGGTTGGACCACGCGCCGAGCTGGCGCAGCTGGCGGTCGTGGTCGCGGCGCAGCAGCCAGCCGCACAGGCGCACCACGCGGCGCAGCAGGATCAGCGCGCGGGACGGCACCTGGGCCTCGATCAGCACCAGGCAGGCGATGGCCTCGCCGGCCGCCTGCAGCTGGCGCGCCACCTCGAACGCCACCACGCCGCTGTTGCAGAAGCCGGCGAGCCGGTACGGGCCGCGCGGCGCGGCCTGGCGCAGGGTGCGGATGTGCTGCGCGGCCATCTCGGGGATCGAGGGCGTCCCGCCATCGGCGCCGACCAGCAGGGGCGGCATGAGCAGGAACGGGATGTCGGCGCCGAGGTGGCGCGCGAGCTCGACGCTGTAGTAGCCGCCGCCGAGCAGGTCGCCGTGCAGGTAGACGAACGGCGGCTGGCCGTTGGCCGGGGTCAGCTCCACCAGCGGGCGGGCCTCGGCGTGGTCGGCCGCGAGCAGGGCCTGGGCGAGGCGCTCGATGGTCGGCCCGGCGAACAGCGCGGTCATCGCCAGGCGGCCGGCCGGTGGCCTGCTGGATGCGCAGGACCATGCGCATGGCGAGCAGCGAGTGGCCGCCGAGGGCGAAGAAGTCGTCGGTGATGGCCACGCCGCCCACGCCGAGCAGCTCCTCCCAGATGGCGATGAGCTGGTGGTGCAGCGCCAGCGTCGGCCGCGGTGGCAGGGCGAGCGCCGCGGACGAGGCGGCGCTCCGCCGGCGCGCCGCGGCGGGCTCGGGGACCGGCAGGCGCCGGCGGTCGACCTTGCCGCTGGGCAGCAGCGGGAAGTCGTCCACCACCAGCAGGTGCGCCGGCACCATGTGGTCCGCCAGCCGGCCGGCGAGGAAGGCGGTGAGCTCCGCCGGGTCGGCGTGCGCGCCGGCGGCGAGGGTGGCGTACGCGGCGAGGTGCGCGCCGAGCACCGGCGCGGTGCGCGCCACCACCACCGCCTGCCGCACCGCCGGGTGGCTGGAGAGCGCGGCCTCGACCTCGCCGAGCTCGATGCGGTAGCCGCGGATCTTCACCTGGTGGTCGCTGCGCCCGCGGAACTCGAGGTCGCCCGATGGCAGCCAGCGCCCGAGGTCGCCGGAGCGGTAGAGCCGGCCGCCGGGCGTGAAGGGGTCGGCGATGAAGCGCGCCGCGGTCAGCTCCGGGGCGTTGAGGTAGCCGCGCGCGACCCCGACGCCGCCGATGCAGATCTCGCCGATGCAGCCGATCGGCAGCGGGTTCAGCGCGCCGTCGAGGACGTAGACCCGGTAGTTCATGATCGGCTTGCCGATCGGCACCGTCCCGGCCGCGGTGAAGGCGCCGGGGACCAGGCGGAACGAGGTGGCCGAGATGGTGGTCTCGGTCGGCCCGTAGATGTTCAGGATCGGCACGCGCGGCAGGATGCGGTCGACGTCGCCGGGCGAGAGGTTCTCGCCCGCCGCGCCGATCACCTGGATGCAGGCCGGGAGGCGCTCCGGCATGTCGTTGAGGATGGCGAGCTCGGAGGGCGTGGTGGTCAGGCGCGGGATGCCGTGGCGCGCGGTCAGCTCCAGCACCGCGGCGAAATCGGCGTCCTCGGGCGCCACGATCAGCTGGCCGCCGTTGCAGAGGCTCTGCAGGATCTTGCTCACCGAGCTGTCGAAGGTCACCGACGACTGGAACAGGGTGCGGTCGACCGCCAGGTCGCGGTAGCGCGCGATGGTCGCCAGCACCGCGTTGACCGCGCTGCGGTGCTCGACGACGACGCCCTTGGGGTCGCCGCTCGAGCCGGAGGTGTAGATCACGTAGGCGACGTTGCCGGCGTGCACGCCGCTCTGCGGCGCGGTGTCCGTCGCCGCCGGCGTCGCGCTGCGGGTGCAGCACCGTGGTCCCCGCGGGCAGGCGCGCGGCGTGGTCGTCGTGGGCGACCACCGCGACCAGGCGCGCGTCGCCGGCGATCCAGGCCAGGCGCGGCGGCGCCGGCCTTGCGGTCGAGCGGCACGTAGCCGGCCCCGGACGCGAGCGCCGCGAGGACCGCCACCACCAGGTCGATGGAGCGGTCGAGCAGGATCCCGACCAGGCGCTCGGGCCCGGCGCCCGCCGCGACCAGGCGGTTGGCCAGGCGGTTGGCGGCGCGCTCGAGCTCGCGGTAGGTGAGCTGGCGGTCGCCGCAGATCAGCGCGGTGCGCTCCGGCGTGCGCGCCGCCTGCGCGGCGAACAGGGTGTGCAGGCAGGCGTCCTGCGGGAAGGGCGCGGCGGTGTCGTTCCAGGTGCGCGTGACCAGCGCGAGCTCGTCCGCGCCGAGCAGGGGCAGCGCGTCGAGGCGGCGGTGCGGCGCCGCGGCGACGCCGCCCAGCAGGGTGAGGAAGTGGCCGAGCAGGCGCTCCATGGTCGGCGCGTCGTAGAGGTCGGTGGCGTAGCGCACCGAGCAGGCGCTGCCCGCCGGGCCGAGGTGCGCGGTCAGCACCACGTCGAGGATCGCGGTGTCCTTGGCGAGTTCGAAGAACTCCGCCCTGACCCCGGGGATGGGCAGGACCAGCGCGCTCTCGTCCTGGTAGTCGAACATGACGTTGGCGAAGCCGGGGTTGGCCGGGTCGCGCTGCGCGCGCAGCCCCTGCACCACGCGGTCGAAGGGCGCCTCCTGGTTGGCGTAGGCCGCGGCGGCGAGCGCGTGCGCGTCGGCGACCAGCCGCGCGAACGGCTGGTCGGCGGCGCACGGCACGCGCAGCAGCAGGGTGTTGACGAACAGCCCGACGGTGCGCGCGAACTCGGCGCGCCCGCGGTTCGCCACCGGGATGGCGATGGGCAGGTCGTTGCCGCCGGTGCAGCGGTGCAGCAGCGTCGCGAAGGCCGCGAGCAGCACGGTGAACAGCGTGGTGCCCTCGGCCGCGGCCACGCCGCGCAGGGCGGCGACCAGCGCCGCCGGGAGGGGGACCTCGGCGCGCGCGCCGCGCGCCGAGGGCAGCCGCGGGCGCGGGCGGTCGCCGGTGAAGCCCAGCGGTTCGAGCCCGGCCAGGCGCGCGGCCTGCCAGGCGAGCTGGCGGCGGCACTCGTCGCCGTCGACCCACACGCGCTGCCAGCGCGCGTAGGCGGCGTAGGGCGCCTCGCCCGCGCGCGGGCCCGGGGCGGCGGCCGCGCCGGCCTGCGCGGCGCGGTACTCCTCCGCCAGGTCGCCGAGCAGGGCCGGGAAGGACTGCGCGTCGACGATGATGTGGTGCAGGTGGAGCGCGAGCAGGTGGCGCGCGGGTCCGAGGCGGAAGAGCGCAGCGCGCCACGGTGGCGCCGCGCCCAGGTCGAAGGCGGTGCGCGCGTCGGCGAAGGCCAGGTCGCGGGCGCGCCCGGCCCGCTCGCCCTCCGCCAGCCCGCCCAGGTCGATGATGGACAGCCCCACCACCGCGTGCGCGGCGATCTCCTGGCAGGGCCCCCCCGCCGTCGCCGGGAAGCGCGTGCGCAGCGCGGCGTGGCGCCGGCCGAGGGCGGTGACCGCGCGGCCGAGCGCGGCGGGGTCGAGCGCGCCGTCCAGCCAGGCGGTGAGCGAGACGATGTAGGCCGGCGAGCCAGGATCGAGCTGGTCGAGGAACCACAGGCGCTCCTGCGCGGGCGACAGCGGCACCGGCCCGCCGTCGTCCTGCGCGGCCGGCTCCCCGGCCGCGGTCGCCGCCGCCGCCGCGCGCCGCGCCAGCCCGGCCACGGTGGGGTCCTCGAGCACGTCGCTGAGGCGCAGGGCGACGCCGCGGCGGCTGCGCAGGTCGTGCAGGAAGCGCGTGGCGAGCAGCGAATCGGCGCCGAGCGCGAAGAGGTTGTCGTGCGCGCCGGGCGCGCCGCCGCCGAGCAGCCGGCTCCACAGCTCCGCCAGCTCCGCCTCGAGCGGGGTCGCCGGGGCGGCCGCCACCGGCGCCGCGGGCGCGCGCTCCGGCGCCGGCAGGGCGGCGCGGTCGACCTTGCCGTTGGGCGTGAGCGGCAGCTGCGCCACCACCACGAACGCGGTCGGCACCATGTAGTCGGGCAACCGCGCGAGCAGTGCGGTGCGCAGCGCCGCCGGCGCGACCGGGCCGGCGGCGGCCGGCACCACCCAGGCGACCAGGCGCTGGTCGCCGGCCGGCCCGGGGCGCACCGCCACCACCGCCTCGCCCACCCCGGCGCAGGCGCGCAGCGCGCTCTCGATCTCGCCCAGCTCGATGCGCAGGCCGCGGATCTTCACCTGGTGGTCGAGCCGCCCGAGGTACTCGATGGCGCCGTCCGCGCGCCAGCGCGCCAGGTCGCCGGTGCGGTAGAGGCGCCCACCGGGTGCGCCGCTGAAGGGATCGGGGAGGAAGCGCTCCGCGCTCAGTTCCGGGCGGCGCAGGTAGCCGCGCCCGACGCCGACGCCGCCGATGTGCAGCTCGCCCGCGGCGCCGACCGCGACCTCCGCGCCGGCGGCGTCGAGGATGTGGATGCGCAGGTTGGCGATCGGCCGGCCGATCGGCACGCCGGCCGGCGCGTCGCCCGGCCGGCACGCCCACGCGGTGACGTCGACGGCGGCCTCGGTCGGCCCGTAGAGGTTGTGCAGCGCGCAGCGCGGCAGGCGCGCGAAGAAGCGCTCCTGCAGGTCGCCGGACAGCGCCTCGCCGCTGGCGATGACCGCGCGCAGCGCGCTGCAGCGCGCCGCGGCCGGCTCGGCGAGGAACAGCTGGAGCAGGGCCGGCACGAAGTGCAGCACGGTGATGCCGCGGTCGGCGATGAAGGCCGCGAGCGCAGCGCTGTCGTAGTGGATGCCGGGCGGCGCGACCTCGAGCGGCGCGCCGGCGAGCAGCGGCCAGAAGAACTCCCACACCGACACGTCGAAGCTGAAGGTGGTCTTCTGCAGCACGCGGTCGCGCGCGCCCAGCCGGTAGGCGTCCTGCATCCACAGCAGGCGGTTGCAGATGCCGCGGTGGGTGTTGATCGCGCCCTTGGGCCGGCCGGTCGAACCGCTGGTGTAGATCACGTAGGCCATGCCGTCGGGCGCGGCGCCGCCAGCGAGGTCGTCGCCGCCCTCGCCCGCCCACGCCGCGGCGTCCGCGTCCAGGCGCAGGACCGCGGCCTGGTGCGCCGGCAGGCCGCCCGCCAGGTGCGCCTGGGTGAGCAGCACCGGCGCCTGCGCGTCGGCGAGCATGAAGGCCTGGCGCTCGGCCGGGTAGGCGGGGTCGATCGGCACGTAGGCGCCGCCCGCCTTCAGCACCGCGACCAGCGCCACCACCAGGTCGAGCGAGCGCTCGGCGCACACCGCGACCAGCACCTCCGGCCCGACGCCGCGCGCGCGCAGGGCCCGCGCCAGGCGGTTGGCGCGCGCGTTGAACTCGCGGTAGGTGAGCGTCGCCGCGCCGCAGCGCACCGCCTCCGCGTCGGGCGTGCGCGCGACCTGCGCTTCGACCAGGCGGTGCAGCAGGTGCTCCTGCGGGTAGTCCACGCCGGTGGCGTTCCAGGCGGCGGGCACCGGGTCGCCGGCGCGCGACGGCCCCGGGGTCGCGGCGCGGTGGCAGGACCGTCGGCGTTCACGGCGCCACCCGGGCGCGGCGCGCGCGGGGCGCGGGCGCGGCTGGCGCGCGGGTGGGTCGGGGCGGGCGGGGGGTCATGCGGCGGGGACGCGCATCAGCGGCGGTAGACGCCGACGCCCTCGGAGGTCGCGTAGTCCGCCTGCAGCGGGAATTCGCGCGCGAGCAGCGGCAGCAGCTTGTCGAACTGCTGGCGGTTGCGGGCGATGCTCTCGGTGAAGTAGCGGTCGCCGGCGTCGTCGTGCAGCAGCACGTTGTGCACCGCGAGCAGCGCGCCGGGCCGCAGGCGCGGCAGGGCGGCGCGGAAGATCGGGTAGTAGATGCGCTTCTTGCGATAGTCGGGGTCGGCGTGCTCCTCCGGACCCTCGGCGTCGATCAGCGCGAAATCGTAGGTGGTGGCGTCCTGCTCGAGGTGGGCGACCGCATCGCGCGTCACGAAGCGGCAGTGCGCACCGAAGCCGAGGCGCTCGACGTTGGCGCGGGCGAGGTCGTTGACGCGCTGGTCGATGTCGAGGAACACCGCCTGCCCGCCGCGCGCCGCCAGCGCCGGCAGCGCCCACACCGCCCAGTAGCCGTAGTACGAGCCGAAGAAGCCGGCCGACTCCGGCCGGGCGATCCCGGCCAGGGCGTAGGCCAGGCGCTCCTCCTCCGGGAAGATGTAGGTGCTGAAGGGGCCGTGGTCGAAGACCGCCCGGACCTGGGCGCGGAAGGCGGTGAAAGCCGCTTCGTCGTAGGCGGTGGAGGCCACCAGGCCGCGGCGCTGCAGGTCGGCGAGCACGGCGGCGACGAAGGCCACCTCGTCGCGCGGCCCCCGCCCGCTGAGGTGGAACTGGTCGCGGTTCAGCCCCAGCGCGGCGCCCTCCGCCTCGCGGCCGTCGAGCACCGCGACGTAGGCCGCGCGCGTGCTGCGCCCGGCGCGGTAGTCGCGGTAGGGGGCGTAACCGGAGAGCGCGGTCTCGATCAGCGCAGAGATGGTTCCGGGCATGCGGTTCCTCGTGACGCGGGGCGGGGTTCGGCGGGGGCGCACCAGCTTGGTCGCGGGCGCGGGAAGCAAGGCCTCGATGACCGGCGGCGGATGGGCGGGCGTGCTCAATCCGAGCGGATCCTGATCGGATCGGAGAGCTGCCGGCGGGCGTTCATGCTGCACCGTCCAGCAGCCGGCTGTCGCGCAGCGCAACAGCGGCCAGGGGGTCCGCGAAGGCGCCCAGGCCGCGGAACAGCGCGAGGGTGGTGGTGCAGGCGGCGCGCGCCGCCGCCAGGCCGTGGTCGGCGGGCAGGGTCTCGTCCAGGATCAGGGCGCACTCGGCGGCGGTGTACCCCAGCGCGGCCAGGACCAGCCCCAGGTGCTCGCGGTCGGGGCCCAGGAACGAGAGGATCAGCCGCGGCAGGGCGCAGCCGATGGCGCGGCGCATCTCCTCCGGCAGCTTGGGCCAGCCGTACCGGGCGAGGTCCTGGAAGTAGGCGCTGTGCACCGCCTCGTCCTGGGCGTGCTCGAGGATCACCTGCCGCACCGCCGGCTCGACGCGCTCATCGGCGTGCGCGCGCGCCAGGATGGCCGAGACCAGGGTCTCGGACACCAGCACGAAACCCAGCTCGAGCCAGGGGCGCTGCGCCGCCGGCGCCGCCGCCAGCAGCGCGGCCAGCGCGCGGAAGGCCGCGGGCTGATCGTCGCAGAGCGGCGCGACGCCGGTGCGCTCGACGAGCTGCTGGACGAGGTCGGCGGCGCACAGCGCGTGGTAGCCCTCGTCGCAGTAGATGCGGTAGGCGTCGATGCGCATCGACGCGGGCAGGTCCAGGCCGTAGCCGCGGTCGGCGATGCGGACCAGTACCGGGTTCACGTGCTGCTGTTCGAGCACGATGGTGAACTGCAGGTAGCGGTAGAGGTGCTGGAGGGTGACCGCGCGGGCGTGCCCGCGCGCGCGCACCAGCGCGTGGGCGGCGAGCGGGACCAGGTCGGGGCTGAAGAAGGCCGGCTCGGCCTGGGTGGCGGGCAGCGGGCGCAGGCTCTGGCGCGGCTTGGTGCGGATGGCTGCGCAGGCGTCCCAGCGGGTGAAGCGCTGGCTGCCGGGCCGCACCCGGACGGCGTCGGCGGGCTTCGCCGAGGCGCGCGACGGTTCGTAGTCCCGGTCCGAGGCCTGGGGGTCGCCCGCGCTCATGGCCAGCCACCCTCGGAGCCCGGCCGGCCTGGGTGGCGCGGGGGAACGGAAACGCTCACGGTGCCATCCACGCCAAGCTCCTCGCCGCCCAGATACCGGCTCAGGGGCGCGGTATCGTGGACTGGCACACCCGGATGTGCGCCCGGCATTGCAAAATGCAAGGAGCGAACGGCGTGCGCAGACGGGAGCGGTCGGGTTCAACCGGTGGCGGCGTAGCGCGCGTTCATCACCGTCGGGTCCTGGATGACCTTGGCGAAGTAGGCGATGGTGCGCTTGAGGCCTTCTTCCAGCGGGATGGTGGGCTGCCAGCCGAGCTTGGTGGTCGCCAGGGTGATGTCGGGCCGGCGCTGCTTCGGGTCGTCCTGGGGCAGCGGCTTGCGCACCAGCTTGGACGTCGACGCCGTGAGCTTCAGCACCAGCTCGGCGAGCTGCAGCATGGTGAACTCGCCGGGGTTGCCGAGGTTGACCGGGCCGGTGAAGCCGGCCGGGCTCTGCATCATGCGCATGAAGCCGTCGACCAGGTCGTCGACGTAGCAGAAGGAGCGCGTCTGGCTGCCGTCGCCGTAGATGCTGAGGTCCTGCCCGCGCAGCGCCTGGACGATGAAGTTGCTGACCACGCGGCCGTCGCAGGGGTGCATGTTCGGGCCGTAGGTGTTGAAGATCCGCACCACCTTGATGTCGACGCCGTGCTGGCGGTGGTAGTCGAAGAACAGCGTCTCGGCGCAGCGCTTGCCCTCGTCGTAGCAGCTGCGCGGGCCGATCGGGTTGACGTTGCCCCAGTAGCTCTCCACCTGCGGGTGGATGGCGGGATCGCCGTAGACCTCGGAGGTGGAGGCCTGGAAGACGCGCGCCTTGCAGCGCTTGGCCATGCCGAGCACGTTGATCGCGCCGTGCACGCTGGTCTTGGTGGTCTGCACCGGGTCGAACTGGTAGTGGATGGGCGAGGCCGGGCAGGCGAGGTTGAAGATCCAGTCGACCTCGAGGTGCAGCGGGAAGGTGATGTCGTGGCGCATCGCCTCGAAGCGCGGGCTGCCGAGCAGCCCGGTGAGGTTGGCCTTGGTGCCGGTGTAGTAGTTGTCCAGGCAGAGCACGTCGTGCCCGTCGCGGTGCAGGCGCGCGCAGAGATGCGAGCCGATGAAGCCGGCGCCGCCGGTGACCAGTACGCGAGCCATGCGGGTTCTCCTGGCCTTCGCTATACGGGGAGGGGCCCGCGATTACAAGCTGACCGCGCAGCGGCGCGTCGGCCGCCGCCGCTCACCAGCGCGTCGGATTGCGCCGGCGCTCCTGGCCGCCGTGGGCGGCGCCGCCGCCACCCGCGCTGCGCTCGCCGCCACCCGCCGCGCGCTGGCCTTCGCCCTGCGCCGCGCGGCCGCCGCGCGGCGCGGACTGCCCGCGCCCGCCGCCGTTGCCGCGCCCGCCGCCCTGCCCGCCGCGGCCACCGCCGTGGCGGAAGCCGCCGCCGTGGCCGCCCTGCCCGCCGCGGCCCTGGTCGGGCGCCCGCGGCGGCGCGGGGCGGTTGGCGCCGGCCGCGAAGGGGTGCTCGGCGACCACCGGCACCGGCTTGCGGATGAGGCGCTCGATGTCGCGCAGGAAGGCGCGCTCCTCGCCGTCGCAGAACGACAGCGCGATGCCGCTGGCGCCGGCGCGGCCGGTGCGGCCGATGCGGTGCACGTAGGTCTCGGGCTCGTTGGGCAGGTCGTAGTTCACGACGTGCGAGATCTCGTCGATGTCGAGGCCGCGCGCGGCGATGTCGGACGCGACCAGCACGCGCGTGGTGCCCTTGCGGAAGTTCTCGAGCGCGCGCACGCGCGCGTTCTGCGACTTGTTGCCGTGGATGGCCTCGGCGTTGATGCCGCCCTGGCCGAGGTGGCGCACGACCTTGTCGGCGCCGTGCTTGGTGCGGGTGAAGACCAGGGCGCGCTTCAGCGCCTGGTCGCCGAGCAGGTGCGCGAGCAGCGCCGGCTTGTCGCCCTTGGCGACCAGGTAGAGCGACTGCGCGACGGTCTCGGCGGTCGACGCCACCGGCGCGACCTCGACCTTGAGCGGGTCGTGCAGGATGCTGTCGGCCAGGCTCTGGATCTCGCGCGGCATGGTGGCGCAGAAGAACAGCGTCTGACGCTTCTTGCGGGATGACGTGCAGGACCTTGCGGATGTCGTGGATGAAGCCCATGTCGAGCATGCGGTCGGCCTCGTCGAGGACGAACACCTCGATGCGGTCGAGGCGCAGGTGGCCCTGGCCCATCAGGTCGAGCAGGCGGCCGGGCGTCGCCACCACCACGTCGACGCCGCGGCGCAGCGCCTGCACCTGGGCGCCCTGGCCGACGCCGCCGAAGATCACCGTGTGCGAGATGCGCAGGTGGCGGCCGTAGGCGCGGAAGCTGTCGCCGATCTGCGCGGCGAGCTCGCGCGTGGGGGACAGCACCAGGCAGCGCACCGGGCGCGCCTGGCCCTGCTGCGCGGCGGGCTGGGTGGCCGACAGGCGCTGCAGGATGGGCAGGGCGAAGGCGGCGGTCTTGCCGGTGCCGGTCTGGGCGCAGCCGAGGAGGTCGCGGCCGGCGAGCGCCGGCGGGATGGCCTTCTGCTGGATCGGCGTGGCGGTGTCGTAGCCCTCGTCGCGCAGCGCGCGCAGCAGGGGTTCGCTCAGGCCGAGTTCGGAGAAATGCATGCGTGGTCCAAGGGGTCCGTAAGAGGTGAAGCGCGGTAGAGTAGGTCAAAATCGCCGATCTCAAGCCAATTCGCACGGAACCGCTACCCGTTCCGGCGCTTTCCGACCCAGGTCGCAGGTCCTGTGCGCGGCGCGGGTTCCATGCGCGGACCGGCCGGCGACTTCACACGGTGGCCTGACGGAATCCCGCAAACACGGTGGAACACGATGCGTAGAGCCCTACATTCACGACTCCACCCCCGTTCCGGAGCGTCCCTCCGAGAAGGATCATTCCATGAAGATCTCCAACGCCATCCTCGCCGCCGCGGTCACCGGCATCCTCGCCGGCGCCGGCCAGACCTACTTCCAGAGCGCCTTCTCGGCCGAAGCGGGCGAGACCGCCGGCGCCACCGAGAAGCACGACTGCAAGGGCCTGAACTCCTGCAAGGGCAAGGGCGGCTGCGCCGGCGAGACCGGCAAGAACGAGTGCAAGGGCAAGGGCGGCTGCGCCACCGACAAGCACTCCTGCAAGGGCAAGAACGACTGCAAGGGCAAGGGCAAGGGCGGCAAGAACGAGTGCAAGGGCAAGGGCGGCTGCGGCACCCCCAACCACTGAGCCCCTGTTGTGGACGGGCGCGCCTGCGGCGCCTGGTTTGAGCGGCGGCGGCTCCCGGAAGGGGGCCGCCGTCGTCGTGTCTGGCGGCTGCGAGTCGCGAGCGTCGAGCTCGCGGCTCGCAACCCGGACCCGTACGAGTCGCCGGTGGTGCCACATCGGCCGCCGCAGTGCGCTCCGGGTCGCGCAAACCATTCCAACTTCCTCCTCGTATCCCGTGCGAGATCCCATGCCCCGTGCCGCCAACCGCTCGAACCGCTTCGGCCTGCCCAACCTCGGCGTCGGCCTGGGCCTGCGCACCACCCATTACAGCCACATCCTCAGCCACTGGCCGACGGTGGGCTTCTTCGAGATCATCTCCGAGAACTACATGCAGACCGCCGGGCGCCCGCTGCAGGTGCTCGACCGCATCGCCGAGCGCTACCCGGTGGTCATGCACGGCGTGTCGCTCTCGATCGGCTCGACCGACCCGCTCGACCGCGCCTACCTCAAGGAGCTGCGCGCGCTGCGCGACCGCTGCGGCGCGCTGTGGGTCTCCGACCACCTGTGCTGGACCGGCGTCAGCGGGCGCAACACCCACGATCTGCTGCCCATGCCCTACACGCGCGAGAGCCTGCGCCACGTCGCGCGGCGCGTGCGCCAGGTGCAGGACGCGCTCGCCGCGCCGCTGTTCCTCGAGAACCCCTCGACCTACGTCGAGTTCGCCGGCAACCACTTCACCGAGCCGGAGTTCCTCGCCGAGCTCTGCCGGCTGACGGACTGCGGGCTGATGCTGGACGTGAACAACGTCCACGTCAGCGCGCGCAACCACGGCTTCGCCGCGGCCGACTACCTCGCGGCGCTGCCCTTCGACCGCATCGCGCAGATGCACGTGGCCGGCCACACCGACAACGGCACGCACCTGGTCGACACCCACATCGGGCCGGTGCCGGACCCGGTGTGGGCGCTGTTCGGCGAGGTCTACCGCCGCTGCGGCGGCGCCAGCGTCGCCCTGGAGTGGGACGCCGAGATCCCCGCCTTCGACGTGGTGCTGCGCGACGCGCAGCGCGCGCAGGAGTTCGTCGCGCGGCGCGCCCTGCCCGCCCCGCGCGCGCCGCGCGCGCCGACCGTGATCGCCGGGGAGCCGCGGCCCGCCGCGCCCCCGCGGCCGGCGCCCACCGCACCGCGCGCCACCCGCCAGCGGGCCGCGGTATGACGCGCCGCCCCGCCGCCGCCCCGCTGCCTGCGCCCGAGGCCGGCGGTCTCGCCGAGACGCCCATCGTGGAGCGCGCCAGCGCCAGCCCCGGCCTGGCCCCGGCCGCCCGCGCGCGGCGCGGCAGCGCGGCGGCCGCCCAGGAGCCGCTGGCCGTGCCGCTGCGCGCGGCGCAGGAATGGTTCGCGGGCGTGGTCACCCACCCGCGCAGCGTCGCGGCGGGGGTGGCGGCGGCCAGCCCGGCGCTGGGGCTCGACGCGCGCGCGCTGACGCGGCTGGTCACCGACGGGCCGCAGCTCGCGGCCGCCGACCGCCTCGCGGTCTACCACTACGCCTACCACGCGCGCCTGATCGACTGCCTGGTCGACGATTATCCCGCGCTGCAGTACGCCATGGGCCGCGCGCGGTTCGAGGCGCTGGCGCGGGAGGTCATCCAGCACCGGCCGTCGCGCGGGCCCAACCTCAACTTCTACGGCCGCAACCTCATCGCCTGGTGCGGCGAGCGGCCCGGGCGCTGGCCGCTGCGGGCCTTCGCCACCGACCTGGCGCGCCTGGAGTGGGCGATGGTCGAGGTGCTGCACGCCGCCGCGGCGCCGGTGCTGCGGCCGGAGGCGCTGGCGGCCATCCCCATGGAGCGCTGGGGCGCGGTGCGCCTGCGCTCCAGCGCGACCGTGCAGGTGCTGCGCTTCGCCCACCCGGTGAACCGCTTCCTGCAGGAGTGGCGCGAGGACCAGGCGCCCTCCATCCCGGCCGCCGCGCCGTCGGCGACCGCGGTCTACCGGCGCGGCTTCGCGCTCTGGCGCATGGACCTGACGCAGCCGATGGCGGCCATCCTCGAGGCGCTGTTCGCTGGCCGGCCGCTGGGCGAGGCGCTCGCCACCCTCGAGGCCACCACCGCGCCCGACCAGCTCGAGGCCGTCGCCGGCAAGGTCATGGTGTGGTTCCGCGAGTGGGTCGAAGGCGGCTTCTTCGCCGCGTTCGAGGAGCGTCCGGCGCGGCGCGCGCGGCGCTGACGCCGCGCGTCCGGGGCGCGGGACGCCTCATCCGGCGACGACCGCGTCCGCCGCCGCCCCGGCGCGGCGCGCGGCGCGCAGGCCCAGCCACGCGTCCGCCAGGCAGAGCAGGAAGATCGGCACCTGCGAGACCAGGGTGAACCAGATCAGCCCGTGCAGCGTGCGCAGGTCCAGCAGCGCGGCCAGGGCGACCTGGCAGAGCACCGTGCCGGCGATGTTGCCGCGCGAGGTGGCGACGATCCAGGCGCGCGCGGAGTTGAGCGCCCACAGCGTCCCGATCACGAAGCTGAACATCACGTTCGCCACCATCAGCGGCAGCTCGGCGGTGAGGTTGGCGTACTGCGGGCCGAGCAGCAGCAGGATGGTCGCGGGCACCAGCCAGGCGACCGCGATGGCGAGCGCCGAGATCGCCAGGGCCAGGGCCACCATCCCCGCGTAGCGCCGGCGCAGCGTGGCGGGGTCCTGCACGCGCGCGTACGCCGGCACCAGCACGGTGCTGAAGAACGCCGTGAACAGCGAGAGCGCGACGCTCAGCCGGCCGAGCGCGCCGATCTCCGCGATCTGCGCGACCGCCCCGAACCACGCCATGATCCAGATGACGATCTGCCCCTGGAAGCAGTAGAAGATGGCGTTGGGGGTCTCGAGGCGCATCAGGCGCATGATCTCGCGCCCGTCGGCGGGGTCCTCGGCCGCGCCCAGGTCGACGTCCCGGCGCAGGCGCCGGCCGAGCTCCCGGCGGCGCAGCGCGGCCGCGGCCAGGCTGGCCGCGAGCGCGCTGGTCACCGCCAGCCAGCCGCAGCCGGCGAGCGCCAGGATGAGCACCAGGCGCACCGCCGCCGCGCCGGCCTCGATCGCCTGGTAGGCGCCCGAGCGGCCGCGCAGCAGCAGGGCGGAGCCGAACAGCGCGGCGCCGAGCTCGATGGTGGCGCTGGCCACCACCACGGCGGTGAGCAGCGCGGTCTGGGCCGTCGTCGCGCCGGCGCTGTGCAGCGACGCGAGCATGATCGCGCAGACCACCGGCAGCGTCACCGCGGCGAGTCGCCAGCGCAGGCGCATCGCCGTGCGCAGCAGCCCGCCGAAGCGCTGCGGATCGTGGCAGACGCGGCCGCCGATCGCGGTGACGCCGATCGAGATGCCGAGGTTCGACAGCACCGACATCGCCCCGAGCATGGTGTTGGCGATGTTGACCAGCGCGTACTGGTCCTTGGCCAGCCAGCGCACCAGCAGCATGCCGGCGACGAAGTTCAGGGCCATGATCAGCAGCTGCAGCGAGAAGAAGCGGCCGATCAGCAGCGACCAGCGTTGCAGGAAGGCCGCGCGGGCCTCCTCCGCCTCGAGCTGGCTCATGGCGCCCCGGAGGCGGCCGCGGCCGCCGGCGCCGGGGGGCGCGCCGCGACCACCGCCTGCAGGTAGGCGAGCTCCTCGGCGAAGGCCGCGTCGTCGGGGAAGCGCGCCGCGGCCAGCCGCGCCGCGGTCAGCGCGTTGGCGTCGGCGCGCGCCACCGCGGCGTTCCAGGCGATGGCGAAGTACAGCGGCTTCTGGTCGAGGACCTCGCGCCAGACCGCGAGCACCGTGGCGAACCACCGCGCGTCCAGGTACTTCGCCGCGCTGCCGATGAGCTCGGCGGTGGCCTCCGAGGTGGAGCGGTCGCCGAGCGCCTTGACCTCGGTGAGCAGCGCGCGCAGCTTCCCCTCGTCGTGGCCGGCGAGGGCGATGAGCAGTTCGGCGTGGCGCACGGAGCGCTCGCCCTGGGTCGAGTCCAGCCCGAGCGCGCGGCACTGCGCGACCGCCGCGCGCAGCGGCGCGGCCAGGGCCGTCACGCGCTGCGCGGCGAAGGCCTCGGGCTTCTGGCGCCACAGCTCGTTCGACACCGCGCGCGTCCAGTACGGCACCGACAGGCGGATCCACGGCAGGTCCGCCGGCACCTGGGCGACGCCGGGCAGGCGGTGGCGGTGGTCGTGCTGGAGGGTGGTCGGGAAGGGCGCGGCCTGGGCCATGGCGCGCAGCGCGTCGCGGCCGAAGGCCGCCTCGTCGAGCGCGGCGCTGGTCGCGTAGGCGCCGAGGAAGCCGGCCGGCTCGCCGCCGTTCGGCACGAAGCCGACGCTGTCGATCCACTGCTCGGTGAAGTCCGTCCAGGTGCGCAGCTCCGCGTCGCCGGCGAGCAGCGCGGGCCCGCGCTCCGACACCAGCAGGCCGAGCACGTCGCCGACCAGCCCGGCGCTCAGGCCGCGGTACTGGGCGATCCACGGGTTGCGGTCCCACTCGCGCTGGTCGAAGCGCGCGTCCAGCCACTGGCGCATGGACGCGGTCTGCTTGGCGACCGCGGGGTAGAGCAGCTTGGAGATGACCTCGTGGCGCAGCGCCGCGTGGTGCTCCTCGTCGAGGGCGTTCGCGAGCATGGCGGCCAGGCGCGGCTGGAGGTCCCGGTGCGCGTCCTTCTGTCCCGGCTGCGGTCCCTCCGGCGCCGCCCGCAGGTCGCCGTCCAGCAGCTCGCGCGCCAGGGCTGCGGCCTCGTCCCAGCGCTCGGTGCGCTCGAGCAGGCTGACCAGCTCGACGCGGTACACCGCGCGCGCCGCGGGGTCGTCGGTGCGCGCCAGGGTGCGGCGCGTGTAGTCGACCGACTGGTCCCACTCGCCGGTGCGCCGGTAGAGCCCGGCCAGCTCCTTGGAGTTCGCCAGGTCGTCGTCGCCGCCGGCGATCAGCGCCTTCATGGTGGTGATGCCGCGGTGGTGGGTGTGGAAGTACCAGTCGCGCTCGACCTCGATCATGGTCGCGGCGTAGGCGCGCTCGGCGAAGATGCGCCAGCTCAGCACCCAGGTCGAGCGCGTGTTCTCGCCCTCGAAGCGCAGCGCCAGGCTGACCTGGGTGGCGTCGAAGGGGCTGTTCGGGTCGAAGTGCCGGTAGAGCTGCTCGAGGCTGCGCGGCAGGTCGGCGGCGACGAACTCGAGCGGCTGGCCGGTCTGCAGCACGAAGCTGTGCCACTGCCCGTCGTCCTGCTGTCTCGGCGAAGGCCGCGGCGGCGTGCCCGGGCAGGTGGATGACGTAGGCGATGCGGCCCTGCGCGGCGGCGATGTCGCGGTAGAGCTCGGCGAGGTCGTCGCAGTCGCCGCGGAACATGCCGCAGGTGGTGGCGGCGCAGGTCTGCGCCGAGGTCTGGTGGATGTCGCCCTTGTTGGTGGCGTTGCCGACCAGCAGCGGGTGCGCGGAGTCGGGGCTGTCGAAGACGTAGGTGAAGAGGTGCTCGCCGATCAGGTCGAGCTCGGCCGGCGAGGGCAGCGCCTGCGCCGCCTCGCGCACGAAGCGCGGCGCGTCGGCGGTGTCGGCGCGCGACGGGGTCAGCGCGCCGTGCGGGCCGACCAGGCGCACCGGGTCGCCGTTGAACTGGGTGATGAGGATGTGCGGCGGGATGAAGTCGCCGACCACCCCCGGGGTGATGCCCGCGCCGTGGTCGGGGATGGCCGCGCGCCACGCGTCCTCGTCGGCGTGGAAGCCCTGGCCGGGCTCGGGCGCGCCGGCCTGCCAGCTGGCCAGCCGGCGCGAGCCCCAGTACAGCGCGGCGTGCTCGGCGCGCTCGGCGGCGGTGAGCGGGTCGCTGCCCGCGGGCAGGTCGACGACCAGCTGCAGCTCCGGCGCCTCGTAGAGGCGCAGGTGGTCGTGCGGGTGCGCGCAGGCGCTGCGCTTGGGCGTGGTCAGGACCCAGCCGCCGCGCCCGAAGGCGTCGCGCAGCTCGGCCAGGCGCAGGCCCGGACCGCGGTACTCCTGCACCGCGCCGACGGTCTCGGCGGCGCGCACCGCCTGCTCCAGCGCGGCGACCTCGGGGCCCTCGGGCAGCACCGTGCGCAGCCAGCCGCCGCGCACCAGGCGCCGCGCGAAGCTCGGGTCGAGCTCCTCGCCGTCCTGGTCGGGCGCGTCCGACGGCAGGTGGCCGAGCACGTCGGCGATGCTCTTCTGCGCGAGGGCGCCCAGGCCGCTGCGCGGCAGGGTCGCGACCAGCGCGTTCTCGGCCTTGGCGAGCTGCGCCGTGACCGGCGCGAGGTCGCGCGGCGGCAGCGCCTGCTTGCGCGCCACGCCCTCGGCGAGCACCACCAGGTCCGCGCCGCGCAGGTGCGGTCCGGTCATGATGCCGCGGCGCAGCTCCAGCGTGGCGGTGGCGAGGTGCTCCGCCGCGGCGGCGGCGAGCAGCGGCGGCAGCGCGGCGAGCAGCTCGTCGCCGGCGCCGTGCAGCAGCGCGGCGTCGACGCGCAGCGGCCCGGTCGGGGTGTCGAGCAGCGGCGCGCGCGTGGCGGGGTCGACGCCGGCCAGGCGCAGGCCCGGTCCGTCGGCGGCCTTCCACCAGATCGCGCCGCCGCGCTCCTCGAGGCCTTCGAGCCCCTCGAGTCCGGCCCACGGGGCGGCCGGCGCCGGGGTGGCGGAGGACGGTTCCTCGCTGGCGGTGGGCGCCGGAGCGGCGTCGGCGGCGGCGGCGTGCGGCGCGAGCGCGAAGGCGGAGAGCGCGGACAACGTCAGGACCAGGGTGGCGGCGCGCAGCTGACGAGGGTTCATGGGGACTCCACGGTCCCGGCCAGGGTAGGGACGCCGATCGTGAGTCGAGCGCCATCGGCAGGGTGCCGGCGCCCGCGGGTCCCGCGTGTGCGTCTGCGCGTCGCGCGGCTGGGCACCGTGGTGCCGGGTGCCGCAGGCGGCCCGCCGGGCCGCCCTCCGCTGGGCTGTCGGATCCTCAGGGGCCCGCGGAACGCACCGTCGCAGGACCCGCCGCCTCGTCCAGGAACCCGCCCACCGCCGCCCGCCACCCCTCGTCGATGATCAGGTCGAGGTGCGCGCCGTGCGCCATGACCACGCTGCGCGCGCGCGGACAGGCGGCCGCCACCGCCGCGCTCTCCGCCGCCGGGATGGTGGGATCGTCGGCGATCCACCCGACCAGCAGCGGCGGCCCGGCGCGTAGCACCGGCGCGGCGACCGGGCGCTGCGCGTCAGGGTCCCACCCGGTCGCCCAGGCCAGGCCGCGCGCCACCGCCTGCAGCGGCCGGGGCAGCGCGGCGCGCAGCATCCCGCCGAGGTCGGCGAACGGGCTCTCGATGATCAGGCCGCGGCAGTCCGGCAGGTCCGCGCCGGCGTCGAGGGTGATGGCCGCCCCCATGCTCGCGCCGTAGGCGACCAGCGGCCGCCCGCCGGCGAGGCCCTGCGCGCAGCGCCACACCGCGGCGAGGTCGGCCGCCTCGTGCGCGCCGAAGGTCACCGCCGCCGGCGACGAGCGGCCGTGCCCGCGCAGGTCGTAGCTGAGCACCGCCCAGCCATCGTGGAGGAACAGCCAGTGGTGGTTGAGGAAGCCCTCCTTCCAGCCGCCGACGCCGTGCGTGAACACCACCACGCCGCGGAACGGCGCGCCGTCCGCCTGCGCGGTGCGCGGCTGGTAGAAGCGCGCCGCCAGGCGGACGCCCGCGCCGCCATCGATCACCAGCTCATGGGTGGTGGCCAGGGCCACGACCTTGGCCGCGTCCGGTGCGCTCAGGTGCGGGCGGTAGAGCAGCGCGAGCGGACCGAGCAGCGCCAGCACGACGAGCGCCAGCGCCGACGCGGCCAGCCCACCCGCCACGCGCACCGGCCAGCGGCCGCGCCGCCGGGCGACGCGCCACGCGCCCGCGCCACCGAGCAGCAGCAGCCCCGTCAGGCACCAGCCGTGGACCAGCGTCGGCCACGGCACCAGCGCGCTGGGATACGCGCGCAGCAGCGGCAGGGCCTGGAGCACCAGCAGCGTCGCTGCGGCCGGGAGCGCTGCGGACACCGCCAGGCGGCCA
This sequence comes from uncultured Planctomycetota bacterium, assembly GCA_963818245.1. Classification (GTDB taxonomy): domain Bacteria; phylum Planctomycetota; class UBA11346; order UBA11346; family UBA11346; genus BOG-1363. Next base: position 152,618 of record CAWFSD010000007.1, read on the forward strand.
CCCCACGCGCGCCACCAGCCGGCCGGGAGCGCCGCCACCGCGAACAGCGGGGCCGCGATCAACAGCGAGCTGAGCACATGCGCGCCGCCGCAGGCGCAGCCCGCGGCGAGGACGAGGCCTGGAACGGGGAGCAGCCGAGCGGAACGAGGAGGCATCGCTGCAAGCATACGCGCACCTGCCGGATCTGGATGGGAGCGGTGGTGCATGGCAGGGCCCTGGGATCGGGCCGCGACTCCAGTGCCCTGTTCAGCGCGTCCAGGTCCCAGTCGAGAGCTGGGATGTGGAGGTTGGTACCCGGGGCGTCTGCCTAGCAGGGTGATGAAAAATGGCGACCAAGCATCGTCGGCCCATCCGGCCTGGATGGCAAGGCGGACGAAGCGAAGGACATGCAGGGCATTTTCGAGCTCCGTCCAACGCGGCCAGACAGGCTGGAGGGGCCGGCGAGGCGCCGGTCGAGCTTTTCATCACCCTGCTCGGGTCTCCGATCACCCCGCCGCCCGGCGCGGATCCGTCGCCCCGATGATCGCATCGACGCCGGTCTGGTTGAATCCGCGGAAGCCCTGGTTGCGCTCGATCAGCTCCAGGTGCGCGCCGAGCGCGCCGCTCGCGGCGAACTGCGCCGCCTGCGCCGCGGTGATCAGGCCGCCGCGGGCGAGCCGCTCGATGCGCGGGACCTCGACCGGCCAGCTCCCGCCGCTGGTGAAGCACTGGCGCAGGAAGGGGAAGTCGGTGAACGGCGCCATGCTCGGCACGCCGGCGGCTTCCAGCTGGCGACGCGCCAGGTCGAAGTCGACCAGGCAGGCGAGGTGGTGCAGGCCGGCCTGGAACAGCGATTCGCCGTGCAGCGCGCACCACAGCCCGACGGTGCCGAGCGGGCGCGCGGCGCCCGCGTCGGCGAAGGGCTGGTGCGCGAAGTCGCGGCGCAGCTCGTCGGGGTCCATGTCGACGTCGGCGAAGACCACCACGCCGGTGCCGGGGTGTTCGAGCACCTGCGCGCCCCAGCCGGCGTGGCCGCCGGGGTAGAAGCGCTCGCGGCAGCGCAGGCCGAGCCGCTCCAGCACCGCGATCAGCCCGGTGAACGCCGGGCGCGACGAGCGGAAGGTGTGGTGGTCGTGGTTGGCCCAGCCCAGGCCGAGCGCGTCCTGGCGCGCCTTCTGCGCCTGGCCGGCGGGGCAGCGCGCCTGCCAGTACGCGCGCTCCGCGGCGAAGAACAGCAGGCAGGCGCGGTCGCGTCCGATCCTGGCGATGGCGTCATCGACCAGGGCGAGCAACGCGGCCTGGGCCGTCACGGGGTCGGGCTCGCCGCGCGGCCGCGCGGCGAAGGCGGCGGCCACGGCGGCCTGCGCGGCGCTCGGGCGCCGCCGCCGCGCCGCCGTCCCAGGCCTCGCTGACCGTCCAGCGGGGAACCTCGCCATCGAGGGGAGTCTTCGCGCCGTGCGCGGCGCGGAACGCCGCCTGCTGCTCGACGCGCACCACCAGGGCGGGCGTGCCGCCGTCGAGGAGGGCGGGAAAGCGCCCGGCCGCGTGCCGCCAGGCGCCGTCCGCAGGCTGGAAGCCGGCGGCGCGCAGCGCCGCAGCGTGGTCGCCAGGCGCGGGCAGGGCCAGGCGCGCGAGCAGGTCGCCGAGGCGGACGCCGGTCTCGCGCTCGAGGCGCGCGGCCAGGCGCCGCGCGCCGGGCGCCAGCGCGAGCTGCGCGGCGAGCGCGCCGTGCACCAGGCCGGCCGCCTCGGGCTGCGCGCGCCAGTGGAAGTCGTGGAGCGGATCGTCGGCCATGGGGACCTCCGCGGTGTGACGGGCGCCTCTGCCGCGAGTGTACCGCGCGCACCAACCGGGCACCACTGCGAAAGCGCAACCCTTGGCAGCCGTCCCCGGGCGATCCGTCGCGTAGAACGCGCATTTAACCGTCCATCGTGTGCATGCCACGTAACGGCTCCGGTGCTTCCGGGTGGACACGGCGCACGTCGCCGGGGTATGCTGCAGGCAGAGGTGCACCATGGCCAAGCTCCTCCTCCTGGGCGCCGGCAAGATCGGCCGCGCCATCGCCAAGCTGCTCGCGCAGAGCGGCGACTACGACCTGCTCGTCGGCGACGTGGACGAGCGCGCGCTGCAGCGCCTGCACGGCATCCCGCACGTGGCGGTGCGCCGCCTCGACGTCACCGACCACGGCCAGCTGGTCGCGGCCATGAGCGGCCGCGACAGCGTGCTGTCGGCGTGCTCGTTCGCGGTCAACCCGGGCATCGCGCGCGCGGCGCTCGCCGCCGGGGTCAGCTACTTCGACCTCACCGAGGACGTCGCCACCACGCGCGCCGTGGCCGCGCTCGCGGCCCAGGCCCGGCCGGGGCAGATCTTCATGCCGCAGTGCGGCCTCGCGCCCGGCTTCATCGCCATCGCCGGGCACCACCTCGCCCAGGGCTTCGACACCCTCGACGAGGTCAAGCTGCGCGTCGGCGCGCTCTCGCAGTTCCCGACCGGCGAGCTCAAGTACAACCTGACCTGGTCGACCGACGGCCTGATCAACGAGTACTGCAACCCCTGCGAGGTCATCCACGAGGGCCAGCGCCTGGAGGTGCTGGCCCTGGAGGGCCTCGAGCACTTCTCGCTCGACGGCATCGACTACGAGGCCTTCAACACCTCGGGCGGCGTCGGCACGCTGTGGGAGACCCTGCACGGGAAGGTGCGCAACCTCGACTACAAGACCATCCGCTACCGCGGCCACCGCGACCTGGTCGCCTTCCTGGTCAACGAGCTGCGCCTCAAGGAGCGCCGCCACATCCTCAAGGACATCTTCGAGCACGCCGTGCCGATGACGCTGCAGGACGTGGTGCTGATCTTCGTCACCGTCACCGGCATGAAGGGCGGCTACCTGCACCAGGTCACCGACGCGCGCAAGGTCTACCACGCCGAGCTCTTCGGCGAGCCGTGGAGCGCCATCCAGATCACCACCGCCGCCGGCATCTGCACGGTCGTCGACCTCCACCACGGCGGCCGCCTCGCCACCACCAGCGGCTTCGTGCGCCAGGAGCAGGTCGACCTCGACGTGTTCCTGGCAAACCGCTTCGGCCGCCTCTACACCGCCGGCGGCAAGGCGGGCTAGCTCAACCGGGGAGAGGATGGAACCGCCAAGGCGCCAAGACGCCAAGGGCCCCGCGGGAAGACAGGGCGTCCCCTTCCGAGCTGGCGCAATCGGCTCAACGTTGGCAGCCAATCCTTGGCGTCTTGGCGTCTTGGCGGTCCTATCAGGTTGTCAAAGCCACGGATCCAGGCCGAATGGAGGATGCACCCATGACCGACCCGCTCCTCGACCGCCTCGGCATCGCCGCGCTGCCCGGCGGGCTCGCCATCGGCGGGACCTGGCACGCCACCGCGGGGCCGGCGCTCGGCGCGCGCTCCGCGATCGACGGCGCGCGGCTCGCGACCTTCCCCATGGCCGGCGCGGCCGACGCCGACCGCGCGATCGCGGCCGCCGCGGCGGCCTTCGCCGCGTGGCGCGCGGTGCCGGCGCCGCGCCGCGGCGAACTGGTGCGGCGCATCGGCGAGCGGGTGCGCGCGCAGCGCGCCGACCTCGGCGCGCTGATCACCCGCGAGGTCGGCAAGATCGCGAGCGAGGGCCTGGGCGAGGTCCAGGAGTGGATCGACATCTGCGACTTCGCCGTCGGCCTGTCGCGCCAGCTGCACGGCCTGACCATCGCCAGCGAGCGGCCCGGCCACCGCCTGATGGAGCAGTGGCACCCGCTCGGCCCGGTCGGCGTCATCACCGCGTTCAACTTCCCGATGGCGGTGTGGGCGTGGAACGCGATGCTCGGCCTGGTCTGCGGCGACCCCATCGTGTGGAAGGCCTCGGAGAAGGCGCCGCTGTGCGCCGCCGCCTGCCAGCGCCTCGTCGGCGAGGTGCTGGCGGACTTCCCGGAGGCCCCGCCCGGCATCGCCACGCCTGCTGATCGGCGGCGGCGAGGTCGGCGCGCGCCTGGCGGCGTCGCCGGCGCTGCCGCTGATCTCGGCCACCGGCTCGGTGCGCATGGGCCGCGCGGTGGCGGTGGCGGTGGCCGGGCGGCTCGGCCGCAGCCTGCTCGAGCTGGGCGGCAACAACGCGCTGATCGTGCGGCCGAGCGCCGACCCCGAGCTGGCGGTGCGCGCCATCGTGTTCTCCGCGGCGGGCACCGCCGGCCAGCGCTGCACCACGCTGCGCCGCCTGCTGGTGCCGCGCGGCGAGCGCGCCGCGCTGGTCGCGCGCCTGGCCGCCGTCTACGCGCGCCTGCCCATCGGCGACCCGCGCCAGCCCGGCGTGCTGGTCGGCCCGCTCATCGACGAGGCCGCGGCGGCGGCGCACGCCGCACGCGCTGGCCCAGGCGCGCGCGCAGGGCGGCGCGGTCACCGGCGGCGAGCGCGTCACCACCGGCGTGCCGTCCGGCGGAGCGTACGTGCGCCCCGCGCTGGTCGCGATCGACCACGCCGCGCCGATCGTCGCCGAGGAGACCTTCGCGCCGATCCTCTACGTCTGCCCGTACGACACCCTCGACGAGGCCATCGCGCTCAACAACGCCGTGCCGCAGGGCCTGTCCTCGGCGATCGTCACCGGCGACCTGCGCGAGGCGGAGCTCTTCCTCTCGCCCGCCGGCTCCGACTGCGGCATCGCCAACGTCAACCTCGGCACCAGCGGCGCCGAGATCGGCGGCGCCTTCGGCGGCGAGAAGCAGACCGGCGGCGGCCGCGAGTCCGGCTCCGACGCCTGGAAGGCCTACATGCGCCGCACCACCAACACCATCAACTACGGCGCCGACCTGCCGCTGGCGCAGGGCGTCGTGTTCGATGCGTGAGCGTTCGGCGTTCGGCGTGCGGCGCTGTTGCGATGCTGCTCCGGCCGTGGGCCCTGGCGCGGCGGTGGAAAGGCCTACAAAGGTCGCAGGGGGCCGGCAGTGCGTGAGCGCGGGAGCAGCGATGGCCTCGTCATGGCGTGGCGTCATCGGGTCGCGGGGTGGACCTGCGGGCTGAGGAACGCCGAACGTGGAACGCCGAACGCCGAACCCCGGCATGGTGTTGAGCGATGAACCGCTGCGACTATGCGGTGATCGGCGGCGGCATCATCGGCATCGCCATCGCGCGCGAGCTCAAGACGCGCTTCCCCGCGCGCTCGGTGGTGCTGCTGGAGAAGGAGGCCGACACCGCCGAGCACGGCAGCGGCCGCAACAGCGGCGTGCTGCACGCGGGCTTCTACTACACCGCCGACAGCATGAAGGCGCGCTTCTGCCGCGACGGCAACCGCGCCCTGCGCGCCTACTGCCGCGCGCGCGGCCTGCCGCTGAACCAGTGCGGCAAGCTGGTGGTGGCCAAGCGCGCGAGCGAGCTGCCGGCGCTCGACGAGCTGCTGCGCCGCGGCCGCGCCAACGGCGTGCGACGTCGAGATGCTGTCGCTCGCCGAGGCGCGGCGCATCGAGCCGCGCGTGCGCACGGTCGAGCGCGCGCTGTGGTCGCCGGACACCGCCTCGGGCGATCCGGTGGCGGTGACGCGCAGCCTGGCGTGGGACGCCGCGGACCTGGGCGTGGACATCCGCCGCGGCACCGCCTATCGCAGCGGCGGTCCCGGCCGCGTGGTCACCGCGCAGGGCGAGCTGACCGCCGGCTACGTGATCAACGCCGCCGGCCTGTACGCCGACCGCATCGCGCGCGACTTCGGCTTCTGCACGCGCTACTGCATCCTGCCGTTCAAGGGCCTCTACCTCTACAGCGACGAGCCGGTGGGCGCGCTGCGCACCCACATCTACCCGGTGCCCGATCTCAAGTACCCGTTCCTGGGCGTGCACTTCACCATCACCGTCGACGGCCACATCAAGATCGGCCCGACCGCCATCCCGGCGTTCTGGCGCGAGCACTACCAGGGATTCGGGCGCTTCTCGCTCAGCGAACTCGGCGAGGTGCTGTGGCGCGAAGCCACCCTGATGCTGAACGCCGGCTTCGACTTCCGCGGCCTCGCCGTGCAGGAGATGCGCAAGTACGACCCGTCCTTCCTGGTCGCCCAGGCCACCGCCCTGGCCGAGGGCGTCGATGAGGAGCGCTACACGCGCTGGGGCCGCCCCGGCATCCGCGCCCAGCTCCTCGACCTGGAGACGCGCACGCTGGTGATGGACTTCTGCATCGAGGGCGACGCGCACTCGCTGCACGTGCTCAACGCCGTGTCGCCCGCGTGGACGTGCTCGCTGCCGTTCGCCGCGCACGTCGTCGACCAGGTCGTGCGCCTGCGCGGGGGGTGAGCGGCGGGACCCGATGGTCGAGCTGGCGCTCGACCCTCCCGGCGATCCACCGCGAGTCCACAGGGCCGCCACGGTGCGCCGGTGCGGTCGCCGGGAGGGTCGAGCGCCAGCTCGACCACTGCGCACGCAAACCGTCGTCGCCCACCCCCGCCGCGTTCACTTCGTGCCGGTGATGATCCCGCAGTCGGCGAGCGTCGGGGCGATGGCGTCGCCCGGCGTCAGCCCGGCCTGGCGCAGCATCGCGCGGTACTCGGCGCCGCTGTAGGCGCGGCCCGCGCAGACGGTGAACAGGCGCGCCGAGTAGAGCGCGATCGGCAGGGGGCCGCCGAGATCGTCGTCGAGGAAGACGTCGTGCACGAGCAGCCGCCCGCCCTTGGGCAGGGCCGGGGCGAGGCGGCCGACCAGTTCGTTGCACTCGGGGAAATCCCAGTCGTGCAGGATGTTCGACAGCAGCATGACGTCGGCCTGCGGCACCGGGTCGGTGAACATGTCGCCGGGGCGCAGCTCGAGGCGGTCGCCGGCGGGGCTCGCCGCCGCCATCTCGCGCGCGACCTTCAGCACTTCCGGGCGGTCCCAGACGATGGCGCGCAGGTGCGGGTGGCGCTCCAGGCAGGCCAGCGCGTAGAGGCCGGTGCCGCCGCCGACGTCGAGCAGCACCTCGGCCTGCTCGAGCCCGGCGCGCAGCGCCACCGCCGGCGCCACGCAGCGCGCGCGTCCGGCCAGGCCGAGGGTGAAGCGCCGCGCCGAGGCCTCCGCCTCCATCGCCGAGGCCGTGCCGGCCTTGAAGATGAAGGCCGCGCCGCCCTGGTCGGCGTCGCTGCCGGCCGGGCGGTCGGTGCGCAGCCGCGCGACCATCTCGAGCACGCCGGGGTCATCGGCCGACAGCCCCAGGTAGTCGGCGATCGACCACTCCGCGCCGGGCGCCAGGTGGTTGCGCGCCTGCTCGGTCAACCCCAGCCTGCCCCCCGCCAGCACCAGCATGCCCATGGCGCGCAGCGCGGTGACCAGCACCGCGGTCGGCCGCGGCGCCAACGCCACCGCCGCGCCCAGGTCCGCCGGGCTCAGCGGACCCTTCGCCAGGGCCGCGAACACCGGGATGTGCGCGACCGCCGCGATCAGCAGCTCGGAGGCGAAGTTGCTGCGGTAGTGCAGGAAGATCGCGCCCGGATCGGTGGGCGGGAGGGTCATCTGGGGCATGGGGACTCGCGAGGGGGATGGTGGTGGTGGGAGGTGATATCCGGGAAATGGGAGGGTGCGAGTTGCGAGTTGCGAGCTTCGCTCCCACCGTCATGGCGGGGCACCGTCAGCGTCGCTGGTGGCAGCCGCATCCGGCAGCCTGTTCCGCTCGTATCCCCAGGCGGTGAGCGATGCCATGCCCGTCCAGCACTCCACTTCCTGCCGGTTCCGGGCGCGCGGCCGCCTCCGGGGCGGACGTGGGCCGCTGGCCGGGCGGCTGCAGCGGGATTCCCCCTAGGCCGCGGCTGCGGGGGTGGTACGGTGCCGCGCGCAGCCGCTCTGGACCTGTTCCGGAAAGCGTCGGCCAGGAGCGCGTGGTGATGCCAGTCGGGCTTCTCGGTGCGGCGGACGGCGACGGTGCGGAAGCCGCGCTGATGGCCCGCGTCGTCGCTGGCGACCACGGCGCGATGGAAGCCATCTACGACCGCTACAGCCGCCTCGTCTACGCCATCGCCATGCGCATGCTGCACGACGCCCAGGCCGCCGAGGAACTGCTCAGCGACATCTTCATGGAGCTGTGGCGCAAGGTCGAGCGCTTCGACGCCGCGCGCGGCAGCCTCGCCACCTACCTCGCCACCCTGACGCGCAGCCGCGCCATCGACCGGATGCGCGCCGCCCGGCGCCACGCGACCGCCCCGCTCGCCGCCGACCAGGCCGCCGCCCTCGTCGACCCCGCCGCCGCCCCGTCCAGCCGCCTGACCGGCGCCGAGGACCGCGCGCGCATGGTCACCGCCCTGGGCCGGTTGAGCGGCGACCAGCGCAGCACCCTCGAGCTCGCCTACTTCGACGACCTCAGCCACAGCGAGATCGCCACCCGCCTGGGCAAGCCGCTCGGCACGGTGAAGACCCACATCCGCCAGGGCCTGATCACGCTGCGCGAGATCCTGCAGGTCCGTCCGGGTGACGGCGCGGGGAGCCCGTCATGACCTGCGAAAGGCGGAACGATCTCGCGCTCTTCGCCGCGCTCGGCGCCCTCGAGGCCGAGGAGCTGGCGGAGCTGCAGGCCGAGCGCGCGCGCGAGTGCCCGCCGCTCGCCCAGGTGGACGCCGACGCGCAGGCCGCGCTCGCCCAGCTTGGCTTGGCCCTGCCCGACCTGGCGCCACCGGACGGTGCCAGGGCGCGCTTCCTGGCCCGCCTGGCCGCCGCCCCCGCGCCGGTGCCGACCACCGCGGCGGCGCCCCTCACCGTGGTGCCGACGCCCACCCTCCTCGCGCCGCCCGCGACCAGCCAGGTCCGCGGACCGGCCAGCGGCCGGCCAGTGGCCGCCGCGCGCCCGGCGGCCCGTGGACCCGTCGCCCTCGCCGCGGCCTTGGCGTTGCTGATCGCCGCGCTCATCCCCGGCGTGCTGCTGTTCGAAGGCGCCAGGCAGCGCGGCGACGCGCTCGCCGACCAGGCCGAGCGGCAGAGCCACGCCGCGACCCGCCTGGACGAGCGCGAGCGCACCATGGACGTCGCCACCCGCCACCTCGAGGACGCCACCCGGCAGCTCGCCGTCCTCGAGAAGTCGCTGTCCGCGCGCCAGCAGGACTACGAGAACGCGCGCCGCGCCGCCGCCACCGCCAGCGCCGAGCGCGAGCAGTCGCTCGAGCAGCTGACCGCGACCAGGGACAAGCTGCGGCTGCAGACCACGCGCGCCGACCGCGCCGAGGCGCGCCTCGCCGTCCAGCAGCAGGTCGTGGCCGACGCCCAGAAGCGCCTCGCCACCGCCGACGCCGCGCTCGCCGCGCTGCGCTCGCCGCAGATGCGCATCATCACCCTGGCCGCCGGCGACAAGGCCGGCAAGGCCTGGGGCCGCATCGTCTGGGACCAGCAGGCCGCCACTTGGAACCTGGTCGCCCTCGACCTGCCCCCCGCCCCCGCCGGCCGCACCTACGAACTGTGGTTCATCACCGACAAGCAGCAGAAGATCGCCGCCGGCACCTTCGACGTGAATGCCAAGGGCGAAGGCGCGCTCGCGGTGCGCATCCCCGCCGGCATCGGTTCCCTGGCCGTCGCCGCGGTCACCGACGAGCCCGCTGGCGGCGTCGCGGCGCCGACCGGGTCGATGCAGCTCGTCGGGCAGCTCTGAGATCCAGCTGGGTCCCCCGGGCGCTGCCCTGGACCGGTCCTCTCGTCCCCGCCGCGGCTGCCCTCGCACCGGCTGGAATCTCCCGCAATCTCCCCACATCTGCGGATTCCTCGAAGACCCCCCGGAGGAATCCGCAGATGTGGGGAGATGTGGGGAGATTTCGCAGAGGAGAGCGGGTCTCGCCTCACCCAGATCCTCTGTCACATCCCGCGCGTACCCCAGGCGTCGAGACTCCAGACTCGAGACTCGAGACGGTGAATCTCGCATCCCGCGTCTCGCATCTCCATCCGCCAAGGCATCCACCCTCCCATGAAGATCGCCATCATCGGCACCGGCGTCTCCGGCCTCGTCGCCGCCCACCTCCTGCACCCGCGGCACGACCTGCAGATCTTCGAGGCCAACGACTACGCCGGTGGCCACACCAACACCATCCCGGTCGAGGCCGCAGGGCGGACCTGGCCGGTCGACACCGGCTTCATCGTCTTCAACGACTGGACCTACCCGAACTTCATCCGCCTGCTGACGCGCCTGGGGGTGGCCTCGCAGCCGACCACCATGAGCTTCAGCGTGCGCTGCGAGCGCACCGGGCTGGAGTACAACGGGCGCAACCTGAACACCCTGTTCGCGCAGCGGCGGAATCTCTTCCGGCCGTCGTTCCACGGCATGATCCGCGACATCCTGCGCTTCAACCGCGAGGCGCCGCAGCTGCTCGAGGCCGACGCCACCGGGCCCGGCCCGACGCTCGGCGCCTACCTCGCCGAGCACCGCTACGGTCGGGAGTTCATCGACCACTACATCGTGCCGATGGGCGCGGCGATCTGGTCGGCGCCCGTCGAGCAGCTGCGCGCCTTCCCCGCGCGCTTCTTCGTGCGCTTCTTCGCCAACCACGGCATGCTCAGCGTCGACCACCGCCCGCAGTGGCGCGTGGTCAGCGGCGGTTCGCAGAGTTACGTGCGCGCCCTGACCGCACCCCTGCGCGAGCGCATCCACCTCGGCGATCCGGTGCGCGCCGTCACGCGCGGGGACGGGGGCGTGCGCCTGCGCACCGCCGCTGGAGCGGAGCACACCGCCGACCACGTGATCATCGCCGTGCACGGTGACGAGGCGCTGCCGCTGCTCACCGACGCCAGCGACGCGGAGCGCGCGGTGCTGGGCGCGTTCTCCTACCAGGACAACGAGGCGGTGCTGCACACCGACGCCAGCCTGATGCCGCGCACGCGGCGCGCCTGGGCGGCGTGGAACTACCACCTGCCGGCGCAGCGCAGCGACGACCGCCGCATCGCGCTCACCTACCACATGAACGCCTTGCAGGGCCTCGATGCCGATCGCGACTTCCTGGTCACGCTCAACCCGTGCACGCCGATCGACCCGGCGCGGGTGCTGCGCCGCATCCGCTACGCGCACCCGTTGTTCACCCAGGCGGCCGTCGCCGCGCAGCGACGCCTGGGCGAGGTCAGCGGCCGGCGTGGAACCTCCTATTGCGGCGCCTACTGGGGTTACGGCTTCCACGAGGACGGCGTGGTGAGCGCACTGGCGGCCTGCCGTCCTTTCGGTGTAGGCTTGGAGTGACCATGAGCCCGGCCGCCGACCAGTCCCGGTTGCGCAGCTGCATCTACGAGGGCCGGGTCACGCACCGCCGCACGGCGCCCATCCCCCATGCCTTCACCTACTCCCTGTTCCTGATGTACCTGGACCTCGACGAGCTCCCGCGCGTGTTCGCCGGCAGCCGCCTGTGGCGCCATGAGCGGCCGGCGCTGGCGTCGTTCCGGCGCAGCGACTTCCTCGGCGATCCCGCCGTGCCGCTCGCCCAGGCGGTGCGCGAGCTGGTCGCCGCGCGCAGCGACGCCCGGCCCGACGGCCCGGTGCGGCTGCTGACGTCGCTGCGCTACTTCGGTCACTCCTTCAACCCGGTGTCGTTCTACTACTGCTTCGCGAAGGACGGAACGACCCTGGTCGCCATCGTCGCGGAGATCACCAACACGCCGTGGCGGGAACGCCACGCCTACGTCTTGCATGTCCGCGACCCCGCCGAGAGTCTGCACCGCTTCGCGATGCCCAAGATCTTCCACATCTCGCCCTTCATGGGCATGGTCCAGGACTACGGCTGGCGTTTCACTGCCCCTGCCGAACGTCTGGCAGTCCACATGGAGAATCGCGAGCAGGGGCAGAGGATCTTCAGCGCCGCGCTGACGATGCAGCGTCGGCGGCTCACCCCCGGGGCGCTCGCACGCATGCTCGTCCGCTATCCCGCCATGACGCTCAAAGTACTGGCCGGCATATACTTGCAGGCCGCCGTCCTGTGGTGGAAGGGGCTCCCGTTCGTCCCCCATCCGCGCTCGCTCCCACCGCTGGCCAAGGCACCTGCATGACCACGTTGATGCCCGACGACTCCTCCACCACGTCCGCAAGCGATTCCGGGGTAGCCCTCGCCGAAGCCCCGGCCGTCACCACCGACATCGTGCGCGCCGCCGAAGCCGCCCGCCCCCGCCCGGGCTTCCTGCGCCACCTGTGGCTGACGATGCGGCGCTGGGTCGACGTCCACACCGCCGAGAACGAGCTCGCGAAGACCCACGAGGCCAAGGTCGACTGGCCGCGCATCATGCCGTTCATCGGCCTGCACCTGGCCTGCCTGACCGTGTACTGGGTCGGCTTCAGCTGGGTGGCCCTGGGCGTGGCGGTGGCGCTGTACGCGGTGCGCATGTTCGCCATCACCGCCTTCTACCACCGCTATTTCTCCCACCGCGCCTACAAGACCAGCCGCGTCGCGCAGTTCATCTTCGCCTGCATCGGCAACTCGTCGGTGCAGCGCGGCCCGCTGTGGTGGGCCGCCCACCACCGCCACCACCACCGCTTCAGCGACCAGGCGCCCGACCGCCACTCGCCCCGCCAGCAGGGCCTGCTGTGGAGCCACATGGGCTGGTTCAGCTCCGAGAGCAACTTCCCCACCGACTACAAGTCGGTGCAGGACCTGGCGAAGTTCCCCGAGCTGATGTTCCTCAACCGCTTCGACGTGCTCATGCCCGTCCTGCTCGGCGTCGGCTGCTTCTTCCTCGGCCGGGTGCTGAACGCGTTCTGGCCGGAGCTGCACACCTCCGGCCTGCAGATGCTGGTGTGGGGCTTCTGCATCTCGACCGTGGCCGTGGCGCACGCCACCTTCACCGTCAACTCGCTGACCCACGTCTTCGGCGTCCAGGACTACGACTCCCAGGACGACAGCCGCAACAGCATGCTGATCGCCCTGCTGACCTTCGGCGAGGGCTGGCACAACAACCACCACCACTACAGCGCCTCGGCCCGCCAGGGCTTCCGCTGGTGGCAGATCGACATGAGCTATTACGGCCTGTGGGTGATGTCCAAGCTGGGCATCGTGTGGGCGCTCAAGCCCGTCCCGGCCGCGGTGGTCGCCGAGGCCAGGCGCCGGGAGCCCAAACCCTTCGCGGAGCGCGCGCGCACGCCCTGAATCGCGGTGGGACGCTTGGCGCTGCAGATCGGTGATCTGCAGCGCTTTTTTGCGATCCGAGGCGCGTAGGACAGCCGGCGACATCCGATCCCTCCCGACCCTCGTACTCCAGGCGAGGAGCACGGGTGCCATGCCACACGCCAGCCTGACGACCGTCGAGCCCCAGGTGGGCGCGACCGCATCCAGTCATTCCAGCCAGCAGGCGCCAGCGGCGCCGGTGGCGACGCTGATCGAGCGCCTCGCCCGCCGGGCGGTCCTGGCGCGCTTCGCCGGCCTCACCCACGGCCGCATCGTGATCAGCGAAGGGAGCGAGCGCTGGGTGCTGGGCGGCCGCGCCCCGGGACCGGAGGCGCACCTCGCCATCCTGCACCCGCGCACCTGGGCCGACGTCGCCCTGGCGGGCACCATCGGTGCGGGCGAGGCCTTCATGGCCGGCGCCTGGACCTGCGACGACCTCACCGCGCTGATCCGCGTCCTGGTGCTGAACCGCGCCACCCTGGACGGCCTCGAAGGCGGCTGGGCGCGGCTGAGCGCGCCGCTGTTCCGCCTCGCCCACGCCTGGAACCGCAACACCCCGGGCGGCAGCCGGCGCAACATCAGCGCGCACTACGACCTCGGCAACGGGTTCTTCGCGCTCTTCCTCGATCCGGCGATGATGTACTCGAGCGCGTACTTCCCGAGCGCGGCCGCCACCCTCGAGGAGGCTTCGACGGCCAAGCTCGAGCGCATCTGCGCGCGCCTCGAGCTCAAGCCCGGCGACCACCTGCTCGAGATCGGCAGCGGCTGGGGCGGCCTGGCCATCCACGCGGCGCGCCACCACGGCTGCCGCGTCACCACCACCACCATCTCGGCCCGCCAGCACGAGCTCGCCACCGCGCGCGTGCGCGCCGCCGGTCTGCAGGACCGCGTCACGGTGCTGCTCAGCGACTACCGCGACCTGACCGGCACCTACGACAAGCTGGTGTCGATCGAGATGATCGAGGCGGTGGGCTGGCAGTACTACGAGACCTACTTCCGCACCTGCGCGCGGCTGCTGAAGCCCGCGGGGCTGATGGTCATCCAGGCCATCACCATCGCCGACCAGCAGTACGAGACCGCCAAGCGCTGCGTCGACTTCATCCAGCGCCACATCTTCCCGGGCAGCTGCATCCCGTCCCTGACCGCGCTCGGGACCGCCATGACGCGCGCCAGCGACCTGCGCGTGGTCGCCAGCGAGGACCTCGCGCCGCACTACGCGCGCACCCTGGCCTGCTGGCGCGAGCGGTTCCTCGCCCGGCGCGGCGACGCCGCGGCCTTGGGCTGCAGCGAGACCTTCCTGCGCATGTGGGAGTTCTACCTGTGCTACTGCGAGGGCGGCTTCCACGAGCGCGCGCTCGGCCTGGTGCATCTGACCATCGCCAAGCCGGGCTACCGCCAGCCGGACCACTTCGCGCTCGACCGCGGCCGGACGGCCTGAGGTGGCCATGACGCTGCGCCCCCCGGGTCCCGCGCCGCTCGGCGCGCCGCGCTGGCGGCGCTTCCCGCTGGTCGAGGTCGCGCTCTTCCAGGCGGGCTGGTTCGCCTGCGTGCTCGGCGCGCACCACGGCCTGCTGTGGCTGGGACCGGTGGTGGCGGGCGCCGTGCTGCTGATCCACCTGGCCTGCATGCACCAGCCGCGCAGCGAACTGCGCGTCGCCGGCTTCGCGCTGCTGACCGGCGTGCTCGCCGACTCGCTGCTCGGCCAGCTCGGCTTGCTGCGCTGCGCGCCCTTCGAGGACGCGGTGTCGCCGCCGTGGATGGCGGTCCTGTGGCCGCTCTTCGGCATCTCCCTGCGCACCTACTGCCGCTGGCTGCAGCGGCGCCTGCTGCTCGCCGCGCTGCTCGGCGCGGTGGCGGGGCCGCTGTCGTACTGGGCGGGGGTGCGGCTCGACGTGCTGCGCCTGCCCGCCGGCACGTGGCCGGGGCTGGTGGCGATCGCCGTGGAGTGGGCGGTCGCGACGCCGCTGCTCGCGTGGTTCGCGGGCTGGGCCGGGCGCGCGGACGCGGACGGGCCTGGCGCGCCGGTGGGGGTGCCCCGTGCCTGAGGCCCTCGTCCACCTGCTGATCATCGCCGGCACGGCGTCGGCGCTGATGGTCGGGCTGTGGTTCGTGCAGCGCGCGCGCCGCGACGCCAGCCTGGTCGACGCCGGCTGGGCCTTCGGCATCGGCGCGGGCGGGGTGCTGCTGCTCGCCATGGGCGGTGGCGATCCCACCCGGCGCACGGTGGCGGGCGCCCTGATCGCGCTGTGGGCGCTGCGCCTGACCACGCATCTGGTGCGCGACCGCGTCATCGGCAAGCCCGAAGACGGCCGCTACCAGGAGTTGCGCCGGCGCTGGGGGCGGCGGGCGAACGTGTGGTTCTTCGTGTTCTTCCAGTTCCAGGCGCTGCTGGTGGTGGTGTTCACCACGCCCTTCGTGGTGGTCGCCGCCGATCCCGCCGCCTTCGGCGGCCGTCGGCGACTGGCTGGGCATCGCCATTTGGGCGGTGGCGATGGGGGCCGAGGTGCTCGCCGACCGCGAACTGGCCGCCTGGCGCCGCGATCCCGCCAACCGCGGCCGCACCTGCCGCGCCGGGCTGTGGCGCTACTCGCGCCATCCGAACTACTTCGCCGAGTGGCTGCACTGGTTCGCCTACGTGGCCCTGGCCGCGGCCTCGCCGTGGATGGGGGTGACCTGGCTGGTGCCGGCGCTGCTGCTGTTCCTGCTCCTGAAGGTCACCGGCATCCCGCCCACCGAGGCGCGCGCCCTGGCCAGCCGCGGCGACGACTACCGCGCCTACCAGCGCACCACCAGCCCCTTCGTCCCCTGGTTCCCGAAGCGGGACCCCACGCCCCCGGAGTCGCCATGAGCCTTGGACTCGATCTCGCCGAACGCGGCCTCCTTCCCGATGCCGTCACCCGCCTCGGCATCCGCCGCCTGCTGCGCGACCGCCTGCGCAGCGAGGAGCGCGGGGGACCGGAGCGCGACCAGCGCCACCTGATGGGCCTGGTCGAGGAGCTCAAGCGCAGCCCGCTCGCCGTGCACACCGACGCGGCCAACGCCCAGCACTATGAAGTGCCGGCGGAGTTCTACCTGCAGGTGTTGGGCCGGCGCTTGAAGTACAGCTCGTGCTATTACCCGGAGGGGGTCTCCGGGCTCGACCAGGCCGAGGAGGCCATGCTCGGCCTGACCTGCGAGCGCGCCGGACTCGCCGACGGCATGGACATCCTCGAGATCGGCTGCGGCTGGGGCTCGCTGACGCTGTGGATGGCCGAGAAGTACCCGCACGCGCGCATCACCGCGGTCTCGAACTCGGCCTCGCAGCGCGAGTTCATCACGGCGCGCGCCCGCGAGCGCGGCTTCGCCAACGTCACCGTCATCACCGCGAACATGGTCGGCTTCGACACCCTGCTGCGCTTCGACCGCGTGGTGTCGGTCGAGTGCTTCGAGCACCTGCGCAACTACCACGAGCTGTTCCGGCGCATCGCCACGTGGCTGAAGCCCGACGGCAAGCTCTTCGCCCACGTCTTCAGCCACAGCCGCTTCGCCTACCCGTTCGAGACCGAGGGCGCCGACGACTGGATGGGCAGGCACTTCTTCACCGGCGGCATCATGCCGTCGGACCAGCTCTTCCTGTACTTCCAGGAGCACCTCGCCATCGCCGCGCACTGGCGCGTCGACGGCACCCACTACGCCCGCACCGCGCGCGGCTGGCTCGACAACCTCGACCGCCGCCGCGACACCGTGATGGGCTTCTTCCGCCGCGACGCCGACCACAGGCTGGCCACCGTGCGCTGCGCACGCTGGCGGATGTTCTTCATGGCCTGCGAGGAGTTGTTCGGCTACGCGAAGGGGCAGGAGTGGATCGTGAGCCACTACCTGTTCACGCGGCGGTAGGGGAGAGCGAGGCGCGAGGCGCGAGACCCTGGACCCTGGACCCTGGACCCCGGACCCTGGACCCTGGACCCTGGACCCTAGACCCTAGACCCTAGACCCTAGACCCTAGACCCTAGACCCTAGACCCTAGACCCTAGACCCTAGACCCTAGACCCTAGAAAAGAGCCGCGGGAATAGGTGTCAACGCGGATGGATGAGGGCTGTTGCGAGGCGCGAGGCGCGAGGCGCGAGGCGCGAGGCGCGAGGCGCGAGGCGCGAGGCGCGAGGCGCGAGGCGCGAGGCGCGAGGCGCGACACGCGAGACGCGAGACGCGAGACGCGAGGCATAGGGCACTGCGTTCGCGGCGGAGGGCAAGAGGGCGCACTGGGGCCGCTGCGTCACCGGGCATGAGCCCGCGCAGCGGGCTCATTGATTGGCTGTTCACGGTGGATCCGCGATCGCGCGTGATGCGCGGCGAGGCTTTGCGCACCCAGCGCCTTTTTCCTCTCCGGCGCCGCCACTAAAAAAGAAAGCACATGCTTGCATTCCAAAAAGAAAGCACATGCTCCCATTCATGCGGCCGCAAGCCCGCACCAGGAGCCCCATGGGTCGTCGCCCCTTCGTCCGTGACCAGATCCTCGAAGCGGCCTTCCACCTGATGGCGGTCGAGGGCTACGAGGCGGTCAGCACCCGGCAGATCGCCGAGCGCGCGGGGGTCGGCTCCGCCTCGATGTTCAAGCACTTCCCGACCAAGGAGGACCTCGGCCGCGAGCTCTACCGCGTCGCGCTCGCGCCGCTCCAGAGGCAGTTCGCCGACCTCGCCGCCGGCCAGCCCGAACCGCGCGCCGCCCTGCGCGCCGCCCTGCGCCTGCTCTATGCGGCCTATGACGAGCGCCCGCGCGCCCTCGCCCTGCTGGTGTTCCCGCCGCACGAGTTCGCCCCGCCCGAGGTCGATCCCGGGCAGCCGGGGTCGGTGCGCGCCGTGCTGCAGCGCCTGCTCGCCACTGACGACGACCTCGCCGCCATCATCTGGGGGGCCCTGACAGGGCCGCTCCAGGACCGCTTCCTGCGCCGCCGCGCCGGCGCCATGACCCCGCACGCGGACGAGCACGCCAAGCGCATCGTCCGACTGCTGCCCACCTGAACCGGAGAACCGCCATGACCGCTGCCTCCTCCCGCGCCCTGGGCCTCGCCCTGGGCGCCACCCTCGCCCTGCTGCTGCCGGCCTGTTCCGGGCGCGGCGTCTCCCAGGACGGCTCGACCCCCGGGAGCCTGGATCACGCGTACACGGATGCGGCCCCGCCAGCCAACGCGGCTGCGCCAGCCAATGCGCCGGCGCCCGCCAACGTGCCCACGCCGGTGGTGGCCGGTCTGGACGCGCCCGGTGGCGCCCAGAAGCGCAAGCCGGACGCTCCGCAAGCGCTGGACCGCAGCCTGCCGCCGATCCCCGGGCAGGATCAGCCCGGACCCGGCACCGCCGCCCACGAGCGCGGCCCGCTCCTCGCCCGCGACCTCGGCGACGGCGCGGGCGGCGAGAAGCTCGGCCGCCCGCGCGTCGCGGTCGCGGAGCGCGCTCCTGACCAGCGCGACGCCTGGCGCTTCACCCGCACCGACCAGGCGGGCGGCGACGCCTCGACCTTCGGCACCGACGTCGACACCGCATCCTACACGCAGGTGCGCGCGGTGCTGGCCGACGGCCGGCTGCCCGATCCGGGGATCGTGCGCATCGAGGAGATGCTCAACGCCTTCCACTACGACTACCAGCGCCCGTCCGCGACCGACGTCCACCCCTTCGCGATCAGCACCGACGTGGTCGCCTGCCCCTGGCAGCCCGCGCACCGCCTGGCGCGCATCGCCATCGCGGGGCGCGAGGTGGACGCGGCGCAGCGCCCGCCGGTGAACCTGGTGTTCCTGATCGACGTCAGCGGCTCGATGAGCGCGGACAACCGCCTGCCGCTGCTCAAGCGCGCTTTCGCGCTGCTCGTCGACCAGCTCGATGGGCGCGACCACGTCGCCATCGTCACCTACGCGGGGCGCGCCGGCGTCGCCCTGGCCCCGACCTCCGGCGCCGACCGCACCGGCATCCTGCGCGCCATCGACGGCCTGCGTGCCGGCGGCTCGACCAACGGTGAGGCGGGCATCGCCGTCGCCTACGCGGTCGCGCGGCAGCACTTCGCCGCCGGCTCGGCCAACCGCGTGATCCTGGCCACCGACGGCGATTTCAACGTCGGTGCGACCGGCGCGGACGACCTGCTGCACTACGTGCGCCGCGAAGCCAACGCCGGCATCGGGTTGACGCGCGCTCGGCGTCGGCATGGCGGGCGAGCGCAGCGACATGCTGCGCCAGCTCGCCGACCAGGGCAACGGCATCCACGCCTACCTGGACAGCGACGCCGAGGCGCGCCGCCTGTTCGTGACCGATCTGCCCGCCAGCCTGGTGACCATCGCCCAGGACGCGAAGGTGCAGGTGTTCTTCAACCCCGGCGCGGTCGCGTCCTGGCGCCTGCTCGGCTACGAGAAGCGCGCCCTGGCGCGCCGCGACTTCAACGATGACCGCGTCGACGCGGGCGACCTGGGCGCCGGCCACACCGTCACCGCGCTCTACGAACTGGTCCCGGCGGGCGCGGCGGCCCCGGCCACCGACGACCCCAATCCGTTCGTCGCCGATGGCCGGCCTGCGCCGGTGCGCGAGATCCTCGACCCCAGCCGCCTGATGCGCGTGCGCCTGCGCTACCAGCCGCCCGGCGGCGGGGACAGCCGGCTGCTCGAGAGCGACGTCGCCGACCGCGTCGAGGCCCAGCCCGAGCGCGAGACCGCCTGGGCCGCCGCGGTCGCCGGCTTCGCCATGCTGCTGCGCGGCGACGCGCCCGCCGGCCTCGACTGGGACCTGGTCGAGCGCCTCGCCCGCGCCGGACGCGGCAGCGCGAATCCGCAGCGGGGGGAGTTCATCGATCTGGTCATGGATGCGCACCGCTTGCAGGCGCGGCAGCGGCGGTGAAGGCGGGGCACGCTGGCCCCAGGGGTCGCCAAAGGGCACCGCTGCGCTAGACTCGCGCCATGGAGCTCCTGCCCGGTCTCTCGCGGCTGCGCCTGCCGCCCTTCCACCTCGTGGGTCAGGCCTTCGCCGGCGACGAGGTCGGTGATGTCGCCGCCGCCGTGCGTGCGGCCCTCGCGGCGCCGGGCATCGCCGCCAGCCTGCGCCCCGGCCTGACCGCGGCGGTCGCGGTCGGCAGCCGTGGCATCGCCGGGCTGCCGCTCCTGGTCGCCACCCTGGTGGCGGAACTCACCGGACGCGGCCTGAAGGTCTTCCTCGTCCCCGCCATGGGCAGCCACGGTGGCGGCTCCGCCGACGGCCAGCGGGCGGTGCTGGCGCGCTATGGCGTGACCGCGGAATCGGCGGGTGCCCCGATCCGCAGCGACATGGCCACCGAGGCGATCGGCGCCCTGCGCTTCGACGCAGCGGCCCAGGACTACGTCCCGGTCGCCGACCCCGATCCCGAGCGCGACGTGGTGGTGCGCTGCGACCGCGTCGCCTGGCGCGAGGCCGACCTGATCATCCCGGTGGTGCGGGTGAAGCCGCACACCGGCTTCCGCGGGCCGGTCGAGAGCGGCATCTGCAAGATGCTCGCCATCGGCCTGGCCAAGCACGAGGGCTGCGCGCGCCTGCACCGCGAGGGCTACGGCCGCTTCGCGCGCCTGATCCCGGCCGCCGCCGGCCCGCTGCTGGCCAGCGGGCGCGTGCCCTTCGCCCTGGCGGTGGTCGAGAACGCGGCCGAGCGCCTCGCGGTGGTCGAGGCCGTGCCGGCGGCGCGCGTGCTGACGCGCGAACCGGCGCTGCTCGAGATGGCGCGCACCCTGCTGCCGCGCCTGCTGCTGCCGCGCATCGACGTGCTGGTGGTCGAGGAGATCGGCAAGGACATCAGCGGCGTCGGCATGGATTCGAACATCATCGGCCGCGCCGAGGATGGCCGCCTGCCCGGCTTCACCGGGCCCGACATCCACCGCATCGTGGTGCTCGGCCTGTCGGCGGCGACCAAGGGCAATGCCACCGGTCTGGGCATGGCCGACCTCATCACCGAGCGCGCCTTCGCCGCCATCGACCGCACGGTCACCGCCACCAACGTCCTGACCAGCGGCAGCCTCGAGGGTGGGCGCATCCCCACCGCCCTGCCCAGCGACGACGAGGCCATCCTGGCGGCGGCGAGCTGCGTGCCCGGGGTGCGGGCAGAGGACGCGACCATCGTGCGCATCCGCAGTACGCGGAACCTGGCGCGGATCGCGGTGTCGGAGAATTTGGTGTCGGTGGCCCGGGCGACGGCCGGGTGCACGGTGGAGGGGCCATTCGCGGGGAGGTGGCCGTGAGGGGGCGGCTTGCGCCGGCCCGCTGACGGCTGACGGCTCATGGGCCAGGGTCCCGTGTGTACGCGGCGCGATAGCCATCTTCAGGAAACGACGACACCGGCGCGGAGCGCCGGTGTCGTCAGCCGTCAGCCGTCAGCCGTCAGCCGTCAGCCGTCAGCCGTCAGCCGTCAGCCGTCAGCCGTCAGCCGTCAGCCGTCAGCCGTCAGCCGTCAGCCGTCAGCCGTCAGCCCTTCGCTTCGCCCTCTGAGCTCTTCTCGCGGTCGACGATGTACAGGATCGCGTTGGACCGGTCGATCACCAGCTTGCCCATGCGGATCTGCTCGACCTGGTTGTGGCTGAGCACGCTGCCGAAGGCGGTGGAGCGCGACTTGGGGTCGACGCGCATCAGCGGCATCTTGTGGTTGGCCTTGATGAGGCGCTCGTAGACCTCGAGGAACTTGGGGTCGACCTTGGCCTTGCGCTCGTCGTACTGGCGCTGCAGCTCGACTTCCTCGGGGGTGGCCTCGGTGTCGTTGGCGGCGACCAGCTCGCCGCGCCTGGCGGAGAGCTTCTCGGCGTGCTCCTTGGCGGCGGCGACCTTGGCCTCGCGCTCGGCGACGCGCGCGGCGAGGTCCTTGACGCTCTGCTCGCGGTTGGCCTTCTCGGACTTGGCGGTCTCGATGCCGTTGATGATCGCCATGTACTCCTTGTTGGTCTTGGCGTTCATCTGCTTGGAGCGCAGGTCGTTGATGGTCGCCTCGCAGCGCGCCACGTCGGCGGTGTACTGGCGGATCAGGGCGCCGAGCTTCTCGACCTCGGCGGCGGCGGCGGTGGTCTCGGCGGCGGCGGAGCTGGCGGACTTCTCGGCGTCGGTGAGCCGGTTCAGCCGCTCCTCCCGCGCCCGCTTGAGCGCCAGGCGCTGCTTGTCGAGCACCTGGAGGTCGAGGAGGGCGTCAATGCTGGGATTCATGGCGGGAATCGCCTCCGTGGCCCCGCATCCTCGCGGTGCCCGTCGGTGGGCCAAGCGGAATTTCCGCGCGGGGTCCGGGGTCGCGGTCCCGGCGGGTGCCGCGCCGCCTCGCGGATCCCCGCACGCGGCGGTTGACGCCCGGACCGGGGACGGCCATAGTCCGCGCAGATTCCGGCGTCGGACGCCCACCCGCGCGCCGTCCACCCTATCGGCCCGGCCTTCCGGCCGCCCGGTCGCCGGAACCCCCCCGCCCATGGCCGAACAGTCATCCCTGCCGGTGGTCGTCGCCCCGCGCGGCGACGACCACGACTACCCGATGGTGGGCGAGACGCTCGGCCTGTGGCGGCTGCTGCGCGGCCTCGGCCGCGGCGGCATGGGCGAGGTCTACGAGGCCGAGTACGACTACATCCACCTGCTGTCGCTGCGCTACGGCCCCGAGCAGCGCGACGTCATCCGCCAGGAGCTCGCCGCGCTCAGCCGCCGCGACCAGGCGCTGCTCGCCGGCGACATGCTCGGCACCAGCCTGCCCCCCGAGGCGCGCTTCGCGATCAAGATCTGCAACGCGCGCAGCGGCACCCCCGGCCACCGCCGCTTCCTGATGGAGGCCGAGGTCGCGCAGCGCCTCGGCGACCACCCCTACATCGTCACCGTGCACGCGGTCAACGGCGGCCTGGACGAGGGCCACGGGCCGATCCGCCGCCTCGACCTCGACCGCGGCAAGTACCGCGACGTCGCCTTCATGGTCATGGACCTGGCCAACCGCACCTACGACCACTGCAAGCTGACCTGCGCCGAGTCGGTGCACGTGGTGCGCTGCATCGCCACCGCGCTCGACCACGCGCACCGCCACGGCATCATCCACCGCGACCTCAAGCCCGAGAACATCCTGGGCTCGATCGAGCACCCGCTGCTCACCGACTTCGGCATCGCCAAGGAGATCGACCAGACCGACGGCCTGACCCGCACCGGGCAGATCATCGGCACCCTCGACTACATGTCGCCGGAGCAGGCCACCGACGCCAAGCGCGTCGACCACCGCAGCGACATCTACTCGCTGGGCGTGGTGCTCTACGAGATGGCCACCCAGGGCTGCCTGCCCTACTCGCACAAGCTCGACCGCGACAGCTGCCTGGCGGCGATCCGCAGCGAGCGCTACGAGCCGCGCTGGCCGCGCGAGTACCGCCTCGACTTCCCGCCGTGGCTGGAGCGCATCGTGGTCAAGGCCATGGCCCACCGCATGGAGGACCGCTACCAGGCGATGAGCGAGTTCATCACCGACCTCGACCGCTACTCGCGCGGCGAGCGCATCGGCTTCCTCGGCCGCGTGCGCGCGCGCAGCTGGGCGCGCTTCCAGCTGCGCCGCCGGCCCAAGCTGATCTGGGGGGCGGCGGTGCTCAGCGCGGCGGTGGTGATCCTCGCCGGGGTGCTGTGGGCGCAGGACTACCTGGACGTGCGCCGCCGCGAGATCACCAAGCAGCTCGACAGCTTCGAGGACGTGGTCCGCCGGATCGAGAAGCGCCAGCAGAGCCAGCCGCTCGCCACCGACTTCAAGAACCTCGGCGACCTCGACTACAACCTGAAGGCGGCCGGGCCCGACCTCTACGGCCAGGAGCGCCACCGGCGCGCCGAGCTGGGCCAGCGCCTGCAGACCCACCGCTGGCTCGAGGCGCGCTTCACCGCGCGCGGCCGCACCGGGCAGACCCTGGGCGACAACGACTACCTGGCCGCGCGCGACCAGCTCCAGCTCGCGGCGCGCATCGAGAACCCGCACTGGAACTTCACCAAGGACAGCGACGGCCTGGTCATCGAGGACCCCATGGCCATGCGCCTGGGCGTCTACGGGGCCGGCGAGTGCTACGTGCAGATCCAGGTGGCGACCGGCGACGGCTTCTGGCTGCGCGTGCGCGAGAGCGACGACCCGCGCCACGTCACCACCTGGGCGATCCACGACGGCCAGCTCACCCTCGCCACCAAGGAGGACGAGAAGCCCGAGACCGTGCTGCACGCCGAGCCGTTGTCGGCGTCGCGCTCCAGCTACGACCTCAACATCGCCCTGCAGGTCGGCACCGCCGACATCCGCTCGTGGTGGCCCCAGCCCTTCCTCAAGTTCGGCTTCCGCGGCCTGCGCGACGGCGCCAGCGCCGCGGTGGAGCTGAACCTGCCCAAGGGCAGCAGGATCAAGGTGGTCGAGGTGTGGCCGGAGGGGCCCAAGTAAGACCCTAGACCCTAGACCCTAGACCAGTTTTCTGTGTCGGGTCCTTGGTTACCGGTCAACAGAACCGTATTGTCAGATCTGCCAAAAAACAGTTCAAGCCTCGAAACAACCTGCACCACCAAATCCAACGGCCTAGGGTCTAGGGTCTCGGGTCTCGGGTCTGGGGTCTGGGGTCTCGGGTCTCGCGTCTGTGCCGCAGGCCGCGCGTGTCCAACGTCGGACCTCCCCGACGTACCCCTTGCGGGCCCACCATGCCCCCAAGAATGCCGCCCATGTCCGGTCCCGTCGACATCGAGGAGCTGGCGCGCCAGGACGGGCGCTTCACGGTCGAGGCCTTCGCCTTCGTCGGCGAGGGGCTGCGCCACGCGGCCAAGCGCTCGGGCAAGGACCAGGCCACCGGCAGCGAGCGCCACCTGACCGCGGGCGAGCTGGTCGAGGGCGTGCTCGACCTCGCCGCCGAGCGCTTCGGCCTGCTCGCCGACCTGGTGCTGCGCGCGTGGGGCCTGAACGGCAGCGGTGACATCGGCAGCATCACCTTCACCCTGATCAGCCACGGGGTGTTCTCCAAGCAGCCCAGCGACCGCCTCGAGGACTTCCTGGCCGGCCCCGACTTCGCCAGCGACCTGGTCGCGCGCTGCCGCAGCCGGCTGCTGGCCGGCGCAGGGCGCGCATGAGCGCACCCGTCCGGACTCCCGGATCGCCATGAGGGACCTCCTCGACCACCCCTGGGTGCGCGTGCTGCTCCTCGCCACCACCGTGGCGATGTGCAGCTGGGCGCTGCGGGAAACCGCGGCGATCACGCTGCCGGTGGTCTCCGCGCTCGGCGCCGTGCTGCTGCCGGTGGCGATCGGCTTCACCATCGCCTACGTATTGACCCCGATCGTCGACGCGCTGACCCGGCGCGGACTGCCGCGGCCGATCGCGGCCGGCGTGCTGTTCTTCCTGTTCTCGGTGGGCGTGGTGCTGGGCGTCTCCCTGGTCGTGCCGACCGTGCTGCGCCAGTCCGCCAACCTCACCACCCGCCTGTTCCAGGGCGAGGCCTTCACCGACCTCAACCACAACGGCGTCTGGGACCCGGGTGAGCCCTACGTCGACGCCAACGGCAACGGCCGCTACGACGGCCGCGGCATGCTCGACACCCTGGCGACCCGCGTCGAGGACCTGCAGGACCGCGTGCGCCGCTTCGCCCGGCTCGAACTCGACGCCCCGGCGCTGGCCTTCCTCGGGCTCTACCTCGACCAGACCGTCGCCGAGCGCACCCTGATCGACGGCGCCCTCGCCGCCGCGCGCGACGGGCGCGGACCCGAGCAGTGGCCCGACGGCCTGCGCCGCGACCCGCCGGCCGATGCGCCGCTCGCCTGGAACCCGACGTGGCCGGGTGCCCTGCGCAGCGACGTCGACGACGCCTACGGCCATCTGCTGCCCGAGGTGCGCGAGCGCTGGCTGCGCAACCTCGCCGTCGCCGGGGCGGCGCTGGCGGCCAAGCAGGACCTGCTGCTCGCCGCCCTGCGCGCCGCGCGCGACCAGGGCACCCCCGAGGAACCGCGCCTCGCCGCCGCGGTCGAGCGCCTGCGCGCGGCCTGGCAGGCCCCGCCCGACCCCGAGGGGGTCAAGGTCGCCAAGGCCTTCGCCGCGCGCCTCGGCGAGGCCGTGGAGAAGGACGGCCAGCCGGCCGCCCGCCAGCTCCTCGACGGGCTGCGCGGCGGCGAGGGCGGCATCGGCACGCAGTGGCTCGGTCCGCTGGTCAAGTCGGTGGAGGACGCCGTGCACAGCGAGGCCGAGACCCTGCCCGCGCGCCTCGGCGGCTGGATGAAGGGCGGCCTCGGCAACATCGACCAGCTGCTGGCGTTCAGCCTGGACGTGCTGCTGGTGCCGATCTACGCCTTCTTCATGATCCTGGCGATGCCGGCGATCCGGCGCGGCGTGAAGCAGCACATCCCGCTCAACCGCCGCGACCAGGTGCTGCGCATCGCCCACGACATCGAGCGCGTGGTCGCGGCCTTCTTCCGCGGGCGCATCGTGGTGTGCCTGATCTGCGCGGTGCTGACCTACATCGGCTTCGTGACGATCGGCTTCTTCGGCACCGGCGTGCCCTACGCCGCGCTGTTCGGGCTGGCCATCGGCCTCGCCACCGCGGTGCCGCTCGCCGGCATCCTGTTCCTGATCCCGGCGGTGCTGCTGACCATGCTCGAGGGCGGCGGCCCGATCACCGCGACCGCGGTGATCAGCGTCTACCTGGCCGTGCAGGTGCTCGAGACCGTGGTGCTGACCCCGACCATCATGGGCCGCGAGGTCGAGCTGCACCCGGTCACCCTGATCGTCGCCCTGCTGCTGTGCGGCAAGCTCATCGGGGTGCTCGGCGTGATCATGGCGGTGCCCATCGCGGCGACCTGCCGCATCCTGGCGCGCGAGTACCTGTGGCCGCGCCTGCGCCTGTGGGCGGAGCGCCACCCGCCGCGGCCCTTCCCGCCGCCCGCGGCGGAGTCCGGGCCGCCGCCGGCGGGGCCGTGACGCGCTCGGCCCGGCGCATCCTCGACGCCAACGGCAACCGCGCCGCCGAGGGCCTGCGCGTGCTCGAGGACGTGGCGCGCTTCCTGCTCGACGACGCTGCGCTGGGCGAGCGCGCCAAGCTGCTGCGCCACGAGGTGCGCGGCCTCATCCCCGCCGACGCGGCCGGCGACCGCGACACCGCCGGTGACGTCGGCACCGCCATCACCGCGCCCGACGAGCAGGCGCGCGCGCGGCCGGTCGACCTGGTGCGCGCCAACGCCGCGCGCGTCGCCGAGGCCCTGCGCGCCGGCGAAGAGGCGGCCAAGCTGCTCGGCCTCCCCCGCGCCGCCGCCGGCCTCGAGCAGGCGCGCTACCGCGCCTACCAGCTCGAGAGCGGCCTGCTGTCGCGCCTGCCCGCCTGGCTGCTGCACCGCGTGCGGCTGTACGCCCTGGTCGACACCGCGCTGACCGACCGACCCGGTCGGCGTCGCCGGCGCGGTCGCGCGCGGCGGCGCGGGCGCGGTGCAGCTGCGCGCCAAGCACCTCAGCGCGCGCCCCTACCGCGACCTCGCCGCGCGCGTCCAGGACGCGGTGCGCGCGGCCGGAGGCGCTGTTCGTGGTCAACGACCACGTCGCGGTGGCGCGCGTGCTCGACGCCGACGCGGTGCACGTCGGCCAGGACGACCTGGCGCTCGCCGACGTGCGCGCGGTGCTCGGCGCGCGCGGCGCGGTCGGCGTGTCGGCGCACACCGCCGCGCAGGCGGAGCAGGCGCTGGCCGCCGGCGCCGACTACCTCGGCCTGGGCCCGATGCACGCCACCGCCACCAAGCCGCACGAGCCCGAGCGCGGGCCGGAGCTGCTCGACGCGGTGCGCGGCCTGCTCGAGTCCGTGCGCCGCCCGAGCTACGCCATCGGCGGCCTCGACGCCGCGCGCATCACCGCGCTGCGCGCGCGCCTGCCGCACGGCGTCGCGGTGGCCGGCGCGCTGTGCCGCGCCGCCGATCCCGAGCGCGCGGCGGCGGAGCTGCTGCTGCTGCTCCAACCCGACGAGCTGGCATGAGCGCCACCCGCCAGCCCAGCCCGTGGCCGCGCTTCGCGCTCGTGCAGGCCGCCCAGCTGCCGTGCGTCGGGCTGGCGTGTTTCGGCCAGGGTGCGTGGGCGCTGTGGACGGCAGGGCTGGTCGCGTCGCTGATCTGCTGCGCGGGCACGGATTCCCTGCCGCCGGGGGCGGGAAGGGCGCGGCAGCGGTGGTTGAACGGGGCGCTGGTGGTGGAGGCGGTGCTGTGGCTGGCGGCGGCGCTGGTGCTGGGGGCGGTGGGATAGGGAGCGCGCTGCGCGCGCAGGCACGAGGCGGCGGCGCGAGGCGCGATTTCCACCGACTCCGCGCACACGCAATGGAAAATGAGCCCGCGGAGCGGGCGGAAGAAGGTGCCCCGGGGCGTCAGCCTGCTCAATACCCACAGGTCACCGCAATGGATGTGATCAAACCCGGTTAAATCTCCCGAAATCTCCCGAAATCTCCCCAAATCTGCGGATTCTTCTGCGGATCTTCCGAAGAAGAATCCGCAGATTTGGGGAGATTTGGGGAGATTCAACCGGGTTTGATCACATCCACGGCGGTGACTTGTGGGTAATGAGCAGGGCTCACGCCCTGGGCTGGTTTCTTTCGCCCGCTCCGCGGGCTCACCTGCACTCGCTCAGCACCAGGCACGAACCCCCTTGTCTCACCCCTCCGACCTGGTTTCCTGGGTCCCCTGTCTCGTGTCTCGCGTCTCGTGCCGCACCTCGCACCTCGCACCTCGCACCTCGCACCTCGCACCTCGCACCTCCCGGAGCCCCCATGGTCACCTTCACCATCATCTACCAGGGCGACCTCCGCTGCTCCGCCGTGCACGGCCCGAGCAAGACCACGCTGCTCACCGACGCGCCGGTCGACAACCATGGTCGTGGCGAGAGCTTCTCGCCCACCGACCTCATCGCGACGGGGCTGGCGACGTGCGTGGTCACCACCATCGGCATCGTCGCCAAGCGCGACGGTGTGGCCTTCACCGGCGCGAGCGCGGAGGTCGAGAAGCACATGACCCCCGACCTGCCGCGCCGCATCGCCCGCCTGGTCGTGCGCGTCGCCATGCCGCTCGGACTGGCTGGCGAGGTCCGCGCCAAGCTCGAGCGCGCCGGCCACACCTGCCCGGTCAAGCTCTCGCTGCACCCCGACGTGGTCGTCGAGCTGTCGTACCGCTACGCGGACTGAGTCAGCGCAGCCCGAGCTGCTTCACCCGGTAGCGGATCTGCCGGAAGCTGATGCCGAGCAGCTCGGCGGCGCGGGTGAGGTTGTCGTCGCTCGCGGCCAGGGCGGCGACGAGCAGGGCGCGCTCCTGGGTCTCGAGCTCGTGGGTCAGGTCGATCTTCTCGCCGACGAAGAGCCGGGCGAGGGCCGCGCTGGCGGGGGTTCCGTCCGTCGGCTGCGTGGCCGGCTGGGCGGCGCCGACCGGCTTGGCCGCGGGCTGGGCGGCGCCCGCCGCGGCCGCCTGGCTGGCGACCAGGTCCGCGAACAGCGCGTCATGGGCGATGTCGCCGCTGGTCGACAGGGCGACGCCGCGCTGGATGCGGTTGTCGAGCTCGCGGATGTTGCCCGGCCAGGGGTAGGCGAGCATGGTCGCGAGCGCGTCGCGGGTGAAGCCGGTCACGCCGCGGCGCAGCTTGACCGCGTGGCGCGCGAGCAGGTGCCCGGCCAGCACCGGGATGTCCTCGCGGCGCTCGCGCAGGGCGGGCAGGTGCAGGGGGATGACCGCCAGCCGGTAGTAGAGGTCCTCGCGGAAGGTCCCGGCCTTGACCATCGCCTGCAGGTCGCGGTTGGTCGCGGCGACCAGGCGCACGTTGCAGGTGCGGGTCTCGCGGCCGCCGACCGGCACGTACTCGCCGCTCTCCAGCACGCGCAGCAGCTTGACCTGGGTCTCGCTGGCGAGTTCGCCGACCTCGTCCAGGAACAGCGTGCCGCCGTCGGCGAGCGCGAACAGGCCGGGGCGGTCCTCGATGGCGCCGGTGAAGGCCCCGCGCACGTGGCCGAACAGCTCGCTCTCGAGCAGCGAGGGGGTCAGGGCGCCGGAGTTGATGCGCACCAGCGCGCGGTCGGCGCGCAGGCTGGCGTAGTGCACGGCGCGCGAGACCAGCTCCTTGCCGGTGCCGCTCTCGCCGGTGACCAGCACCGTGGAGTCGGTGGTCGAGACCTGCTCGATGTTGGCGAGGATGGCCTGGATGCCGGGGCTGGAACCGACCAGGTGCACCCCGGGCCCGCCTTCGCCCGCGGCGCGCGCCGCCAGCCAGTGGGCGCGGGCGTCGAGCGCGCGCGCCACCATCGCCTTGACCGCGAGGTTGTCGAAGGGCTTGCGCACGAAATTGTAGGCGCCCTGGCGCATCGCCCGCACCGCGGTGTCCCACTCCGCGAAGGCGGTCATGATCACCACGAACAGGTCGCTGTGGCGGCGGCGCAGCTCGGCGAGCAGGGTCAGCCCGTCCATCGGCTCCATGCGCAGGTCGCTCAGCACCAGCTCGAATCCGGGCTCGCGCTCGAGGATGGCCAATGCCTCGGCGCCGTTGGCGGCGATGGTCACCTGGTGCCCGTCGCGGCGCAGCACGATGTCCAGCATCGAGCGCAGCGCCGCCTCGTCATCCACCACCAGGATCCGACCCATGGGGTAAGGATGCGCCAGGAATGGCTGGGGCGAAAGGGGGAGTTGGGGAGGCGCGAGGCGCGAGGCGCGAGGCGCGAGGCGCGAGGCACGAGGCACGAGGCACGAGGCACGAGGCACGAGGTGCGAGGCGCGAGGCGCGAAGCGGTGATGCTGCGCAGACTCCAGGCGCGAGGTCGGGACCCCTGGTGAGGCAGCACCCTGAGAATGACCTCGGCTGTCCCTCGCGCCTCGCGCCTTCCCGCTGCCGGCGTTAAACGCCCACGGCCGCCTTGCGGCGGCCGTGGCGGGGAATGAGTTCCAGGAACCAGGACTATTCCGGGCGGTACTCGACGCCGACGCTCAGGATGATCTCGTTGGGATCGATGTTCGCCGCGCGCAGCGCGGTGCGGTCGGCCTTCTCGAGCCAGAAGTGGCCTTCGAGGCTGAGCGTGGTCCACAGGTCCTTCAGGAACAGCGGCTGGGTGAGCTTCACGCCCAGGTCCAGGGTGGTGATGCCACGGCCGCCGGTGGTGTTGAAGGGGTCGGTGAACTGCTTGTACTGCTGGTTGCCGAAGTTGAAGAGCTGCCAGAAGACCAGGTCGACCGGGGCGTGCTGGTAGAACTCGCGCGCGCCGAGGCCGGCCTTGAAGTCGTGGTTCGAGGCGCCGCCGCTGGTGCCGTACTTGTTCTCGTCGGCGTTGTAGAACGGGTTGTAGGCGACGCCGCCGCCGAGCTCGACGCCCTGCAGCGGGGTCAGCCACCAGGCGTCGACGCCGACGTAGTGCTGCTGGTCGCTGTGCGGGACGTTGCCGAGGTTCGGGTAGCTGACCCACTGGTAGTAGGGGATCACCTGGAGGAGGTTCTCGACCTCGATCAGGTAGTCGAGCTTGGCGTCGAACTGGGTGGTCGTGCCGAAGGTGTTGCGGTTCCCGGTGTAGGGGTTGTCGAGCTCCTCGCCGAGGACCATGTAGGTGTCGACCTTGAGGCCGACATCGTAGTAGCGGCCCTGGATGGTGCCCTTGGCGGTGACGCCGTCGTTCAGCACGCGACCCTGGTCGTAGTGCTTGCTGAGCAGGTCGACGCCGAGCAGGAAGTCGTCCGGGCCCTTGGCCAGCTCGGTTTCGACGGCGCAGGCGCCGCCCATGGTGAAGGTGGCGAGGGCCACGGTGGCGAGGCTGGTGCTGAGGGCCTTGGTCTTCATGCGTTTTCTTCCTTGGGGGCTCGGGAGAGGAGGGATTCCATCGCGGTGCGCACCGGTGTAGCGGCCCACAGGACCGATGCCACCTGGGAGGCGATGGGAAGTTCAATATGGACCCGGGCGGCCAATTCAACTGCCGCGCGGCATGTCCATGCACCTTCGGCCACCGTGGAGCGCCGCGCGAGGTGCTCGGCGGCGCCCTCGCCCTGCGCCACGGCCACCCCCAGGGCGCGGTTGCGGCCATGCGGCGAGTAGCAGGTGGCGAGCAGGTCGCCGATCCCGGCCATGCCCGCGAAGGTGCCGTCCTGGGCGCCCAGGGCGCGGCCCAGGCGGCGCATCTCGGCCAGACCGCGGGTGATCACCGCCGCCTTGGTGTTGTCGCCCAGGCGCAGCCCGTCGCAGATCCCGGCGGCCACGGCGATGACGTTCTTGAGCGCCCCGCCGAGCTCGACCCCGGCCAGGTCCGAGGTGGTGTAGAGCCGGCAGCGCGACGAGTGCAGGCGGGCGCTGGCCAGGGCGCAGCAGGCCTCGTCGCCGGCCATGGCCAGCACCACCGGCAGGCCGGCCATGACCTCGATGGCGTGGCTGGGACCGGAGATCGCCCCGTAGGCGCGCGGGCCGAGCTCGGCCGCCAGGACCTCGCTGACGCGCAGCAGCGAGCCCTGCTCCAGGCCCTTGGCCAGGGACACCACCACCGCGTCGGGGGCGAGGTGGGGTCGCAGGCGGCGCGCCTGATCGCGGGTGAACTGGGTCGGCACCGCCCACAGCACCAGGTCGGCCGCCGCCACCACCCCGGGATCGGCGCTGATCGCCAAGTCCGCCGGCAGGGGCTGATCCGGCATCTGCGCGTGCCGGCGGCTGGCCGCCAGCACCGCGACGCGCTCGCGGTCGCGCCCGAGCAGCACCACCGGCGCCTTGCCGGTGCGCACGGCCAGCGCCGCCGCCGCGGCCCCCCACGTCCCCGTCCCGATGACCGCCGTCAGCGCCATGGACCCACCCTAGGGCCCGCGCGCATGCTGCATAGGCTCTCGCCGGGGCGTCGTTTCCTGGAGACCCTAGACCCTAAACCCGAGTCGCATGCGTGTGATCGCGCCCTGAGCGCGCGATGAGGATCACCGGTGCGAGGGTGGCCGACAGTAGCCATGGAGGCGTGAGTAACCGGTCTAGGGTCTAGGGTCTAGGGTCTAGGGTCCAGGGTCTCAAGACCGTCAGAGCACCGCGTCCACCAGCCGCGCCAGGTCCTGGGCGATACGCAGCGCGGTCGGCCGGGTCCGCCAGCTGGCCAGGTCGAGGTGCTCGGCCTCGGCCAGGTAGCCGGCCTCGATGCGGCGCAGCGCGGCGACCACCGCGGGGTCCGGGATCACCAGGCTGACCTCGGCGTTGAGGGCGAAGGAGCGGATGTCCATGTTGCTGGTGCCGATCAGCGCCAGGTCGTCGTCGATGGTGACGTGCTTGGCGTGCAGGAAGCGGGGCCGGTAGGCGTGGATGGCGACGCCGCCGGCGAGGAGCTGCTCGTAGTACGAGCGCTGCGCCAGGCCGACCAGGGCCTGGTCGATCTGGGCGGAGACGATCAGCTCCACCGCGACGCCGCGCAGGGCGGCGATCAGCAGGGCGTCGAGCAGCGACTCGGTGGGGATGAAGTAGGGGGTGGTGATCACCACCCGCCGGCGCGCCCCGTGGATCAGGCTGACCAGCAGCTCGAGGGTGTTGGCGTGGCGGTAGCCGGGCCCGCTGGGCAGGGTCTGCAGCAGCGTGCCGCCCTGCTCCGGCAGTTCCGGAAGCAGCTCCTGGAGAGGGAGGTCCTGCCCGCACTCCAGGTAGCGGTCGGCGAGCAGCACCGCCTGGAGCTGGCGCGCCGCAGGACCGCTGAGGCGCACCACCAGTTCCTGGTAGACCAGGCCCGTGACGGCGTCCGGGTCGATCAGGTTCTGCGAGCCGGTGTAGCCGATGCGCCCGTCGATGACGGCGATCTTGCGGTGATTGCGCAGGTCGAGGCGCGCAGCGCCCTGGCGCAGCAGTCCGGTCGGCAGCAGCGCCATGACCTCGATCCCGGCGGCGCGCAGGCGCGGCGCCAGCCGGCGCAGCCCGTGCTTCGAGCCGGAGCCGTCCATCAGCACCCGGCAGGTGACGCCGCGCCCGGCGGCGCGCACCAGGGCGTCGGCCACCTGGTTGGCGGTGCGGTCGGCGGCGACGATGTAGTACAGCAGGTGGACGTGGTGGGTGGCCGCGTCGATGTCGGCGCACAGGCGGTCGATGGATTCCTGGTAGCCGGTGAGCAGCTCGCACCGGTTGCCGGCCGTGAGCGGGAAGTCCCCGAGCCGCCTGGTGAGGGCGACGCCCTCCGCGCGCCCGGGCGGCGGCTCGGCGAGCGCGGCGCCACGCACGGCGACCGCGGCGCGGATGAAGGCCGAGACCCGCTCCTGGCGCTCCTGGCGCAGCGCCGGCAGGCGCACCCGGCCGATCAGCAGGTAGACCAGCACGCCGACCCACGGCAGCAGGAAGACCAGCAGCAGCCAGCTGCGCGCCGCCGCCGGGCTGCGCTGCTGCGGCACCACGATCAGCATGCCGGCGCAGATCAGCCAGTGGGACAGGATGCCGAGGGCGGCCCAGGAGATCATCGGGGCCGCAGGATGCTCATTCCGCCGAATCGTCCACGGGCCGCGGCGTGGGCAGCGGCGGCGCCACCTGGTCCCCCGGTCCTGGCACCGCCGGGGTGGGGTTGGCGCCGCCATCGGGGTCCGAGGCGCGCGCCTTGCGGATGAGGTCGTCCATGCCCTGGCGGTTCTTCTCGACCTCGTCGTAGGCGAACGACAGGATCGGCAGCAGCCGGGTCTTGACGGACGGCGCGTAGGAGCGTTGCACGAACCCGCGCGCCGATTCGAGCGCCTGCGCCGCCAGGCGCCGCTGCACCGGCGTCCCGAGCACGGTGTAGTAGGCCTTCACGGTGTGCAGGTCCGCCGTCATCTCGACGCGCGTCACGGTGATGAAGCCGATGCGCGGGTCCTTCAGCTCGCGCTGGATGCAGGTCGCGATCTCGCGGTGCAGCAGCGACTCCAGGCGATCCTTGCGGTTCGGGCCGCGCCCCTTGGCGGTGGTGTTCATGGCAAACCTTGGAGAGCAGAAGGGAGGCAGGAGGGGAGGTAGCCGAGGGGAAGGCAGGGAGCCAGAGGGAGCAGGAGAGCGCACCAGTGCGGGCACGGAAGCGCAAACGCCCCCGAGATTCCCGAAGGGGTCCAGGGGCGCGCCCCTGGCGGGGCGTAGCGGGGCGGAGCCCTGCGAACATTGGGCGATCCGGGCGCAGCGACGAGCGAGCACGGCATCGCCCAGGCGCCGCGGCTGCCGCAGGCAGCCCCGCCGGCCCGCCGGCGGCTCCCGGCCGCGCCGGCCGGGAGCGGCCCCGACTAGAGCTTCCGGGCCTGGCTCTCCTTGGTGTAGAACTCCATGATGTCGCCGACCTTGATGTCCTCGAACTTCTCGACGGTCAGGCCGCACTCGAACTTCTCGCGCACTTCCTTGACGTCCTCCTTGAAGCGCCGCAGCGAGCCCACCTTGCCGGTGTGCAGGATGGCGTTGTCGCGGGTGATGCGCATGAAGGCGTCGCGCCGCGCGACGCCGTCGGTGATGTAGAGGCCGGCGACGATGCCGGTCTTGGTGATCTGGAAGACGTTGCGCACCTCGGCGTGGCCGATGACCTTCTCGATGGTCAGCGGGTCGAGCATGCCGGTCATCTCCGCGCGCAGCTCGTCGAGCAGCTCGTAGATGATGGTGTAGCTGCGGATCGGCAGGTGGTAGCTGTCGGCCAGCGCGCGCGCCTTGGGGTCGGCGATGACGTTGAAGCCGATGATCCAGCCCTTGGAGGCCTCGGCCAGGGTCACGTCGCTGGAGTTGATGCCGCCCACGCCCGAGTGGATGATGGTGACGCGCACGTCGTCGGTGGCGAGCTCGCTGATGGTCTTGTTGAGCACCTCCATCGAGCCGGCCGCGTCCGACTTCACGACCACGCGGATCTCCTTCTTCTTCTGGTGGGCGAGGTCGCCGAAGATGCGAGGCCGAGGTGGTGATCTTCTGCTTGGCGGCCAGCTCGCGCTCGCGCATCGCCAGCAGGCGCTGCTCCGAGACCTCGGCGGCCTGCTTGAGGTCGTCGAGCACCTGGAAGCGGTCGCCGGCGCGCGGCATGTCGGACAGGCCGATGATCTCGACCGCCTGGCTGGGCCCGGCGAGCGGGATCTTGTCGTTCTTCCAGTTGGTCATGTTGCGCACGCGGCCGTAGCCGACGCCGGCCAGGACCACGTCGCCGACCGCGAGGCTGCCGCGCTGGACGAGGAACGTGGCGGTGACGCCCTGGCCCTCGTTGCGGTGCGCCTCGATGACCGTCCCCGACGCGTTGGCGAAGTGGTTGGCCTTGAGCTCGAGGATCTCGGACTCGAGCGCCAGGCGCTCGAGCAGCTCGTCGATGCCCTGGCCGGTGAGCGCGCTGGTGCGCACCACGGCGATGTCGCCGCCCCACTCCTCGGCCTGCAGGCCGGCTTCCGCGAGCTGGCGGATGACGGTCTCCTGGCTGGCCTTGTCGGCCTCGGGCTTGTCGATCTTGTTCATCGCGACCACGATCGAGACGTTGGCCGCCTTGGCGTGGTTGATGGCCTCCCTGGTCTGCGGCATGACGCCGTCGACCGCGTCGACCACGATCACCACCACGTCGGTGACCTGCGAGCCGCGCGCGCGCATCTCGGTGAAGGCCTCGTGGCCCGGGGTGTCGATGAACGTCACCTCGAGGTCGCTGGCGGTGGTGACGGTGTAGGCGCCGATGTGCTGGGTGATGCCGCCGGCCTCGCCGCTGGTGATGTTGGTCTTGCGGATGGCGTCGAGCAGGCTGGTCTTGCCGTGGTCGACGTGGCCCATGATGGTGACGACGGGCGGACGCGGCGCGAGGTCCTCGGGCTTGTCCTCCTCCTCGGCGGCCAGCGCCTCGGCCTCGAGCTGCTGGGCGACGTCGGCGGCCTGCTTGATGGTGACGGTCTTCTTGAACTCCATCGCCAGCAGCTCGACCGCGTCCTTCTCGAGCACCGAGTTGATGTTCGCCATCACCCCGGCCATGAAGAGCTTGGCGATGACCGTCGAGCTCTTGATGCCGGAGGCCTCGGAGAACTCGCGCACCGTGCACGGCAGGGCGATGTCGAACTCGGTCTTGCCGGAGAGGTCGACCTCCTCCGTCGACAGCGGCCGGCGGCGGCTGCCCGACTTGCTGTCGGCGTCGGCGTCGGTGGCGCCTTCGGCGCGGTGCTCGCGCGAGTCGCGCTTGGGACCGCGGCCGGGGCCGCCCGGCTTGTTCGGGCCGCCGGGACCGCGTCCCGCGCCGGGACCGCGCCCCGGGCCGCCGGGGGCGGGGGTCTTGCTGCGGTCGATGGGCGCGAAGCCGGGCTTCTTGCGCGAGCGGTCGGCGATCTTGGCGTCCTTGACCTTCTGGGCCATCGCCAGGTTCTTGCGGATGTTCTCCTGGATCAGGCGGCGGCGGTCCTCGGGGCTGAGCGCGGTCTCCTCGACGGCCGGGCCGGTCGCGACCGCAGCCGGCTTGGGCACGGCCTTGAGGCTGTGGTCGGCCTTCTCGTGGGTGGCCTTGGCCATGCCGGCGAGCTTGCTGCCGAGGCCCTTCGAGGCCTTCATCGCCAGTTCGGCCGCGAGCGGCAGGGGCGCGACGGGCTTGGCGGCCTCGGCGGGCTTGGCCGGTTCCGGGGCGCGGGCCGCGGGCGCGGCGGTCGCGGGCTCGACGTCGGCGGGCGCCTGCGGGGCGGACGGGCCGCCGGCCAGGGCGACGGGCGCCGTGGCCGTGGCGACGGCCTCGACCGGCGCAGCGGTGGAGCTGGCCGCGCTGGAGTCGACGGTGGCGGAGGCGTCGCGCTTGCCGGCGGCGTCGTTGGAGTTGGCGCGCATGGCGGCGAGCTCGCCGGAGATGCGCTTCGACTCGTCCTCGCGGCGGCGGATCTCGTCCTCGGCGGCGATGCGCAGGCGCTCCTGCTCGGCGGCGATCAGGCTGTCCTGCTCGGCCTTCAGGGCGGCGGCCTCGGCGTCGGTCTGCTCCTTGAGCAGGCGCTCGGCCTCGCGCTTGGCGAGCTCGCCGGCGTGCTTGGCGCGCTCGGCGTCCAGGCGCACGTCGTCCTCGCGCTTCTTGGCCTCGGCGTCGGCCTCGAGCTTGCGCTTCTTGGTCTCGAGACCCTTCTTGGTCGCGATCTTCTTCTTGTGCTTGTCCTCGAACTCCTTGGCGATGATCGGCGTGAACGCCTTGCCGTCGGCGGTCTCGAGACCGTCGCAGGCGAGGATGACCGTGACCTCCGCGTCCTTGAGCTCGGTCTCGAGCTTCTTGGGCAGGGGGATCTTGAGGTCCTGTTCCACGACCTCGCGCAGGAGGTCGAGGTCGAGGTTGTGTTCGCGGGCCAGCTCGCTCAGCTTCATAGAATCTCGTCTCGCCTGGATGTGCCGTTACGGTGGGATGCTGGATACCGGTGCTGCGTGCCGCCGGGCGCTCATGAGGGCTTGGGAGGCTGGGTCTGACCGCCGTAGCCGCCGTCGGTGAGGAGCGCGGCGTGGACCGCGGCCTCGGTGTCGGCCTTGATCTGGGCCTCGGCCATGGCCAGCTCGCGGGCCTCCTCGTCGGCGGCCTCGCGCTCGGCCTGCAGGCGCCGGTCGATGATCTGGTCGCGGTCGTGCTTCTGGTCCTCGGTCAGCAGCTCGTTGGCCTTGGCGATCATCGCCGCGGCCTGCTCGTTGGTGATCGGATGGGCCTCGAGGTTGCTGCACACCCGCTCGGGGGTCTGCGCCGCGAGGACCGCCAGGCTGTCGAGGTGGCTGTCGAGGAAGACCTCGCGCATGAAGTCCTCGAGCAGGCCGGCGCCGATGAGCTGCTGGAGCTCCTCGCTGCCCTTGGCGCGCGCCTGGGACGCGGCCTCCTCGCTCATCACGTCGATCTTGTAGCGCGTCAGGCGCGCGCTCAGGCGCACGTTCTGGCCGGCCTTGCCGATCGCCAGCGGGAGCTGGTCCTGGCTGACGACCACGCGCGCGCGGTCGCGGAAGTGGTCGTAGCTGATGCGCAGCACGCGGGCCGGCTTGAGCGAGTTCTCGATGAACTGCGCCGGGTCCTCGGCCCACGGGATGATGTCGATCTTCTCGCCGCCGAGCTCGTCGGTGATCTTGGTGATGCGGCTGCCGCGCATGCCGACGCAGCTGCCGACCGGGTCGATGCGCGGGTCGGTCGAGGCGACCGCGATCTTGGTGCGGCGGCCGGGCTCGCGCACGATGCCCTTGATCTCGATGAGGCCGTCGGCGATCTCGGGGATCTCGGCCTTGAACAGCTCCTTGACGAAGTGGCTGTGGGTGCGCGAGAGCACGATGCGCACGCGCTGGCCCTTCTTGCCGACGGTCAGGACGTAGGCGCGGACCACGCTGCCGGGGCGGTAGACCTCGCCGGGGATCTGCTCCTCCTTGGGGAGGATGGCTTCGGCGCGGCTGCCCAGGCTGACGATGATCATGCCGCGCTCCTCGCGCATGACCGTGCCGCTGATGATGGTGTGCTCGCGGGTGGTGAACTCGTCGAACAGCATGTCGCGCTCGCTCTCCTTGAGCGCCTGCACGAAGACCTGCTTGGCGACGTTGGCGACGATGCGCCCGAGCTTCTCGAGGTCGACCGGCTTCTCGTCCTCGAAGGCGCGGATCTCGCCGGTCACGCGGTCGATGGTCAGGGTGAATTCGCCGACCGCGTCGAAGCGCTTCTGCGCGGCCTGGATCAGGGCGCGCTCGATGTGATCGATGATGATGTTCTTGTCGATGCCGCGCTCGCGCGCCGTGGCGTCGACCAGGCGCATGAATTCAACGAGATTCATGGGCTTCCCCGAAGTGTTTGTGCTGGTGCAGGTGAGTGGAGCTGGACGGGCGGATGCGCTGGGTCAGAGATAAAAAAAGCGTGAGCCCAGGGGCCCACGCTCGGTACATCCACCGAATGTGAGGGTGGAACCATAGGATGGCAGAGGGATCGGTCAAGGAATATGGGGGGCGCTCCGCGCAGACCCTAGACCCTAGACCCTAGACCCTAGACCCTAGTCGCAAGCGTGGGAAGAGGGCGGCAGGAACTGACGATCTGGGCCGAGGGTTATCGGACGTGGAGTGCGCAAAGCTCGTAACGCAGGAATATGATCTAGGGTCTAGGGTCTAGGGTCCCGGGTCTCCAAAGCCCTGGTAGCCATGCGCCCATCCTCAGCACAGCGCTCCCTGGACGGGCGACATGCCTCTGGCAAACCCGCCCTCCCCGTCCAGTCTGCGCGCCTCCCGTGCCGCCTCCCGAGGGGGCTGGCGCGTGCTGCACCATGACGCACATGCCCACCTTCCCTGCCCCCCGGGAGCCGCTCCCCAACCAGGAGCTGGCCGGGTGGTTCGCCGGCTTCGACCAGGTGCCGTCCACCCACCCGCGGCGCATCGGGCTGACCATCATGCGCTGCGGCATGGTCCTGGGCCTGGCCAGCCTGTGCCTGGGCCTGGCGATGATGCACATCTGCTTCGCGGTCGCGATGCTGGGGGCGGTGCTCGCCGCCCCGCCCCTGCACCGCCTGCCCGGCTTCTGGCTGGGCGCGGCGACCGTGGCCTGGGAGACCCTCAGCCTGGGGGTCGGGATGGCCCACCACGAGACCCAGCCCACCGATGGCCTCGGCACGCTCTTCGTCTGGCTGTCGCTGTACATCGCCCAGGCGGCCTTCGCCGATGGCCGGGTGCGGCGCTGGGCGTCGCAGGCCCTGGTCGCGACGATGTGCGTGACGGCGACGGTCGCCATCCTGCAGGTCCTGGTCGGTCTGGGGGGCGGTGGCCCGCTGCGCATCGCCGCGCCGCCCGTCGGGGTGCGCTTCGCGCACGGGGCGGGATTCCTGCCCGACCCGGCCCTGCAGGGCTTCGCCATGGCCATGGCCGCGCTGGTGTTCCTGCGCCTGCGCACGGTCGACGCGACCACCAGCCGCGAGCGCCTGTGGGGCGGCCGGGCGGTGTCGTGGCTGGCCCTGCTGCTGGCCAACGTGCGTGGCGCCTTCCTGGGCACCGCGGTCGCCCTGGCGGTGGGCGCGGCCACGCACGCGCGCTCGCGGCTGCGCCGGCTGCTGGGCGTGGGCCTGGGGCTGGTGATCCTGGCCATCAGCCTGCTCGCGCTGGTCGTCCCGGGCTGGCTGGAGCGTCTGGTCCACCCCAGTGACGTCCCCAACGGCGTCCCCGACATCATCGCCGAGCTGCCGCTGTTCGGCGCCGGCGGCTTCTGGGCGCTCGAGCACGGCGCCGTGCCCGCGGCGGAAGGGCGAGGCGGCGAGCTGGCCCTGGCCGCCGCCTACGGCCTGCCCGCGGCGCTGCTCCACCTCGCCTGGATCGGCGCGGTGCTGATGGGCGCCTTCCGCCAGCGCCGCGCCAACCCCGCCCGCTGGGCCCTGGCCGCCAGCCTCATCGCCGCCTTCGTGGTCGCGAGCGCCTTCGAGGACCTCGCCCGCCACAGCGCCTCCGCCTACGCGTTCTGCCTGATGCTGGGGCTGTGCCTGGGACTGGGGCCGCTTCCCGGCCACGACGCGCCAGCCGCGGCTCGAGGCCGGTTGGACGACCGCACAGCCGATTAGAACAGGAAGCACGCCGACACGGAGGTCCGAGGAGGGGAGGCGCCAGGGCTGGCATTCGCCCGCATCGGTCCTGAACCCTGCGCCGCCGTCCGCCCAACGCGCAGGAACCTCGGAGAGGCTCCGCGGCAGACGCGGAGCCCTGGCAGTGGCGAGGCTGGTCCGCCCTCCGCCGGTCTCCGCGTCTCCGTGCCTCCTGTCCTATCCGGCTGTCGGGACCTGGCGGGCCGTACCGACCGACACGCCTCGACGCGGATCCGGCGGCACCCTGGCTGACGGGCTGCGCAGAGGATCGCGAAGCGCTGGTTGAAATGCCGACGCGGAACCAATACTCCCTCCCTCCCCAGCGACACCCGCCTGCATGACCGCCGCCCCCGCCTCCGCGCCCGCTACCGTACCGAAGCTGTTCGCCGCCCACCTGGCGCGCAGCGGCGAGAGCGCACGGGCCTTCGCGACGCGCAGCGGCATCGGCTATCCGGCCATCCTCGCCCTGGTGCGCAAGGGCGCCCTGCCGCGCAAGCCGGCCCACCTCGACATCCTGCGCAAGGAGCT
The DNA here is from genome assembly GCA_963818245.1 of uncultured Planctomycetota bacterium. GTDB lineage: Bacteria > Planctomycetota > UBA11346 > UBA11346 > UBA11346 > BOG-1363. The sequence continues at coordinate 194,563 of CAWFSD010000007.1, forward strand.
CGGCATCGACCGCGAGGGCTGGGCCACCCTGGTCGCCGGCGGCCGGCGCGGCGGCGTCGCGATCCCCGCCGCGGGTCCGTTGACGCTCCAGCAGCTGGTGGTCAAGAACCTGCTCAGCCAGGGCTTCACCGAACAGAGCTTCGCACGTGCCTCGGGCATCCCCTACGCCACCATCATGGGCGTGACCCGGCGCGGAGCGGTGCCGCGCAGCGACACCCTGGCCGCGTTCGCGACCCAGTTCGGCATCGCATCCGAAGCCATCGACGCGGCGGCCGCCCACACCCGGGTGGCCGTGGAACCTGATCACGGAGAGGATATGGCGGTGACCATGACAAGCGACGCGAGCGTCCCCAACCTGGCCCAGCTGGTGGCCGACACCATCGTGCGCACCGGGTCCAGCGTGGCGGCCTTCGCCCGCACCCACGACATTCCGTACGTCAGCCTGATGAAGCTGATCAACACCGGGCAGCCGCCGCGGCGCAAGACCGTCCTGGACCCGTTGGCCGGCGCCCTGCAGGTCACGGCCGAGGCCTTCGCCGCCAGCCTGGCGAAGAGCAAGAGCAACCCGCAGCCGGCCGAGGCGCCGCGCCAGTCGGACAACGCGGTGAATCCCTTCCACGCCGCGCTGCTGCGCCTGGTCGAGGAGCGCCACTTCACCACCAAGGCCTTCGCCGAGGCCGCCGACCTCAGCGTGCTCACCGCGGCCAAGCTGCTCAAGCGCGGCGAGCTGCCGGGCCGCGCCACCACCCATGAGAAGTTGCGCACGCTGCTCGGCCTGACCGAGATCGCCTACCGCGACCTGCTCGCCTCCTCGCGCGCCGCGCTGGCGGCGAACGACGGGTCGGACGGCAAGGACGACGCGCCGGCCGGCGGCTATGTCGCCGTCTCGACCGGGGCGGCGCCGAGCTCCACCACCAAGGGCGAGCTCTTCGAGCTCATCGACCGCATGTCGCCCGCGCAGCTGGTGGCGCTCAAGAACTTCCTGCTCTCGGTGCTCTGAAGTCCCGTCCCTGAGAGGGGTGGGCGGCTGACCGATCCGTGGTTGGAGAGCGGCGGCCTGCCGCTACCTTCGCGATCGGTGGGGCTCCGCTCCCGGCGAAGCGCGTTGCACCGTGCGCGCGCACCTGATCAGACACCATGAGCGTGCCCACGCGATGCCGCGGTGGCGGGACGGGAGGGGCGACATGCCGGAGGCCTTGACCAGCCCGGTGCTGCTGTGCCGCTGCGGCGCGCGCTACATCGCGGTCGAGGCGCGCCGGCTGGAGGAGATCATGCGCCCGCTGCCGCTGCGCCCGCTGCCGGGCCCGTCCGTCGCCTGCGTGGGCGAGGCCACCGTGCGCGGCACGTCGGCGGCGGTGCTGAGCCTCGCCGCGCTGTTCGCCGCGAGCGCGCCGGACGCCGCCCTGCCCGCAGCGCCACCGCCACGTCCGCCCGCGTCCGCCAGCAGCGGCCGCTTCCTGGCGCTGCCCGGCAGCGGCCGGCGCGTGGTCCTGGCGGTCGACGAGCTCGTCGACGTCCGCCGCGCCTTTCCGGAGGCGCTCGCCGGCCTGCCGCGCCTGGCCGAGCTGCCGCTGCCCCCGGAGCTCACCCTCGACGAGGCGCAGCGCGACGCGCTGCAGGTCGTGCTGCTGGTCGGCGACGCCGACTGGGGACGGCCCGGGCGGGGGGGCGCATGAGCGGCCCCGCGCACGTTCCGGGGTCCGCCGTGCTGGAGCTGCGCGAGCTGATCGCCGCCCGCATCGGCCTCGTGTTCGGCGACGATCAGGTGCCGTTCCTGGCCGGTGTGCTGCGCGCCTGCGCCAGCGCAGCGCGCTGCGCGCCGGAGGCCCTGCCCGCGCGCCTCTCGCACCTCGCCCCTGGTGCCGCGGAGTGGCTCGGACTGGTCGAGCGCATCACCGTCGCCGAGACCTACTTCTTCCGCAACCTGCCCCAGCTCAGCGCCTTCACCGGGGCGGTGGCGGAGCAGCTGCTGGACGCCGGCCGCACGTCCCTGCGCGTGCTGTCGGCGGGGTGCGCCAGCGGCGAGGAGCCCTACTCGCTGGCCATGCTGTGGGCCGACCACGCGCGGCTAGGCGGGGCTGGCATCGGGCTCGAGCTCACCGCCCTCGACCTCAACCCGGCCAACCTGCGGCGCGCGCGCCAGGGGGTGTACAGCGCCTGGGCGCTGCGCGAGACCCCGCAGGCGCTGCGCCTGCGCCACTTCACTCCGGTCGGGGACGCCTTCAGCCTGTCGGGGACGGTGCGCGACGCGGTGCGCTTCCTGCCCGGCAACCTCGCGGTCGACGATCCCGCCTTCTGGCAGGCGGGGCGCTTCGACGTGATCTTCTGCCGCAACGTCCTGATGTACTTCGCGCCCGCTGCGGCGCGCGCGGCCATCGCGCGCTTCCACCGCGCGCTCAGCCCGGGCGGCTACCTCTTCCTCGGCCACGCCGAGACCCTGCGCGGCCTGTCGGAGTCGTTCCGCATCTGCCACACCCAGGGCGCCTTCTCGTACCGCCGCGAGGACGGTCCGCAGCGCGCTGGCCACGAGGAGCTGGTCGGGCCGGTGGCCGTCGGCGCGCACCGTCGCGCCCGGCGCCGCCACGGCGTCGGACCCGGCGTGGATGGCGGCGATCGGCACCTCCGCGCAGCGCGTGGCGGCGCTGTCCGCCGCGGTCGGACCCGCGCCGGAGCCGGCCCCGCCGGAGGCCGCCGCTGTCGCTGACCGACGGCACGCAGGTCCCGCTCGAGCTGCTGCGCCACGAGGACTTCGCCGCCGCGCTGGCGGCGGTGGAGCGGCTCGCGCCGGGGCAGCGCGCGCAGACGCTGGCCGCGCTCGTGCGCACCCTGGCGCTGGCGCACCTCGGCGCCCACCAGGAGGCCGCGGCGGAGTGCGCGCGCCTGATCGCGGCCCAGCCCGGCACGGCGCGCGTCCACGCCGCCGCGGCGCTCTGCCAGGAGCTCGCCGGCGCGCCCGCCGGCGCCCGCGACTCCTACCTGCAGGCCCTGGAGCTGGCGCCGGGGATGGCGCTCGTCCACCTGCGCCTGGCCCTGCTCGCCGCGGAGGGCGGCGAGGCGGCCGCGGCGCGCCCGCGCTTCGCGCGCGCGCTGGTCCTGCTGCCGCACGCCGAGGAGGCCGACCTGTGCCTGTTCGGTGGCGGCTTCGGCCGCGACACCCTCGCCGAGCTCTGCCGCATGCAGCTCGCGGGCGGTGCGGCGTGAGCGCCGCGGCCGCCGTCGCCGCTGCGGCGGCGGCGACCTCACCGCGCTCGCCGCCCGCCTGCGCGCCGAATTCGACGCCGGCTTCGCGGCGCCGCGCCCGCCGCCCCCGGAAGAGGGCGTGGCGCTGCTGCTCGCGCTGGCGGGGGGTCGCACCTGGGCGCTGCGCCTGGCCCAGCTCGAGGGCTTCGCCGCCTGCGCCGGGCTGGTCGCGCTGCCCGGGCAGCACCCGGCTTGCCTGGGGCTGGCCGGTTTCCGCGGCCGGCCGGTGCCGGCGTACAGCCTGGCCATGCTGCTGGGCGCGGCGGCGCCCGACGCCACCGCGCGCTGGCTGGCGGTGGCCGTGCCCGGCGTCGCGCTGGTCGCCGCGGGCTTCGTCGGGCACGTGCGCGCCCCGCGCGGCGCCCTGCGCGCCGATGGCGCCAGCGGCACGCTGCTGGAGCACGCCGGCCAGACCCTGCCGGTCGTCGACCTCGCCATCCTCGTCAGCCCCTTCCTCACCGCCGGCGGCCCCGCCCGCCCTGGAGCCATCCCATGAGCGCACCCTGGACCATCGGCCAACGCATCGCCCTGGGCTTCGCCCTGGCCCTGCTCGCGCTCTTCGTGGTCGGCGGCGTGGCCTACCGCAACGTCGTGACCATGACCGAGACCAGCCGCGCGCTCGCTCAGGACAACCGCGACCTGGCCGCCATCTCCCGGCTGATGTCCGTGATGAAGGACGCGGAGACCGGCGAGCGCGGCTTCGTGATCACCGGCCTGGAGAACTTCCTCGAACCGTACAACCAGGCGCTGTCGCAGCTCGAGCGGGCGCAGCAGGACGTGCGCGACGCGGTCGCCGGCGACCCGGCCCAGGTGCCGGTCGCCGACAAGGCGTTCGGCCTGATCGAGGCCAGGCTGGGCGAGCTCAAGCGCGTCATCGATGCGTACCGCCAGAGCGGGTTCGAGGCGGCGCAGAAGATCATGCAGGGGCGGGTCGGGAAGAACCTCATGGACAGCATCCGCGCCGAGCTCGGCACGCTCGAGGAGCTGCGCCGCGCGGACCTGGCGCGCGGCGCCGCCCTGGCCGGCGGCGCGGCGAGCGTGGCCAAGGTGCACGGTGCTCGTCGGCACGGTGGCGGCGGTGGTGGCGGTGGCGCTCGCCGGCTGGCTGATCGTCAGCGGCGATGACCCGGCAGATCGGCGCGGCGGCGCACGACATGGAGAGCTCGTCCGCGGAGCTGCAGGCGGCCTCGCAGCAGCAGGCGACCGGCGCCAAGGAGCAGGCGACCGCGATGACCGAGATCGCGACGACCATCAGCGAGCTGCTCGCGACCTCGCGGCAGATCGCCGGCAGCGCGCAGCGCGTCGCCGAGATCGCCGAGAAGACCGCGACCGCGGCGCGCAGCGGCGACGCCACCGTGCAGCGCGCGCGCGAGGCGGTGGGCGGCGTGCAGCGCCAGGTCGACCTGATCGTCACGCACATGCTCGACCTGGGGCGCAAGTCGCAGCAGATCGGCGCCATCCTGGACATGGTCAACGAGCTCGCCGAGCAGACCAACATCCTCGCCATCAACGCCACCATCGAGGCGGCCGGGGCGGGCGAGGCCGGGCGGCGCTTCGCGGTGGTCGCGGACGAGATCCGCAAGCTCGCCGACCGCGTCGGCGGCTCGACCAAGGAGATCCGCACCCTGGTCGACGAGGTGCGCGCCGCGGTCAACACCACGGTGATGGTCACCGAGGCCGGCTCCAAGGCGGTCGACGCCGGCACGCGCCAGTTCGGCGAGGCGGCGGCGTCCTTCGCGGCGATCGCCGACCTGGTCGAGACCACCACCGAGGCGGCGCAGGAGATCGGCCTGAGCACCAAGCAGCAGACCACCGCGGTCGAGCAGGTGAACCTCGCCATGGGCAACGTCGCGCAGTTCGCCAAGGAGACCGAGGCCAGCACCGGGCAGACCCTGCAGACCGCCTCGCAGCTCACCGCCCTGGCGCGCGGGCTCACCCGTCTGATCAAGGCCTGACGCCGCGACCGCGCATGCCCGCCGCCGACCCCTACCGCTACTTCCGCATCGAGGCCCGCGAGCTGATCGCCGGGCTCGCCGACCACCTGCTGGTGCTGGAGCGCGCGCCGGGCGCGGCCGGGGTGGCGCTGCTGCTGCGCCTCGCCCACACCCTCAAGGGCGCGGCGCGGGTGGTGCGCCAGCCGGACATGGCCGGCCACGCGCACGCGCTCGAGGAGCTGCTCGCGCCGCACCGCGACGGCAGCGCGCCGGCGGCGGGTGCGATCGATGCGGGGCTGAAGCTGGTCGACGCCATGCGCGCGGCGCTGGCCGGCTGGACGCGCCGCCGGTCGGCGGCGGCCGCGGGCGCGGCCGCCGCGCGCGGCGGCCCACGGACGCATGCCGCGGCGGTGGCGGTGCGCGTCGAGACCCGCGAGACCGAGGCGCTGCTCGCCGGGGTGGCGGCGCTCGCGCAGGACCTCGCCGCGCTGGCCCCGGAGGTGGAGGGCCTCGCCGCCAGCCGCGCCCTGGTGCTGGCGCTGGGCGAGGTGGTGGCGCAGGGGGCCGGCGGGGCGCGCGGCCGCGCCATCGTGGGCGAACTGGCCGAGCGCCTGCAGCACCTGCATGGCCGCCTCGAGGCCGGGCGCGAGCGCGCCCAGCGCGACCTGCGCGAGGTGCGCGAGCGCGCCGCGCGCATGCGCCTGCTGCCCGCGGCCAGTCTGTTCGGCCCGCTCGAGCGCAGCCTGCGCGACGCCGCGCAGGAGCGCGGCGTGGCGGCCCGCTGGGAGGCCGTGGGCGGCGCCATCGGCATCGAGGCGGCGCTGCTCGGGCTGCTCGCCGAGGCCCTGCCGCACGCGGTGCGCAACGCCGTCGTCCACGGTCTGGAGCCGGTCGCGGCGCGGACCGCGGCCGGCAAGCCCGCGACCGGCACCGTGCGCCTGGAGGTCGCGCGCCACGGCGGGCGGGTGCGCGTCACCCTGCGCGACGACGGCCGCGGCGTCGACCTCGAGGCGGTGCGCGCCGGCGCGGCCGCGCGCGGGCGGCTGACCCCCGCCGCCGCCGCGGCGCTCGACGCCGCGGCGCTGCACGCGCTGCTGCTGCGCGGCGGCATCACCACCATCGCGACGCCCACCACCCTCGCTGGCCGGGGCGTGGGTCTCGACACGGTGCGCGCGGCGCTGGAGCGCGTCGGCGGCGGCGTCGCCCTCGCCAGCCGGCCGGGGCAGGGCACGGTGCTCGAGATCGACGTGCCGGTCGCGCTGTCCTCGCTGCCGGCGCTGCTGGTCGAGTGCCAGGGCCGCGCGGTGGCGGTGCCGCTCGACGCGGTGCGGCGCACGCTGCGCGTCCCGGTGCGCGAGCTGGTGGTCTCCAACGGCTGCGACTTCCTGCTCGTCCACGAGACCACGGTGCCGTTCCTGGCGCTCGCCACGCTGCTCGGCGCGGCGCCGGTGGCGCGCGTCGCGGGCACCTGGACGGTGGTGCTGGTCGAGGTCGGCGGGAGCACCGCCGCGCTCGGCGTCGACCGCCTCCTCGGCACCGCCGAGGTCGCGCTGCGGCCGCTGCCGCCGGGCTGCGCGCCGGTGCCGTTCCTGGCCGGCGCCGACCTCGACGAGGGCGGCGACCCGCGCCTGGTGCTGGACGCGCCCGGCGCGGTGCAGGCGGTGCGCGCCTGGTACGGCGCGCGCGGGCACCGCCCGCCAACGCCGCGCCGCGCGCCGCTGCTGGTGATCGACGACTCGATCACCACGCGCTCGCTCGAGCGCAGCATCCTCGAGTCGGCCGGCTACGAGGTCGAGGTGGCGGCCTCGGCGGAACAGGCGCTGGCGATGGCCGCGGTACGCGATTACGCTGTCTTCGTGGTCGACGTCGAGATGCCGGGCATGGATGGCTGCACCTTCGTGGCGCGCACCCGCGCGGACCCGCGCCTGGGTCGCGTGCCGGCGATCCTGGTGACCTCGCGCGACGCCCCCGAGGACCGCGCCCGCGGCATGGCGGCCGGCGCGCACGCCTACCTGGTCAAATCCGAGTTCGACCAGAACCGGCTGCTCGAGCTCATCCGCGGGCTGGTCGGTTGAGCATGCCGCGCATCCGCGTCCTGGTCGTCGAGGACTCCCTGACCATGCGGCGGCGCCTGGTCGAGATCCTCGCCGCCGACCCCGACCTGGAGGTGGTCGGCGAGGCCGCCGACGGCGCCGAGGCCATCGCCCAGTGCCGCGCGCTGCGCCCCGACGTCATCACCCTCGACCTGGTGCTGCCGGGCGTCGATGGCCTGGCGGTCGCCGAGCAGATCATGGCGCACCAGCCCACGCCGATCCTGGTGGTCTCGGCCGCCGACAACCGCGGCGAGCACTTCCAGACCTACGCGGCGCTGGCCGCGGGCGCGCTCGAGGTGCTGGAGAAGCCGACCGGCCACGAGCCCGGGCAGGAGTGGGAGCGGCGCCTGGTGGCGCGCACCAAGCTGGTCTCGCGCGTCAAGGTCATCACCCACCTGCGCGGGCGCCTGCCGCTGCGCGACCCCGCCACCGACGCCGTCCGCCGCCAGCACGCGGCGGCGCGCGGCTTCGCCGCGGTCGCGATCGGCACCTCCACCGGCGGTCCGGGCGCGCTGATGCGCCTGCTCGGCGGCCTCGACGCCGCCTTCCCGGTGCCGGTCCTGGCGGTGATCCACATCGGCTCGCCGTTCGGCGAGGGCTTCGCGCGCTGGCTCGACCAGCACTCGCCGCTGCGCGTCGGGCACGCCGTCGACGGCGAGCCGCTGCCCACCGGCGGTGGGCGGGTGATCGTCGCTCCGCCCGAGTCCCACCTGGCGCTGCGGGACGGCCACCTGCGCCTGACCCGCGACGAGCCGCGCCATTCCTGCCGGCCTTCGGTCGACGTGCTGTTCGAGTCGCTGGCGGCGCTCGGGGCGCGCGCCATCGGCTGCCTGCTGACCGGCATGGGCAAGGACGGGGCGCGGGGCCTGCTGGCGATGCGCCACGCCGGCGCCACCACCATCGCCCAGGACGAGGCCACCTCGGTGGTGTACGGCATGCCGCGCGAGGCCGCCGAGATCGGCGCCGCCGGCCGCGTCCTGCCCCTGGACGGCATCGCGGCCGAGCTCACCCGCCTCGTCCGCGGAGTGGCATCCGGCCCATGATCCCCGCCGTCCTGATCGTCGACGACAGCCTCACCGTGCGCATGGACCTCGCCGAGCACCTCGCGGGCGCGGGCTTCGCGGTGACCACCAGCGCCACCCTGGCCGCGGCGCGCGAGGCCCTCGCCGGCGCGGCCTTCGCGCTGGTGGTCCTCGACGTGCAGCTGCCGGACGGCGACGGCATCGCCATGCTCGCCGAACTGCGCGGCGACCCGCTGACCGCCGCCATGCCGGTGATGATGCTGTCGGGCGAGGCGGAGGTGCGCGACCGCGTGCGCGGGCTGACCACCGGCGCCGACGACTACGTCGGCAAGCCCTACGACCCCGCGTACGTGGTCGCGCGCGCGCGCTCCCTCATCGCCGCGCGCCAGCCCGCCGCGGCGCGCGCGGCGCTGGTCCTGGTCATCGATGACAGCGCGACCTTCCGCGAGCGCTTCGCGGCCGAGCTGCGCGCCGCCGGTCTGGCGGTGGCGGTCGCGGCGGACGGCGAGGAGGGGCTGGCGCGCGCCGTCCAGTTGCGCCCGGCGGTGGCGGTGGTCGACCGCGTGATGCCCGGCATCGACGGTCTGACCGTGATCCGCCGCCTGCGGCAGGACCGCGCCATGCGCCTGACCGCCTGCCTGCTGCTGACCGCCAGCGACGCGCCCGACGAGGAGCTGCGCGCGCTCGAGGCCGGCGCCGACGGCTTCCTGCGCAAGGACCACGAACTGTCCCTGGCGGTGGCGCGCGTCGACGGCCTGGTGCGCGGCTGGCTGGCCGCCGCCGGCGGGGAGCCGGACGCGGCCAGCCTGCTCGGCCCGAAGCGCATCCTGGTGATCGACGAGGACCCCGCGTGGCCGGCGCGCCTGGGCGAGCGCCTGCGCGACGACGGCTGCGAGACCATCGCCGCGCGCTCCGGCGCGGAGGCCCTCGAGCTGCTGGCGGTCCAGCCGGTCGACGCGATCCTGCTCGACCTCGACGTCGGCGGCCTCAGCGGCCCGGAGACCTGCCTGCGCATCAAGCAGTCGCCGGCCTGGCGCGACATCCCGCTGCTGATCATCACGGCCGGGGAATCGCGCGAGACCCAGATCGCCAGCGTCGACCTCGGGGCGGACGGCTGCGCGCCCAGGGACGGCGACCTCGAGGTGGTGCGCGCGCGGCTGCGCGCGCTGCTGCGCCGCCAGCAGGCGATGGCCGAGGTGCGCGCGCAGCGCGAGCAGCTGCAGCGCCGCGAGCTGCTCTCCGCCGGCATGCGCGCCGCGCACCAGCTCGCCGAGACGCGCGCCGACCTGCTCGCCGACCTCGAGGCGCGCTTCCAGGAGCTGGAGGCGTTCAGCTACAGCGCCTCGCACGACCTGCGCGCGCCGCTGCGCAGCCTGGCGGGCTTCAGCCGCGCGCTGAACGAGGACTACGCCGGGGTCCTCGACGCGCGCGGTCAGGACTACCTGGGGCGCATCGCGCGCGCCGCCACCGGCATGGGCCAGCTCATCGAGGCGCTGCTCAGCCTGGCGCGGGTGGCGCGCGGCGACCTGGCGCGCAGCGCCGTCGACGTCAGCGCCCTGGCGGCGGAGATCGACGAGCAGCTGCGCCTCACCAGCCCCGGGCGCCAGGTCACCACCACCATCGCCCCCGGCCTGCAGGCGCGCGGCGACGCGCGCCTGCTGCGCATCGTGCTCGTCAACCTGATCGGCAACGCCTGGAAGTACTCCGCGCGCCGCGCCCACGCGCACATCGCGATCGACGCGGTCGTGCAGGGCGGCGAGCGCGTCTTCCGCGTGGTGGACGACGGCGCCGGCTTCGACATGGCGCACGCCGACAAGCTCTTCGGCGCCTTCCAGCGCCTGCACCGCAGCGATGATTTCGAAGGCACCGGCATCGGCCTGGCGACGGTGCGCCGCATCATCCAGCGCCACGGCGGCCGCATCTGGGCGGAGGCGGCACCGGACCAGGGAGCGACATTCTTCTTCACCGTTCCGGACCTGCCGCCTGCCGGAAAAGACCCGAGGCCCTAGGGCCTAGGCCCTAGGCCCTAGGCCCTAGACCCTAGACCCTAGGTCGTGGGACAGGGTGGTTTGGCGTGCTCGAAGGCCTGCTGCCGCATATTCCACAGGACCTGAGCATCCCAGTTGCCATGGCAGCGGAGCCGACATCGCACATCATTCTAGGGTCTAGGGTCTAGGGTCTAGGGTCTAGGGTCTAGGGTCCAGGGTCTACGGTCCAGGGTCCAGGGTCCAGGGTCCAAGGTCTTCCGGAACTAGCCGGCCCGCGCCTCGACCACGCCGGCCGCGAGCAGCGCGCGCAGCGCGGGCTCCAGCCCGTCTTCGGCGGCGCAGGTCACCAGGCCGGCGCCGCGGCCGGCGAGGGCGGCCTGCCACTCGCCCTGGTGGCGGGCGAGGCGCTGGCGGTAGGCGGCGCAGGCGGCGGCGTCGAGCAGCACGTCGCTCTCGCCGCCCTCGACGTCGTGCAGGCGCACCGCGCCGGCGGTCGGCGGCTCGCGCTCGTCGCGGGTCAGGACCTGCACCAGGCAGATGCGGCCGGCGCCCTGGCCGAGCGCGCGCACCGCCTGCGCGCCACCCGCCGGGCACAGGCCGTCGGAGACCAGGATGCGGTCGCCGCCGGCGGCGAACGGCGGCAGGGGGCGCGCCTCCAGCCCGGCCTGGCCGCCCGCCTGCTGGTCGCGCAGCGCCGCGCGCCAGTCGGGGCCGAGGCGGCGGACGCCCGCGGCCAGCCACCACAGCAGCGGGCGCGCGCCGTCGGCCTCGGCGAGGGTGGTGAGCAGCGCCGCCAGCGCGGTGGCCAGCGCGCACTTGGCAGTGCTGATGGCCATGCTCGCCGAGCCGTCGAGCACGATCTCGAGGCGCGGGCTGACCTCCTGGCGGTGGCGGCGCAGCACCAGCTGGTCGCTGCGCGCGTAGACGCCCCAGTCGAGGTGGCGCAGGTCGTCGCCGGGCACGAAGGCGCGGTGGTCGTGGAACTCCAGGCTGGCGCCGGGCCCGGAGCCGAGGCGCGTGCCGCTGCCGTGGCGCCGGCGGCGCGGGTCGGCGCAGAGGCGCAGGCGGCGCGCGGCCGCGGCCACCCCGGCCTCGTCCCAGGCCGGCACCTCAGCCGCCCCGCGGGTTGGCGTCGTCGCTGCGCGCCTGGACGCGGCGCGTGACGATGGTCAGGCGGATGCCCTGGATGAGCAGCACCAGCCAGGCCGCGAGGCCGCCCAGCGCGGGGATGGCGACGTCGACGGGGTTGATGTCGCTGCCGTGGTGGTCGAGGACCTGCGCCGCGCCCCAGAACGGGCTGAGCGTCGCCAGCCAGCTCTGCTCGACGTGGCCGGTGTCGAAGACCAGCGCGATCAGCACCGGGCCCAGGCTCCACACCGCGACCATCACCAGCAGGAAGCCGCGGCGCAGCAGCGGCGTGTCCAGCCAGCGCGCCAGCGGGCCGCGGTAGATCAGGTCGGTGGTCCACAGGATCAGCGAGGCGTGCCCGGCGATGAGCGCGCTGGCGAGCAGCCAGGCGAGACCGCTCTCGCTGCCGCTGCTGTCGCACGCCGCGCCGACGCCGCCGGTGAGCAGCGCGAGCGCGGTGAAGGCGCAGAACGCCAGGCGGCCGCGCGCCGCGCCGGGCCCGAGCAGCGGCGTCAGCGCGCGGCGCCAGCCGCGCGCCGCGGTGATCGCGCGCGCCTGGCGCGGCGACAGCTCGTAGTCCTCGCTGACGCTGAACAGGCCGAGCACCGCGGCCCAGATCACCCCGACCAGCCCGCTGGTCAGCAGCGGCTCGGCGAGCGTGGCCCACGCGTAGGTGCGGCCCGTCGCGGCGTTATGCCAGGTGAAGATCAGCATCCACAGCGCGAGGTCGAGCCAGAGCAGGAACCAGATCAGGCGCGGGCCGCCCGAGCGGTCGCCGGCGCGGTGGGTGAGCAGCGCGCCGCTGAGCACCAGCATCAGGGCCACGAAGGCCACCCAGGTGTTGGCCAGCATGCCCATGGCCAACCACGCTTCGGCCTGGCCTTCGCGCAGGCCGGCGACGATCTCGTCGATCACCGGCAGCCCTTCCATCCACACGAAGCGGCTCGCCCACCAGCAGCCGACCAGGAGCAGCCCGAGCAGGCCGCCGAGGAGGCCGCGGCTGCCCTTGTTGTTGCCCAGGCAGGCGCAGAAGACCGCCAGCGTCGAGGCGGCGATGCCGGCCAGCGGGATCGTCACCAGGGCGAAGACGATGGTCATCAGGTCGAGGCCGCGCAGCAGGTAGGACATCGCCAGGAAGGGCGCCAGGGCGGCGGTGTAGAGCTGGCCGTGCGCGAGGTTGGCGAGCAGCAGGCCGCGCAGCACCTGCCCGGGGCGCATGCCGGTGAGGTCGACCAGGTCCCAGGTGTCCTCGTTGCGCTCGCGCGTGACCGCGGCGAAGGTGCCGAGCGCCTGCACCGCGACCACGAAGCTCCACGCCCAGGCGAGGATGCCGAACAGCCCCTGGCCGCCGCGCTGGTCCTGCCCGGCGTCGGCCCAGCCCGCCGCGAAGGTCGCGGCCAGGGTCGCGACCGCGAGCAGCAGCAGGTAGACGCTGATGAAGGTGCGGCTGCGCAGTTCCTGGCGGACGCACCTCACCAGCATGGGGTTCGCGCGATCGGAGATGGAGGCCAGGACGCGGTGGGCGATGCTCGGACGGCGGGGCGCGGCGTCCGGGGCCCGGGGTGCGGCGTCGGCGAGGCTCATTGCACCTTCCCCTCGGTCAGGTGCAGGAACAGGTCTTCCAGGTTCTGCTCGCGCGTCGCGTAACGGCAGACCGGCAGGCCGGCGTCGACCAGCCGGCGCAGCAGCGCGGCCTGGACCGCGGCGCCGCCGCGCACGCGCGCGGTGACCAGCAGGTCGTCGATGCGCACGTCGGCCAGCTCCGGCTGCTCGGCGAGCACGCGCGCCAGGGCCTCGTGGGCGGCGGCCAGGCGCAGCTCGATGATCACGCCCTGGGCGTCGGCCGCGGCCTCGCCGCGCTCGGCGACCGCGGCGGCGACGCTGGCCTTGATCTCGGCGACGCGCCCGGTGCGCACCAGCTGCCCCTGCTCGATGATCGCCACGCCGCTGCACAGCTCCTCGAGCTCGGCGAGGATGTGGCTGCTGATGAAGATCGCCTTGCCCTGCGCGGCGAGCAGGCGCAGCAGCTCGCGGAACTCGATGCGCGCGCGCGGGTCGAGGCCGGCGCTGGGCTCGTCGAGGATGAGCAGCTGCGGGTCGTGGATCAGGCAGCGCCCCAGGCACAGGCGCTGCTTCATGCCCTTCGAGAGCGTGGTGATGAGCTTGTCGGCGAGCGCGCCGAGCTGGCAGAACGCGACCACGTCGGCGACCGCGCGGCGGCGGCGGGCCGGGTCCAGGCCGTAGGCGCGCGCGAAGAAGTCGAGGTACTCGCGCACCGCCATGTTCGGGTACGTGCCGTAGCTGTCCGGCATGTAGCCGATCAGGCGGCGCACCTCGGCGGCGTCGTCGACCGTGCTCAGGCCGGCGACGCTGCAGTCGCCGCTGCTCGGCAGGTCGAGGCTGGCGAGGATGCGCATGGTCGTCGACTTGCCGGCGCCGTTGGGGCCGATGAAGCCGAAGATGTCGCCGCGCTCGAAGCTGAAGGCGATGTCCTTCACCGCGTGCACGGCGCCGAACGTGCGGGTCAGGTTGCGGACCTCGACGAAGGCCATCTCAGCGCCCTCCTGGCGCGGCCGCGGGGTCGCCCGCGCAGGTGCCGAACACCGTGGACTGCACCGGCTGCGCCTCGGCGCCGTCCGGGCCGGGCACGGTCGCGAAAGGGCGGTCGAGCTGGGCGACGAAGGCGCCCGGGGCCTCCCCCAGGGGCAGCGCCACCTGGCGGTGGCCGTGGCCGAGGAAGCCCTGGCGCAGGCCGGCGCCAGGGGCGAGGGCGGTGGGCGGGTACTGGTGCCAGCCGCCGCCCGCCGGGTCGCGCGGGATGCGCTTCAGCGCCGCGCGCTGGCCGTCGGCGATGCCGTCCGCGCGCCACGGCTGCAGGTCCGCATCGAGCCACACCAGGGCCGTGATGGTGGCGCCCAGGCCGTTGCCGACCGACCAGCCGTCGCCGCTGCGGCTGATCGCGATGCGCCGCCGGTCGGGCCGCGGTTCGACCCAGATCAGCGTGCGGTTGCGGCGCGCCGGCACCAGGTCGCCGGTCAGCAGCTGACCCGCGCGCCAGTCGGCGCTCAGGGGCAGCGCCTGCCGACCATAGCGCTCCGACGAGCCCTCCTGGTCGATGCGCTCCAGCCGCGCGTCCTGGTCGAGCACCGCGCTGCTGCGCGCGAAGGCGGCGAAGTAGGTGCAGGCCGTCCAGGTCACGGCGCGGCCGCGGCGCACGTCCAGGCAGGTCGCCTGGATGGTGCTGCGGCGCACGCCCAGGCCATCGTGGAACAGGCTCACCACCAGCAGCACCAGGCAGGTCGCGGCGCTCAACACGGGGGTGCTGAGCAGCAGCAGGTGGCGCGCGTTGCGGCGCTGCGCCCACCACAGGTTGAGCGGGCCGGCGAGCAGCGCGAAGCCGATGGCGAGGGTGAAGAAGCCGGCCACCGGCACGTTCTCGGTGCCGGGCACCGCCTGGCGGTCGAGCAGCCCGCCGCCCTCGCCGGCGGTGGCGATGCGCTGCTGCAGCGCGCGCACCTGTGCTGCGTCGGCGCTGTCGACGCAGGTCGCCGCCACCCCGTCCTTCGCCCAGCGGGCCACCTGGGCCGGGGTGGTGACGAAGACCGCGCCGCCCGCCTGGGTCCACTGCGCCAGCGCGGCGCGCTGCGCGCCTGCGAGCGCGGCCTCGCCGCCGGGGGTCAGGCAGAGCGTCAGCCAGAAGGGGTAGCCCTGCCAGCGCTCGGGCAGCAGGTCGGGGGCGATGCGCTGCACGCTGCGGCTGCTGCGCACGCCGAGCTTCTCGAGGGCGTCGGCGAGGGCGGGCAGGTGCAGCTCCTCGCCCGGGTCGATGACCGCGAGGGCGAGGTCGGACTGCCCGTGCGCGCCGCCCGCGCCGAAGGCGGCCGTGCCGGCGTGGCCGTGCCCGTCCGACCAGACGACCTCGCCGCCCGGCAGGTAATCGCTGCCCTGCACCGGCAGCAGCAGCGTGCGGCGCGCCGGCCCGCCCGGCACCACGTGGGTGGCCAGCCGGGCGCGCATGGTGCCGCACTCCGCCTCGAGGGTGACGTCGGCCTCGATGCGCGCGGCGATGGTGACGATCAGCGGGGTGTAGCCGTGCCCGTCCATCCACGGCGCGGCCACGGTGACCGCGAGGTCGTCCTCGGCGGGCGCGGCGGCGACGGTCGAGAGCAGGATCAGGAGCGCGAGAGCGCCGCGCGCGGACCAGAGTCCGGAAGTCCGCAAGTCCGGAGGTCCGCAAGTCCGCTGCCGGAGCCGGCGCGAGTCCATCGGTGGGCGGTGGAGCGTGGGCGCGGACGCGCCCCCCGCACCAAGGGACTCCCGGACTCCCGGACTTCCGGACTTCCGGACTGCGCCTCTCACGCCGCCAGCTCGCTGACGCTGCCGAGCAGGCCCTCGACCAGGGCGCTGGCGGTGGTGCCGGACAGGCCGGCCTCGTAGCCGAGGATCAGGCGGTGGCCGATCACCGGCACGGCGAGCGCCTTGACGTCGGCGAAGCCCACCGCCGGGCGGCCGGCGAGCAGCGCCGCGGCGCGCGCGCAGGCCGCCAGGCTGATCGCGGCGCGCGGGCTGGCGCCCCACTTCACCGCGCTGCGGATGGCGTCGGGGGCCTCGGCCAGTTCGGGGCGGGTGGCGTTGACCAGGCGCGCGATGTAGTGCGCGACCGCCTCGGGCAGGGCGATCCTGCGCACCGCGGCGAGCAGGTCGCGGACCTCCTGCGCGGTGGTCAGCGCCACCGGCTCCACGGCGCGGCCGTCGGGGCGCTCGCGCAGGATGCGCGTCAGGGTCTCGGTGGAGATGCCGGTGACCGCGCACTTGACCGCGAAGCGGTCGAGCTGGGCCTCGGGCAGGGGGTAGGTGCCGTCGAGCTCGACCGGGTTCTGGGTGGCGAGCACGAAGAACGGGTCGGGCAGGCGGTGGGTGGTGTCGAAGACCGTGACGGTGCGCTCCTGCATGGCCTGCAGCAGCGCCGACTGGGTCTTGGGGCTGGCGCGGTTGATCTCGTCGGCGAGCACCACCTGGGCGAACAGCGGACCGGGGCGGAAGACCATGGCGCGCGCGCTGCGGCCATCGGCCTCGCGCGCGCCCTCCTGCAGCATGAGCGTGCCGGTGATGTCGCTGGGCAGCAGGTCGGGGGTGAACTGGATGCGCTTGTGCTCGAGCCCGCTGAGCGCGGCGAGCGCCTTGACCAGCTCGGTCTTGCCCAGGCCGGGCAGGCCCTCGAGCAGCACGTGCCCGCCGGCGAGCATGCCCACCACCACCAGGCGCAGCAGCGCGGACTGGCCGAGGATGACCTTCTCCAGCCCGTCGAGCAGGGCCTTGGCCTGGCCCTGGTGGTGCTGGAGCTGGAGTTCGCTGAGAAGGACGCTCATGGGCGCTCCGGAGCGCGGGGGAAATGTGCATGCCGCGCGCGCGGCGGAACCCGGGGCTGACTGTGGAAGCGCCCGGAGCGGGGGCAAGGGCGACCTGGGCGGCGCGGCCGCTGCCGTCTGCGGCAGGACCGCCCAGCGCTGCGTGGAGATGGCGGGGAAGACGCTCGCTCCTCCCGCTCGCGCTCCTAGGTTCGCGCCATGATCGCCACCATCTACCTCGCCATCAACGCCCTCCTCTACGTGGTCTTCGCGGTGTGGTGCGTCGCCATGCCTGCGCAGACTTCCGCCTTCGTCGGCCTGCAGCCGGTGGGCGGCGCCGGGCGCAGCGAGTTCTTCGCGGTCTATGGCGGCCTGGAGTTCGGCCTGGGGCTGCTGTTCGCCCTGGCGGCGTGGCGCCCCGGCCTGCAGACCGCCGGCCTGCTGGTGGCGGCCCTCACCTATGGCGGCATCGCGCTCTTCCGCAGCGCCGCATTCCTCACCCAGTCCGCCCCCGGCGGCAACGCCTGGTACATCTTCCCGCTCGAGGTGACCATGGCGGTCATCGGCGTGATCCTGGTCTTCCCGCGCCTGCGCCTGCTCTGAAAAGAAGGCAGCCGGACAGAACCGCCAAGACGCCAAGGCCAAGGGACGACAGCGGCAAGGAGGCCTGGCCCGGCCTGACCGCGTATGCCCTTCCGCCGGGTCCGCATCCTGAACCGGTTCCCGGGTTCTTCCCGTGGCGTCTTGGCGGTTCCATCCTTCCCGGTGCCGGCGGACGCATCACCGCACGAGAGCGGTTGCCGACCCGGGCCCGGTCCGTACGACCGGGGCGTCCATGCTCGGCGATCCGACCATCTACGACATCGCCAAGCGCGCCGGCGTCGGCATCGCCACCGTCAGCCGCGTGCTGAACGGCAGCGAGCGCGTCGCCAGCGCCACCCGCCTGGCGGTGCAGCGCGCGATGGTCGAGCTCGGGTTCCGGCCCAACCGCGCGGCGCGCCGCCTGGCGGTGCGCGGTCCCAACCGCCAGCGCGTCGCCGCGCTGATGCCGTTCTTCAGCGCCAGCTTCTACTTCTCGGTGTCGAAGCCGCTGTCGCTCGGGCTGGCCGCGGCCGACCTCGACTTCGTGCTCTACAACATCCAGGACCGCGACGACAAGAACCGCGTCCTCGACCGCCTGGTGCGCGAGCACGCCTGCGAGGGGCTGGTGCTGTGCAGCATGGGCATCCCGCCCGAGCGCGTCGCCCAGCTCCAGCAGATGGGCATCCCGGTGGTGAGCGTCGAGTACGCCCTGCCCGGGGTGCCGTCGGTGACCGTCGACAACGTCGCCGCCGGCACGCGCGCCGCGCGCTACCTGCAGCGCGGCGGCAGCAAGGCGCTGGCGCTGATCACCGGCTCGGCCGAGACCCAGTCGTTCCTCGACCGCGAGGAGGGCTTCGTGGCGGTGGCCGGCAGCGAGGCGCCGCAGTTGCGCGCCGAGGCCATCACCCCGGAAGCCGGGCGCGCGGCGGCGGCGGCGCTGCTCGACCACCACGCCCAGGTCGACGGCATCGTCTGCGTCAACGACATGATCGCGGTCGGCGTGCTCGAGGAGCTGAACGCACGCGGCCGCCAGGTGCCGCGCGATGTGCAGGTCATCGGCTTCGACGACCAGCCGCTGATGGACGTCATCGGGCTGTCGACCATCCGCCAGCCGATGGGCGAGTTCGGCGCGTGGGCGGCGGAAGCGATCGCCACCCTGCTGCACCGCCCCACCGCCGGCAAGGCGGCGAGCGTCGCCGCGCTCGAACTGCCGGTGGTGCTGGTGCCGCGCGCGACCACCCGCGCGCCGCGCGCCGCGCGCACCGGCAAGGAGAGCCCATGACCATCCGCGTGACGGTGTGGGGCGAGAACGTCCACGAGCAGCAGGTCGAGCTGGTGCGCCGGATCTACCCGCAGGGCCTGCACGGCGCGCTCGCCGCGGCCCTGGGCGCGGACCCGGGGATCAGCGCCACCACCGCCACCCTGCAGGAGCCCGAGCACGGCCTGACCGACGCGCGCCTCGCCGCCACGGACGTGCTGACGTGGTGGGGCCACGCCGCGCACGGCGAGGTCGCGGACGCGGTCGTCGAGCGCGTGCAGCGGCGCGTGCTCGAAGGCATGGGCCTGATCGTGCTCCACAGCGGGCACCACTCCAAGATCTTCAAGCGGCTGATGGGCACCAGCTGCGACCTGAGCTGGCGCGAGGCCGGCGAGCGCGAGCGCCTGTGGTTCTGCAACCCCGGCCACGCCATCGTGCGCGGCCTGCCGGGCACGCACCTCGACATCGAGCAGGAGGAGATGTACGGCGAGCCGTTCGGCATCCCCAACCCCGACGAGGTGGTGCTGCTGTCGTGGTTCCAGGGTGGTGAGGCCTTCCGCTCCGGCGTGACCTACCGCCGCGGCGCCGGCCGCATCTTCTACTTCCGCCCCGGCCACGAGGCCTACCCGACCTACCACCACCCGCTGGTCCAGCAGCTGCTGCGCAACGCGGTGGCCTGGGCGCGCCCCGAGGGCGGCGCCTATCCCGCCGGCTGCCCGCACGTGCCCGCCGAGCAGGCGCTCGAGCCGCTGGTGGTGCGCGGCGGCAGCGTGCACTGAGTTGCGGGTTGCGGGTCCTAGTCTCGAAGCTCGCGACTCGCAGCCTGAGAGACGCTGATCCCGTCCGGAGCGACCTCAGGGATGCCGGTTCTACGACTGGGTCCGTAGACGGTGGACCGTGCCTCCCCCGCCGGCAAGCTCGGCGGTGGGGGACCGCTTCCGGTTCCCCGCCGATTTTCCAGTATCTCAGCAGTCCACCGCGCGGCTTGCGCGGTGGATGCTCCCTCTCGCCATCACCACTCCCCGCCCGGGGACGCACCGTCAAGGAGACACCGCATGGCCAACAAGTACGGCTGGGTACCCGATCTGCCCGATCACCGCGACCTGCTCTATGGGGCCCCGCACGCCGTGCTGCGCGCCCTGCCCGCCAAGGTCGACCTGCGCAAGCAGTGCCCGAAGACCGTCTACGACCAGGGCCAGATCGGCAGCTGCACCGCCAACGCCATCGCCGGCGCGCTGGAGTTCGCGCAGCTCAAGGCCAAGGCGAAGACCGTCTTCACCCCATCGCGCCTGTTCATCTACTACAACGAGCGCGACATGGAGCACTCCGTCCAGTCGGACAGCGGTGCGCAGATCCGCGACGGCGTGAAGGCGGTGCACAACCTCGGCGCTCCGCCCGAGACCTCGTGGACCTACAGCGACGCCAACCCCGGCAAGTTCACCCAGAAGCCGCCGGCCGCGGTGTACGCCGAGGCGAAGAAGCACAAGCTGCTCTCCTACCAGCGCGTGCCGCGCCTGCTCTCGCAGTTCAAGGGCACCCTGGCCGCCGGCTTCCCCTTCGTGTTCGGCTTCACCGTCTACGAGAACTTCGAGTCGCCCGAGGTCGCGAAGACCGGCGTCGTCGCGCTGCCCGGACCCAAGGAGGCGACGCTGGGCGGCCACGCCGTGCTCGCGGTGGGCTACGATGAGAGCCGGCAGGCCTTCATCGTGCGCAACTCGTGGGGTCCGAAGTGGGGTCAGAAGGGCTACTTCACGCTACCCTACGGGTACCTGACCGATCCCGACCTGTCGGACGACTTCTGGACGCTGCAGACCGTCGCGGATTGAGGGCGGCCGCGCCCCGTCCGGGCGCGGCGGTCTCGGGCTCCACCCATGCGCGGTGCCGGTTTCCGGCACCGCGCAGGTCTTGGCAGCGCGTGCCCGGGAGCGCCAACGGCGCGCCCACACCCCGGCCCAGGGCGGCTCCCTGCCCATTACCCACGACACGGCTCAACGCACCGAGACGGTGATGGCGACGCTCTGCCGCGGCGTCTCCTCCCACCCGCGCCCGAGCGTGAACACCAGCGTGTGCCTTCCGGGCGCGTCGACCGTCACTTGCCAGCGGTGGCCGCCTGCCCGACCGGGATGCGCGGGGTCGGCTGGCGCACTCGCGTCGCCCGCCACCGTGCAGCCCGCTGGAGGTGCCGCGAGCTTCCAGCGGAAACCGCTGGTCGCCGGCTCCGCGAAGGCGATGTCGAGCACGTCGCCGACCTGCGCGGTCGAGCAGCTGGCCGTCGTGCGCCGCGGCGAGGTGGATGATGGTCATGCCTGGTTCCGGCGGCCGCGGCTCATGGCTGCTTCCGCAGCACCCGCACGCGCCTCCACCAGCCGCCGGCCGGCCTCCTGCAGGCGCAGCGCGAGGGCCTCGCCGTCGCGCGCCGGCAGCAGGCAGGTGGTGCCGATGCACAGCAGCACCTGCGGCTCGTCGAGGTCGCGCCGGTCCTCGAGGCAGGCCCAGGACGCGCTCGCGGCAGGTGGCCACCGGCACGATCGCCAGGCCCGGCAGCGTGGAGCGCCGGCAGGCGGCGAGCAGCTGGGCGGTGCGCGCATCGTCGGCGGCGCCGGCGACCACCGCGGTGAGCGGCCCGCGCCGCGCCTGCACGGCGGCGCGCAGCAGCGTCGCGCAGGCCGAGGGGGCCTGCGCGACGATCGCGGCGCTGGCCGAGAACACGCCCTCGGCGAGCGCGCGCCAGCGGCCCAGGCCGGTCAGCGCGGCGAGGCGCACGCAGCCCAGCGCCAGG
Organism: uncultured Planctomycetota bacterium; assembly: GCA_963818245.1. Classification (GTDB taxonomy): domain Bacteria; phylum Planctomycetota; class UBA11346; order UBA11346; family UBA11346; genus BOG-1363. The sequence goes on from CAWFSD010000007.1 coordinate 215,935, forward strand.
CTGTTCTGCCCGGACGGCCAGGCGTTGTCGGTCTGCTCGCGGCCGCGGCGGACCAGGTCGGTGCGACCCGCGGGCGTGGTGTAGAAGCCGCCATCGTCGGCGCGCAGGCGCACCCAGGCCTCGTCGGCGACGCGCTCGGCCGCGTCGACCAGCGCGGGGATCGCCGAGCAGGTCGAAGGCCGCGCAGAGCCCGGTCACCAGCGCGCCGTAGTCGGTGATGTAGGCCGGCCGCGCCGGCTGCCCGGCGGCGCCCGGCAGGCGGATCAGGCCGTCCGCGTGGTGGCGCGCCATCAGCAGCGCGGCGAGCTCCGCGCAGGCCGCGGTGAAGCGCGCCTCGCCGCTGAAGCGGCCGAGCGCGGCGAAGGCCTCCAGGGCCAGGCCGTTCTGGTCGGTCAGCACCTTGTCGTCGCGCCCGGGCCGCGGGCGGGCGGCGCGGCGCGCGCGCAGCAGCGGCAGGTGCGGCTCCCACGCGGCGCGCAGCGCCTGCACGTCGCCGTCCGGGGCGAGCCGCGCCAACGCGGTGCCGCGCGGGTGCGGGATGTGGCTGACGATCGGTTCGACGTGGCCGTGCGCGCTGGCCGGGCGCGCACCGGGGGTGATGTCCCACGCCGCCGCCAGCGCGGCGCCGGCCTCTGCGCCCAGCGCCGCGGCCAGCTCGGCCGGCGGCCAGGCGTAGAAGCTCCCTTCGCCGTCGGGGTCGTCGGCGTCCTCGGCGCTGGCGTAGCCCAGGAACGCGCCGCCCTCGACCACGCGCAGGTCGCGCAGCAGGTAGTCGCCGGCGTTGACCGCGGTGCGCATGAAGTCGGGGCGGCCGAGCACCAGCGCGGCGCGCGCGTAGGCGGCGATGAGCTGGGCGTTGTCGTAGAGCATCTTCTCGAAGTGCGGCAGCCGCCAGTGGCGGTCGACGCTGTAGCGGTGGAAGCCGCCGCCCACGCGCTCGTGGATGCCCGCGTCCTGCATCGCCTCCAGGACCAGCTCGGCCTGGCGCAGCGCCGGCGCGCGGCCGCTGTCGAGCAGCAGCGGCAGCACCTGGCTGGAGGGGAACTTCGGCGCCTTGGCCTCGCCGTACGACCAGCCCGGCGCGGCGCCGTCCCAGGCGCGCGCCAGGTTCCGCTCCAGGCCGCTCCACAGGTCGGCGGGCAGCGCGCCCGGGGCGACGGCCTCGTCCTGCAGGTGGGCGGTGATCTGCTGCGCCGCCGCGGCGATGCGCGCGCGGTCGTCCCGCCACAGCGCGGCGAGGTGGTCGAGCAGCTTGCGCCACGCGGGGCGCGGCAGGTAGGTGAGCGCGTGGAACGGCCGCCCGTCGGCGTCGGTGAACGCGTTGAGCGGCCAGCCGCCGTGCCCGGTGAGCGCCTGCACCGCGTCCATGTAGATGGCGTCGACCTCGGGGTGCTCTTCGCGGTCGACCTTGATGCACACGAAGTGCGCGTTCATCAGCGCCGCCGTGTCCGCGTCCTCGAACGACTCGTGCGCCATGACGTGGCACCAGTGGCAGGTGCTGTAGCCGATCGAGACCAGCACCGGCACGTCGCGGCGGCGCGCCTCGGCGAAGGCGGTCTCGCCCCACGGCTGCCAGGCCACGGGGTTGTCGGCGTGCTGCTTGAGGTAGGGCGAGGCGGAGGTGGCGAGGGCGTTGGGCATGCGGCGGTCCGTGCGGGTCTGGGCGCATCATCGATGCGCATCGGCGATTGCATCCCGGAAGGTCCTAGTCCTCCAACGGTGGTGTCCGGGCACCGGCAGCAGGCGACAGGCTGCAGGCGGCAGAGAGCAGGATGAAGGGTCTTCGGCGAGACGAGTGGAAACGCTGGGCGCCGACATGCCCAGCCCGTCAGTCCCGCCTGCCTCTGCGTTCCTCTTCCCTCCGTCTCCCTGTGTCTCCATGTCGACCCTCTTTGAGCGACCTCTGCGAGAAGGAATCGACATGGAGACACGGAGAGACGGAGAGGAGGCAGGGAGGAGGGGCCCCGGCCTCACCCACTCATCCCTCCTGTTTTGTCCGCTGTCGGCTTCTGGTGTCGGCTCCTGGCGCGGCACTCGCGGGGCGGGGCCTTCCGCCTAGCTGGGAGGGCGCTACGCTGGCGCGCTGGAGCGTATGCGATGTGCGGAATCGCCGGGTATCTCGGTCCCAAGCCTGCGGATTCGGTGCTGATCGTCGCGCTCGAGCGCCTCAAGTACCGCGGCTACGATTCGGCCGGCATGGCGATCATCAACGATGGCGAGATCCACCTGCGCCGCGCCGCCGGCAAGCTCAAGCAGCTCGGCGACCGGCTCGAAGCCCAGCCGGTCAGCGGCAGCTGCGGCATCGCGCACACCCGCTGGGCCACCCACGGCGCGCCCACCGAGGTCAACTGCCACCCGCACCTCGCCAGCGGCGGTCCGCACGACGGGCGCATCGCGGTGGTGCACAACGGCATCATCGAGAACCACGAGCTCCTGCGCCGCGAGCTCACCCAGGCCGGCGCGATCTTCCGCAGCGAGACCGACACCGAGGTCATCCCCCAGCTCATCGCCCACCACTACCGCGGCGACGCGCTGGCCGCGGTGCGCGCGGCGGTGGCGCGCCTGGAGGGCAGCTTCGCCTTCGCGGTGGTGTTCGCGGATCACCCGCGGCGCATCATCGCGGTGCGCCAGGGCTCGCCGCTGCTGGTCGGCAAGGGCCGCGCCTACGACGCCGGCGAACCGGGGGCGGAAGGCACCACCGCCACCTTCACCAAGGGCGGGCGCAGCGTGGCCGCGCGAGATGCTGCTGGCCTCCGACGTGCCGGCGCTGCTGCCGCACGCCCACCAGGTGTGCTTCCTGGCCGATGGGCAGATCGCCGACCTCACCGACCAGGGGCTCGCGCTCAGCGACTTCGCCGGGCGGCCGGTCGAGGCGGTGTTCAAGCCCATCGAGGTCACCGCCGAGGCGGTGTCGAAGGGCAGCTACGACAGCTTCATGGCCAAGGAGATCGCCGAGCAGCCCGCGGTGCTGGCGCGCCTGCTCGACAGCCGCCTGCGCGGCGGCGCGCTGGTCGAGCCCGACCTCGGCCTCGACCTCGCCACGGTCAACCACGTGGTGTTCCTCGCCGCCGGCACCAGCTGGCACGCGGCGCTGCTCGGCAAGCGCTTCCTCGAGCAGCTCGCGCGCATCCACGTCGAGGTCGACATCTCCAGCGAGTACCGCTACCGCAACCCGGTGGCCTCGGGCAACACCCTGGTGGTGGCGATCAGCCAGTCCGGCGAGACCGCCGACACCCTCGCCGGCCTGCGCCTGGCGCGCGCCAAGTTCATCCCGGTGGTCGGCCTGGTGAACACCGTCACCTCGACCATCGCGCGCGAGTCGAACGGCGTCATGCCGCTGCTCGCCGGACCCGAGATCGGCGTGGCCAGCACCAAGGCCTACACCGCGCAGGTGCTGGCGCTGTACCTGTTCGCGCTGCAGGTGGCGCGCGCCAAGGGCCTGCTCAACGCCGCCGCCGAGGCCCAGGCGCTGGCCGCCGCGCGCGCCCTGCCCGAGCTGGCCGCGGCCACCCTGGCCGGCGCCGAGGACGCCGTGGTCGAGGCCGCCGACCTCTTCGCCGCCGCCCAGGCCACGGTCTTCCTCGGCCGCGGCGGCGAGCACCCGACCGCGCTCGAAGGCGCCCTCAAGCTCAAGGAGCTGGCCTACGTGCACGCCGTCGGCTACCCCGCCGGCGAGTTCAAGCACGGCCCCATCGCCCTGGTCACCAGCCACCTGCCGGTGATCTGCCTGTGCCCACGCGACGCGCTCTACGAGAAGATGCTCTCGAACCTGCAGGAGGTGCGCGCCCGCGCCGGCCGCGTCATCGCCGTCGGCCAGGCCGGCGACCGCGCGCTGCGCGACCTCAGCGACCACCTCTTCCCCGTGGCGCGCGCCGGCGAGGACCTGCTGCAGCCGCTGCTCAGCGTGCTGCCGCTGCAGCGCTACGCCTACCACGTCGCGCGCCGCCGGAACTGCGACGTGGACCAGCCGCGCAACCTGGCCAAGTCGGTGACGGTGGAGTGAAGAACCGAGACCCTGGGCCCTGGGCCCTGGACCCTGGGCCCTAGACCCTAGACCCTAGACCCTAGACCCTAGGGATACGCACAGCGTAGGTAGTTTTGTGGAGATGCATTCGCGCTCTCTCCATTTTATCCGAGATGCGAAACAAACGCAGTATCTCGGCTCCCGGTCTCGGGTCCCGGGTCTAGGGTCGTGCGGTCCCCCCGCCCTCCCGCTGCGCCAACTCGATCCGCGGCAGCCGGTCGACCAGGAATTCCGCGGTCGCGCGCATGTCGGCGTCGAGGTTGCGCAGTTCGCCGCTGAGCGGGGTCTCGGTGGGCAGCGCCGGCAGGGGCAGGGCGAAGGGGTCGGGGGCGTTCGGCGGCAGCTGACGGACGACCAGCGGCGCCACCGCCGCCGCGGGCGCGCCGTGCGCGATCGCCAGCGCGCCGAGCGCGATGAGCAGGCCTGCGGCCGCCGCCAGCCAGCGCCACGCGGGCATCGTCAGCGGTCGCCCGGCGGTCCGCCCGCCTGCGGTCGCGGCGGCGACGCGCGCGGCCAGGCGCTCGGCCACGTCCCGGGGCGCGTCCGCCGGCCAGGCCTTGGCGGCGCGGCGCAGCCGCCCGGACAGGCGCTGCTGGTCATCGTGGGCTTCGGGGCTCATGGCTGGACTCCGTGCGGGACCGGGATGGGGGCGCGGCCGGCGCCGAGGGCCTTGGCGAGGCGGGCGCGGGCGCGGTGGAGGAGGACGCGCGCGTGCAGCGCGGTGATGCCCAGGACGCGGGCGACGCCGCCGGCGTCGAGGTCCTCGCCGTAGTGCAGCCACAGCACCTGGTAGGCGCGCTCGGGCAGCAGCGCGCGCGCCTGCTGCCAGATGCGGCCGGCGTCCTCGTCGGGCTCGGGCGGGGCGCTGGCGCACAGTTCCGCGGCCTGCTCCGGCAGCGGCAGGTGGCGGCGCTTGGCGAGCTGGTTGAGCGCCAGGCGCCGCGCGATGGTGAACAGCCAGGTCGAGAAGGCCCAGGTGGGGTCGTAGCGGTCGAGCTTCTGGTGGGCGCGCAGGAAGGCCTCCTGCAGCACGTCCTCGGCGTCGGCGGCGCCGATGCCGAGGGCGGTGACGAAGCGGTGCAGGCGCGCCGCGTAGGTGCGCACCAGGGTCGCGAACGCCTCGCCGTCGCCGGCGCGGGCGGCCGCCACCAGGCGCGGCACGTCCGCGTCGGCGACGGGGCCGGCGCTGGGCGACGACCGGCCGGAAACCATCAGGGCGCCTGGCCGGCGTTGCGCTTCTCGATGACGCTGAGCACCGCCGCGATCGGCACGTGCGCGCTGGCGCTGAGATCGGCGCCGCTCGCGCTGATCTGCGCGCTGTCGACCACCGCCTGCACCACGGGCTCCATGGGCGCGCCCTGATTGAGCTTGGCCAGCGCGATCAGGCCCTGGGCCAGGTCGCGCAGCTGCGCGGCGGCCGCGGCGTCGCGGCCGCCGAGGTGCGCGCTCACCACGAAGTCGTCGCCCAGCTCGGCGATGCCCGCGACCACGCCGCGGACGTTGCGCAGCATCGCCGCCTGCGGCGCGAGCTTGGCCCAGTTCTGCATGTCGACGGTGGCCGCCAGCACCAGCGGCGCGCCGGCGGGGAAGGCGGCGGCGTCGAACTGCCCGGACTTGGCCGCGGTGTCCTGGCTGCGCCCGTCCAGCACGTCGAGGGCCAGCTGGACCAGTTCGGGCCGCGGCGAGAACACCAGCAGCCCGTCGCCGACCAGGCAGGCCGCGTTGAGCTTGCCGGCGCCGCGCTTGGTGTCGTTCCACTGCGCGATGGCATGGCCCTGGTAGGGGATGCTGGTGTAGCCCTCGGCGGCCTGCACCAGGGTGGTCAGGCGCTTGCCGTCGAAGCGGCCGTGCGCGTAGATCAGCGCGCTGTCCTCGCCCGCATCGGCGCCGCACAGGGTCAGCGAGTCGAGGTCCTTGGTGAGGTCCAGGCCGGTCACCGCGGTGAGCAGGCTCAGCCGCGCCTTGACCATGCCGTCCTGGTGCTGCAGGAGCCACTGGCCGAGCCGGCCCTTCATCACCGTGGCGACGTCGACCTGCACCAGCCAGCGCTCCTCCCCCGGCAGCTGGGCGAGGTCGACGGCCTGCGCCGGCACCGCGGCGGCCCACAGCGCGCAGGCCAGCGGAAGGGAGAGGATCGTGCTCGTCAGGGACATGGGCGCCTCGGCGGAAGTGGGGACGATCCCGGCTGGGATCGGTGGATATACCGGGCCCACGGGCGCGTTGTTACAGGCGCGGGCGCGCGCTTCCACGTGTGGAAGGTTGGCTGCGGGAGTGGTGAGGTGCGAGTTGCGAGGCGCGAGGTGTCGAGCGCGGTATGAGGTGTCCGTGGCTCGCAACGCGCAATTGCAGCTCGAAGCTCGAAGCTCGAAGCTCGAAGCTCAGGGCTTCCCGGCACCCGTCGGCGGTTCCGGCTCCAGCCGCTGCAGGAACGCGGCCGGGGTGATCTCCGTGAGCCCGGCCGGCGGCGCGAAGCGCATGCCCTCGTCGCTGATCGCCGGCACCGCGCGCAGGTCGCGCAGGCGCAGGGAATATTCGCCGGCGTCGCCGGCGACGACCAGCTTCACGCGGCTGGCGCGGTTGAGCAGGTCGAAGGCCTGGTACTTGCCGTACTCCAGGGTCAGCACCGGGGCGCCGGTGGCGTCGACCAGGCGCTTGTCCAGGGCGTGGTGGCTGGCGTGATCGACGGTCAGCACCGCGGCCAGGCCGCTGGCCGGGTCGCTGAAGCGCAGGGTGTCGGCGGCCGGGCTGGTGGCGGCGGGGCCGATCGGCAGGGGGCCCGACTTGGCCTCGCTGACGAGCAGGGTCAGCCAGGTGAGGAAGGGCAGGCCGAGCGGCCTGCCCTGGGCGTCGTGCCCGGCGAGGTCGGCGAGGACGCCATGGACGACTTCCCGGCTCTGCACCAGTTCGGCGGTGAAGTGCCCGTCCGCCTGGACCAGGGCGCGGATGAAGGGCACCTCCAGGCGCGTCGCTTCGAGGTGGATCCGCCCATCCTCCGCGCACCACAGGTGGAGTTGGAAGATCTCCGCGTCGGCTCCGGCCGGCTTCACCCGCACCAGCAGGTCCGCGGTGACCGCCGCCGCTTGGCCGTGCACGCGCTGGACGTCGGCCGCGAGCACGGCGGCCTGGTCCGGTGCGGCTGGCGGCTGGCCCTCGGCCCGGGTGCGCACCGGCGCCGAACCGCAGCCTGCGAGCAGCACTGACAAGGCGATGAGGGAGAGCGCAGGTTTTTGGCCGCAGAGACGCAGAGTTGCGGAGAGGGCCGCAGAGCAGACATGAAGGGCCTGGACGGCTCTCGCAGGGCCGTTGACCCGGACCTTCGCTGGCGCACCGCACCGGGGCTCCATGGTGCCGTCCTCTGCGGCCCTCTCCGGAACTCTGCGTCTCTGCGGCGAAAACCGTCCGACCATCGCGCTGGCCCTGGTCATCGGCGCACGGGCGCGCCCGCCGCTCACACCGCCTCGGCGATCAGGTCGTAACCCTTCGCCCCGGTGATGCGCACCTGCGCCCAGCCGCCGACGCTGGCCAGCTCGCTGGCCAGGATGGTGGCGCCGTCGACCTCGCTGGCCTGGCCGTAGTGGCGCGTGGCGAACACCCCGAAGTCGCGCTGCGCGTCGACCAGCACGGTCAGTTCGCGGCCGATCCAGCGCTTCAGGCGCGCGCGGTGCAGCTTCTTCTGCTGGCTCATGAAGGCGTGGTGGCGCGCGGCGATGACCTCGCGGCGGGACCTTGTTCTTCATCTTGGCGGCGGTGGTGCCGTCCTCGTCGCTGTACTGGAAGCAGCCGACCGAGTCGAAGGACTGCTCCTTGGCGAAGTCCATCAGCTCGGCGAAGTCCTCGTCGCGCTCGCCGGGGAAGCCGACGATGAACTGGGTGCGCACCACCACCTCGGGCATGGCGGCGCGGATGCGGCCGAGGCGTTCGGTGATCTGGGCGCGCGTGGTGCGCCGGCCCATCGCCGCCAGGGTGCGGCTGGCGCCGTGCTGGATCGGCATGTCGACGTACTTCAGCACGTTGGGCGTCTCGGCCATGGCCGCGATCAGCTCGTCGGTGAAGTCGTTGGGGTAGCAGTAGTGGAGGCGCAGCCACGCCTCGGGCGCGGCCGCGGCCAGGGCGCGCACCAGCGCGGGCAGGCGCTTCTCGCCGTAGAGGTCCTGGCCGTAGTAGTCGAGGTGCTGCGAGATCAGGTTGATCTCGCGCACGCCGCGCTTGGCCAGGGTGCGCGCCTGGGCGACGAGGTCCTCCAGCGGGCGCGAGCGGTGCTTGCCGCGGAACAGCGGGATGGCGCAGAAGTTGCAGGTGTTGTCGCAGCCCTCGGCGATCTTCAGGAAGGCGTAGTGCGGCGGGGTCAGCTGGCTGCGCTGGTCGTGGCGCAGGCGGTGCTCGGGGATGTCGCCGAAGTGCGCGCGCACCACCGCCGGGAAGCGGTCGTAGTCCTTGAAGGTCACCCACTGGTCGACTTCGGGGATGTCGGCCTGGAGTTCGCTCAGGTAGCGCTCGGTCAGGCAGCCGGCGACAAAGAGCTTCGCGCCGTCCTTGCGGCCCTGGGCGGCGTCGAGGATGTGCTGGATGCTCTCCTGCTTGGCGCCCTCGATGAAGCCGCAGGTGTTGATCAGCACCAGGTCGGCCTCGCCGAGCTCCTTGGTCAGCCCGAAGTCGACCGAGCGCAGCGCGGTGATCAGGTCCTCGCTGTCGGCGAGATTCTTCGAGCAGCCGAGGCTGATCAGTGCGGCGGTACGGCTGGCCATGGCGGGCGCGGCATTGAAGGGGGGAGGGGGGGGGATTCAATCGGCGAGTTGGGGAGGTTGGGCTGTTGGATGACCTTCGAAGACCCTAGACCCTAGACCCTAGACCCTACCTCGTGTGACGGTGTGGATTGGCTTGTTCCCGGGCCGGTTCAGCAGCGACCACACGAGGCGGCCCTTCTGATGACCATGATCACGCTGCTGATACAGCACCCTATCTAGGGTCTCGGCTCCGGGTCTAGGGTCCGGGTCACCGGGGTTCCGGCCCACAGGTCCGGCACTGCTGCATGCCGCAGCTTGACGCTCCCCCATGCCCGGCTCTACTCCCGGCGAACCAGGAGCCGCAGGTGGTCAAGAAGGACGTCCCCGGACTGGTCGTGCGCATGGCCACTCTCGATGACGCGGCCGTCCTCAACGACATGGTCGCGGCCTTCGCGGCGTTCGAGCGCCTGCCCAACCACTCGACCCTCGAGACGCTGAAAAGCGAGCTCGGTCGGCCAGACAAAGTCATCGAGCCCGTGCTCGCTTTCCTGGATGGCGTGCCCGTGGGCATGGCCGTGTTCTTCCAGACCTATTCCACCTTCAACGCTCGTCGTGGTCTGTACTTGGAAGATATCTTCGTGAAGGAGGAATACCGCAATCGCGGTATCGCCACCGGTATCCTGCGCTTCATAGCGCGCACGGCGGTCGAGCGCGCCTATGGCCGCGTCGAGTTCACCGTGCTGCTCTGGAATACGATAGCGATCGAGTTCTTCGAGACGCTCGGGGCCACCCCGACCAGCGCGTGGACCACCTACCGCCTGAGCGGGGAGTGGTTGCAGAAGCTGGCCGCTCATCCCTGAAGCCCGGCGGGCGCGATGTCCTCCCGCACGCCGGCGATCACCGCCACCATCGACCTCGGGCGCATCCGTGCGGCCGCTGCTGCCATCGCCGCCCGTACCGGCGTCCCGGTCCACGCGGTGGTCAAGGCCGACGCCTATGGCTGCGGCGCCGAGCGCGTGGTCAGCGGCGCTGGCCGGCACCGTCGCCGGCTTCGCCACCTTCTCCCTGGCCGAGGCGGCCAGCGCCCGCATCCATGCCGCCACCGGCCTGCCGGTCCTGGCCATGGGGCCGCCGGTGGACCTGCCCGTGGCCGACCACCTGGCCGCCGGGGTGCGCCCGGCCGTCCATGATGCCGACCAGGCGGCGGCCCTGCGCGCCGCCGGCCCGGTGCTGTGCGTCGACACCGGGATGCAGCGCTTCGCCTGCCCGGCGGAGCAGGTCGATGCCGTGCTCGCGGCCGGTGGCTGCGGCGAGGCGTTCACCCATGCCACCAGGCCCGAGCATGTCGCCCGCCTGCTCGCCGCGGCCGGTGGGCGCGGCCTGCGCCTGCACGCCGCCGCCACCGCCCTGCTCGACCAGCCCGACGCGTGGCTCGACGGGGTGCGTCCTGGGTTGGCGCTCTACCGCGATGCGGTGCGCGTCGCGGTGCGCCTGGTCGAGGGCCGTGACACCCGCGGCCCGGCCGGCTACACCGGCTTCGCCGCCAGCCGCCATGGCGTCATCCCGATGGGGTACAGCAATGGACTGCGCACCGGGTGGTGCCAGGTCGCCGGCGTGCGCCGGCGCGTGCTCGAGGTCGGGATGCAGACCGCGTTCGTCGAACTCGGGCCGGACGACCGCCGGGGCGACGAGGTCGTCCTGCTCGGCGATGGTCTGACGCTCGAGGACCAGGCCCAGGCCTGGGGGACGAGCCGGCAGGAGGTGCTGTGGCGGCTGCTGCAGATGGCGACGCGGGAGTATCGCGAGGCGGGTGAGCCCGCGCGTCACGGCTCACGCATCGGGCGTACCGCAGGCATTCGGGAGGATCGCGGAAGGCGGTCGGCTCCGGAGTCAGCTCGATACCCTGGTGTGAATGCCGAGCGGCCCAGTGGGCCGCATCCGCGTCACCATGGAAGCCACCGGCAGGGATGCCGTGTGCCTCGAATCCGCCCCCACCGTCACATCCCCCCGGCCGCACCTTCCTCGCCGCGGTTGATCATGGCCGCGGCCGTGCGCTCCATCTGGGTGAGGAACATCGCCCGCTGGGCCTCGGGCATGCGCGAGGCGGCGACCGCCTCGCGCATGCAGCGCAGCCACTCGCGGGCGGCCGCCGGGTCGATCGGGAAGGGAAGGTGCCGGGCGCGCAGCCGCGGGTGCCCGCGCCACGGCGAATAGCGCGCCGGACCGCCCCAGAACTCGCTCTGGAAGGCGAACTGCTTGGCGCGGGTCTCGTCCATGGTCGGCGGGAAGAGGGGGGCGATCGCGCTGCCGGCGATGCGCCCATAGAAGTCGGCGAGCAGCGGTTCCATGACCGCGTCGCCACCCAGATCATCGTAGCGGCTCATGCCCGCACTGTGGCCCCGCCGGGCCACGCGCCAACACCCCGGAATGGCGCGGAATCAGGTCGTGAGTCCTAACCGACCCACTGCATGCTGGTTGCACCCTCCACTGCATCGGAAACTTCCAGTTGCATGAAGTAGTTTCCGGTTGCATAGAGTAGAGGCTATTAGCAGTATCCCTGTCCAGTGGAGCTGGCCGTGCTTCCAACCCAACGCCTGTCGCCGAAGAATCAGGTGACCATCCCGCGCGAGGCCCGTGCCCTCCTGCAGGAGGCCGGCGTCGATCATCTGCGCGGCATGAAGCACGCGATGCCGACCGTCGGTGCCGCGGGAAACGCCGGGAAAAACGCTGAAAACCGCATCTACCCGATCCTCCTGCTGCTCACCGAGAAAGAGCTCCAGCGCCGCGAGCAGCGCATCCTCGACGACGCCCGGCTCAGCCCCGAGCAGCGCCTGCACCTGGTCACCGCGCTCAACGGCGAGATGGCCTCGATGGCCATCGATGCCCAGCACCGCGTGGTGCTGCCCGCCCACCTGGTCGGCTACCTGGGTCTCGAGCGCGACGTCTTCTTCGTCTGCACCAACACCACCATCCAGGTGTGGAACCCCGCGGACTACCTCGCGTGGTCGGGCCGCGACGCCGGTCCCAGCTACAACGCCGACCTCAACTCCTACCTGATGATCTAGGCATGAGCACCGCCCCCGCCGCGCTGATGCGCCCGTTCACGACCATGGAGACCGCCATGCACGATGCCCCGCTCGGTCGCCTGCTGCACGCCCTCGACGCCGCGGTGGAGCACTCCGCCGCCAGCGGCACCGACCTGCAGGGCGACCTCGAGCTCGCGGCCCTGCGCCTCGCCTGCCTGCGCCGGCGCCTCGGCCCGGCGGTGGCCGAGGACAGCGCCTACCTCGCTTTTCTGCGCCGGACCGTCGACCACGCGGCCGCGGCGGCGCCGCGCGTGGCCGTCGGTGCCTGAGCAGGAAGGCGCGGCGGCGCGTCACGTCCCGGTGCTGCTCGCGGAGGTGGTCGAACACCTCCGCCCCGCGCCGGGCCGGCGGGTGCTGGACTGCACCCTGGGTCTGGGGGGCCACAGCGAGGCCCTGCTCGCGGGCGGGGCCACGGTCCACGGAGTGGACCGCGATGCGCAGGCGCGCGCGCTGGCGACGGCGCGGCTCGCGGCCTACGGCGCGCGCTTCAGCGTGCGCGCCGGGACCTTCGCCGACGCCACGGAGGCGCTGGTCAGGGAGGGGGAGCGTTTCGACGGCGTGTTGGCGGATCTCGGGGTTTCGAGCATGCAACTGGACGACGACAACCGGGGCTTCTCCATCCGCTCGGCCGCGCAGGCCGACATGCGCATGGGCGACGGCTGCCCGCGCAGCGCGCTGGAGCTGATCGACGCGCTCGGCCAGGACGAGCTCGCCGACGTCATCTACCGCTACGGCGAGGAGCGCCTCAGCCGGCGCATCGCCGCCGCCCTCAAGCGCGGCCGCGCGGAAGGCCGCCTGCAGACGCGGCGCCGAGCTCGCCGAGGAGATCCGCCGCGTGGTGCCCGGCCACCACTCCCGCCACCCCGCGGGCCGCACCTTCCAGGCCCTGCGCATCGCCGTGAACGACGAGCTCGGCCAGCTCGACCGCCTGCTCGCCGCGCTGCCCGCGCTGCTCGCCCCGGGCGGGCGCGCGGTGGTGATCAGCTTCCACAGCCTCGAGGACCGCGCGGTGAAGACCGACTTCCGCGACCGCCGCGAGGCCGGCACCTACGCCGACGCCGCGCGCCGCGTGATCACCGCCGGTGACGACGAACTGTCCGCCAACCCCCGTTCCGCCCCGGCCAAGCTGCGCTGGGCGGAGCGCGCCGGAGCCCACCCATGAAGCGTCCCGACCTCGTCCTCCACGCCCTGGTCGCGGTGGCCTGGATCAGCCTGGCCCTGGCCATCGCCCTCAAGGTCGCGCTGCTCGGCAACGAGCAGGCCGCGCTCGCCAAGCAGCGCGGCGCCGACTTCAAGGCGCGCACCGACCTCGCCTACAAGCAGGAGCGCCTGCGCGCGGTCCTCGACCAGGCCGCCAGCCCGACCGCGCTCGAGGACATCGCGCGCCGCATCGAGCTGCCCCTCGCCCCGCCGGAACCCGCCGCCGCGCGCGACCGCTCCAGCTCCCCGCTCGCCGTCCGCTGAACCCACCCCAGTCCGGTCCCGCAGTGCCCACCACGACCCAAACTCGAGCTGAGAGAACCGCCAAGACGCCAAGGCGCCAAGGGCTCGGGGAGAGCCCCTCCGTCGCGAGCCGCGAGGACGGTGCGCATCCGTCGAAGGCCGTTCCAGCCCTTGGCGTCTTGGCGGCTTGGCGGTTCTATCCGGCTGTCTCATCGAGGCGCGCGGGATGAACGAAGCGCTCGTCCCCGTCACCGCCCAGCCCTGGCGCACCGGCCTCGCCCTGCTGGTGTTCGCGGGGCTGTTCGGCCTGGTGACGATGCGCCTGCACCACCTGCAGGTCGACCAGGCGGAGCACCTGGCGCAGATGGGCGAGAAGCAGCGCACCCGCACCTGGACGCTGCCGGCGGCGCGCGGCAACTTCTACGACGCCCAGGGCGCGCCGCTCGCGGTCAGCGACGGGACCTGGACGATCAGCTGCGACCCGGTGTACATGGACGACCGCCTGCGCGCGACCGTCGAGCTGGCGCGCATCCTCGGCCAGCCGCGCGACCGCCTGCGCGAGCAGTTCGAGTCGCCGCGCAACGGCCGCCTGATCGCCAAGGGCGTGGACGACGACCACGCCGAGCAGATCAGGAAGCTCAACCTGACCGGCATCTACGTGCGCCGCGAGTTCACCCGCCGCTACCCCGAGGGGCCGCTCGCCGCGCACGTGCTCGGCTTCGTGCAGAGCGACGGCAGCGGCGGCGCCGGCCTGGAGCAGTCGTGCAACGCGCTGCTCGGCGGCATCCCCGGGCACGAGTCCGTCACCATCGACGCGCTCGGCAAGCCCAGCCTGACCGACGCCGAGAGCGTGCCGGCGCAGAGCGGCGCGCACGTCCAGCTGACCATCGACGCCACCCTGCAGCGCATCCTCGAGCAGGCGCTGCTCGAGCAGGTCGAGAAGAGCCAGCCGGCCAACGCCGCGGCGATCATGGTGCGGCCGTCCACGGGCGAGATCGTGGCGATGGCGAGCTGGCCCTCCTTCGACCCATCCGACATGACGAAGCTGCAGCCGCGCGCCCTGCGCGACAACGTCATCGCCTTCGTCTACGAGCCGGGCTCGACGATGAAGCCGCTGATCGCCGGCGCGACCGTGGCCGAGGGCCTGACCACCTGGGCCGAGAGCATCTTCTGCGAGCACGGCCGCTGGACCCACCGCGAGGGCAAGGCGGTGCGCACCATCACCGACCACAGCGTCGGCAGCGGCGGCCACGGCAACCTCACCGTCACCCAGGGCATCGCCCTGTCCGACAACATCCTGATGGCCAAGCTCGGCATCCGCCTGGGCGTCGAGCGCCTGTTCCACTGGGTCGGCACCTTCTGCTTCGGCCGCCGCACCGGCATCTGCCTGCCCGGCGAGGACGCCGGCATCGTGCTGGCGCGCCCGCGCTGGTCGGTGCTCGGCTCGTGCATGTCGATCCCGATGGGCCACGAGATCGCGGTCACGCCCCTGCAGCTGGCCATGGCGCACGCCGCCACCGCCAACCACGGCGTGTGGCTGCCGCCGCGCCTGGTGCGGCGCATCTACACCCTCGACGACCACGGGCGCGGCCGCGAGCTGCCCCTGCCGGTGCTGCCGCCGCCCCGGCGCACGTTCAGCGTCGAGGACGCCGCGCAGATCCAGGAGGCGATGACCCACACCATGACCGAGGGCACCGGGCGCAAGGCCGAGCTCTCCGGCTACACCGCCGCGGGCAAGACCGGTACCGCCGAGAAGCTGGTCGGCGGCCACTACTCGCACTCCAACCACGTCGGCTCGTTCGTGTGCTGGGCGCCGGCCGAGCCGAACGTCGAGCCCGAACTGCTCTGCCTGGTGGTGATCGACGATCCGAGCCGCGGCGGCCACTACGGCGCCGAGACCGCCGCGCCGGTGGTGCAGAAGGTGCTGCAGGCCTCGCTCGAGTACCTGCACGTGCCCAAGCGCGCGGACCTGGTCGCCGCCGAGCAGGAGAAGCTGGCGGCCAAGGACGCCAAGGCCGGCCGCTCCGCCGCGGTCGCCGCCCCGGTCGCCCCCGCCCCCGCCCCCGCCCCCGCGCCGCGTCCGCTGGCCAGCGCGGCGGTGCGCGCGCTGGCCACCAGCGCCCCGGCGCGGCCCGCGCGCCCCGTCCGCAGCGCGGGCCGCCCGACCGCCGCGCGCGCCCCGGCCGCGCCGGCCGAGGACGCCGACGCCCCGCTCACCGTCCGCAGTTCCGCCGCGCCGCGCGCCGTCACCATCTCCGGAGACTCCGTCCGATGATGCCCATCGCCCGCCTCTTCGCCGGTCAGTCCCTCATCCCCGCGCTGGGCGGCGGCGGCGCGCTCGCGCTGCCGGCCGCGCTCGCCGGCGTCGCGCGCGACAGCCGCACGGTGCGCACCGGCGAGGCCTACGTGGCGAGCGGCCGCACCGCGGAGCGCGCCCGGCACCGCGCCGAGGCGCACGCCGCCGGCGCCGCGGTGATCGTCGCCGAGCTCGAGGACGAGGGCCCGGGCCTGGCCAGCGCGCACCCGCGCTGGGCGTTCGCGCGCGCCAGCGCCGCCGCGCACGGCCTGGACCTGGCGCACCCGCCGCTGGTCGCGGTCACCGGCACCGCCGGCAAGTCGACCACCACGCACTGCGCGTGGTGGGCGATGGGCGGGGCGGAGGCGCGCGCGGCGCGCGTCGGCACCATCGGCTGGCACGACGGCACCGCCGAGCGCGCCAACGCCCAGACCACGCCGCCGCCCGAGGAGCTGCACCGCTTCCTCGCCGGCCTGCCCGGCGACTGCCCGGGCGTGGCGCTCGAGGCCTCGTCGCACGCCGGCGACCAGCAGCGCCTCGCCGGGCTGCGCTTCGCCGCGGTCGCCTTCACCGGCCTGGGCCGCGACCACCTCGACTACCACCGCACGCTCGGCGCCTACCTGCAGGCCAAGCTGCGCATCTTCCGCTGGCTGGCGCCGGGCGGCCTGGCGATCGTCAACGCCGAGGACGCGCACGCGCACACCGTCGCGCACGCGGCGCAGACCGCCGGCGCGCGCGTGCTGGCGCTGGGCTTCGCCAAGGGCGAGGCGCGCATCGTCAAGGCCGAGCGCGGCTGGCGGCTGCGCTTCGCCGGCATCGACTACCCGCTGCCGGTGCGCCTGCCCGGCGACTTCAACGCCTGGAACGCCGCGGCCGGCGCGCTGATGGCCAGCGCCACCGGCGTGCCGCTGGCCACCGCGCTGGCGCGCCTCGCGACGCTGCCGGCGGTGCCCGGCCGCCTCGAGCTGCTGGCGCGCGGCCCCGACACCTTCGTCGACTACGCGCACACCCCCGAGGAGATCGCGGTGATGCTGCGCGCCGTGCGCCGCGAGTTCCCGCTGGCCCGCCTGGTGTGCGTCTACGGCTGCGGCGGCGACCGCGACCGCACCAAGCGCGGGCCGATGGGCTGCGCCGCGCTCGAGGCCGACCTGGGCGTGCTGACCACCGACAACAGCCGCAGCGAGGAGCCGCGCAGCATCGCCCAGGAGGTCATCGCCGGCCTGCCGCGCAGCACCCAGGTGTTCTGGGCCGAGAGCGGCGGCGCCGCCGACCTGCCGGTGCTGGCGAGCGCGCTGCGCACGCCCGGCGGCCAGCCGGTGGTGATGCTGGACGGCAAGCGCATGCCCGACGGCCGCCTGCTGGTGGTCGAGCTCGACCGCGCGCGCGCGATCCGCCTGGCGCGCGCCCTGGCCGGGCCCGACGGCGTGGTGGTGGTCGCCGGCAAGGGCCACGAGACCAGCCAGATCATCAAGGACCGCGTGCTGCCCTGGGACGACCGCGCCTTCGTGGCCGGTCTCGAGGGCGGCGTCAGCGCCGCCGGCGGGCGCGCGAGCGCGGTGGAGCGCCCCCGCCCATGACCTCCGCGCGCCTGCCCGTCGCCAGCGTCCCCCGCCCGGCCCCGTTCCTGCTCGACCAGCAGGCCGCGGTGCGCCTGACCGGCGGGGTCTGGCACGGCGCGGCGCGCGAGGTCGTGGTGCACGGCGCGAGCATCGACAGCCGCGCGGTGCGGCGCGGCAACCTCTTCGCCTGCCTGCCTGGTGCGAACCACGACGGCCACGACTTCGCCGCCACCGCGGTCGGCGACGGCGCAGCGCTGATCCTGGCCACCCGCCCGGTGGCGGTGCCGGTGCCGGTGCTGGTGGTCGCCGACGTCACCGCCGCGCTCGCCGCGCTGGCCACGGAGTTCCGCCGCCGCCACCAGGGCGCGACCTGGATCGGCGTGACCGGCTCCAACGGCAAGACCACGGTCAAGGAGCTGGTCGCGCTGGCCTGCGGCGCGGCCGGCGCGGTGCACGCGACGCGCGGCAACCTCAACAACCACCTGGGCGTGCCGGTGACGGTGCTGAACACCCCGCCGGCGGTGGCGTTCGCGGTCATCGAGCTGGGCGCGAACCACCCGGGCGAGATCGCCGCGCTCGCCGCCATCGCCCAGCCGCAGCTCGGCGTCATCACCTGCATCGGCCCGGCCCACCTCGAGGGCTTCGGCTCGCTGCTGGGCGTGGCGCGCGCCAAGGGCGAGCTGTTCGCGGCGCTGCCCGCGGGCGCGCCGGCGCTGCTCGGCCTGCACGGGCTGGAGGCGGCGGCGCGCGCCGGCGGCCAGGATCCGGCGGCGCTGCTCGCCGCGCTGCGCGAGCGCGCCGCGGGCCGGCGCCTGCTCGAGGTCGGCTCGGCCGCGCTGCCGGTCGACGGCGACCTGCGCGGTGACGGCGTGACCCTGCGCACCGACCGCCGGCAGCGTCGAGCTGGGCCTGCTCGGCGCGCACAACCTGGCCAACGCGGCGCTCGCCTGGCGCGCGGCGGTCGCGGCCGGCGTGCCGGCGGACGCCGCGCTGCGCGCGCTGGCGGCGGTCAGCGCGGTCTCGGGCCGCCTGCGCGCCCGCCCGGGCACCGGCGGCCACCTGGTCCTGGACGACAGCTACAACGCCAATCCCGGCAGCATGGCCGCCGGCCTGCAGGTGCTGGCCGGCTACGGCGGGCGGCGCCTGGCGGTGCTCGGCGGCATGGGCGAGCTGGGCGACGGCAGCGCCGCCGGCCACGCCCAGGTCGGCGCCGAGGCCGCGCGCCTCGCGCTGCCGCTGGTGACCGTCGGCGAGCGCGCGCGCGCCATCCTCGACGCCTACCGCGCCGCCGGCGGCCCCGACGGCGAGCACGCCGCCGACCGCGAGGCGGCGCTGCCGCTGATCGCGCGCCGCCTCGCGCGCCGGCGCGACCACCGTCCTGGTCAAGGCCAGCCGCTCCGCCGGCCTCGAGACCGTGGTGCGCGCGCTGGTCGACACCCCCACCGGACGCCTCGCCCGGGTCACCACGCCATGATGAGCCGCCTCAACAACCTGCTCGCCGACTGGAGCATCTACTGGGGGCCGCTGCGCCTGCTCGACTACGTCACCACGCGCGTGGTGCTGGCGGCGCTGACCGCGTTCGTCCTGATGCTGGTGGCGATGCCGCCGCTGATCCGCTGGCTGAAGCGCAAGAAGTTCGGCGAGTCCGGCGCCAAGGGCGACGGCGCGGTGGTGGTCGACGCGATGCGCGAGGGCAAGAAGGGCACGCCGACCATGGGCGGGCTGGGGCTGGTCGCATGCATCGCCGTGTCCGCGTTCCTGTGGTGCGATCCGCTCGAGTGGCGCACCTGGCTGCTGCAGTTCGGGCTGCTGTCGTTCGCGCTGGTCGGCTACCTCGACGACCGCACCAAGATCTTCAAGGGCGCCAAGGGCACGCCGTCCGTCGGTGAAGCTCGGCATCCAGCTGCTCGCCGCCGCGGTGTGCGGCATCGCGCTCTACGTCATCAACCAGCACAACGCCGACCTGCTGCTGACCGGCGCCGACCACCCCGCCGGCTTCCCCATCGACTGGTACAAGAAGCACTTCGAGCTGCAGGGTCACGACATCAGCTACACCGTGCGCCTGGGCGTGCACCAGCTCAGCTTCCCGTTCGTGCCGGTGGAGTGGGCGGTCAACCTCGGGCTGGTCTCGGTGCTGTGGGTGATGTTCGTCAGCGTGTCGTGCGCCAACGGCGTGAACTTCACCGACGGCATGGACGGCCTGGCCTCGGGCACCATGCTCATCGCCGCGCTCGCCTTCATGGGCATCGCCTACCTGACCAGCCGCGTCGACAGCGCCGACTACCTGAAGGTGCTGTACATCTCGGGCGGGCAGGACGTCGCCATCTACTGCGCCGCCATCGCCGGCGCCTGCCTGGGCTTCCTGTGGTTCAACTCGGCGCCGGCCGAGGTCTTCATGGGCGACACCGGCAGCCAGGCCCTGGGCGGCGTGCTCGGCCTGATCGCGCTCAACACCAAGCAGGAGTTCCTCATCCTGCTGGTCGGCTTGGTGTTCGTGGTCGAGGCCGCCTCGGTCGCCATCCAGGTCGCCAGCTACCGCCTGCGCGGCGGCAAGCGCGTGTTCCTGTGCGCGCCCATCCACCACCACTTCCAGTACAAGGGCTGGCCGGAGTCGAAGATCGTGCTGCGCTTCTGGATCGTCGCCGCCCTCGGCGCCCTGGCCGCCCTCGGAACCCTGAAGATCAGATGAGCATGAGCGCCCTCCCCTTCCACGGCATGCACCTGGTGCGCAGGGCCCCGCGCCTCGCGCCCCGCGCCTCGCGCGTGCCCGCGTGCGCCGCGCTCCTCGCTGCTCGCCGCCCGCAGCCCGCAGCCCGCCACCCGCCACCCGTCAGCCGCCCCGGGGACCGCCCATGACCCCGCGCTGGCTGCGACTGCAACTGTGGGTGCTGGTCACCCTGATCGCCTGCTTCGGCCTGGTGATGATCGCCAGCACCACGACCATGGGCATCGGCGCGGCCGGCCGCGACGCCGCGGTCTCGTACGGCTTCCTGGTCAAGCAGGCGCTCGCCATGGCGGTGGGCGCGGTGCTGGCCATGGTCATCAGCAGCCTGGGCGCGGAGCGCCTGCGCCAGGGCTGGCTGATCGCGGTGGTGGTGCTCGGCTCGCTCGGGTCGCTGGTCGCGGTGCTCGCCGTCGGCCGCGACATCAACGGCGCCAAGCGCTGGATCGACCTGGGGCCGATCAACCTGCAGCCCGCCGAGCTCGCCAAGTTCGCGCTGGTGGTGGCCGCGGCCTGGCACCTGGCGCGCGTCGCCGAGCGGGTGCGCTCCAACTGGTACGGCGTGCTGCTGCCGCTCGCCGGCTTCGCCATCGTCGCCGGCCTGGTCTACATGACCAAGGACCTCGGCTCGGTGGTGGTGATGGCGGTGGTGCTGGGCGCGATGCTGCTGTTCGCCGGCGCGCCGTGGTGGTACCTGCTCGGCGTCTCGGTGCCGTGCGTGCCGGCGCTGCTCTACGTCACCGTCATCCAGGTCTCGTACCGCCGCGACCGCCTGCTCGCCTTCCTCGACCCGTGGAACGCCGAGGGGCCCGCGGCCTACCACCTGCGCCAGAGCTTCATCGCCATCGGCAGCGGCGGGCTGTTCGGCGTGGGCCTGGGCCAGAGCACGGCCAAGTACTCGTTCCTGCCCGAGAAGCACACCGACTTCATCTTCGCGGTGATCTGCGAGGAGCTCGGGCTGGTCGGCGGCCTGGCGGTGGCCGGCATCTACCTGCTGCTGGTGGTCACCGGCCTGCTCATCGCCGCGCAGGCCAAGGACCGCTACCTGCGCCTGCTCGCGGTCGGCGCGACCGTGGTGCTCGGCACCCAGGCGTTCTGGAACATGCTGGTGGTCACCGGCGCGGTGCCGACCAAGGGCCTGACCCTGCCGCTGATCAGCTACGGCGGGTCGAGCGTGGTGGTGTGCCTGTGCCTGATCGGCGTGCTCGACGCGGTCGCCGCCGCCAACGTGCTGGCGGCGAAGCGCAACCTGACCACCACGCGCATCGGCGCGGCGGTGCGCAGCGAGAAGGCCTGGCGTTGGAACGAAGGAGGTGCCTCGTGAACCTGAACCACCCGGTCCGCCGCCGCGATCCGCTCGCCCCCGCCACGGCGGCCGCGGCGGTGCAGCCCGCCCTGGTCACCGGCGAGGGCGTGGTGCTGAGCCTCGACCTCGCCGAGCGCACGCGCGAGCGCCTGCGCTCGGTCGTCACCCGCCTGCGCGTCATGCAGCGCGGTGCGCGCCGCGAGCTGCGCGACGTCCCCCATGCGTGACGCCCATACCCCCGGTGCGACCCATGCCGAAAGCTGACGGCGTCCTGTTCTGCGGTGGCGGCACCGGCGGCCACGTGCTGCCCGGGCTGGCCGTGGCCAGCGCGCTGCGCGCGCGCGGCGTGGGCCCGCTGCGGTGGATCGGCGACCCCGGGCGCATCGAGGCGAAGCTGGTGCCGGCGGCCGGCATCGCGCTGCTGCCCTGGGGCCTGTCGCGCCCGCGCCCGCGCAGCCCGCGCTGGCTGCTGGCGTCGGCCTGGCAGGCCTGGCGGTGCCTGCGCGAGCTGTGCCGCCGCCCACCCGCCGCGGTGGTCGCGCTCGGCGGCTACGCCGCGCTGCTGCCGGGCCTGCTCGCACCGCTGCTCGGCCGGCCGCTGGTGGTGATGGAGCAGAACGCGCGCGCCGGCCGCACCAACCGCCTGCTCGCGCGCTTCGCCGACACCGTCGTCACGCAGTTCCCCGAGGCGCGCCGCGAGCTGCCCGCCGGGCGCGTGGTGCGCATCGGCAACCCGGTGCGCGCCATCGCGCCGCTGCCGCGCGGCGGCGGCGCCGGGCTGACCGTGCTGGTCGCCGGCGGCAGCCTGGCGGCGCGCACCCTCAACGACCTGGTCGCCCTGGCCGCGACCAGCCTGGCGGCCATTCCAGGCCTGCGCATCGTCCACCTCGCCGGCGACGAGGACCAGGAGCGGGTGCGCGCGCTGTACGCGGCGGCCGGCGTCACCGCCGAGGTCCACGGCTTCTACCAGGACATGCCCGGCCTGTACGCGACCATCGACCTCGCCATCACGCGCGCCGGCGCCACCACGGTCGCCGAGCTGTGCGCGGCCGGCATCGGCGCGCTCTACGTGCCGCTGCCGTGGGCCGCCGAGGACCACCAGACCGCCAACGCGCGCGCGGTCGCGCGCGTCGGCGGCGCGCTGGTGCTGCCCCAGGGCGCGACCACCCCGCAGGCGCTGGCCGCGCTGCTGGCGCGCCTGGCGGCGCGCCGCGACCTGGTCGCGCGCATGGGCCTGGCCGCGCAGCGCCTGGCCCGCCCAGCCGCGGCCGCCGAGGTCGCGGCGCTGGTCGAGGGCCTCGGCGCGCGGCGCCGGCGGCTCGCCGGGCGCGCGCGCGCCAGCGCCGGGCGCAGCGCGCACGTCGCCCGGCTGCTGCCCTCCCTGGTGCCCGCCCCATCAGCGCGCGCGGGCCGTCCCGCGCCGACGCCCGCCGCCGCGCCTGCCGCATCCGCTCCGTCCGCTCCGTCCGCTCCGTCCGCCCTGCCGCCCGCCGCCCCGGCCACGCCATGATCACCAGCTTCTTCCGCGACCGCCACGTCCACCTCATCGGCATCGGCGGGGCCGGCGTCAGCGCGCTGGCGCCGCTGCTCATCCAGGTCGGCGCGCTGGTGTCGGGCTGCGACGGCCAGGCCAGCGGCGTCACCGCCGGCCTGGCGCGGCGCGGCATCGCCGTCCACCTCGGCCACTCGCCCGCGCACCTCGCGGGCGTGGACATCGTCGTGCACACCGCCGCGGTGCCCTCCGACCACCCGGAACTGGTCGCCGCGCGCGCCCTCGGCCTGCCGGTGCTGACGCGCGGCGAGTGCCTGGTCAGGCTGATGTCGGGCACGCGCACCCTGGCGGTCGCCGGCAGCCACGGCAAGACCACCACCACCTGGATGCTCGGCCACCTGCTGGTCGAGTCCGGCCTCGACCCGGTGGTGATGGTCGGCGGCGCGGTCGGTGCGCTGGGCGGCGGCGGCGCGCGCGCCGGGCGCAGCGACCTGTTCGTCGCCGAGACCGACGAGAGCGACGGCAGCTTCGCCCAGGTCGAGCCGAGCGTCGCCATCGTCACCAACCTCGACCACGAGCACCTCACCCACTACGGCAGCTTCGCCGCGCTCGAGGACGCCTTCCGCGGCTGGCTCGGGCGCATCCCCGCGCAGGGGGCGGCGATCGTGCCGACCACCGGCCTGGCGCCGCGCGTCACGGCCGGGCTCGCCTGCCCGGTGATCCGCTGCGGCCTGGACGCCGGCGACTACCACAGCGCCGGGGTCGAGCTCGGCGCCGACGGCAGCCGCGCGCGCGTCATCGCCCACGGCCAGGACCTGGGTTGGATCAGCGTGCCGCTGCCGGGCGCGCACATGCTGCACAACGCGCTGATGGCGATCGCCGCCGCGCGCCTGGTGCTGCCCGGCGTCGACCTGGGCGCGCTGGCGCGCTGCGAGCGCGTGCGCCGACGCTTCACCGTGCACGGCAGCCCGCGCGGCATCCGCGTGGTCGAGGACTACGGCCACCACCCGGCCGAGGTGCGCGCCACCATCGCTGCGGCGCGCCTCGGCGGCGGCCGCGTGCACGTCATCTTCCAGCCGCACCGCTACACCCGCACCGCCGACTGCTTCGCCGACTTCACCGCCGCCTTCGACCAGGTGCACGCCCTCGCCATCCTGCCGATCTACGCGGCCAGCGAGGCGCCCATCCCCGGCGTCGACGGCCGCAGCCTGGCCGAGGCGATCGCCGCGCGCCGCGCCGGCTTCGCGGCCGAGACCGTGACCTACGCGCCGGACGGCCAGCAGGCCATCGCCGCGGTCGCCGCGCACGCGCGGGCGGGGGATACCGTGCTGGTGCTGGGCGCCGGCGACGTCGGCGAACTCGCGGGGCCGCTCCTCGATTTTTTCGCGCCGGGCCATGACCAGCATGGCCCGGAAGCCGGCAACCTGGACGGGGCGCGCCACCCCGGACCGCTCGATCTGCGCGCGCCCGCCGCGCGCGAGAAGGTGAGCGCCTGATGCGCTTCACGCCCGCCTTCCTCGCGCGCAACCCGGTGGCGACCACGCCGCTCGCGCAGTGCACCACCATGCGCATCGGCGGACCGGCGGCGCTGGTCACGCTCACCGACCGCAGCGACCTCGCCGAACTGCTCGCCGTGCCGCACCGCTGGCTGGGCAAGGGCGCCAACCTGCTGGTCGGCGACGACGGCGTGCCCGAGGCGGTGGTGCGCCTGGGCGGCGCCTTCGCCAGCTACGCGCTGGGCCCGCTGCGCGCTGGCCGCGCCACCGTCCAGGCCGGCGCGGCGGTCGACCTCGCCGAGCTGATCGGCGCCTGCATCAAGGCCGGCCTGGCCGGCCCCGAGGGCCTCGCCGGCGTGCCGGCGACGGTGGGGGGCGCGCTGCGCATGAACGCCGGCACCAGCACCTGCTGGACCATGGACTGGGTCGCGCGCGTCGAGGTGGTGCTGCCCGGCGAGGACGCGCCGCGCTGGCTGGAGCGCGCCGCGCTGCCCGCCGCCTACCGCTCCTGCGGGCTGCCGCCGGGCACGCTCTTCCTGGGCTGCGAACTGGAGCTGGCCGCGGGCGATCCCGAGCGCCTGCGCGCCCAGGCCGCGGCGCTGAAGAAGGCCAAGGCCGCCAGCCAGCCGCTCGCCCAGCCCAGCGCCGGCTGCGTGTTCAAGAACCCGGCGCCGGGCCTGCCCGCCGGCCGCCTGATCGACGAGCTCGGCCTGAAGGGCGCGCGCCACGGCGGCGCCGAGGTCAGCGCGGTGCACGCCAACTTCATCGTCAACCCGGGTCGCGACGCCAGCGCCGCCGACGTCGCCGCGCTGGTGCGGCGCATCCGCGGCCGCGCCTGGCGCGAGCGCGGCGTGGTCCTGGACCTGGAGATCGAGACCTGGGCCTGCCCCGAGGAGCTGCGCGTCCACCCCGGGCAGCTCGCGGAGGTGAACGCATGAAGGTCGACGTGCTCATGGGCGGTCCCGGCCGCGAGGCGGCCGTCAGCCGCCGTTCCGGCGCCGCCATCGCCGCGGCCCTGCGCGCGCGCGGCCACGACGTGGCGGCCATCGACCTCGCGGGGCGCCTCGACGCCGGCGCGCTGCGCCCCGGGTCGGTGGTCTTCGACATCGTGCACGGTACCTACGGCGAGGACGGCACCCTGCAGCGCGAGCTCGAGGCGCTCGGCCGCGCCTACGTCGGCAGCGACAGCGCGGCGAGCGCGCTGTGCATGGACAAGGACGCCACCAAGAAGCGCCTGGCGCAGGCCGGCATCCGCGTGCCGTGGGGCGTGCGCCTCGACCTGTCGCGCCCGTTCTCGGTGCGCGACCTGCGCATCCCGCACCACGCCGGGCTGGTGCTCAAGCCCGCCAACGACGGCAGCTCGGTGGGCCTCAAGATGATCGCCAACCCCAGCTTCCTGCTGCCGGCGATCGAGGAGATCCTGCGCGAGTCCGGGCCCATCCCGTACCTGCTCGAGGAGCGCCTGCCCGGCCCCGAGTACACCGTCGCGGTGATCGACGAGGACGGCGGGCCGCGCGCCCTGCCGCCGCTGGTGATCCGCGCCGCCTCCGGGGTCTTCGACTACGAGGCCAAGTACCAGCGCGCCGACACCGAGGAGGTGCCGGTCGCCGACGCCGCGCTGGCCGGCGAGCTCGCCGCCATCGCCGTCGCCGCGCACCGCGCCTGCGGCTGCCGCGACCTGTCGCGCACCGACCTGATGCGCTGCGCCGATGGCGGCATCGCGGTGCTCGAACTCAACACCCTGCCCGGCTTCACCGATCAGAGCCTGACGCCCAAGGCCGCCGCCGCCGCGGGCATCGGCTTCGGCGAACTCGCCGAGCGCCTGGTGGCGCGCGCCGCCGCGCGCGCCGCCGCCAAGGAACCCGCATGAGCGACCACGACGACCTGCTCGCCGCCCTCGACCCCGTGCCGCCGGCCCGCCGCCGCGGCGCGGCCGCTCCGCCCGCGGAAGATGCCGCCGACGACGCCGCCGGCATCATCGCCGCCGCCGACCGCAAGCGCCGCGGCCGCCGCGCGCGCAACCCGTCGTCGGAGGCCCTCGACGCCCTCGCGGCGCACGAGGAGACCCCGCCGGAGGACTACCTGGTCGACGCGGACGCCGGCAGCCGCGCCATCGAGAAGCGCAAGCCGCGCCGCAAGCCGCTCAAGGGCGCGGCGCGCGCCGGCGTGTTCAACGCCGTCGACCAGGAGGCCGACGCCATGCCCGCCGACAAGGGCGCCATCACGCGCGGCATCCACGCCGGCCTCGACGGCGCGCAGAAGGTGCAGTCGGGGATGCGCCGCGCCGGCCCGTGGGGCGTCGCCGCGGCCGCGGTCATCACCGTGCTGGTGCTGTTCAGCTTCTACGCCGGCAGCCAGATCCCGGACCCCATCCCGGTCACCAACGTGCGCGTCGACTTCCTGCCCGGGCCGCGGCTGGCCCAGGGCGAGGTGACCAGCTGGCTGCGCGCGTTCCCCTACCGCGACAAGCTC
Source organism: uncultured Planctomycetota bacterium (assembly GCA_963818245.1). Classification (GTDB taxonomy): domain Bacteria; phylum Planctomycetota; class UBA11346; order UBA11346; family UBA11346; genus BOG-1363. Next base: position 242,555 of record CAWFSD010000007.1, read on the forward strand.
GGCGAGCCGCAGCCGTGGGTGCTGGAGAAGCTGGCGGCGTGGCTGCGCCAGCTGCCGGCGATCGGCGAGGTCCGCCAGGTGGTGGTGGTGCACGAGCCGCTGCCCGGCGCCCCCGACCGCCTGCGCCGCACCCTGGCGCTCGAGGTCGGCCTGCGCCAGCCGGTCATGCCGGTGGTGCTGGCCAGCGGCGAGCGCGCCTGGCTCGACGCCGAGGCGCGCGTGCTGCCCGGCATCCTGCCCGGCCCGGCGGTGCGCCGCCCGCTGGTGCGCGCGCTCGAGCAGGGCGGCGTCGAGGCGGCGCGCGCCGCCCTCGACCTGTGGGCGCGGCTCGAACCGCAGGTCGAGCCCGGCCTGATCACCGACATCCACCTCGCCGACGTCCTCGACGCGAAGGGCGCCAGCCGCGGCATCGTGCTCTACACCCGCCAGGGCAGCCGCCTGGTGTGGGGCAACCCCGCCGAGGAGCGCTTCGGCGTCAAGCCCGACGACAAGGTGCGCGACCTGGTCCACGCCATCCGCTGCCAGGGCGACCTCGGCCGCGTGGCGCTGATCAACGTGCGCTTCCGCCAACCCTTCCTGGTGATGCGCGACGGGCGCTGAGCCGCCCGCCCGCCGCCCGCACCGCAACGACCGTGGACATCCGGAGCCGCCCATGAGGAACGACAACGCCTGGAGCAGCGACAGCGGCCGCGCCGCCGCCGCCCTGCCCCACCCCGGCCTGCTGCGCGGGGTGCTGGCGCGCCTGGCCTTCGCCGGTGGCGCGCCGCGCGCGCCGCGTATCACTGTCAGGCGGCCAGCCATCATGCCCATCGCCCCCGAGAACGTCGTCGTCATCGTGCTGATCGCCAGCCAGCGCGTCTCCGCGACGGTCGCCGCGCTGCACCCCGAGCACGGCGACAAGGTGGTCGCGCACAAGTCGATCGAGTGCGTGTGGGCCGAGCTCAGCGAGTCGGGCAAGCGCGAGGCGCTCGCCGACGTGGTGCGCCTGGCCAGCGACAGCGCCGGGGTCGAGGCCTACAGCGTCTACCTGTCGATGTCCGACCCCAGCATCACCTCGCGCCTGGCGATCGGCTGGGCCGACCCCGGCGCCGAGGTGGTGCTCACCGCCAACGAGGCGGCGTGGGCGCTGAAGCGCGCGCGCGACCAGGCCACCGGCGCCGACCACGAGCTGGTCGAGGCCATCCCGGTGCAGTGGACGGTGCGCGACCGCAGCGGCGAGCGCGAGGTCGAGGACCCGGTCGGCCAGCGCGGCAGCCGCCTGACCTGCCAGGCGCTGCTGGTGACCGCGCGCCGCGGCTACCGCGACGAGCTCGCCGCCCTGGTCAAGGGCCTCGACCTCGAGCTCGAGGGCGTGATCGCCCAGCCGGTGGCGCTCTACCGCGGCATGGCCGGCAACCTGCCCAAGAAGGGCACCACCTACGTGATCGACTGCGGCGCGCGCTGCACCTCGATCCTGGTGCGCCGGCGCGAGCGCCTGATGCACCTCGAGTGCCACCCCTTCGGCGGCGACCACCTGACCGCCGCGCTGGTCGAGCGCCTGGGCATCACCCAGCACCAGGCCGAGGACCTCAAGCGCGACCTCGACATCCACGCCGAGGCCAAGGGCGAGAACCTGCTCGGCGGCCAGCAGTTCATCTGGAGCGACGTGCGCGAGCGCCACCGCCTGGTCGGCCCCGGCGCGGTGATCTGCGCCGAGGTCATCGACGAGTTCTTCCGCGCCCGCGCCGGCGAGCTGCGCGACCACGGCCTGCTCGGCCAGCAGGGCCAGGTCCACCTGCTCGGCCGCGCCAGCTCGCTCGGCGGCCTGGCCGCGCACCTCAAGGAGATCTTCGACCTGCCCGTGGTCCTCGGCACCGGGCAGAAGCACCGCGACCCCAGCGCCGAGCTCGCCGACATCCTGGTCTCCGGCCTGGTCTGCGCCGCCGCCGACTACCGCCGCAGCCACCTCGCCGCGCAGCGCTCGCGCCTGCGCAACACCGCGAGCGGGGTGTGGACGTGGCTGACGAAGCCGATGGAGTAGGCATCGCGCGTGCCTTTCCCCCAATCCCATGATGATCGCCGGCCACGGAGCCCCCATGTCGCCCATCCGCACCGCGGCCATCGCCGCCCTCCTCATCCTCTGCGCTGCGCTCGCCCCGGCCGCCGACGACGCCCCCGCCGCCAACCGTCCGCGCGCGCTGATCACCACCAGCATGGGCAGGATCACCGTCGAGCTCTACGCCGATGAGGCGCCGAAGACCGTCGAGAACTTCCTGGCCCTGGCGGAAGGCACCAAGCCCTTCACCGATCCGGCCACCGGCAAGGAGGCGACGCGCCCGTTCTACGACGGGCTGGTCTTCCACCGCGTCATCAAGGACTTCATGATCCAGGGGGGCGATCCGCTCGGCACCGGCAGCGGCGGCCCGGGCTTCACCTTCCCCGACGAGATCAGCGCCAAGGCGCTGGGCCTGGACACCGAGAAGGCGATGGCCGGCCCGCAGGCGCTCAACCAGAAGTGCGCCTACCAGACTCAGGACTTCATGCGCGTCATGGTGATGCCGGCCGTCAAGGCCAAGGGCATCACCGAGGCCAGCCCGCAGGCCGACCAGGAGGCCGCCTTCACCGCCGTGCTCGCCGGCCTCAAGGACGCCACGCTGAAGGACTTCTACACCGCCCTCGGCTACCGCTACGACGACGCGCTGCCCGGCTCGCACGTGCCCATGAAGGGCTCGCTGGCGATGGCCAACTCCGGCCCCAACACCAACGGCTCGCAGTTCTTCATCAACCTCGGCGACACGCCGCACCTCGCCGGCAAGCACACCGTGTTCGGCCACGTGGTCGACGGCTTCGACGTGGTCGCCGCGATCGGCGCCACCGCCGTCGATCAGAACGACAAGCCGTCCACGCCGGTGGTGATCCAGAGCATCCGCCGGATCAAGGCGCCCTGAGCGGCCTGGGCGGTGTGCACGGAATAAGCGCTTTCCTGCGCGGATCGCGCCACCCGGTGGCGCGCGCGCCCGTGCCCGGGCGCAGCGGCGGGCCCTCGACCGGGTAGGACCTCCGCGGAGATCCCATGCGTCCCACCCTCGCCGCGCTGCTGGTCGTGCCCCTGCTCGTCACCTGCGCCTCGCCGCTGCCGGCCGCCGACATCGCGCCCATCCCGCGCCTGCTGCCGGCGGTCGCCCAGGTCGCTGCCGGAGCCCGATCGCCAGCGCCTCACCGCGGCGCTCGCCGCGCTCGCGCCGCGCCTGGCCGCCGCGGCCCACGACCCGCGCATAGCCGACGTGCGCATCTTCACCAAGGCGGTGGAGCTGGCGCTGCAGACCGGCGAGTTCTTCGACGCGGTCAAGGACGCGGCGCTCGCCGACTGGGCGCTGAAGGAGGCCGCCCAGCGCCTGGATCAGCTCGCCGCCGCCCCCTGGACCGCGCAGAAGGGCCTGGTGGTGCGCGGCTACACCTCGCCCGGTCGACGGCGCGGCCCTGCCGTATGGCCTGGTCATCCCCGAGAAGCTCGACCTGACCAGACCCGCTCCGCTCTACGTGTGGCTGCACGGCCGCGACGAGCGCGGCACCGACCTGCACTTCCTGAATGGGTGCGCGCACAACCGCGGCGAGGTCCACCCCGACGACGCCATCACCCTGCAGGCCTTCGGGCGCGGCTGCGTCGGCTTCAAGGCGGCGGGCGAACTCGACGTGCTCGACGCCATCGCGGACGCCGAGGCGCACTACCGCATCGACCCGGCGCGCATCGTGCTGATCGGCTTCTCGATGGGCGGCGCCGGCGCCAAGCACCTCGGCGCGCACTACGCCGACCACTTCTGCGCGATCAGCTGCGGCGCCGGTTTCGCCGAGACCGCGCGCTACAACAAGCTCACCCCGGACAGGTACCCGGCACCGTGGGAGCAGACCCTGTGGGGCCTCTACGACGCGCCCGACTACGCGCGCAACACCTTCGCCGTGCAGTTCTCCTGCTACAGCGGCGAGAAGGACCCGCAGATCCAGGGCGCGCGCATGATGGAGGAGGCCTACACCGCGAGCGGCCGCACCCTGCGCCACTTCATCGGCCCGGGCGTGGCCCACCAGTACAACCCCGCGACCTTGAAGGAGATGCTCGCCTACGTGCACGAAGCGGTCGCCGCCGGCCGCCCGGCCGCGCCCGAGGCGCTCACCCTGCAGACGCGCACGCTGCGCTACGACCGCCTGTTCTGGCTGCGCGCCGAAGGCCTGGAGCACCACTGGCAGGATGCGCGCATCGACGCCCAGGCGCACGGCGCCGACGTCGCCCTGACCACCACCAACGTCACCCGCTTGCGCGTGGAGTGGCCGCACCTGACCGCCGCCTCGGTGCTGACCGTCGACGGGCAGAAGGTCGCGGTGGGTGCGGGCGACCCCGCGCCGTCCCTCGCCAAGGCGGACGGGAAGTGGGCGCTGGTCGACGCCAAGGCGCCGCCGACCGGGCTGCGCAAGGTCCACGGCCTGCAGGGCCCGATCGACGACGCCTTCATGGGACCCTTCCTGGTGGTGCTGCCCACGCGGGCGCGCCGCCCAGCCGCGCGTGCAGCGCTGGGTCGAGTTCGAGAGCGCGCATTTCCGCGCGCGCTGGGCCGGACTGATGCGCGGCGAGGCGCGGATGAAGACCGACAAGGAGGTCACCGACGCCGACATCCGCGACTACAACCTGGTGCTGTGGGGCGACGCCGCGTCGAACGCACTGATCGCCAAGGTGGCTGGGAAGCTGCCGATCCGCTGGAGCGACCAGGACATCACCGTCGGCAGCCGGCACTTCACCGCCGCCGACCACGTCCCGGTGCTGATCCAGCCGAATCCCGCTCAATCCCGCGCGCTACGTGGTCATCAACAGCGGCCTGACCTTCCGCGAGGCCAGCGACCGCACCAATTCGCTGCAGAATCCCAAGCTGCCCGATTGGGCGGTGATCGACCTGGCGAAGGACCCGGATGGCGAGGCACCCGGGGGGATCGCGGCGGCGGGGTTCTTCACCGAAAGCTGGGAACTGGCGGCGGAGGATGCGGCGCGCAAGTGAGGAAGGGGGCGCCCCGAGGGGGTGATGATTTTTTGGCTCTTCGGCGAGATCAGTGGGTTGTTGCCAGGCAAGCGGCCCCAAGAAGCTATGCCACATGGACACCAACCCACTCTTTTCCGCAGCCCTTGGCCTGATAGCTCCGTGGACCGTGGTCGAGACGCGATTCGATGCGGCGGCCAAGCGGCTGGAGCTGAAAATCGACTTCGCTCCAGGTTCTCGATTCGCCTGCCCGGAATGCCAGGCCGCAGCGTGCCCCATCCACGACACGAGCGAGAAGACGTGGCGGCATCATGACTTTTGGCAGCATCAGACCTATCTCACGGCACGCGTGCCTCGGGTGCGCTGTGAGCGGTGCGGCACCCGCCAAGTGACCGTGCCGTGGGCCCGTCCTGGGAGCGGCTTTACGCTCATGATGGAGGCACTGATCCTTGAGCTGGCGAAGAACATGGCGGTTTTGCCGATCGCACGCCTATTGGACGTGGATGATAAAACGGTGTGGAGGGTGCTGGAGCACTACCTTGAGAAGGCGATCAAGCGTATCGACGCCTCGTCGGTCCAGCAGGTCGGTGTCGATGAGACGTCAGCCCGCAAGCGTCACGACTACGTGACGCTCTTCTTCGACCTCGATCAGCGTCGTCTGCTCGACGTCGCTGATGGCAAGGACCACCGCACTATTGCGCATTTTACTGCGTTTTTAGAGCAGCATGGCGGCTCGCCCGACGCCATACGTGAGGTGTCTTGCGACCTCTCGCCGGCCTTCCAGAAGGGCATCCGTGAGCAGCTGCCCCAGGCGGCGGTCACCTTCGATCGGTTCCATGTTGCCAAGATCCTCGGTGATGCGGTCGACGCCGTCCGGCGCAGCGAGTGGCGCACCGACAAGACCATCAAGGGCACGCGCTACCTCGTTCTCAAGAATCCCGATCGCCTTTCCGACAAGCAACGGAACCTCTTGCACGAGGCACTCCAACGTAATGCCAACCTCGCCGAGGCCTACCGGCTCAAGGAGACTTTCCGCGACCTCTATCAACAGTCGGACTGGCACGCGGGGCGAGGGTTCCTCAAAGCATGGATCGCCATGGCGCTCGACTCCGGCCTAGCGCCCATGCGAAAGGCGGCTGAGACCATCCGCTGCCATTGGAAGGGCATCCTCAGGTGGTTCTGCTCACGGCTGAACAACGGCATCATGGAGGGTCTCAACAGCCTCATCCAAGCCGCCAAACGCAAGGCCAGAGGCTATCGCAACCATGCAACCTTCCGCCTCGTTGCCTACCTCATCGCCGGCAAGCTCGACCTCGGGATTGCTCGTTGAGTTTTAGGCACCCACTCATCTCGCCGAAGAGCCGATTTTTTCACGCCCCGGCCGACCTTCCTTTGCATGGACGGCGCCCATCGGCACCATCGGGCGACCACTGGGGGGGCCGACCATGCGGAACATCACCTTCGACCGTCGTCTCTTTCTCGCCGCCTGGGCGCTTGCGGCGCTGGTGGGCGCCCTCCCCCGCGCCAGCGCGGCCGAGGAACTGGACATCCCGACCCTCGAGGCGGTGGTGCTCGCCGACGACCGCGCGAAGGCCCTCGCGGGGCTGGTTCCGGACAGCGACGCGCAGCGCTTCCTCACCGGCCTGGGGCTGCAGGCCGCCGGCGACCTGCCGGCGGTCGACCAGCCTGATCACCGCGTGGCGCGCGCAGGAGAACGGCGGTGGCCAGCTGCTCGAGCGGCTCGCGGCGCGCCAGGACGTGCTGTGGTACGACCGCGATCCGGCGGAGGGCCGCAAGCGGCCTGATCAAGCGCTTCGACCTCTCCTTCGAGGACACCATCCCCGGCGCGGCGCGCGCCGCGCTCGGCGACCACCTCGATCCGGCCTTCCTCGCCTGGGCGAGGCTGCGCGAGGCCTACGTCCGGCAGTACAACACCGCGCAGACCTACACCCAGGCGGCGGTGCGCCGGCTGATCGGCGAGGAGCGCGACCCCGAGCGCCGCCACCAGCTCCTGCAGCTGCTCGAGCAGGCCGACACCGCGCCGCTCGCCGCGGCGGTGCTCGCCGACCTCGCCGGACGCAAGGGCGCGCGCTTCGGCGACCTGCCCGTGCACCGCACGCTGACCCTCGCCCAGCTCGGCGACCTCGCCGTGGCGCGGCCGGCGCTGCTCGGCAACGAGACCTTCGTCAGCGCGTGGATCGCGGCCGAGCGCGCCGGCTTCGACGCGCGCCGCCTGCGCTGGGACACCGCGCTGCAGCGCGCCTGGGCCACGCGCCTGGCCGAGCTCTCGAAGGCACTGCCCCGCCCCCTCGGCCGCATCCACCAGCAGGCGCTCCGCGCCCAGCTCGAGGCCGAACGCGCGCTCGGCGTCTACGACCGCGCGCACCTCCTCGCCTACCTCGCGGAGCGCCCCGACGACTCGCCGGTGCCGCGCCTCGCCGGGCGCGGCGAGAACGGGCTGCCCGCCGAGGACGCGCTGCGCGCCGCCGGTTTCGCGCCCGCCTCCGACGCCGACCTGCTCGACGACCTGCTGCTGCAGCTGCTGCGCACGCGCGACGACGTCAAGGCGGTGGCCCCGTTCATCGCCGAGGAATGGCTGGAGCGGCGTTACGCCGAAGACCGTCTGCTGCGCGGTGAGCCGCCCGAGGCCGGCGCGGCCGCGCTGCCCGCCAGCGCGCTCGAGGAGCTGCGCGACCGCGTCGACCTCGCCTTCGCGCCGGCGAACCGCGCCTTCTACGACGGTGACGATGCGGTCGCCCTCGACCTCGACCTCAAGCACGTCGAGCGCCTGCTGGTGCGCATCTACCGCCTGGACGCCGCCGCGCTGCTGCGCGGCGGCCACGAGGCCGACGCGGAGCTCGAACTCGCCGGCCTGGTGCCGAGCGCCGAGCGCGAGGTGACCTTCGCCCAGGCGACCCTGCTGCGCCACCGCGAGCGCTTGGCGCTGCCCGAGCTGGCCGCGCCCGGGCAGTACGTGGTCGACCTGGTCGCCGGCGGGCGCAGCCTGCGCGCGCTGGTCACCAAGGGCGAGCTGGCGGCGGTGCCATCCTCTGACCGCGACGGCCAGTGGCTGACCCTGCTCGATGAGCGCGGGCGCACCGTCGCGGGCGCCCAGGTGCGCATCAAGGACCAGGACTTCACCGCCGCGGCGGACGGCCGCGTGCGCCTGCCCTACGGTTCCGGCGAGCGCGTGACCGCGCTGCTGCGTGGCGGCGGCCGCGCCTGCCGCGCCACCGTGCAGATGGCGCGCGAGGACTACGCGCTGCGCGGCCAGGTGCTGTGCGCGCGCAGCCAGTTCGTCGCCGGCGCCGAGGCGGCGCTGCCCATCCACGCCCAGCTGCTGCTCGGCGGCACCGCGCTGCCGCTCGCCACCCTCGAGGACGCGCGCGTGGAGCTGACCTGGACCTGCGCCGACAAGGTGGTGCGCCACGACGTGCGCCGCGACCTGCGCCTGGCCGACGACGCCGACCTGGTGGTGCGCTTCGCGGTCCCCGAGGAGCTGCGCGAGCTGGAAGTCGCGCTGCTCGGCAGCGTGCGCCGGCGCAGCGATGGCGAAACGGTGACGGTGCGTCTCGAAGGCCGCATCGCCCTCGGCGCGGCCAACGACGGCGACCGCCTCGGCGCCCTGCACCTGCTGCGCGACCAGGGCGGCTGGACGGCGCTGCTCCTCGGCCGCGGTGGCGAGCCGCTCGCCGACGAGGCGGCGGTGCTCGACCTGCACAGCGACTGGCGCCAGGACGCCCTGCCCGTGACCCTGCGCAGCGGCGCGGATGGGCGCATCCCGCTCGGCCCGCTTGCCGAGGTCGGTGCGCTCGGCGAGGGCGGGCTGGGTTCCGGCCTCGTCGGCGAGCAGTGGGAGCTGGCTCCCGCGCCGCCGCTGCCCAGCGCCATCGCGGTGCGCGCCGCCGCGCCCTTCAGCGTGGTGGTCGGCGCCACCGCCGTCGATCCGGCGGACCCGCCGTGGCGGCTCTACCAGGTGGCCGGCGCGGTGCGTGCGACCGACCTCAGCGCGCGCCTCGCATACGCTGACGGCGTGCTCAGCTGCGCCGGGCTGGGCGCCGACGACTACCTGCTGACGGTGCGCGACCGCAGTGGCCGCGCCCGCCAGGTGCCGGTGACGGTCGCGGCCGGTGCGCTGGTCGGGGACGCGGTGGTGGAGCGCGAGCGCAGCGTGCCGCTGGGCGGCGGCGAGGCGCTCTCCATCGGCGCCCCTGTCGAGCAGGGCCAGGCGCTGGTGGTGGCGCTCGGCGGCGCTGGAGCGGACGCGCGCGTCCACGTCCTCGCGGCGGCCTTCGCCGGCGACCGCATCGCCGGCGCCTGCCCGGGCGCCGAGCCGGACAGCGACGCGCCGCGCCCCGCCAGCGCCTTCACCGTCCGCCAGCTCGACGACGAGGAGCGTTACGTGCTCGAGCGCCGGCACCTGGTGCCCGCGCCCGGCGTGATGGCCGAGCGTCCGGGCCTGGTGCTCAACCCCGCCGACGACAGCCAAGTCGACCGCAAGGACGAGTTCGGCAGCCGCAGCGGCGGCGGCAAGATGCGCGCCCTGGCCAAGGCCGGCGGTGGCCGCATGCCGGCGCTGATGGCGCCGGAGCCGGTGCACGCCACCGCCTCCTGGGACGTCCTCGCCCATCCCGGCGCGCTGCTCGCCAACCTGCGCGCCGACGCGCAGGGCCGCGTGACCATCCCGCGCGCCGCGCTCGGCGACGCCACGCTGCTGACGGTGGTGGCCTGCGCCGGCGCGCGCATCACCGTCCGCCAGCTGACCCTGCCCGCCCACGCCCCGGAGCTGCGCGACCGCCGCCTGGCCGCGGCCCTCGACCCCGCCCTGGGTCTGGCCTACGTGCCGACCCTGCGCGTCCTGCAGACCGGCGAGCGCGTCGCCCTGGGTGGCGCCTTCGAGCGCTACCAGCTGATCGACAGCGTCGACACCGCCTGGCGCTGGCTGTCCGCGCAGGAAGGCGCCGACCTCGGCGAGTGGTCCTTCCTGGGCTCCTGGCCGGCTCTCAGCGACGCGCGCAAGCGCGAGCTCTACCGGCGCTTCGCCGGGCACGAGCTGCACTGCTTCCTGGCGCGTCACGATCCCGCCTTCTTCGCGCAGGCGATCGCGCCCTACCTGCGCAACAAGGCCCAACCGGAACTGGTCGACCGCTGGCTGCTGGGCGTCGACCTCGCCGGCGACGCGGTGCCCTGGCGCCTCGAGCGGTGCAACGCCGCCGAGCGCGCGCTGCTCGCCCAGGCGCTCGCCGGCCCGGGCCACCAGGCGCTCGGCGGCGGCCAGGCGCGCTGGCTCGCCGACGCCGTGGCCCGCGCTCCGGCGCCCGCGGAGCGCTTCGCGCGCGCGGTCGGCGCCGCTCTCGACCTCGCCGCGCAGTCGGCCGCCGCCCAGTCGGCCGGGGCGCGCCTGATGCCGCCGGCGCAGCCGGCGCAGGAAGGAGTCAAGGAGGAGGTCGCGGCCGATGCCGCTGCCGCGCCCCCGGCCACGCCCCCCGCTCCGGCCGCGGCGTCCATGCGCGGCAGGGTCAACGGCAACGCCTTCATGCTGGCCGCCCCCGAGCCTGCCGTGGAGCTCTACGTCGAACCCGGCGCGACGCGCATGCTGGTCGAGAGCGCCTACCACGGCGTGCCGCGCAGCGAGCGCAACCCCGGGCTGGTGCCGCCTGCACGACTGTGGGCCGAGTTCGCGGCCGCGCCGGCGGGCGCGCCCTTCCTGTCCACCGCCATGGGCGAGCTCGGACCGGACGCGACCCCGCGCCTGCTCGCGCTGGCGCTCAGCGACCTGCCCTTCACGGCCGGCGTGCACCAGGTGGTGCGCGAGGCCCAGGCCAGCACGCTGATCGCCGGTTCGCCGGCGATCCTCGCGCGCGCCGCGCTCGAGGCGCTGCCCAGCGCGGCCTCCGACGTGCTGCTGCGCGTCGAACTGGTGAGCGCCGCCGAGGACGTCCAGGACAGCGAGCGGGCGCCGCTGCTCGCCGGCGACCTGGCGCCGCGCACCGCCTACGTGCAGCGCGTCACCCTGGTCAACACCGGCTCCGGCTCCCGCGCCCTGGCGGTGCTCGCGCAGATCCCGCAGGGTGCGGTGGCGCTGCGCGCCACGCCGGCCACGCGCATGGACCTGCTCGAACTGGCACCGCTCGCCACCACCACCCTGCGCACGGTCTTCTACTTCCCCCAGGCAGGGGCCTACCCCCAGCACCCGGTGGTGGCCAGCGATGGGCACGCGGTGCTCGCGCGCGGCGGCGGCGGCCAGCTGCGCGTCGCGCCCGCGGCCGGCGACTGGCGCACCAGCGGCGACCTGGAGCGCGTCCTCGCCGGCCTGGCCCGCGCCGACCTCGTCGCGCTGGACCTGGCCCCGCTGCTCGGCCTGCTGCGCGACCCCGTGGCCTACCGGCGCATCAGCGCCGCCCTCGCGGCGCGCGGCATCGGCGCCTGGGAAGGCCAGAAGTACGCCTTCCTGCACGACGATGCCGCCGGCATCACCGCCTTCCTGCGCGGCGACCAGGGCCTGATGGAGCAGCTCGGCGCGGTGCTGCCCAGCCGGCTGCTGGCGCGCGACGCGCTGGCCGAGGGCGACCTGCCGGTCAGCGACTTCGCGCCGCTGGTCAACCCGCGCGCCCACCCCTTCGGCGAGCACCCGCGCGTCCTCATCGCCGCGCTCGAGGAGCGCTGGCGCCGCTTCCTCGGCGCGCTCGCGGAGCGCGTGGTGCCGACCGACCTCGACCGCCTCATGCTGTGCTGCCACCTGCTCCTGCAGGACCGCGTCGCCGAGGCGCGCGCGCAGTTCGCGCGCGCGCGCCGCGACCACCTCGCGACCGGCATCCAGTACGACTACGCGCGCGCCTGGCTGGCGCTGGCGGCCGGCGACGCCGCAGGCGCGGCGGCGGTCGCCACCACCTACCGCGAGCACCCGGTGGAGCGCTGGCGCTGGCGCTTCGCCGAACTCGCCGCGCAGGCGGCCGAGGCCGGCGGGCAGGCGGTGCAGCGCGATCCCCTGGCCGGGCTCGCCGTCCGCCAGGAGAGCCAGTCGGCCGCCGCCCCCGGCCTCGACCTCGCCCAGGCCGACGAGACCCACCTGCGCATCGTCCACCAGCGCCTGACGGGTTGCGTGCTGCGCTTCCACCCGGTCGACCTCGAACTGTCGTTCTCGCGCGCGCCCTTCGCCGCCGCCGCCAGCGGCGCCCCCGCCAGCCCGGTGGCCCCGGCAGAGGAGCTGACCGTGCCGCTCAGCGGCGACGCCACCACGGTGGTCGAGATCCCCGCCGCCTGGCGCGGCCGCGCCATGCAGGTCGAGGCCGTCGCCCCCGGCTGCCGCGCGCAGCTGCTGCTCATGGCTTCGCGCTGCGCCCTGCGCCTGGCCAGCGCCAGCGGCGAGCTCACCGTGGTCGACGCCGCCAGCGGCAAGCCCCTGCCCGCCGTCTACGTCAAGGTCTACGCCCTGCACGCCGGCAAACCGCAGTTCCACAAGGACGGCTACACCGACCTGCGCGGCCGCTTCGACTACGCCACGCTCACCGCCGCCCACGCGCTCGATGGGGTGACGCGCTTCGCCATCCTGGTCACCAGCCCCGAAGCGGGCAGCGTGGTCCGGGAGGTGGAACCCCCGCAACGCTGAGCCACGGCGAGCGGCGAGTAGCGAGCGGCGAGAACGGGCTTCCCCGTTCTCGCCGCTGTGCATCCGCAACCCTCCATCACCCGCTTTCGATACGGGTGATGAAAGCCGAGAGCATCCGGCCGACGTGATCCAACTTGTCGACCAGAACCTCAAACCGCACCTGGCCGACGAGCCCGAGATCATACGCGATGGTGACCTGCGCCGTCGCCTCCGCGCACGACCCGTGCGCGATGGTGAAGAATCGCCGCAGGTCCGCATCGGACCCCTTCTCCGATCCTTCAGCGATGTTCGACGCGACGGAGATCGCCGCCCTGCGGAGCTGGTTCGCCAGCCCCCCGCAGTCGCCGAACCCCGCGACGGTCACCTGCACTTCCCGCACGACCTCCCGCGCCATGTGCCAAACCCGGAACGTATCATATCGAGGCATGTCTGCTCTCCTTTCCCGCCCCACCCCCAGAGCGCGCGCAGCGGTCAAGGACGGCCGCCCCGGCCGCCGCGCAGCGGCCGGAGGCGCAGCCGCAGGTCCTTGACGGCGAGCACGCTCGGGACAATCGCGGCACCTGAAGGAGAGCAAAATCCCTGACATGCCCCTCGAGATTCGGTAGTTCGCCCGTCGTCAGCGAGAAGCGAGAAGCGAGAAGCGAGAAGCGAGAAGCGAGAAGCGAGAATCGAGAATCGAGAAGCGAGAAGCGAGAAGCGAGAAGCGAGAAGCGAGAAGCGAGAAGCGAGAAGCGAAAAAACGCAAAGACCCCAGCGCTCCGCGCCGGGGTCTCTGCCCTCCATCCACCCCCGCCGTGGCCTCAGGGCGTCGTCGCCCCATTCGCCACGCTCCCGTCATCCAGCGTGCGCCAGCTGGTGTGCACGTGCGCGTGCCCACGCTCCAGCCCCTGGTGCCGCACCTGCATCAGGAACGACGGTCCCTGCAGTCGGTAATAGTGCGCGTGGATGTCGTCGACATCGCCGTACCACGCGAGGTGCGCCTCGGCGGCCTGGGCGTGCACCTTGGCGCGCAGCGGCTTGGCGACCGGCTCGGGAAAGGAGCCGACCAGGTCCTCGGTGAGGCCGTCGTAGAGCGCCAGCGCCTCGGGCGACAGCGCGCCGAGCGCGGCGCCGACCAGCGCGGGCTTGCCGGGGGTGCGGTCCATGTCGCCGGGGATGCCCTTGTCGTTCTCGTCGACGATGATGTGCGCCGCCTGCTGCTGCTCCGGGCTCAGGGCGTTGAACAGGCGCACCGCCAGGGTGCTGGCCTCGGGCACGATCGGCGAGGGGTTGTGGCCGATCGCCAGCGGCGAGGTCAGCACGTGCTCGCCGTCGATGGCGATGTTCAGGCTGATGTGGTGGCCCTCGAAGCGGAAGCCCCAGTGGCCCTCGCCGACGCTGCCGAACAGGCTGAAGAAGTACCAGCCCGGGCCGCCGGGCGGGTTGCCGGTGGGCGTGCGGCCGATGCCCATGAAGCCCATGCGCGGCTCGTCGGCGCCCTCGCGGCGGATGACCTGCTCGAGCTTGCGGTAGCCGTTCGCCGAGAGCGCTCACTTGGAAGAGCTGGTGCAGCTTCACCACCGAGTCGGTGCCCATCTTCTCGAGCGGCAGGCCGATGCGGCCGTAGGGCGCGTAGTTCTTGCCGAGCGTGTTGTCGGCCAGCAGCGGCGCCGGGATCCAGTGCCAGTAGCGCTGCTCCGGCCCGGCGTAGGCGAACGAGGCGCTGGCCAGGTCGGCGGGCGGCAGGGTGGCGACGAAGGCCTTCGCCGCGACGGTGATCTGCTGCACCACCTCGGCTTCGGTCTGGGCCGGCGGCACGACGCTGGCGTTGTCGGCGGGGGTCGCCGCCACCAGGACGGTGAACAGCAGGGCGGATGCGATCATGGGATTCCTCCGTGGCGGGATCGCCGATGCCCAGGATTAGGACCGTCCGCGCAGGGCGCAAGGCTCGGTCGGGCGGCGGGCGCAGGTGATGGACTAGGCGTTACCCGCTGCCGTGGGCACCGTTGTCACCGCCTGGGGGGATCCCATGGCGGCATGACCGGGGACCGCGCGCAGCGAAGCGCTCGCAGGCCACCGTCGTCCCGGCCGCGATGCGCCTGCCGACCGCCGCTCAGTCGTCGCCGGCCTCGGTCTCGTCGGCACTGATCTCGCCACGGCCGGTGAAGGCGCGCGTGCGACCGCTCGCGAGATCGAGCACGGTCATCAGCTTGCCGCAGCGGGAGCAATAGTAGCAGCCGCCGCGCCGGGCGCCGGTGACGTCGGTGACCGTGCTGCAGCTCCAGCAATGGATGGCGGCAGGCCGGCCGGCGGTGCGTCGGCCGTCGACCGCGACTGGCGGCTTGGCCGTGCGTTCCAGGGGCGTGGTCGCCGGTTTGGCCAGGTGACCGGTGGCCTGCTTGGCGATGCTGCCGGTGGTGCGGCCGGCGGGGGTGCGGTTCGCCGGCTTGGCGATGGGACCCGTCCCGGACCGTGCGGCACGGGCGATGCTGCCCGTGGTCGGTCGCTGGGTCGCCGCGCGGACCGGTGCCACCCGCGCCGGTGCGGTGCCAGTCGCGGCCGGTGCCGGCGGCGGAGGGGTGCGGCGGGCTTTGCGGCGGGTGCTCCGCTCCCACCACGCATCGAACGCGTTGACCAGGGCCATGACGCGGTGTCCCACGGCGCGGCCCAGCAGGCGCAGGCGGCGCGCGCTGCGCCAGCCGTGATACGCGGTGGCCGCCGCCGCACCGGCCAGGCGCGGGCGCGACCAGATCCAGGCCTGATGGCTCTTCGCCTGGGCATGCCGGCCAAAGTCCGCCAGCCGGACCACCCAAGCCGGACGCTCCAGGGGAGCAGGCGTATGCAGGCGGCTGGATTCGCTGGTCATGGTCGGGGCGCGGAATTGGGGGGTCGGCAGGGGAAGGCGATACGAGCCCGGTAGCAGTGTGTGGCACACCGGGCAGGCCGGATCCTGGTGGGGAGGGGACGAAAGGCAATGATGTGTCGCGCGACGCGGTACCGGGGGCGAGTGGCGAGTGGCGAGTGGCGAGTGGCGAGCGGCGAGAAGCGAGAAGCGAGAGGCGTGGCGCGCAGCGCGCAACGCGAATCGCGAGGCGACCACCCTCGGATCATCGCGCAAGCCAGGACAGCGGCAGTGGGTTCGAAGTGCGGCCCACTGGCCGCATGCCTGTTCAGAGGGGCGCGTTCGGTGTGATTTTCCGCTTGGTCTCCAATGAGACTCGACAGAAAAATCGCTGCTCGCTGCTCGCTGCTCGCTGCTCGCTGCTCGCTGCTCGCTGCTCGCTGCTCGCTGCTCGCTGCTCGCTGCTCGCTGCTCGCTGCTCGCTGCTCGCTGCTCGCTGCTCGCTGCTCGCTGCTCGCTGCTCCGTGCCTACCCCACATCCCCCATCGCCAGTGCCACGGCGGCGGCGTGGTCGGAGCGGGCCAGTTCGAGTGTCGCGTACCGCCAGACGTGGCCGTCGCGCCCGCCGCCGACGATCATGGTCTCATAGAGGCGTGGTTCGCCGTTGATGGTGCCGACCAGGCCGAGCTCCTCCGGGCCCAGGCACAACGTGCTCACCACCACCGCCGCGTTGATGCGCGTGCGCGCGATCAGGCGGCGTTCGATGCTGCGGCCGCTCCAGTCCGAAAAGGTCTCGCTGGAGGTGTCCGTGAGGGGGTTGCCCTGGGAATCGAAAGGCGGGGATTCACCCATGGCGGCATCCTGACATCGCTTCGGGATCGTGGTACCGAGGGCGGGGCTCGAACCCGCACACCATTGCTGGTAGGGGATTTTAAGTCCCCCGCGTCTGCCTGTTCCGCCACCTCGGCCTGAGGGGATCATGCGCCCGCAGGCGGCGACTCAAGGTTGCTCGGTGACGTCGCACCGTGCAGCGGAACTGCGCGTCAGGTTGCGGACAGTACCAGCGTCCTCTGGTTACCGGCCTGCCGCACGCGCAGGCTCGCAGCCGGCCCACGACCCATGCCCACCCATCATGCCATCTTCACTCCGCTGCGGGTTCTCGGCGTGCCGGACCTGCAATGGCGCATCGCGCCGGGGCCCGGCCGGGGCATCGTGCAGAGCCGCCTGCTTCCCGACGGCCCATGGCGCGACCAGGACGCGGCGGTGGTGCGCGCCGAGATCGACCACCGCACCGAAGTCGGCCATTGGCTCGCGTGCATGGTCGCGGCTCCGGCCCCGGCTGCCGATCGCGCCGGTGGCCAGTCGCGCTGACGGCGAGCGCGGCGTTGGCGCGCCCATCCCACTGATCCGTCGCCATCCGCGCCGGACCGCCCCCCTGGCGGATCCGGCGGGGCCCGTCAGGGCGTGCCCGGCGCGACGGTGGAGGGCTCGCCGGAAGGTGGGTTGGGCGGCGGGTCCCGCAGGGACATTGGCCGGTGCGGGAGCGGCCGCGGCCGCCGGGGCCGCTCCCGGTGCCGGCGGCGCAGCCGCGGCCCCGGGCACGCCCTTGCCGGCGGCCGGAGCGACGGCGCCCGGTCCGGCGCCCGGGGTCGCAGGCGCAGCGGCGCCCTGCCCGCTGGGCGGGGCCGGCACGATCACCTTGGCCACGGTCGCCAGCAGGATTCTGGTGCACCGCCTCCATCTCGTTCTCGGCGGCGCTGGCCTCGAGACGGATGGCGGTGGGGTTGATGGGGTTCTGCAGGACCACCATCTCGGCGAGGCGCAGGTAGCGGCCCTCGCGGTAGGAATAGCGCAGCAGGCGCGCCTCGCCGCTGGCGACCTTCAGGGCCACGTCGCTGACCGCGGTGAAGCCGGTGCGCGCCTGCAGGCCGGCCAGCTGCCCGGCCCACAGCGCGGCGAACGGCCCGCGCGCCTCGGCGCTGCGCACCATGCGCACGCTCAGGAAGGCGGTGTCGCTGCCCGCGTCGATCCACGTGCCGTCCGCGCCCTCGAAGGGATCGGTGCGGTTCCAGTTCGCCGGGCCCGGCACCGCGATGCCCGAGCTGGTGTCGGCGAAGTCGCCCTTCGGGGCGGCGGCGTCGCTCTCCTTGGCGGGCTCCATGCCCAGCTCGCGGCGGATGCCGTTGTGGTTGGAGTTCGCGCGGTAGCCGGCCTGGTAGCAGCGGTAGCTCAGCTCGCGGGCGTTGCCGAGCAGTTCGGAGTTGGCGTCGCACCAGCGGCCGAGCTTGTAGAAGCCGTCGGCGTCCTTCCAGCCGAGCGCCGCGAAGCGGTCCTGGAACTCCTGCGCCAGGGCCTCGCCGCGCTGCCGCCACTGGCCCTCGTAGAACTCGAGGCCGAGGCGGCGCATGCGCCGCGCCAGGTCCTCCTTGGCCGGTCCGGCCAGCTCGCGGATCCACGGCGCGCTGGCGATGCGCGCGGCGCGCGGCACGTCGTGGAGCAGGTCGAGCGACCACGTCACCGCCTGCTGCGCGAGGGCGACGTCCTTGTCGCTCTCGGCCTTGACCGCGGCGTCGTCGACGACCTGCGAGACGATGGTGTCGGAGGACACCAGCCAGAACTCGCGGTTGCCCTGCTGCGCGGCCTCCTCCTTCGCCCAGTTCGCCACCGCCAGGCGGCCGGCCAGGTCGCTGGCCGGGACCCCGGCCAGGCGCGCGGCGATGACCTGCTGGTCGGACGGCGCGTTCTCGGCCGCGACCACCTCGAGGTGGACCAGGCCCTGGACGGCGGTGACGCGCCCGAACACGTAGAGGTTGTCGCCGTCGATGCGCGTCCGCCACAGTTCGAGCGGGCCGCTCGCCTCGAGCTTGGCCAGGTTGTAGAAGCGCGCCTTGCCGCCCTCGACGCGGCCGAGCTTGGCCGCGATCATGATGTCCTTCTGGTCCAGGAAGCCGGGGTCGGCGATGTCGTCGGGCAGGGCGGACAGGTAGCTATTGCCCTGGTAGACGACGTAGGTGCGCTCCTTGCCCTTGAGCTGCATGGGGAAGCTGTCGCTCCACGGCTTGGCTCCGGGCTGGGGCGTCGTCTCCGCGGCGTACCCCGGCGCGGCGAACAGCGCGAGGCCGGCCAGCGTCGGCAGCAGGGCGGCGCGGGCGCGACGCAGCGTCGGCAGGTGCGCGCCGCACTGGATGACGAAGCGGCGCGGCAGGTCGTGAGCGCTCATCCGGGATCCCTCCAACCGGCGAGAACCGGTTTGTCAGTCTAGTCGGAAAACGGCCGTTCCACAAGCCGGGGACAGGGGTTGGGACACGGCTTGGCGAACGTTGCCGCGCCGGCCGCAGCACAAGAAAATGTCCTTGCCCGAGGCGATGCCCCCCGTAATTTTCCGCTCCCCCGCGTAACGGCGGGGTGTCGCGGACCGCCTGCGCCGGCAGGGTTCCGCGGGTCCGGGCGGACAGCCCGGATCGCGCTGGCGGATGGGGGTATAGCTCAGTTGGTAGAGCGTTTGAATGGCATTCAAAAGGTCAGGAGTTCGAATCTCCTTACCTCCACCATCGTGATTCCCTGACCAGGCCCGGCACCCGCCGGGCCTGGGTCTTTTTGTGGTGGTCCCCGCGTGACGGGGGCCCGGGAAGGACCTGCCCATGCGTGTGGTCGTGCAACGCGTCAGCCGCGCCGCCGTCGCCATCGCCGGCAGCGAATGCGCACGCATCGGGGGCGGCCTGCTGGTGCTGCTCGGCGTGGCCGTCGGCGATGCGCCGGAGGACGCCGCCTGGCTCGCCGGCAAGGTCGCCCGCCTGCGCATCTTCCCCGACGCCGCTGGACTGATGAACCGCGCGGTCGGTGTGGATGGCGCTCCAGGCGGGGTGCTGGTGGTGAGCCAGTTCACCCTGCTCGCCAGCACCTGCCACGGGAACCGGCCCGCCTTCACGGGCGCGGCGCGGCCGGAGCAGGCCGAACCGCTCTATCGGGAATTCGTGGCATTGCTCGCCGCGGCGAGCGGCAGACCCGTCGTGACCGGGGAGTTCGGGGCGGACATGCAGGTGGAACTGGTGAACGATGGACCGGTGACGATCGTGATCGATTCGAAGTTGCGGGAGTAGGGGGGCGTTGCGAGAGGCGAGTTGCGAGTTGCGAGAGGCGAGAGGCGAGAGGCGAGAGGCGAGAGGAAACCGGCTTTGTGCTTTGAAAAAATATCGACTCCGCTCCTCGCTCCTCGCGCGCAGTGCGCCTAGCGATGCCGCCGTCTCCGGATCAGCCGCCGCCGGGTGGAGCCTGAACTGGAACTCTGTGAATCGTCATCACCGGTGGTCGCCGTGCCTTTGGGCGGAGTGAGGTCGCCGATCACCTCGCCGACGTCATCGGTGCCGATGCCGGGCAGGTCGGGTAGCGGGCGGCCTTCCGACAGGGCGCGCAGGGCCTCGACCACGGCGCCGCCGTCGGGAAGGCGGTCGGCGACGTTCTTCGCCATCATCAGGTCGATGAGGTGGCGGGTGTCCGGCTGCACGCTGTCCGGGTAGGCGAGCGGCTCGGTGGCGCTGCGCACGAACATGTCGATCAGGGTCTCGCCGGTGAAGGGCGGCCGGCCGACGAGCAGGAAGTACAGCGTCGCGCCCAGGCTCCACACGTCGCTGGCCGGCAGCACCTTGTCCGGGGTGCGCGCCTGCTCGGGCGCGGCGTACTCCGGGGTGCCGACGATGCGGATGGTGCGCGTGGCGCCTTCGCCGGCGTGGTCGACGCGGTCGCGCACCAGGCCCAGGTCGAGCAGCTTGGCGGTGCCGCCCGGGGTGATCAGGATGTTGTCCGGTTTGACGTCGCGGTGCACCAGGTTGGCGCGGTGCGCGTGGCCGAGCGCGCGGGCGACCTGGTAGACCAGGTTGAGCGCCTCG
>CAWFSD010000008.1:0-110806 GCA_963818245.1 uncultured Planctomycetota bacterium
TAGTACTTGCATTCCAAGGTCGAGAAGGCTGACCTAGGGCATAAAAGTGGCCCAGGGCAACAAGTCGACGGCTTGGAAACCCACACCCGGTACCCATAGGATCCGCTCGCTGTCCCCTGCGCGCGCCTGGACCTGGCAACCGGGCCGGTGCGGCAGGCTTGGCACGTGGCCCCTGGCGGCCGGCATGGGCTTCCGCGGCGTCGCGATGTACGGCGGGCGGAGGGAAAACCGGAAGCCCTCCCGGCTCGCTCTAGATTCGAGGCTGAGGCGCTCTAAGCCCTTCTCATGGACTGCCGATCTTTCCCGGCCGAACACCCACCATGACCACCACGCCATGACGTTCCCTCGCCTGCTCGCTGGGCTGACCGGAATCGCCTTATGCACTATCGCGTTCGTCGCCTACTCGAAGGTGACGGTGTATGGCAGTGCCGCCATTTTGCTGCCGGGGGTTCTGCTGTTCGCCTGGGGGTTTGGGCTGTTCAAGGACGATAGACAGTGACCCTGCCACGTCGCGAGCCGCCCATGACCCTGCCAGAGATCCTCCTCATCGAGGACAGCAATGATGATCGCGAGCTGTTCACGGCCGCTGTGGAGCGTTCCGGGTTGCTGGCGCGCGTGGTCCACGCCGAGGACGCCGCGCATGCCGTCCTGCGCCTGAACCGGCGGGGGCGGTACGAGGGCGTCCCCCTGCCGGCGCTGATCGTCCTCGATCTCAACCTGCCCGGCTTCAACGGCAGGGCGCTCATCCACGTGATCCGGCGCGCCTACGGCGCCCGTGAGATCCCGATCGTGGTGCTGACCGGCTCGCGGCGCCCGGAGGACCACGCGCTGTGCAAGGAATGGGGCGCCAACGAATTCCTGGCCAAATCCGAGGATCCCAGCGGACTCATCGAGCTGGTGCGTTCGCTGGGACGGTACCTTCCGGGCGGTCAAAAGAGCGGGCGGCTGCCCGATGACCTGGCGGAAACCGGGAATGACAGCGGCACGGTGGGTTGAGAGTCAGGTGCCGCGCAGACCAGGGGCGGTTATGAACAGGCGACAATGAGCCTGGGACTGGCAAGTCGCTGACGATCAGCTAGAAATTCCGCATGGGCAACCCTCATTGGATCGACGAACATCTCACCAGCCCAGAGGAACGCGCAGCCAGGATATCAGCCGCCAAAGAACAGGAAGTCCGTGAGTCCAGGCGACGGACCCTACGCCTGGTTTTTCTCAAACTCCCCATCGGGCTGTTCCTCGTCGCGCTCCTGGGGTCCGGCACGGCGGTGACGCTGCACTACTACGGATTCATCGACCTCACGGCGTACGTGCCGCAACTCCCGAGGAAGGTCGACCGGGCGCCTCTCATCGCAGGCGCACCGGCATCCGACGCTGATGGCGCCGGCCTGCTCGGCTCCGAACAGGGACAGCGGCCGGCCGACGTTTCGGCCACCCTCGACGTTGTACCTGTCGCGAACGAGGGCCCGACAGCACCGGCGGGTCAGCCGATCCCAGCGGCGCACGCCGACCATCTGCTCCAGGGCCTGGCGATCATGGGCCGCGAACTGGCCGAAACCGACGCCACGATCACCTTTCTCAAATCCACACTTTCAACCAGGCCCGGGTCACCGACCTGGCCCGCGCCGTGGACGGACCTCGAGCACCTGCTGGCCATCGAGTATTTCGCGCAGACGCACCCCAACATGCCACCGGGTCAGGTGTGGGACTGCAAGAATGCGCACAACGCCTGGGTGGCGAATGTCGGCAACGACCGGAAGCGCTTGGCCGACCTCACCGCGAAGCACAACAGCCTCACCGCGAGGCAGGACAAGGCGAAGGCGGAGCTCGCTCAGGAAAAGTGACGCGAGGAGGACGCACGACTCAGCGAAGGCGAAGCGATCCTTCGAACGCCTGCCAACCGCATGACTTCAGAGTCGACCTCGCAGCGGTCCGAGTTTCGGCGCGGGTTCTGGCACCATCGCCTCGGCGACCTCGACCGCCTGCCCATCGACCAGGAGCCGTCCGTCCGCCGCCAGGACGATGCCGTGCCCCGCGCGCATCCATTCCAGGCCCGCGCTGGACATGCGCAGGTGCACCTCGCGCGTGCCGAGGACATCGACGTGGAGCACGGCCGTGCCAGCGATGAGCGGTGCGAGCGCTGATTCGGGGATCACCACCCGGTTCTCCCCCCAGTGGAGGTCCGCCGACACGGCCACGGGTGGCGGTCCGCCATCGACGGACACGGTGAACGCGATCTGGACCCCGTGCAGGTTGTGGTAGGTGAGGCCGGTCACCTCCGCCACCACCACGACCGGGATCGCCAGGACGAAAAAGGCGACGACGCCCCGCGGATCACAAAAGTTTCCTCCGCTCCCAGCATGGGCGTGGCCAAACATGCCGTCCAGGTCCGGCCACGGCTGATACGCCGACAGGTGCTTCACGAATTCCTTTTCGATGACGATGGTGAGGACGCACCCCGGTCCGGTCGCCACTTCGCGGTTGCCGCAGCCGAGCTCGGCCAGCAGCAGGGCCACCAGAAGCGGGCCTGCAGTGGCGCCGGACACGACAACCGCGGTCGCGATCAGCCAGCGGAACGGCCGTTGGCGCGGTGCAGTGGCAGGGTCGGCGGCGGGCACGCGCACAGGATAGCGCGGCCGTGCGGCCAGGGCAATGTGGTGAGGGTCGATCCGCCTCCTGCTCCAGAATCCCTCAAGGTCCGAACACCGCTCCACCTCCGTAGCGCACCGTCAGCACCTGCATCGGGCACCCCTCGACGGCTTCTTCGATTTCAGCGCGCTTCGAGACGAAATGCTCTGCGGCCGTGGCGACGAGCACGACGCCGTCGTCGGTGACGCTGAAGACTTCGGGGCACGTGACTTCGCAGGCGCCGCAGATCGTGCAGCCGTCGTCGATCACGACGCGGACGATGAGGTGGTCGCGGTTCCCTGCCATCCGCTCGGGTCGCGCGCGGGCGCTACAACAGCACGCATGCCGCGCTCGGGCCTTGGGAGAAAGAAATGAGCGAAGCCAGGCGAGCATGCGGCGATCCTACGGTGTCGCAGCATATCACCCGATCGCTTCCAGGAGGAGGCCCCATGTCCGGGCCGTATCGCCAGGATCGCGGGGCGAAGGCGGAAGTGGTCGTGGAGAGCGCGGCAGCGACGCGTGGCCCAGGCCGGAGGTCATCCCCGCCGTATCGCAGCGGCAGATCGCGATAGCGGTGAAGAAACGGCCCAATGGGCCGCGGTCCCAGGGGGGGAAACGTTCCGCGACTCCGAGGAAGCGCTCAGCGTCCGCGCGCCTGCAACCGCGCGAGCAGCGCATCGACCACCCCGGCGCCCCGCGCGGGATCGCCAAGGGCGGCCAGTTCCGCCGGAAGCAACAGGTCACCGCAGCGCGCGGTGACCGCCTGCAATGCGACGCGGCGCAGGTGGACGAGGGGACCGGGGCCCTTGGTCATCCCGTCCCCCTCCGCGAGCCAGATCGCGCGCAGGCGCTGGTCGCTGAGCAGCTCCGCGAGCCTGGCGGACGCGGTGCCGCCGGCCGGGGCCGCGGCCAGGGCGGTGAGGATCTCCACCTGGACGTGGTCGTCTTCGCGGAAGAACTCCGCCAACAGCAGGGGCCACTGGCCCTCCAGATCGAGTCGGATGAGTTCGCGCGCCGCCACCGGGTGCAGGATGGCATCATGGCCGTCGCCCAGCACCCGGCGCAAGAAGCCGGTAGCGGTGGTCGCGTCGTCGGGATCCGCACCGACCGGCGGCAACAGGTCGGCCAGGGCACGGAGCAGCGCCGCCCGCGCGGTCCAACCCAGTGCGGGGTCGGCGAAGCGCGCGCGCAGGCGCGGCGCGTCCGCGGCGGTGAAGCACTCGCGCCAGGCGTCGGCCAGCCGCTCGACCACCCAGGCCGCCTCGCCGGCGGTGCCTGGCCACAGGTGCTCGCCGGCCAGCAGTTCAAGGACGCGCACCTTGGGCAGGCCGAGATCGAGCGGCGCGAGGAAGAGCGGCGGTCCCCGGTCCGGCCGCTTCACCAGCAACCGGACCATCGCCCGGCGCTCCGCCGGCCAGGCCAGCTGCCGGGCGGCGAATGCCGGGAGCCAGGCCTGCTCCCAGCGCTGGTAGGTCGCCGCGTCCAGGTCAGAGCGCTGCTGCCAGGGGAGCAGCGCGACCCCGGGCAGGTCCCCGTTCGCAGCGACGGCGGCGGCGCCGTCGCCCTCGATGGCGCTGTCGGTCACCCACTGCCAGTACCATACCTGGTCGAGCGGGTCCCCGGCGAGCAGCGCTGGCCACTGCGCCGGATCGACGCTCGTCGCGGCGCTCCAGGTCCGGGATGGCCCGAACCCATCGCCGCTTCCGCTCGGATCGACGAGGTCCGGACACTGGTGCCCGAGCAGGATGTGCAGACCCTTCGCCGCGTGGTTGGCGACGAGGCTCGGCATCCACACGCAGGCGCGTTGCGCAGGTCCGCCAGCGATGGCCAGGCCCTGCGTTGCGTATCCGACCGACGAGGACTCGTCCTGGGCCGGCTGCCGGTCCCCGAGCATCAGGACCAGGCGCGCGGCGTCTTCCGGTCGATGAAACGTCGCGAGGGCCTCTGCCGCGTAGGCGCGCACCGGCGCGGCCGGATCAGCGAGCAGCTCGCGCAGGGCCGGAGCGTCCGCAGGGCCCGGCCACGCCGCGGACATCGGCAGGAAACCCGGACCGAACCGACGTCCGGTCGGCAACAGGGTCCGACGCCACGGTAGGACCTCGGCGATGCGTTGGCACTCCTGCGCGGTCAGCGAGCCCGGCACCTGGGGCGACGCGCGCACGGCGGCGATCGCGGCGATCGCGGCGATCGCGGCGACCAGGCGCCCACGCACCGCTTCCACATCGTGGTCGGCGGCACCCAGGACCGTCACGCACCCGAGAGCGAGGAGGACCAGCAGCTGGAGTGGACGCATCCTACCTCGCGGGTCATGCACGAATGGCTTCGACGCCGCGCCTGAACCTCCTCAGGCTTTGGGGCTGTCCACGCTTTTTCGCACCGCGGCTGCGCACGCGGACCAACCGCATCCGAAAGCCCAATGCTGCCAGGAGCATGTATGCCGTTCATCCCGTCGGATCGTCCCAGCCGCCACGTTGCTCCGTCTGCTCATGGCCATTTTTCGCTTCCCCACGAATATGGGTCCTTATAGACCCATCCATGTACCCGCGCGTCCAAACCCTCGTCGCCATGCAGGCCGGTCGCCTGGTCGAGATCGGCCGGCAGTGGCATCCCTTCGGGTGGCCGCGGCCGGCATGGGTGGCATCGCACCGCGTCAGCGCGCGGCCACTGCAGGGCGACCCCGTCGAGTTCGACGCCATGGCCTGGGACTGCATCAACAGCGCGTGGGACTCCAAGGGCGTGTGGGGCCTGTACACGCACGACGAGTGGTCCCGCGAGTGGCCGGCGGCGCCGTTCTGGGTGGAGATGCAGCGCACCCTGATCGACCTGCGCTGGAAGTGCGAACCGCTCGGACCGCGCTGGCGGCACCGCATGACCCTGGACGGCAGGCCCGGCGTGCTCGAGGTGACGAACCTGGTGACCGGGCACACCCTGCGCAGCGAGGCGTCGGCGGAAGAGTGCACCGCGCTGGACGCGCGCGACGCGCTGGTGGCGGGTCTGCACGCGGAAGACCTGGCGCGGCGCGCGGACATGGACCGGCGCATGGCGGCGCTGCGCGAGCTCGAGCCACCGACGTCCAGGAAGCGCAGCACGCGGGGGCTGTGAGCGGCGACCGGGTGCCGGTGATCACCGGACACGATGGTCGAGCCGGCGCTCGACCGTCCCGGCAAGGCCGCACTCCCGACGTGACGGGTTCGAGACCTGCACCCGCGAGGCGCATGGCTGGCGCTGCCCGACCCAGCGGTGCATGATGCTCGCATCCGCACGGAAACGGATCGGGACGTTCGACGCGGACGGCCACTCGACCCGCGCGGTCTGCTTCCGCCCACGCCGCTCTACGTCCCCCCTTGGCTGAACCCCTATGCGCGCACCCCTCCTGCTCTTCCTGCTCGTCACCCTGGTCGCCTGCGGTCCAACCACCCCGCGGCAGGTGCGCGGCGCCAACGACTATGAAACGGTCATCACCCGGGATGGCGTCGTGGTCGCGCGCATCGACGTGACCAAGGCCGGTGGGACGAACATCGGCATCATCGACGCACGCACCGTCGCGGTGGTCACGTGCTCGCCCGCGCGCATCACCGTCGACCGCAAGGCCGCCTACGTCGACGTCGCGGTCGACATCATGGCCAATGAGGGGAACCACGTGCAGAAGAGCACCCTGACCACGACCCTCCTCTATGGCGTCGAGGATGCCCTGGCGGGCGAGGCCGGCGCCTACCGGATCTTCGTCTCGACCGGCAAGGCCACCACTCCACCCTGAGCGGCATTGCGGCGGTCCTGGCGCATGCCGGGCAGGTCCATAGGGGGGTACGGGCGGCGTCCGGTGCGCTTCACGCCGGGCCTTTCGCCAGGCGCCGGGACACGCGCGGCGACCGCTCCGTGGATATTGTCGGAAGTTCAATGCAAACACGTATTTACCATCTATCCACCGATGTACGGGCGCATTGCCCTCTAGGAAGAGTTTGGGAGTACACTACTCTCCCGCACCCCGAGGATGATGCCATGACGCCAGGATCGGACGCTTCCGTTTTGGACCCGCCCGGAGCCGTGGATGTGCAAGGTGGAACGGTCGCCGCCCAGCTGAAGCCGTGGCAACGCAGCTGGTTCTGGTGCGCTCCTGGCGAGATCCCCACGCTGGGATGGATCATCTTCATCCATGCGGCCGCGGTCGCCGGCCTCGTCCTGCTGCCCTTTCCGGGCTGGACCGCGCTCGCCATCGCCGGTGCGCTGCTCCTGCTGGGCGGTCTCGGCACGACGGTGTGCTACCACCGCTGCCTGGCCCACCGCGCGGTGAAGCTGAATGTGGTCGTGGAGCAGGTGCTGATCTTCTTCGCCATGCTCAACGGCTCGGGCAAGCCCACCACCTGGGTCGGAGTGCACCGCTTCCACCACGCCAGCAGCGACCGACCCAATGACATCTCCTCCCCACACCACGGCGGCTTCTGGTGGGCGCACCTGCGCTGGCTGTGGCAGATCGACCTGGGCATCGCTGCGCCGTACGCGCGCGATCTGAAGTCCTTCCGCTACCAGTTCTGGGGCCGCATGCAGGTGCCGATGCTCGCCCTGTCCGTCTTCGGCGGCCTGCTGCTCGGCGGGGACTGGCTGCACGCCCTGGCGGCCGCGCTGTGGATCGGTCCGGTGCGGCTGATCTGGGCGCTGCACACGCAGTGCACGGTCAACAGCATCTGCCACCTCGGCTCGATGGACGACGAGCACGGTTCCGGGCAGAACGTCGGCTGGCTGGCCTTCGCCCACCTGGGGCAGGGCGAGAACTGGCACGGCAACCACCACCGCAGCGCCGGCAGCGCGCGCCTGGGCCACGGCTGGCAGATCGATGTCGGCTGGTGGACGATCAAGTCGCTGGCCCTGGTCGGGCTGGCCTCGCGCATCAAGACCACGCCGCCGCCTGCGGAGCGCTGATCCCCTGCTGGCATCCCAGGCTGCTGGCCTGAGCACCGTTGGGAAATCACGGGCTCATTCAGGCCCGCTATCCTGGGATTTCGCCACTGCGCCATGCGCGTGTACACCACCCTGGTCTTGCCGCTTCCCGCGGCGGGCAGGCATGCGTAGAGTCGGTGCTGCTCCCCTGGAGGCAGCCATGCTCACCTCGTCCATGCTCGCCACCCTCCGCCAGCTGGCCCCGCTCGTCGAACTGCGCGGCATCTCGCACGCGCAGTGGGCGCGGGACGCCGGCACCACCGAACTGACCCTGCACCGCTACCTGCGCCGCTCCACCCACGTCGGCGACGCGGCGATCCTGGAGCGGCTGCTGGCCGGCGCGGAGTGCTTCGTGGTGGTGGCCTCGGACACGCTGGTGGAGGCGCTGGGCTCGGCGGGGGTGCAGGTGGTGGGGGCGGAGTAGCGTCGTCAACGACCGCCGCCCAGGTTCCGATGGCAGAAGGTCCGTTCGAGGAAACGGCTGCCGGGGACGCCGTTGCACGCTTCCACGGTCCGGCTACCTTCGCCATGCCCATGCGACGACTCCTGCTCATCATTTTGACGCTGCTGCCGCTCGGTTGCGGGCGCATGGTCCAGTCTCGGCTGACGATCGACGAAGCGTACGCATCGATCTCACGGTGGGGCTCGGCCGTTGCCCCCGTCCACTCCGATGCCGCCTTCCCCGGATCGCTCTCCATCTCTGTCAACGATATGCTGCCGTACCCGCTCTCCATCCAGAACAGCCGGCGACGAGGCGACACGCTCGCATGGGACGTCGTCTCGGACACCAGTGGCGTGTTCTGGGACGCCGGCACCCTGACCGTCAAAAAGGTCGACGGTGGCTTCCTGGTGGAGGCGCCTCGCGATCAACTCTATGACTTCGTCGTCCGCAGGCTCACTGAGGGTGCGCCGACCAGGGCACCGTGAGAGCGCAGCGACCATGACGACCCCTGCCCGCCTCCTCCTCCTCCTGCTCATCTCGATCGCCCTGGCCTTCTGGGTCGGGCGCAGGTCGATGTGGAGATCGGAGATCCTCAGCAGGAACCCGCCGGGAATCGAACTGGAGATGCTTTCGATGGTTCCGGACACCGCGCTGGGCCTGCCGATGGACGGCTGGGTGGCGGCAGCCATCTCCATGACGCTCGGAACGCTCGCCATCCGTCGCCCTCGTTCGATCGAAGCACCAGCAGCCGCAATGGAGCAACCATGAACGGTCCCATGGACATGCAGTGGATCTTCACGGCCGTGTTCGTGGTGGTCGCGGTCGTCATCAGCGTCGCCGTGGTGCGCGGCCTGATCACCGTCGGGACCAACCTCGCGCAGGACGTCGTCGAGACGCGGGCCACCGTGGTCGCGAAGCGCTCGCAGGTCTCGGGCAGCAGCGACGGTCCGGTGTCGACGGCCTATTTCGTCACCTTCGATTGCGCACAGGGCGGTCGGATGGAGCTGAAAGTTTCGCCGCGGCAGTTCGGCATGATCGTCGAAGGCGAGGCAGGGCTGCTGACGCACCGGGGGACGTGGTTCAAGGGGTTCACCAGGGCGTGATGCGCGGGGGCACCGTTGCCCGAATGGCTTCGGCACGACGGTCCTGGAAAATGGTTCGCCTCATGGGGGCATCCGGAACTCCGCTTCAGACGATCGCGAGCGCCAACGGCGCGGCCCCGATCCCAACGACGGATGACCGGATTGGGGCCGCCCTTGCAGGGCTCTATTCTCCAAAATACCCGATTACCCAGCGCGTTGCCCTGGGCTGGAGATTGGGGCCGCGCCGTTGGCGCTCGCGATCCTTCTCCTCGAATCTTCCGCTTCTACCAACCGCCAACCCCAGCGCCTTGCCGAAGAGCCATATCTCTCACTTCTTTGCTCTCCTGCTCTCCTGCTTTCCTGCTTCCTGCTTCCTTCCCCCTGCGTGCCTCCCCTCTCGTGCCTCAGTCCCCCTCCTCACACCACCTCGTCCCCCGCCTGCGTCATCTTGATCATCGGCAACCGGTCGCTGGTCGATTGCGCGCGGCCCCCATGGATCAGCTCCTCCAGGCGCCGCCGCGTGGCCAGGAAGCGCGGCGTGAGCAGCTGCGCGGCCGTGCGCGGGTGCGGCACCGGCACGTCGATGATCTCCTTCAGGTGGCCGTGCGCTATGTCCGGCGTCGGCGCGCCCAGCACGACGATGCGGTCGGCGAGCAGGATGGCCTCGTCCAGGTCGTGGGTGATGAACAGCACGGTGACGTCCACGTTCTGCCAGATCTGCAGCAGGTAGGACTGCATCTGGCAGCGCGTCTGCGCGTCGAGCGCGCCGAAGGGCTCGTCCATGAGCAGGATGCGCGGGCGGTTCGCGAGCGCGCGCGCGATCGCCACGCGCTGCTTCATGCCGCCCGAGAGCTGGTGCGGGTAGGCGTCGGCGAAGCGCGCCAGGCCGACCAGCTCGATCCAC
The DNA here is from genome assembly GCA_963818245.1 of uncultured Planctomycetota bacterium. Lineage (GTDB taxonomy): Bacteria > Planctomycetota > UBA11346 > UBA11346 > UBA11346 > BOG-1363. The sequence continues at coordinate 9,989 of CAWFSD010000008.1, forward strand.
TGCAGGGCCTGGCTGCGCGCCTCGTCGTCGCCCACGCCGGCCATGCGCAGGCCGAACATGACGTTCCGCGTGACCGTCAGCCACGGGAACAGGGTGTAGCCCTGGAAGACCATGCCGCGCTCCGGACCCGGGCCGGAGACCGGCCTGCCGTCGAGCGTGATGCTGCCCGCGGTGTACGGCTCGAGGCCGGCGAGCATGCGGATGAGCGTGGACTTGCCGCAGCCCGAGGCGCCGATCACGGTGATGAACTCGCGGCGGTGGACCTGGAAGGAGACCTCCGCCAGCGCCGTGGTCGGGCCCTTCGCGCTGGCGTAGGTCTTGCCGACGCGGTCGACCGCGAGCACCACCGGGCGCTGCTTCAGGCGCGCGAAGCGCGCCGCCACGTCGGCGTCCATCTCGGTGTAGGCGGGCAGGGCGAGGACGTCGCTCATGGCGGGGACTCCGTGAGCGCGGGGGGCGGGACCGGCACCGCGCGGCGCCGGGCGAGCAGCTCGGCCTGGCTGCGCCGGTAATCGGCGCGATTGCGCGCGACCGCGCGCAGCACCACGCGCGGGACGAAGCCGAGGATCGCCAGCACCCAGCGCGTCACCGCGCCCACCGGCTGGTTCTGCCAGGGGAACAGCGCGCGGCCCAGGGCGGAGAGCACCTGGTCGGTGACCAGGCCGATCAAGCCGATGATGGCGATGCCGGCGTAGACGTTGGGGAAGTTGAGCAGCTTGCCCTGGCGGTTGATGAAGTAGCTGATGCCGGACGTCGCCCCGATCAGCTCGGCGACGATCAGGTACGTCCACGCCCAGCCCAGCAGCACGCGCATGTCGCTGTAGAGGTTGGGCAGGATGCCCGGCAGGATGACGCTGGTCACCAGCTGGCGGTTGCGCGCGCCCAGGGTCTGCGCCGCTTCGAGCAGCGCGCGGTCGAGCTGGCGGGTGGTGTTGGCCACGACCAGCACCATCTGGAAGAAGGTGCCGATGAAGATGACCGCGATCTTCGGCGCGTCGTTGATGCCGAGGATCGCCACCATCAGCGCGCCGAAGGCCGGCGCCGGCATGTAGCGGATGAAGTCGACGAACGGCTCGACCACGCGCGCGACCGCGGCGAAGGTGCCGCAGAGGACGCCGAGCGGCACGCCGACCAGCGCCGACAGCGAGAAGGCCCAGAAGATCACCTGGATGCTCTGCCACAGGCTCTGGTGCAGCCACGGATCGCCGCGCAGCCGCGGCGGGGTGAGGAAGGCCTGGTAGAGCGCCACCGCCACCAGGTGCGGCGCCGGCAGGAATACCGGGTTGGCCGCCACGCCGGTGGCGGGCGCCTGGCCGGCCGCGACCAGGCGCTGGTTCTCGCGCAGGAAGGCCCCGCGCTCGACCAGCGTGCCCGGCTTGAGGTAGCTGTCGGCCGCGCCGCGCTCCACCGCCACCATCGGGTGCCAGATCCACGGCACGTAGCTGACCGCGCTCCACACCGCGAGCGGCAGGAGCACGGCGAGCAGGGCCAGCACCGCGCGCTGGCGCGGGGCCAGCTCGCGGCGCACGGCGAACCACGGGGTCGCAGGGACGCCCGCCATCACTTCAGCGCAGCGGTGATGCTCGGGTCGAGGTAGGCCTTCACGTCCTGGGCCTCCTTGTAGACGCCGTGCGCGACGTTGAAGGCGTTGACGATGGTGCTGGAGCCGTAGATCGAATCGAGGCCGGCACCCACCGCGTAGGCGGTGTGGTTGGCGGCGAGGTCGAGCAGGTGGGTGCCGGCCAGCAGCGGCTTGTACTGCTCCGCGGTCAGCATCACGCGCGCGCTCATCAGCTTGAGCGCTTCCGGCTGGGTCGCGGGGTCGGCGATGAAGGCGACCACCTTGGGCCACACCGCGGCGACCTTCGCCCACTCCGCCTTGTGCGCCGCCAGGCTCTCGCGCGCGACGTAGAGGCCGTCGTAGATCAGGCCGGGCGCGTCCTTGCTGCTGAACAGCACCTTCGACCCCGCGACCTGGCGCAGCGCCTGGCCCGCGTTCGGCTGCCACGCGGCGATCGCCGCCACGCCACCCGAGGCGAGGCCCTGCGGGGTCTCGCTGGTCGGCATGTTGACCAGGGTCACGTCGCCCTCGGCCAGGCCATTGGCCTCGAGCGCCTTGAGCAGCAGCAGGTGGTCGACGAGGTTCAGCTCGACGCCGATCTTCTTTCCCTTGAGCGATTTGATGTCGGCCGTGCCCGGCGCGGCGATGATCATGTCGTTGCCGTTGCTGTAGTCGTTGATGACGATGCAGGTCGAGGCCTTGCCCGCCGAGCCGGTGACCAGCGCGTCGCCGTTGGTCACGCACACCGCGTCGACCTTGCCGGCGGAGAAGGCGTCCATGCTCGGGCCGTACTCGAACCACACGAAGTCGACGGCGACGCCGGCGTCCTTGAACCACCCCTTCTGGATCGCCACCTCCCAGGCGACCCAGCCCGGCCAGTCGCTGTAGGCGACCTTCAGCGCTTCGGCGGCCTGCGCCGGCACGGCGGCGAGGCCGAACACGCCGAGGGCGAGCAGGTGGAGGATGGTACGGGTGACGGTCATGGCATGGCTCCTGGGGTGGACTGTTGCGCGGCGCACGTGCGCCGCGCGGTGATGGTGGCAAAAATCGAGCAGCCGCCCGTTCACTGAACGGCGGCCGTCGGGGTCGTGGAGGTGGGATGGGCGCTGGGCAGGAGCCCAGGACGCGCGAGAAAAGGCAGCGTGACGGCATCGCAACATCCGTCCGGGCCGTCCCGGATCCTGAGCTGCCGCAGTGGGTCGTCCCACGTCGTCGATGCGCGGAGGGCGCATCATCGCTGGAGCCGCGCTCGGCGGCCCCGCTGCACCTGAGCAATCATCATTCCAAGTTCCGCGCTTGCGCTTGGCACGCCCATTGCCTATGGATCCAACCACATCGTTCCTTCCTCGCCGCGGCAGCGCCGCGACGCGGAAGGGGCCCGGACGGGACGACCCGTCTGGCGAACTGCCGTCGGGACGACCCGACCCCCAGGTACCTGGGCCATGACGATGCCCCCTGATCCCGAACGGCTCCGCAGCGGCCGCCGTGCAGCCGCTGCGACCGCGACGTGCATGGAGCGCCCATGAGCGAGCCCTTCCACCGCGAGACGCTGCGCGGCGGCCAGAAGTGGTCGCGCGTGCTCAAGCGCCACGAGTCCCTGCGCCTGACGGACGCCAGCAGCGGCGGCGGCGCGGGGCGCGACCTGCGTCGCGGCGCTGCTCTACAGCGCCGCGGACGGCAGCGAGCGCTACAACATGCCGGACACGCTGAAGGCGCAGTTCACCGCGTTCCTGACCGCGGGCCGCGTGCTGTACTCGGACATGGGCCGCATCCTGGCGTCCATCACCGCCGACACCTGCGGCTGGCACGACACGCTGACGGGCCACCAGGACGCGGCGGGCGCGGCGGCGCGCTTCGGCACCGGCACCTACCAGGAGCGGCGCAACGACTGGCTGCGCAACACCCGCGACAACGTCCTGGTCGAACTGGCCAAGCACGGCCTCGGCCGGCGCGACCTGCACGCCAACCTCAACCTCTTCGCCAAGGTGGTGACGGACGAGGCCGGGCGCTTCGCGTGGGTGCCCGGCAACTCGCATCCCGGCGCGCACGTCGAACTGCGCATGGAGATGGACGTGCTGGTGGTGCTGTCGAACACGCCGCACCCGCTGGACCCGGCCACCGCCTACGGGCCGCCGCCGGTGGCGCTGGAACTGCGCCGCGTGCCGCCGCCCGGCGCCGACGACCCGTGCCGCCTGGCGCGCGCCGAGAACGGCCGCGGCTTCACCCTCACCGAAGGGCTGTTCCGATGAGCGCCATCACCCCCTCTCCGCGCGATCCGGCGCAGGCCGCGCTCGACGTCACCGTGCTGAGCGGCGACGGCTGGTGCCACCCGCTGCGCCGCGGCCAGGTGCTGCGCATCGTCGACCTGGAGGGCAACCAGGCGGTCGACACGCTGTTCTACGCGCTCGCCGACCCTGGGGAACGCTACGACGCCTGCGCGACGATGCGCGCGCAGGGCGCGCTCTACCTGACCACCGGCACCACCCTGCTGTCCAGCGAGGGCCGGCCGATGCTGGTCATCACCGCCGACACCTGCGGGCGCCACGACACCGTGGGCGGGGCGTGCTCGTGCGAGAGCAACCAGGTGCGCTACGCACTCGACAAGCAGTGGATGCACAGCTGCCGCGACACCTTCCTGCTCGAGCTGGCGCGCTACGAAGGCCGCCCGGCGGGGCCGCCGCTGACCAAGCGCGACCTGGCGCACAACATCAACTTCTTCATGAACGTGCCGGTGACGCCGGCCGGCGCGCTGACCTTCGCCGACGGCATCTCCGCCACCGGCAGCTACGTCGAACTGCGCGCCGAGATGGACGTGCTGGTGCTGGTCTCGAACTGCCCGCAGCTCAACAACCCGTGCAACGGCTGGGACCCCACGCCGGTGCGCCTGCTGGTGTGGGACGCGTGACCGCCGCCACCGCGCCGATGCGCTACCGGCTGCGCCAGCTCGCGGCCGGGCACGGCATCGCCGCCGCGCTGGGCGGCCCGGCGCCGCCCGGGCGGCGCCTGCTGGCGGTGGTGGCGCAGGACCGGGTGACCGTCAGCGAGGTCTCGGCGCGCTGGCGCGGACGGCTCCTGATCAGCGAGACTCCGGCCGCGCTCAGCGCGGCGGCGGCGGAGAAGGTGCAGCGCGCGGCGCGCGCGCTGGCGCAGCCGCCTGCCCGGCCGCGCGGACAGCGCGACCACGCACTGCGAGTTCGCCCTCGATGCGGACGAGGATCCCATCCTGCTCGGCCTCAGCCAGGAGGCCGCCGCGCCCCGCGCCGCAGCGGCGGCGGACGGCGCGGTCGTCTTCCACGCCTTCGTCACCGCCGGGGAGCCGGCCGCCACCGGTACGACCGTGACCGGATCGCTCACCGCCGTGGACCTGCCCGCCGGCGCGCTGGCCCACGTCGCCTGCGGCGAGGCGCTGGCGGTCGCGCCCGGCCACGCGCTCGCGGTCGTGGCCGGGCACGGGACCGACCGCGCCACCGCGCTGCAGGCGCTCGCTGCGGCCCTGGCGCTGACGCGCATCGCCGGCATCGCCTCGAACCTCGACCTGCTGCGCGCGGCCGCGGCCAGCCCCGCCCTGGCGCGCGGTCTGGCCGGAGCGCGCGAACTCGACGCCCTGCCCTACGCGCCGTGCGCCATCGAAGTGCTGACGGCCGGCACGCACACCACCGTCCAGGACGCCCCGGGCCGGCTCGGCTCGTGGGGCGTCGGCGTGCCCCCCTCCGGGCCGATGGACGACCTCGCCTTCCGCCTCGCCAACCGCCTGGTCGGCAATCCGCCCGACGCTGCCGGGCTGGAATCCACCCTGGTCGGACCGGCCCTGCGCTTCCACCAGCCGGCGATCATCTGCCTCGCCGGCTGCCCGCTGGCGGCGACCCTCGACGGCGCGCCGCTGCCGGCGTGGCGCGCGGTGGCGGTGCCCGCCGGGGCGGTGCTCACGGTCGGGGTGCCGGGCGGGGCCGGCTGCCGCGCGGCGGTCGCCATCCGCCACGGCCTCGACGTGCCGACCTACCTGGGCAGCCGCGCGACCTTCGACCTCGGCGGCTTCGGCGGGCACGCCGGCCGCGCGCTCAAGGCCGGCGACTGGCTGCCGCTGGCGCGCCCCTGCCCGGCCGAGGAGCTCGCGGCCTGCCCCGCGCCCCTGCCCGCGGCCAGCCGCCCGGCGTACACCCGCGCCTGGGAGATCGGCGTGCTGGAGGGACCGCACGCGGCGCCGGACTTCTTCACCCGCGACGACATGGCGATGCTCTACGCCACCGCGTGGGAGGTGCACCACAACTCCAACCGCACCGGCGTGCGCCTGGTCGGGCCGAAGCCGCGCTTCGCGCGCCGCGACGGCGGCGAGGCCGGGCTGCACCCGTCGAACATCCACGACAACGCCTACGCGGTCGGGGCGATCGACTTCACCGGCGACATGCCGATCCTGCTCGGCCCCGACGGTCCCAGCCTGGGCGGCTTCGTCTGCCCGGCGGTGACGATCGCCGCCGAGCGCTGGAAGCTCGGGCAGCTGCGCCCCGGCGACCGCGTGCGCTTCGCGCGCCTGACGCCGGCCGAGGCGGCGCGCCGCCAGCAGGCCTGGGACCGCCTGGTGGGCGCGTCCGGCGGTCCGCCGGCCATCGTCACCGGCGACGACGCGGGCGAGGCGGTGATCCTGCGGCGCCCCGCCGCCGGCGCGGTGCCGGCGCTGTGCCTGCGGCGCAGCGGCGACCGCTACCTGCTCATCGAGATGGGCGAGGCGGTGCTCGACCTGGCGCTGCGCCTGCGCGTCCACCTGCTCGCCGAGCGCCTCGCCGCGCGCGCCCTGCCCGGGATCATCGACCTGACGCCCGGCATCCGCTCGCTGCAGGTCCACCACGATCCGCACGTCCTGCCGCTGATCACCCTGTGCGCCGCGGTCGAGGAATCGGTGGCGGACCTGCCGGCGGTCGACGCGGTCGAGATCCCCAACCGCATCGTCGAGATGCCGCTGTCGTGGGACGACCCCGCGACGCGCCTGGCCACCGAGCGCTACGTGCGCACGGTGCGCGCCGACGCGCCGTGGTGCCCGTCGAACCCGGAGTTCATCCGGCGCATCAACGGCCTGGGCAGCGTCGCCGAGGTGCGCGACATCGTGTTCTCGGCGGACTACCTGGTGCTGGGCCTGGGCGACGTCTACCTGGGCGCGCCGGTGGCGACGCCGCTCGATCCGCGCCACCGCCTGGTCACCACCAAGTACAACCCGGCGCGCACCTGGACGCCGCAGAACGCGGTCGGCATCGGCGGCGCGTACCTGTGCGTCTACGGCATGGAGGGGCCCGGCGGCTACCAGTTCGTCGGCCGCACCGTGCCGGTGTGGAGCACCTGGCGCCAGCAGGGCGCCTTCGCCCCCGGCACGCCGTGGCTGCTGCGCGCCTTCGACCGCCTGCGCTTCTACCAGGTGACGGCGGACGAACTGACAGCGCTGCGCGCCGATCCCGCGCGCGCCGCCGCCGCCATCCGCGTCACTCCCGCGCACTTCCGCTGGGCCGAGTACCAGGCCTGGCTGGCCGCGCACGCCGCGCCCATCGCCGATTTCCGCCAGCGCCAGCGCGCCGCCTTCGCGGCGGAACGCGAGCGCTGGGCCGCCCTTCCCCACGTTCCGGTCAGGACCCCATGAGCGACCTTCCCAGCGACAGCGACCGCGACCTGCGCGCCCTCTACGACCGCCCGGCCGCGGCCCAGGCCTACCCGCCGGTCGCGCCCGACGAGGCCATCCCGGTGGCGGTGTTCGGCGCGCACATGCGCGGCCAGCCGCTGAACGCGCAGATGCTCGCTCTGGGCGGGGTCTTCTCCGGCGAGTGCCGCACCGCGCCGCTCTACCGCTGCCACCTCATCGGCGGGCAGATCCCGCGCCCCGGCCTGGTGCGCAGCGCGCACGGCGGCGCGACCATCACCGGCGAGATCTGGCGCCTGCCGCCCGCCGGCTTCGGCCGTCTGGTCAACGCCGTCGCGCCACCGCTGGTCATCGGCACCGTCGAACTCGCCGACGGCAGCCGCCTGAAGGGCTACCTGTGCGAGGAGCACGGGGCCCTGGGCACCACCGACATCACCCACTTCGGCTCGTGGCGGGCGTTCCTCGAATCGCGCTGAGGCTGGAGGCCGGCCCCGGGGACGGGCCGAGCGCCAGCCCGACCACGCCGGTCCGAAACGGAGTCGGCCGCGTGGAGGTCCCGATGGTCGAGCTGGCGCTTCGGCTGGGCGATGGGACGAGCGCGGCGGTTTCCGGCGGACGCGCAGGCAGTCGCCGGGAGGGTCGAGCGCCAGCTCGACCATCGAGGCACCTCGCCAAGCAGAACCCAATCGGGCGCGGCGGTCCGTGGCCCCTTGCGACGGTCAGGTTCGCGATGGCCACGCGCACCACCCCCCAAAAACGGGCACCGTTTCCGGTGCCCGTCTGGCGGAACCCGCGAGCGCCCGAGCGCTCACTTCTTCTTGGGGGCGTCCTTGGCGGCGGCGGCCGGGGCGGCCTTGCCACCGGCAGCGGCGGCCGGAGCGCCGGCGGCGGCCTTGCCACCCGCAGCGGCGGCCGGAGCGCCGGCAGCGGCCGGAGCGGCACCATCGGCGCCAGCGGCGGCGGCGGCGGTGGCCTCGGCCTCGGCGGTCTTCATGCCGCGCGTGATGACCACGCTCAGCAGCGGCTGGCGGGCGGGGGTGACCAGGGTCACGCCCTTGGGCAGCACGCAGCGGTCGGCGTAGACGGTCTCGGTCAGTTCGACCGCGCCGAGGTCGACCGGGATGCTGTCGGGGATGGCGTTCGCCTTGCACTTCACCTTCACCTTGCGCAGGTGCTGCTCGACGATGCCGCCGGCCTTGACGCCGGGGCAGTTGCGCGCGTCGGGGACCACGGCGACGTCGACCTTGATCTCCGAGGCCTCGTCGACCTCGAGCAGGTCGATGTGGGTGATCTTGTCGGTCAGGCAGTCCTTGGCGATCTGCGCGCGCAGCGCGGTCAGGGTCTTGCCGCCGACCTCGACCTTGCACAGGTGGATGACGTGGGCTGCGAGGTTGGCCGCGCTCTTCAGGTCGAAGCTCACGTGCTGGCTGGGGTGGCCCTTGCGGCTGATGGTCGCGGGGACCTGGCCGGCGGAGCGCAGCTTCGACGCGGCGCTGGTGCCGATCGCGGTGCGGGGCTGGGCGGAATAGGTGAGGATGGCGCTCATGGGGGACTCCTGGCCTGCTACACGAACAGGGAACTGACGGACTGGTTGGTGTGGATGCGTTTGATGGCTTCGCCGAGGAGCGGCGCGACGCAGAGGACCTTGATGGGCAAATCGGCGAACCTGCGCTTGAGCGGGATACTGTCGGTGATCACCAGTTCGTCCAGCTGCACCTGGCTGAGGCGCTCGAAGGCGTCCCCGCACAGCACGGCGTGGGTGGTGACCGGGATGACCCGCTTGGCGCCGTGGGTGCGCGCGGTCTTGATGGCGTTGGTCATGCTGCCGGCGGTGGTGATCATGTCGTCGATGATGATCACGTTGCGGTCGCCGATGTCGCCGATGACGTTGGCGACCTCGGTCTTGCTGTCGCCCAGGCGGCGCTTGTCGATGATCGCGAGCTTGGCGCGCAGCGCCTTGGCGACGCGGTCGGCGAGCTTGATCGAGCCGGTGTCCGGGCTGACCACCACGGTGTCGCCGAGGTTCAGCGAGCTCAGGTACTCGAGCTGCACCGGCAGGGCCGTGAGGTGGTCGACGGGCACGTCGAAGAAGCCCTGGATCTGCTGGGCGTGCAGGTCGAGCGTCAGCAGGCGCTGGATGCCCGAGGTGGTCATGATGTTCGCGACCAGCTTGGCGGTGATCGGCACGCGGCCGTCGTGCTTGCGGTCCTGGCGGGCGTAGCCGAAGTACGGCACCACCGCGGTGATGCGCTTGGCCGAGGCGCGGCGCAGCGCGTCGGCGATGATCAGCAGCTCCATCAGGAAGTCGTTGGTGGTCGTGGGCTGGACCACGAACACGTCGGCGCCGCGCACGTCCTCCTGGATCTGGACCTTGATCTCCCCGTCCGGGAAGCGGTCGCAGGTCATCTCGCCGAGGCGTGAGCCCACGGCATCGGCGATGGCCTGCGCGAGCGGACGGTTGGCGTTGCCGGAGAAGATCCGCATGGGGTCCCAGGGAGGGGCGGGTGGGGGCCGTGAGCCTGCGCGTCCGACGACCGGTCGGATGCGAAAGGTCGAGGAGACTACGGCCGAGGTCGGGGACGCAAGCAGCAAGAAGGCGGTAGTTTATACGCCGGAAGCCGGGCCGCCCTCACCACCGGGCACGGGCAGGGGATCGCGGCGCGCACCGGCCAGCCAGGCGCGCAGGCGCGGCATCACCACCTCGGTGAGCAGGATCTTGACGCAGGCGGCGGCCGGGATGGCCAGGATCAGGCCATAAAGCCCTGCCAGCGACCCCCCCGCGATGGCCGCCAGCAGGATGGCCACCGGGTGCAGGTTGGTGGCCTTGCCCTGGATGAGGGGATTGAGGACGTAGTCCTCGAGGGCCTGGGCGAGGACATTGACCAGGGCCGGGAAGAGCAGGACCTTCCACCAGATGATGGCGAGGTGGCCGTTCGCCGGGTCCTTGGTGGCGTAGAAGCCGGCTTCGGTCCCCCCGCCCACCCCCACCGCCAGCAGCAGCCAGGCCATGGGCAGGCCGACCGCCGCCAGGTAGGGCACCAGGCTGGCCAGGCCGGTGACCAGCCCCAGCAGCCAGCCGTGCGGCACCCCCACCACCGTCCAGCCGACGGCGTAGATCACGCCGACCACGCTGCACACCAGGATGCGCCCGCGCACGAAGCCGCTGATGGCGTGGTCCATCATGCCGAGCAGTTCCAGGGTGCGATCCTTGCCTCCCGCCGGGACCAGCGCGCGGATGGACGCGGTGACCGCGGGGAAGGACAGGCTGAAGTAGACGAAGCAGAAGGCGGTCAGGAACAGCGCCAGGCCCATGCCGACCGCGCCTGCGAAGACCCCGCCGAGGAAGGCGAGGACGCTGGCGCCGCCATGGGCGATGCGCGACAGCAGGTCGCCGTCGACGGCGCCCGCTCCCGCGGTGGGCGCCGTCGGGGCGGCCACCGGGCGCCGTCCCAACTCCTCGCGGACCAGGACGCGGACGCGGGCCTCATCGAGCGGCGCGGCGGTGCTTCCGGCGCGGGGCTCCGCCGGCGCGGTGACCGCAGCGGAGATCGGGTCGGTGGTCGGTTTGACGGCAGCCTGCTGATCGTGCACTGGTACCCCGGATCCGCCTTGGCATCAGCGCCCTTCTTGCCGCCTGTCTCGTCCGCGCGCGCCGGAGCCGCCCCGCCCCCCTCGTCCCCGGGCGCCGCTTTCGGTGCATCCGGCAGCCATTCCAGCATGGACGAGACCCCGCCGCGCAGCCACTCCGGCAGGTCGGGGTCGGCCGCCAGGGCGCGTGCGCGCTCGACGTACCTGCCGGCGTTGGCGCCCAGCCCCTTGACCTCACGCGTCACCACCGGCACCGCCAACAGCAGCACCACCGCGAACGCCACGATGCCGCCGAGCAGCAGGCCCAGGACCGCGCGCTTGCGTCCCAGGCGCGGCACGCGCGTGGTCAGCCACACGATCAGCGGCTCGACGATGTAGGCCAGGGCCAGCGCCACCAGCAGGGGCACGGTGACGATCGAGACCACGTAGCCCAGCCACACCACGCCGGCCAGGACCGCGATCACGAGCAGGTCGCGCACCGCCTGGATCTGCCAGAGGTGGAGGCGGTACCAGGACTTCCCGGGATCCTGCGGACTGGTCATGGGAGCCTCCGACACAGGCAGGATGCCGTCGCCTACGGCCGCGGAAAGGAGTTCTCCCGGTGGGGTGATCATGGTCGAAAAGCGAGAGTTTGCCGCTGTCCGCTGTGGGCAGTCCGCCGTTGCCGTCCGCCGTCGCTATCCCAGCAGCCCCTTCACCGCCGCGCCGAGCTGCGCCATCGTGAACGGCTTCTCGATCGCGGCGACGCGCCCCGGCTCGACCAGCGCGACGACGTCGTCGCCACCGGCGTAGCCCGAGGAGAACAGCACGCGCAGCCCGGGGTGCAGGTGGCGCATCTCGCGGAAGGCCTCGACCCCGCCCATCTCGGGCATGATCACGTCGAGCACGGCGAGGCGGATGCGCGTGCCCTCGGCCGCCAGCACGGTCAGGGCCTCGCGGCCGTTGCAGGCGGTCAGCACCGTGCAGCCCAGGTCGGCGAGGATGTCGGCGGTGAGCTGGCGGACTTCGGCATCGTCGTCCACCAGCAGCACCACCGGCGGGGTGGTCGAGTCGCGCGCGGCGGCGACCGCGGAGACCGCCGCGGGCAGCGGTGGCACCGGCCGCGACGGCGGCTTGGTGGTCAGCGGCAGCAGCAGGCGGAAGCGCGCGCCCCCGCCGGGCAGGTTGTCGGCGCTGATCGCCCCGCCGTGGGCGCGCACCGTGCCGTACACCGCCGACAGGCCCAGCCCGGTGCCCTTGCCCACCGGCTTGGTGGTGAAGAACGGGTCGAAGATGCGCGGCATCACGTCGTCCGGGATGCCGTGCCCGCTGTCGGTGACGGTCAGCTCGGCGTAGCGGCCGGGCGGCAGCTCGCCGCCGCCGGCCGCGCCCGTGCCGGGGCCGAGTTCCACCAGCGCCGTGGCGATCGCCAGGGTTCCCCCGCCCGGCATGGCGTCGCGCGCGTTGATGCCGAGGTTGATCAGGGCGTTGAGCAGCGCCGAGCGGTCACCCAGCACCGGCAGCGCGAGCGGCCCGCAGTCGCAGCGGATGGCGATGGCGCGCTCCAGGCTGTGGCGCAGCAGCTCGTGCGCCTGGCCGACCACCTCGCGCAGGTCGTCGACCTCGCGCCGCACGGGGTCCTTGCGGGCGAAGGCGAGCAGGCGGCGGTTCGATTCCGCGACCTGCTCGGCGCTGGCGATGATGGTGCGCAGGTGGCCGCGGCGCGCGCTGTCGCTCTCGGCGCGCTCGGCCAGCCCGGCGGCGGCGCACATCACCGCCAGCATGTTGTTGAAGTCGTGGGCGATGCCGCCGGCGAGCTTGCCGATCGACTCGAGCTTCTCCGCCTGGTTGAGGCGCTCCTCGGCGGCCAGGCGCTCGGTGACGTCGCGCAGCACCACCACCACGCCGGCCACCGCGCCGGCCACGGGCATGGCCGTGACCAGGGCGCGGCGAGGCGCGCCGGGTCGGCCCTCGATCCCCTGCGGGCGCGCGAAGGCGAGCGGCCCGATCGGCGCGTAGGCGCGCTGCGCCTCCACCACCTGCGCGCGGATCGCGGCGACCAGCGCCGGCGCGCCGGCGCAGCGCGCCTCGAGCAGCGCGAGCAGCGGCCGCCCGGTCGCGGCCGCCGGCGTGGCGCCGAGCAGCTCCGCCGCCGCCGGGTTGATGCGCTCGACCAGCAGCCCCGCATCGGCGGTGATCACGCCGTCGGCGAGCGCGTCGAGCACCGCGGTGAGGCGCTCGAGCAGCACGCCGGCGCCCTCGACCGCGTGCGCCAGCTCGTCGCCGCGGCGCCCGGAGCGCAGGCGCATCTCGGGGGCCGCGTCGAGCACGCGCACCAGCGAGCGCAGGCGGCGCTGCAGCATGCGGCCGAGCAGCAGGTAGACGACGGCGACCAGCACCGCGTCGAGCACCACGATCTGCACCAGCGCCTCGTGGCGGCGCAGCCCCAGCTCGGCGCTGATCTGGCGGCGGCTGACAGCCAGCTCGACCGTCCCGACGCTGCGCGGGCCGCTCGCCTGGTCCATGGCCAGCTCGCGCTGCACGTGGCGCTGGCCGGACGCGCCCTCGGTGGGACGGGTCGGTCAGCGCGACCGGGCGCCACTCGGCGTCGCGGCCGACGCGCACCGTCTCGATGGCGCCGATGCGCACCTCGGCCCACAGCAGGTGGCGGTCGCCGAGCAGCTCGGCCAGGAGCAGTTCGCGCACCTGCGGCGCGTCGATCGTCCACACCGGTTCGACCAGGGTGTGGCCGAGGCGGTCGAGGCTGTGCTCGACGTCCGCCTCCAGCTGCGCCTCGAGACGGTCGCGCAGGCCGGCCATGGCGAGCGCGGCGAGCCCACCGAGCACCAGCGAGGCGACGAGCAGGAAGGCGAGGGTGAGCTTGAGGCGGATGGTCATGCGCAGGCGCCCACCTTTACCCGTTCCCCGCGCCGTCAACGGAACATGATGGAACCATCCCCTTCCACCGCACCCACCGCCCGTCCATGCCACGTCCCCACCGCTTCGCGCACGCCGCCCTCGTCCTGCTGGTCGCCTGGGCGCGCCTCACCGCTGCGGAGCCCCTGGCCGTGCTGGTGCCGGCGGACGTGCTGGTGGACTACCGCGCCTGGCTGGGCACGCGCGATGCCGCCACCCTCGACGACTTCGCCGGGCCGGGCCTGCGCCGCGACGTGGTCGAGGTCGCCCTGCTGCAGCGCGCGCTGCGCGCCGGCGGCCGCAGCGACGCCGTGACGTTCGTCACCGCGCCGAACTACCAGCGCTTCCTCGCCGAACTGGCCGATGGCCAGGCGGCGCTGATCGGCACGTCGGCCTGGCGGGCCGACCTGGTGGCGCTCGGCGACCGCGTGCTGATCAGCGCGCCGATCATCGCCGACGGCGAGTTCGTGGCCGGCCTGTACACCCGCCCGGACGCGCCGGCCCTCGCCGCCCGCACCCTGGCCGACGTGCGCGGGCTGAGCGCGATCTCCAACCCGGGCTGGACCGCCGACTGGACCGCGCTCAGCGCCCTCGGCCTGCGCGAACTGCACGGCACCACCACCTGGCCGGCCATGGTGCGCATGGTCGCGGCCGGCAGCTGCGACTTCCTGCTGGCGCCGTTCCAGGCGACGCCGGACCTCGCCCTGAGCTGCGACGGCACCCGCCTGGTGCCGATCCCCGGGTTGAAGATCGCGCTCGCCGGCAGCCGCCACTTCGCGGTGGCCGCGCACCTCCCCGAGGCCGCCGCACTGCGCGCCGCCCTCGACCGCGGCCTCGCCACCCTCGTCGCCGCAGGCACCATCCGGCGCGCGTACGAGCAGTCGGGGTTCTTCAGCGCGCGCACGGCGGAGTGGACACGGATTCCGTGAGCGGACCGCGGTTTTTTGCCGCAGAGACGCAGAGGAAGATGAGGAGAGGGCCGCAGAGGGGAGGAGGCCGGCTGACCGGCTCGCGCCGACCTCGGCACCGGAGTCATCCTCGGAAGTCAACCAGTCGGGTTGCTCTCTGCGGCCCTCTCTCCGCTCCCCCTCTGCGTCTCTGCGGCGGTAAACACCGGACGCGAAGGGATCTCGAGGAAGCGGAGGAGCGTCAGCTCACTTCTTGTCGGGAACGCGGATCTTCACGTTGCGGAACCACACCGGGTTGCCGTGGTCCTGCAGGCAGATGCGCCCGGTGGTGGGCTTGGCGTAGTCGGGCATCGCCCTGAACTTGCTGGCGTCGACCAGCGCCTGCCACTCCGGGCTGTGCAGCTCGTACTCGACGACCTTGGTGCCGTTCAGCCAGTGCTCGACGTGGTCGCCGCTGACGATGAGCTCGGCCTCGTTCCACTCGCCCTGCGGGTGCACGACCTCCTTGCTGCAGGCGATCAGGGCGTAGGCCGCGCCCGCCGAGGTCTTGGGGTTGTGTCCGTCGGGGTGCTTGGCGTTGTCCAGGATCTGCATCTCCGGCCCGGTCTCGTACGGCGCGTTGTGCGTCTCGGCGACGTGGAACATCACGCCGCTGTTGCCGCCCGGCGAGATCTTCCACTCGAGCTTCAGGTCGAAGTCCTGGTACTCATCGCGGGTGACCAGGTCGCCGCCGCCCTGCGGGCGGGCGAGGGTGCCGTCCTCGACCTTCCAGCCGCCCGGCACCTCGGTCTTCTTGTAGCCGCGCCAGTGCTCCAGGGACGTGCCGTCGAAGAGCAGGGTCCAGCCGGCCTTCGCCTCGTCGGCTGTCAGGGTGTTGGGGGCGGCGTCCGCGGCCTGCAGGGGTGCGGCGCACGCCAGCGCACCGGCGAGGAGGAGGCAGGAGAGGAGGCGCATGGGCGGTTTCCAGGTGTGGCGGAGAGATGGTGCCGATTGGATACGCCAGAACCCGCGAACCTGACATCCAGACTTCACCTCGAGGTCGCGAGCGCCAATGGCGCGGCCCCGATCGTCAGCCCAGGGCAGCGCCCTGGGAATAGGTTCATGAGGAAACAGAGCCCGGTAAGGGCTCTGACCCAACGATGACGTGTCGACCCAGGGCGTTGCCTGGGCTAGCAGGGTGTTGAAAAAGCTCGACCGGCGCCTCGCCGGCCCCTCCGACCTGTCTGGCGTCGTTGGACGAAGCTCGAAAATGCCCTGCATTGCCCTCGCTCCGTCCGCCTGGCCATCCAGGCCGGAGGGGCCGACGATGCTTGGTCGCCATTTTTCAACCCCCTGCTGGGGGATGGGCGTCGCGACGTTGGCGCCCTCGATTCGCGCGCGATCTCCTTGCGCCCGGTCGACCCGCCGCGGCGCGCCCCTCAGTCCTTCTTCTTGAACATCCACCGCCACAGCATGATCACCGGGTCGTAGTAGCGGTCGGCGACGCGCTCCTTCATCGGGATGATGGCGTTGTCGGTGATCTTGATGTGCTCGGGGCAGACCTCGGTGCAGCACTTGGTGATGTTGCAGAAGCCGATGCCGCCGGTGTGCTTGAGGAAGGGCTCGCGGTCGGCGGTGTCGACCGGGTGCATCTCGAGCGAGGCCGCGCGCACGAAGAAGCGCGGGCCGGAGAACACGTCCTTCTTGTCGTGGTCGCGGATGACGTGGCAGGTGTCCTGGCACAGGAAGCACTCGATGCACTTGCGGAACTCCTGCGAGCGCTCGACGTCGACCTGCTGCATGCGGAAGGTGCCGTCGGCGGCCACGCCCGCCGCGCCGCGCTTGGCGGGCGTGAACGGGGTGATCTTCTTGTTCTGCTCGTAGTTCCACGAGACGTCGGTGACCAGGTCCTTGATGCTCGGGAAGGACTTCATCGGCGTGACGGTGACGTCGCCGTCGGGCAGCGACTCCATGCGCGTCAGGCACATCAGGCGCGGCTTGCCGTTGACCTCGGCGGAGCACGAGCCGCACTTGCCGGCCTTGCAGTTCCAGCGGCAGGCCAGGTCGGGCGCCTGGGTCGCCTGGATCTGGTGGATGGCGTCGAGCACCACCATGCCCGGGCTGATCTCGGCGGTGAAGGACTTGAACTCGCCTTGCCCGCGCTCGCCGCGCCACACCTTGAAGGTGCGCGGTCGGTCGCCGCGGCGGTTCCGATGGAGCTCATCAGCCGATCTCCTTGATCACGCCCTGCAGCTCGTCGGTGAGCGGCCGGATCGGCTCGCGCCGCAGCTGCATCGCGCCGTCGGCGCCCTTCTTGATGATCATGTTCACGCCGCCGAACTCCTTCGACTTCTCGGGGAAGTCGTCGCGGAACTGCGCGCCGCGGCTCTCCTTGCGCTCGATCGCGCAGCGCGTCAGCGCCTCGGAGACGGTGAGCAGGTTGGTCAGGTCCATGCAGGTGTGCCAGCCGGGGTTGTACTCGCGGTTGGCGGGCGCCGCGACCTTCAGGCGCGCGCTCGTTGTGGCCCTTGATCTTCTCGAGGGCGGTGAGCATCTCGTCCTCCTTGCGCACGATGCCGACCAGCGCCTGCATGCTCTTCTGCAGGTCCTGCTGGAGCTTGTAGGGGTTCTCGTCGCCCTTGGGCGCGTCCATGAAGTGCAGCGCCCAGTCCATTGCGCGGCGGCTGACCTCGGCCTCGTCGATCCAGCCGGGCTTCTGCTGCCTTGCGCGTACTTCGCGGCGTACTCGCCGGCGCGCTTGCCGAACACCAGCAGGTCGGACAGCGAGTTGCCGCCCAGGCGGTTGGCGCCGTGCAGGCCGGCGGCGGCCTCGCCGGCGGCGAACAGCCCGGGCACGTTCGACATTCTGGGTGTCGCCGTCGACGCGGATGCCGCCCATGGTGTAGTGCGTGGTCGGGCCGACCTCCATCGCCTCGGTGGTGATGTCGATGCCGCCCAGCTCCATGAACTGGTGGTACATCGAGGGCAGCTTCTTCTTGATGTACTCGCGCGAGTTGGGGATGCGCTCCTTGATCCACGAGATGTCGAGGAAGACGCCGCCGTGCGGGCTGCCGCGGCCGGCCTTGACCTCGCGGTTGATGCAGCGCGCGACGTGGTCGCGGGTCAGCAGCTCGGGCGGGCGCATGGCGTTCTTGTCGCCCTGGGTGTAGCGCCAGCCCTCCTCGATGTCCTTGGCGGTCTGGTTGCGGTAGTTCTCGGGGATGTCGTCGAACATGAAGCGCTTGCCGTCCTTGTTGCGCAGGACGCCGCCTTCGCCGCGCACGCCCTCCGTCACCAGGATGCCGCGCACCGAGGGCGGCCACACCATGCCGGTCGGGTGGAACTGGATGAACTCCATGTCGAGCAGCTCGGCGCCGGCGTGGTAGGCGAGCGAGTAGCCGTCGCCGGTGTACTCCCACGAGTTCGAGGTGATCTCGAAGGCCTTGCCCAGGCCGCCGGTGGCGATGATCACCGCCTTGGCCTTGAACAGCACGAAGCGGCCTTTCTCGCGGTAATAGCCGACCGCGCCGACGACGCGCTCGCCGTCCTTGAGCAGCTTGGTGATGCAGCACTCCATGTAGACCGCGACCTGCGACTTGTGCACGCTGTGGTCCTGCAGGGTGCGGATGATCTCCAGGCCGGTGCGGTCGCCGACGTGGGCGAGGCGCGGGTAGCGGTGGCCGCCGAAGTTGCGCTGCAGGATCTTGCCGTCCTTGGTGCGGTCGAAGACCGCGCCCCACTGCTCCAGCTCGCGCACGCGGTCGGGGGCCTCCTTGGCGTGCAGCTCGGCCATGCGCGCGTTGTTCACGTACTGGCCGCCGCGCATGGTGTCGGCGAAGTGGGTCTTCCAGCCGTCGCGGTCGTCGACGTTGCCGAGCGCGGCGGCGACGCCGCCCTCGGCCATCACGGTGTGCGCCTTGCCGAGCAGCGACTTGCACACCAGGCCGACCGAGCAGCCGGCGTCGGCGGCCTCGATCGCCGCGCGCATGCCCGCGCCGCCGGCGCCGATCACCAGCACGTCATGTTCGAAGGTCTGGATTTCCATAGGGTCGATTCTCGGGAAGGGATCGTGTGAAGAGGATGCGGGCGCGCCGGCGTCGCTCAGAAGAAGCGGACTTCCGGCCACGACGCCCATCGCCACCAGGCGCACGTAGATGTCGGCGAAGCCGACCATCACCAGCGAGGCCATCGCCCACACCGCGTGGTTGCGGTTGAGGAACGAGACGAAGCTCCACGCCTTGAAGCGCACCGGGTTGCCGCAGCTGAAGCAGTCCTTCTTGCCGCCGACCAGGTGGCGCAGGCTGTGGCAGCCGAAGGTGTAGCCGGCGATCAGCAGCGGGTTGATGAGCAGCGTCAGCGACACCAGGCTCATGCCGAAGACGTGGTGGTGCGGCTCCGTCGGCTTGGTCGCGTCGAAGGCCGGGTTGGGGTGGCCGTTGGCCAGGAAGTGGTTGTTGAGGAAGGCGCTGCCGTCGGCGTTGACCGGGAAGAAGTGCGCGAGGATGCCGTCGTAGAGCAGGATGAAGACGAAGATGATCGCCAGGTAGAGGAAGTAGCGGTGCAGGTTCCACAGGATCAGCGGCAGGCTGTTCTCGCCCCAGTACGACTTGCGCGGCTCGCCGACCGCGCAGGCGACGGGATCGAACCACAGCGAGCGGTAGTAGGCCTTGCGGTAGTAGTAGCAGGTCAGGCGGAAGCCGGCCGGACGCGCCGAGGATGAGCAGCGCCGCCGAGAACGGCAGGATGCTGGTCGGCCACCACGACGGCGCGATGCCGAAGATGGCGTGCGGGCTGGTGCCCCACAGCTCCGGCGAGTAGAACGGCGACAGGTAGTTGGTGCCCGGGACCCAGTAGTTCCCGCCGATGAAGGCGGCGATGGTCGAGTAGATGAGGAAGGCGAGCAGCAGCGAGCCGGTCGCGAGCGGGCCGAGCCACCACTGGTCCTGGCGGAGGGTGGCGCCGAAGCCGGATCCCTGGGGTGCTGCGACGGGCGACGGGAGCTGGTTCATGGGGAGTGGACTGTAGCGTCTGTACGGACGCGGCTCCAGAGCCAGGTGCGGCGGTTGGGATGGCATGTTGGAAATGGCAGCCAGCCATGCACGATCCGGGGCGTTCGGCGGCCTTTGCATGCATGAAACGAGGATATCAGGCAGTCAGCCTGGCGGAATGGATCTGCGCTGTCCAACCGCACGCGGAGGCCGGGCAGCACGACGCCGCTGCGCGCGCGGATCCCGCGCTCCTGCGTCCCGACTCCCTGCGGGTTTTCCCGCTTCGGCGGCATTTCCATCTCAGGAGCATGCACCCATGAGCACCAGCAGCCCGGCCGGCGAGGCCACTCGGCACGCCACCCACGGCCGATCAGGATGGCGCCCATCTGCTCGGCCCGCCACGCCGCGGGTGACCGTGAGGCCTTCGAGCTCTTCGTCCACCTCCACGCGCAGCGCGCCTTCCGCCTGGCCGTGCGCCTGACCGGCCACCGCAGCGATGCCGAGGACGCCACCCAGAGCGCCTTCATCCTGGCCCACCAGCGCGCCGCGTCGTTCCAGCCCGGCACCAGCGCCAGGGCCTGGTTCGGCGGGATCGTGGTCAACTGCTGCCATCAGCTGCGCCGCCGCGAGCGTCGGCTCGCTGATCGTCATCGCCGGGCCCAGGACCTGCGCGACGCGCCCCAGGATCCTCCTGACGACCAGGAGGGCCACGACCTGCTCGCTGCGGAGCTGGCGGCCCTGGGCGAGTCCGACCGCCTCGCGCTCTGGCTGCGTCACGGCGAAAGGCTGCGTTTCCGCGAGATCGCCGCCCGGCTGCACATCCCGCAGAAGACCGTGGAGAGCCGCGTCCAGCGCACCGTCGCGCACCTGCGCGCGCGCCTGTTGGCGCACGAACGCCGCGCGGGCAGGCCTGGGATCCTGATGGGCTTGATCGCCTTCCTGCCGGTGCCACCACGCCCGGGACTGGCAGACCGCGTCTGCCGTGCGCTCGCGAGCGGCACGGCGCCATGGGCTGCTCCGGCCAGGGCCGCCCTCCGACCCAGGGCCGAAACGGGCGCGGGCCGGATGGCCGGATGGCTGCCACCTGCCATCTCGACCGCCGCCGCCGCGGCGGCGGCGCTGGCCTGGCTTGCGGCGCGGACCGCTTGGCCAGACCCGGCACCTGCGATGCCGCCGGAGGCCATGCGCGCGGCCAGAGGGTCATCGAGCACACCGGATTCTTCGATCCCGGCCAGCGTCTGGTACCCAGCAGCGTCGGGGCCGGGAAGCGGGGCGCGGGAATCGTCCACTTCCGTTTGAGGCGCTTCGGGATGGAGAGCGCACTCCTGAAGCACTTCGCGCTGTTCCCGCCAGGCGCAGGCGAGGCGGTGGTCGCCGCCTGGCGGGTAGCCCCACTGCTGGAGGCGGCGGAGCGCCCGGACGCGCGGGTCAGGATCCTCCACGACGGGCCACTGACCAGCTCGTCAGGGCAGCCCACCACATCCACTTTCTTTCACCAGTATGCCTACGTCCACGATTATGTGCTGCTTCCCGAATTCGCCACGGAGATGATCGGCATCTTCACCTACGGAGAGGGCACCACCATACGCGGCGAAGTCTGCGGCGACCGTGTCCGGCTAATGCAGGCCGATTACCTGGATATAATTCCGGTTCGCTTTACTGTGAGCGCTTTCCAGCGCGAGCGGATTACCGACGCGGGCCGCCGGGAGGTTGCCACCTACCCGGTCGAGGAACCGGAATTCGAGCAGCGTCTCGACCAATTGTCCAAGCCGGTACTGCTTGACCCGGACGACGAACTCCTGATGCTGGTTCCCCCCGTCGAGCTTCATCGTCTGCTCGCGCCCGCCGCGCGCAGCCAGGACGAGACCCAAACCAGCCACGCCGGTGCCAGTCCCCGTGCGGAAGAGGGCCCGGAGCCGCGCGGACTCCAGCCAGGAGTTCGTGCAGGAGGTACGCGCCGTGGTCGTGAATGATCCGGCGGACGGCCCAGCGCCTACGTTCCGGGCGGGGTCGCACAACGCTGAGTCAGAAATCCTCCGGTCGCCGCCTCCGTTCGGCTCTGCGTCTCCGTGCCGGTCCTTCTCGAGGGACCTCACGCCTCACGAGATCGGCATGGAGACGCAGAGGAACGGAAGCGAGGCAGAGAGGAGGACACGCCCGTCACCCCTTGCCCTGTCTTCACCCCTGATGAGGCCGAAGCGACCGGGGACCAGGCCGTCTTCGAGGCGGAGGACGAAAAAAGCACGCCGCTCTGGTCGTCAGACTGGAGACCACCGCACGCATCACGCTGATGGCCCCCGGTTTGGTGCATCGTCCCTAGCTGCTCTCCCCGATCACGCCCAACCGCTCCCGCACCAGCTCCCGCTGGCCGCCCGCGGTCATCACCTGCAGCAGCAGGTCGCGGTCCGGGATGTCCACCTTCGCCAGCGCCGCCGTGATGTCCCGCACCTGCGCCTCGGCGGTGAGGTAGGTCGACAGCACCTCCCACAGCCGTTCCGGCTTGAGGTAGGTCTGGCACCAGGTCAGGCCCTCCTTGTAGACCATGCGGCTGGCCAGGCGCTTGGCGAGGATGGCGACGCGGTGCGGCGCGCGGGATGCGCGTGGCGAGGCGGTCGCGGAACTTCTCGACCAGCAGGCCGGGGCAGTGCGCCTCGAGGTGGCGCTGCCAGTGCGGCAGGAAGGCCTGGTCGTCGAGGTGCTCGTTGATCGCCGGTTCGAGCAGGCCGCTGACGCGGTTGATCTCGTCGCTGAACTGCGGCGACAGCGCCGACAGGCCGACCTGGCGGCCGCGCCTGGTCCACGCGGAGAGCAGCGCGCGCGCCTCGTCGTCGGCGCGGTCGCGGATGATGCCGACGACTTCGCGCACGTAGCGCGGCTTGTCGGCGAGGAACTCCGCGTCGCTGATCACCAGGCCGGCGAGGACCTCGTAGCTGGAGCAGATCACGCCGCCCTTGTTCGCCGACGAGTCCTTGATCACCACCAGCCCGGCGCGCTCGAGGCTGGCGCGCGCGGTGGGCGTGAGGAAGATGTTCGCGCCCTCGACCATGGCCTTCGCGCTGGGCTTGCCGTCGGCACCCAGGAAAGCCTCCCAGTTGCCGTCGTTGATGGTGTAGGGGCGGCCGCCGCAGGGCAGGAAGAGGTCGGCGGCGACGGTGTTGTGCAGGGTGTTGCGCACCTGCTCGCCGGCCTTGTCGGTGGCCGGCACCACGCGCGCCCCGGGGCCGCGCAGGCGCGCGGGCGCGAACTTCGCGATGCCCTGGCTCTCGTCGACCAGGCGCAGCAGCTCCGGCCAGGCCAGGCCGGCCGGGTCGTGGGCGGCGCCGGTGCCGTCGCTGATCGCCAGCACCTTCACGCGCGCGCCGTGCTCGCGGTGCAGGATGCGCAGCAGGTTGCCGCCGACGTCACCGTCCGGGCCGCCCGTCATCTTCACCGTGTACGCGCCCCCCTCGCCGACGCCGGCCAGGGGCAGGACCCGTTCGATCCAGCGGAAGATGCCCTCGCTGGTGACGCCGTACTCCTTGTGGTTGATGCCGCTGCCCGGCTTCGACGACATCAGCGTGGCGTCGTGCGGCAGGCCGCGCTCGTGCGCGCGGCGCGCCACCCACACGATGCGCTCGGGCGTCATGTTCTCGTCGGGGCCGAGGAAGATCAGGTCGCTCTCGCGGCCCTCGCCGTGCGGGCCGATGACCTCCGGCACCTGGCCCGGCGGCAGGATCAGGTCGAGCAGCGCGTCGACCAGCTGGCGGACCGCGGCGCTGGCGTCGCCGCCGGGCTCGACCAGGGCGATGCACTTGCTGCCGCCCTCGGGGATGTCCTTGTTCTTGAGCTGCTGCGCCCAGGCGAGGTCGTAGACCTCCTTGAGCAGGCCGTCGCGCGCGCGCTCGTATGCGCCGGCGTTGCGCGGCATGAGGATGCGCAGGCCGCCGCGCGCCGAGGCGCGGAAGCGCACGTGGAAGCCGCGGCACTGCGGGCCAGCGAAGAAGAACACCCCGTACGGGCGCTGCGGGAAGCGCTCCGGCGGCAGGAGCGCGCGCTCGAGCTTGAAGGCGAGGCCCAGGCGGTCCCGGCGGTAGGCGTTGGTCAGGCGCACGCCGCCGACGAAGCGCAGCATCGCCTCGAGCACCGCGGCATGGCTCTGCGCCTCGCAGGCGCGCGCGCCGGCGAGCAGCGCGTTGAAGCGCTTGTCCCGAATGGCGCGCGGCAGGGTGTGCCCGGGCTGGAAGCGCCCGGCGAGCAGCGCGCACAGCGCGCGGCACAGCTCGGCCTGCTGGCGCAGCACCTCGGCGCCGACGTCGTCGACGTCCAGGTAGCGGTGCTCGGCCGACAGCAGCTGGCCGCTGAAGGCGATGGCGGCGCGCAGCACCTCGAGCTCGTCGAGGGTGTAGGTGCCGTCCTGGTGGAGCTGCGACCAGGTCGTCGCGGTACTGGCGGCGCAGCGCGTGCAGGTCGGCCTCGACCAGCGCCGCGGTGCGCGCCGAGAGCGGCTTGCCGCTCGCCCCGGCCAGGTAGGCGGTGGCGACCAGGGCGCGCTCGCCGCCCTCGACCGCCGGCACCCAGTCGAGGTAGCCGCGCACCAGGCGCACGCCGTAGCGCGCGATGATGCGCGCGATGTGCTCGAGCAGCTGCCAGGCCTTGACCCCGCTGGTCGCGGCCAGGAAGCGCGTCTCGTGCTTGCCGTCGACGAGGTGGTCGACGGCGATGTGCAGGTCCTCGCTGCGCGCCAGCTGCAGCCAGGCGCGGATGTGGCGCACCACGCGCTCGACCGAGCTGCGCGCCAGGTAGCCCTGGTCGACGGCGTCGAGGTAGCGCTCGGCGCGCACGCTGCAGCTCTGGTCGTGGCCGCACACCGCCTCGAGCACGGCGCGGCGGTGCGCGGCGATGTCGGCCGCCGCGGGCACCGCGCCGGGACCGTAGCAGAAGGCGTAGATGAACAGCTGCTGGTCGCGGCTGACGTGCAGCTCGACGCGGTGGATGGGGCGCTCGCCGACCAGGCGCATGACGTCGAGCAGGGTGTGGGTCGCCGGGCGGCCGAAGACCAGGACCTTGCCGGCGCTCTGGTCGTCGAGCAGGGTCAGGCGCGAGTCGTGGGAGCGGCGCAGCGCGTGGATGGTCTCGAGGTGGCGGACCTGCTCGGCCTCGTCCGTGCACTGGAAGTAGTAACGGGGCATCTGCCCCAGGAACCACTGCACCGAGGCCCCGAGGTCGCCCAGGACCTGGTCCTTGATGAGCGCGGTGAGCTCGCTGACGCGGTGGTCGCGTGACATGGTGTGCTCCTTGGGAGGAGTGTACCTCCGCCCCCTGCCGCGCATGGTCGCGGATCGGCTGGGCTGGTACAACGGATTCACCGTCGTACCATGCGCTGGCACAGCAGGACGCCGGCGCGGGACCGGCCGGGACGCCGCCAAGGCGCTGGTCAGGGATCGCGCATGGACGTGGAAATTGCGCTGTCGCGTGGCATCCCGGATATGGAGAATGCGGCAGATTCCCTGCGCGCCGAACTGGTGGCGCAGCAGAGCGCATTGATCGGCTTCTGGGACTGCCTGACCCCCAGCGACGCCCTCGCCGGGCCGGAGGGTGGCTGCAACGGTCGGCGCGATCGATTGGGACGGCCGCGCGGGGTGCGGACGCGGCGCGCTGGAATTCACCTGGCGGCGTGAACCACGGGTGCCGGGACATCCTGGTGACCGGCAGCGACCGGTTGGAGGTCGTCCTCACGCTCGACGCGCCGCGCGGACTCCCTGCGTATTTCCGCTGCGGAACGGCCGACTCCTCCTACCCCGCGCGACGAACTCTGATACCGGGCCTCGGCACAGCCTGCGCTGCCGGGGACGTGGACTTCCGCTTCGCGGGGCGCCGGAACCGTACGATACCACGGAGACGTGGTCATGGGCCTTCAGAAACGGGCGTGGCAGCAGGGCTTCCGGATGGCGCGCGACATGCGCCTCGCCCTGCGCGAGATCGGCGAGGCCACCGGCCCCTACGGGTACCTCGCCGCAACGCCGGGCCTGCGCCGCATCCCGCTGCGCCTGCGCGCCTCAGTGATGGAACGCTGCGGGCGCGTGAGCTTCTCAGGACGGGCATCCACCCGCTCGCCGTCGGGACGTCCGAATCTCCGACCGGCCCGCTACGGCGGGCGACCGGGCTTGGCAGCCCACCGGAAACGTGCATCATCGCCCGGCAAGGCCATCGGCGCCCGCGCTGACCACCGGCCACCTGAAGCGCTGCCGATGCATGCGATCCCAGTCCTGCTGACCTCACTGCGCCTGGCGCTCGCCCCGGTTCTGGTGGTGCTCGCGTGCTGGCACCCGTCTCCCGCGGCCTTCGTGGCCATCCTCCTGGTCGCCCTGCTCAGCGACATCTTCGATGGGGTCACCGCCCGTCGGCTCGGTATCGCCACCCCCGCTCTGCGCACCTACGACAGCCTGACCGACGTCGCGTTCTATGCCGCCGTGCTCGTCGTCAGCTGGGTGCTCCACGGTCGCGCGCTCGCTGACCATATCCCCGTGCTGTCTCTTCCTCGCCACGGAGGTCGCCTGCAACGCCGTCTCGCTCGTGCGCTTCGGCACCCCGCCAGCGACCCACTCCTATGCCGCGAAGGGACTGGGCCTGGTGTTCTTCACCGGCTTCGCACTGATCCTCGGCTGGGGCCTGACCACACCGACATTCCTCATTTTGATGCTGGCGGGAATCGCCGTGAACGTGGAGATCCTGCTCATCCTGCTGCTCACGCGCACGCGTCCGGTGGACGTGGCGTCCGTGTTCCACCTGCCGCTGCGGCGGCAGTGAGCGACACGCTCGCGGACGCCACCGCCCCCACGGCGCAGCGGGGAGGTCGGCGCACCATCCCCCGCGTCGTCAGGCGCGGCGCCATCATGATCCCGCCAGTACCCACCCGCATCCGGAGCTGGCAGGATCAGCGCGTGGCCGCCAGGCGCCGCTCCACGCGGATCGCGATGGTGACAGCGCTGTTTCCGGGCTGGCTCGCCAGCGCGGAGGTCCAGGTCCTGCCCGTTGGCCCCGCCGAAGCCATTCTCGCCGATCTCGACTCGGCGCACTGGCACGCCCAGGTCGTCTGGAGGGACGACCTGCCCGCACTGCGCGCCCACGAGGACTACGTGCTCGTCAACGGCGGTTACTTCGAGGAGGACCGCTCACCCTCGGCCTTGCTCATCGCCGCTGGTAAGGAGTCCGGTCGCTGGCGCACCGACAAGCCCTACTCGGGCTTCGTGGCCATGGCCGGGAGCTCGCTCGACCTGCGCATGACCACAACCAGGCCCGATGGCGCGTACGACTGGCTGGTGCAGTCCGGACCCCTGTTGGTCGAACCGGGAGGCGTGGTCGGGATCAATCGCTCGACGGGAGCCAGCGAGCGCACCGTCATCGGCCGGCGTGGCGCGGCGATCATCCTGCTGCGCACCGGCGCGGTGGGCCTGCGCGCGGCCTGCGATCTGCTGATCGGTCAGCACGTCGACGCGGCCCTCAACCTCGATGGAGGGCCATCGAGCGTCTTCGAGTCGCGCCTCGCTGGGCAGACGCTGCGCCGGGGGGCCGGGGAGAAGGTGCCCTACTACCTGGGTTTCTGGCGATGACGGCGAAGCGTTCGCGAGGCGCTGGATATGAGCGCATGCAGTACTGAAGATACTACCGCACGCGACGCGTACCCCAAATACCGCCAGACAACACCCGCGCGCTAATCGAGCGCACCGACCTGAAGGTATCCTCCCCCTCGGAGGCCTCCGCGATGTTCCGCAACCAGCTCCGCACCTGGCAGGAAGGGCGACGCATGGCCCAGCAGATGCGCCAGGCCATCCCCGCCGTCTACCGCGTGCTGGGCCGGGAACGCAGCCCACTCGCCTTTCCGGTCATACCCATGGCGGTCAAGGACATGCCGGAACGGATGCGCGCAGCGATCTTCCGGCGCACCGGACATACGTTCCTGATCAAGAACGGGTCATAGCCCCCTACCGGATCCCGGCGCCCGCTGGCCCCGCGCCTGCGGGCGGACTTCCGGTTCGGCCGGAACCCGTTCGTAGATGCGTCCATGTTCGGACTCTCGGTGTGCGATTATGAGACGGGTGTCCGCCTGCGACCGGCCACGCTCAAGGACATCGAGAACGCCATCACGGCGGCACGGGAGCGCAGCCAGCCCTATTTCACGGAAGAGGTCGATCAGGCCGGCGTGAAGGTGGTGCGGCGCTGTTCGCTGCAGGAGGACCCGCCCCCGGCGTGAGCACCGCCCGCGCGGCCGCTCCTCACTCCGGTTCGAACGGCACCAGGATCACCACGCGGTTGTTGTCCAGGCTCGAGCCGTTGCCCTTGGCCGCCTGGGTGTCGCCGCGGCTGGAGATCTGCCGGCACAGCTCGGCGGGGTAGCCGGACGCGACCATCGCCTGGTCGACCGCGCGCGCGCGCGCGAAACCGATGTCCATCTTGGCCATGCCGCCGCTGGCCCCCGGCGTGGTATCGGTGTAGCCGGTGATGCGCACCGGCCGGCGCGAAGTCAGCAGCGCCGCGGTCAGCGACTTGACCATGGACTTGCCGACGTCGGTCAACTCGTTGTTCGCGCGCGCGAAGAACACCCCGCGCGAGTCCTCGCTCAGCTCGATCTGCAGGCCCTTGTCGGTGATGGTCGAGACGACGTTGTGCTGGCGGCCCTTGAAGGGGCCGTCGTTCTTGATCTTGTCCTGGACCAGGCTGTTGAGCACCTTGGCCCACTTCAGGTCCAGGTACTTGGTGGTCAGGTCGTTCTCCTCGACCTTCTCGGGCGGGGGCGGCGGCCGGCCGTCCATCTGCATGACGTTGCGGCTGGAGGCGAAGCTCTTCACCGCCGCGCCGGGGTCGTTGAAGTAGGCCGCGATGCCGACCTTGGTCTGCGGGTCCAGGCCGATGATCCACATCACCAGGAAGAACGCCATCATCGCCGTCACCAGGTCGGCGTACGCCAGCTTCCACGCACCGCCGTGGTGGCCGTGGCCGCCGTGCTTCTTCTTCTTGATGATGATCGGCTGGACTTCCTTGGCCACGGGTCAACTCCCCTGAACGTGGGCGACCGAGGATGGAACCGCCAAGACGCCAAGACGCCAAGGAGAAGACCTCACAGGCGCGAAGAGCGCCTCCGCCGCAGCGGCCCTCACGGGTTGCGGCTGGTTCCTTGCGTCCGTCCTTGGCGCCTTGGCGCCTTGGCGGTTCGATCCTTCGGGTCGGTGCGCGCAGCTCACTTCTTGCCCCGTTCCTTGATCGCCGTGGTCATCTCCGAGAAGGACGGGCGCACGCCGGGTTCGATGTTGCGGCGCGCCATCTCGACCGCGGTCATGGGCGGGTCGCCGCGCACGCCGCACTCGATGGCGTTGCGGATGCAGTTCATGTACTGGCCGGCGGCGCGCACCTGCGCCTGCATGGCCTTGACGATGGGCGTGACCACCAGGTAGGCGACCATGACGCCGAGCAGCGTGCCGACCAGCGCGCTGCCGATCGCCTTGCCGATCTCGGAGGCCTCGCCGCCGATGTGGCCCATGGTGATGATGACGCCGAGCACGCAGGCGACGATGCCGACCGCGGGCAGCGCGTCGCCGATGCCCTGCAGGGCGTCGGGCGAGAGGTTCTCCTCGGCGTGCGCCGCGTCGAGGTCCTTCTCCATCATGTCGGCGAGGTCGTGCGGCTGGACGCCGCCGGTGACCACCACCTTCATGGTGTCGCAGAAGAAGTCGATCGCGTGGTGGTTGTGCAGGAAGGCCGGGTTGGAGCTCAGGATCGGGCTCTTGTGCGGGTCCTCGATGTGGCTCTCGAGGGCGAGCACGCCCTCGGTGCGCGACAGGGTGAAGAACTTGTAGAGCATGACCAGCAGGTCGAGGTAGGCCGGCTTGGTGTACGGCGTCGGCTTCAGCATGTGGATGAAGGCGCTGATCGCGAGCTTCACGCCGCCGATGCCGTTCGAACCGACGAAGATGCCGATGCCGGCGCCGATGATGACCACGAACTCGGTCCAGGCCTCGACGAACACGCCGAAGCTGCCGCCGTGGAGGTAGAAGCCCAGGAAGGTGCAGAACAGGGAGAAGACGATGCCGATGATGGCGAACATGGTGTAAGTGCTCAGCCTCCTGGCGGGACGTCGCGGCATTTGCCGCCCGGTGTCGAGAATGACCACAGGGCGGGGCCGCGATGGCCGACGCTGGGGGGAAATGGCACTGCGCGTGCCAACGCCTGCTGCAGCCGGGTGTTGGACCCGGGTGCGGGGGAGGCGGTGGAGCGCGGGACGGGGTGCCGGAGGGCATGGTCTGTCACTATACACCAACCAGTCCCCAGCCCGCCAGGGACTTGGAGCAATTCCTCGACAGCGGTTCGCGGGTCGGGCCGATGCGTGGATGTGCGGAGTCCGCACTGCGCTCGTGGTCCGACGGACTTGGTCGAGCTGGCGCTCGACCCTCCCGGCGGAGGCATCGGCGCGCGGTGGTCCCTGACGAACTCGCGAGTCGTCGACGGGAGGGTCGAGCGCCAGCTCGACCATCGCACGTCCTCAGCGAGCGGAATGACCCGCGTGCCACGCCACGAGCTGTCGCACTGCGTTCGCCGGCGTCTACCTGACCGCGTCGGCCGCCGCGCGGCTGGCGGCGAAGGCCGCCTGCACGAGGCCCGCGACGGTGGCCGCGGCGCTCGGGATGGGCAGGTTCTGCGCCTGAGCGGTGCGCGGCTTGAACTCGACCACGCCCTCGGCGACGCCGCGGCCGACGACGATGCGGAACGGCAGGCCGATCAGGTCCCAGTCCTTGAACTTGACGCCCGGCTTGAGGTCGCGGTCGTCGAGCACGGCTTCGACGCCGGCGGCGATGAGCTCGCCGTAGATCTTGGCGGCGGCGCCTTCGACGGCGGCGTCACCGGGCTTGCCCACCGGCACCACCACCACCTGGTAGGGCGCGATGGCGATCGGCCAGGTGATGCCGTCGGCGTCGTTGTGCTGCTCGACCGCGGCCGCGACCACGCGCGAGGTGCCGATGCCGTAGCAGCCCATGATGAACGGGTGCAGCTTGCTGTCCTGGCCGGTGAATTCGGCCTTCATCGCCGCCGAGTACTTGGTGCCGAGCTTGAAGATGTGCCCGACCTCGATGCCGCGGCGCTCGGCCAGCGGCGTGCCGGAGCGCGGGCAGAGGTCGCCGGAGCGCGTGGTGGTGATGTCCGTCCAGTCGACCTGGCCGGGGGCCGCCTTGGCGAGGTCGACGCCGACCAGGTGGTGGTCGGTGCGGTTGGCGCCGACCACCAGCGGCAGGCCCTTCAGGGTCGGGTCCGCGACCACGAAGCGGACCTTCAGTCCGGCGACCGGTCCGGCGTAGCCGACGGCGGCGCCGGTGGCGGCGGTGACCTCCTCCGGCTGCATCGGGCGCAGCGCCAGCACCGGGCCGGCCGGCCCGAGCGCGCGCGTCACCTGGTTGATGAGCTTGACCTCGTTGACCTCGCGGTCGCCGCGCACGACGGCGGCGACGGTGACCTCCTCGGTCGCGGACTTGGCCACGTAGAGGATGGTCTTGCCGAGGTGGGCGGCGGTGACCTGGGGATGGCCGTGGGCGTTCAGGAAGGCGACCACGTCGGCGATCGCGCCCGCGCCCGGGGTGGGCACCAGCAGCGGCTCGGCCGGGGCGGACCAGGCCGGGAGCAGGCGCTGATCGCGCCGGTGGCGCGCTCGCGGTTGGCGGCGTAGCCCGAGGCGGAGGAGAACAGGATGGTGTCCTCGCCGACGTCGGCGGCGACCATGAACTCGTGGCTGCCGTTGCCGCCGATCGCGCCGCTGTCGGCCTCGACCGCGAAGGCCTCCAGGCCGAGGCGCTTGAAGGTGCGCAGGTAGGCGATGCGCATCGCCTCGTAGCTCTGGTCGAGCGAGGCGTCGCTGTCGTGGAAGCTGTAGGCGTCCATCATGATGAACTCCTTCACGCGCATCAGGCCGAAGCGCGGGCGGATCTCATCGCGGAACTTGGTGTGCTGCTGGAAGAAGGTGACGGGCAGCTGCTTGTAGCTCTTGACCACGGTGGCGGCGTAGTCGGTGACGACCTCCTCGGCGGTGGGCGCGAGGCCGAAGACCTGGCCGCCGCGGTCGGTGACGGTGAGCATGGTGCGCGAAGCCTGGTAGGTGGCCCAGCGGCCGCTCTTCTCCCACAGCGCCTGCTCCTGCATGATCGGCATGGTCAGTTCGAGGCCGCCGGCTGCGGCGATCTCGGCGGCGACCACCGCCGCGACCTTGTCGACCACGCGCTTCAGCAGCGGCGCGTAGAGGTACAGCCCGGCCCCGCTCTTGTGCAGGAAGCCGGCGCGCGTCAGCAGCCGGTGGCTGGCGATCTCGGCGTCGCTCGGGTCTTCGCGCAGGGTCACCAGGTTCAGACGGGTCGCACGCATGGAAAGCTCCTCCAGGAACGGCCTGGGGTTGTCCGGGGGGTTCAGGTCCGGGTCAACTGGCAAGGGGCCCCCTCCGCCTTCCCCTCCCTCCTGGCCCGCCTATCGTCGGGTCATGACCAGCGACCCCCGGGCGGCCACGGAACTCCTGCTCATCCGCCACGGTGAGAGCACCGGCAACAGCGCTGGTCGCATGCAGGGGCAGGACGACACCGAGCTGTCGCCCCACGGCCGCGAGCAGGCGGCCCTGCTGGCGCAGCGCCTGGCCGGGCTGCACGATCGTCCCACCCTGGTCTACAGCAGCGACCTGCGCCGCGCGCACGACACCGCCCAGGCGGTGGCCGCGGCGCTGGGCACGGTCGTGCACCTCGACCCGCGCCTGCGCGAACTCGACGTCGGCACCTGGGCGGGCATGGCGCGCGAGGAGATCGCCACCATGGATCCCGTGGACTGGCGCGCCTGGGAGGAGCGCCGCGGCGAGGTGCGCTACGGCGGCGCCGAGTCCTTCGCCGACCTGCAGCGCCGCGTCGTCCCGGCGGTCGCCGAGATCGCCGACCGCCACCCCGGCGCGCATCTCGTCGTGGTCACCCACGGCGTCGCCATCCGCACCTACCTGGCGCACGTCCTCGGCCTGGACCTGAGCGCGATGTGGCAGCTCGCCATCGCCAACACCGCGCTCTGCCGCGTCCACCCGCACGTGGTCGGCGTGCCCGGCGCCGTGCCGCGGATGGGGCGGGTCGACGTCATCAATGATGCCACGCACCTGGAGCGGCCGACGAGCGGGGCGGCGGGGTTGGCGTGAGTTCAGACTGGGCCCTGGGCCCTGGACCCGGGACGCCAGACCCTAGACCCGAGACCCTGGACAGTTCAGCGATGTCCTTCCTGCTGACTTCAAGTCGTGCGCTTGCGACTAGGGTCTAGGGTCTAGGGTCTAGGGTCTAGAGTTAGGGTCTCGGGTCTCGGGTCTCGCAATCTACAGCTTCATCCTCCACCACCTCCACCCCCCCGCGATGAACAGCGCGGCGATCACCGCGACGCTGAGCGCGGCGGCGTCGAGGCTGCTGCTGACCAGCAGGCGCACGAGCAGGCCGTGGGCGACGATCGGGACGAGGGTGTAGCCGAGCGAGGAGATGATCAGCGAGGCCATGTTCCCGCGGCGGTCGAAGCGGATGAAGCCGGGCAGGGCGAAGATCAGGCAGAGGGGCGCGAGCAGGGCGAAGGAGATGCGCAGGTCGAGCTTGCCCCAGGCCTTGCTCGCGTGGCTGGTGAGCAGCTCGGTGCTGGTCTTGTCGTTGTCGGACTTGAGGCGGATGGCGAGCTGGTCCGGGTCCGGCCCCAGGGCGATGCCGGCCTCGGCGACGGTGCACTCCGCGTGGCGCACGATGCTGGAGCCGTTGATCACCACCGCCTCGGCGAAGCGCCACGCGCCGTCCCGCCAGAACAGGCGGTCGGCGATGACCATGGCCGAGTCGGTGCGCGCGCCCTCCGCCCCGAACACGGCGAGCTGGCGGTACTCGGCGGCGTCCGGCCAGGCCTGCTTCACCGCCCAGAAGTGCGCGCCTTCCCGCCAACCGACGGTGCGCGCGCGCTCCTCGTCCGCCTTCAGGCTGCCGACCATGCGCTGGCGGCTGAGTTCGGCGAGCGGTGCGAGCCGCGGATTGACCTGGTCCTTGAGCACGAATCCGAGCCCACCGACCGCCAGCGCGAGCGCGAGCATGCTGGCGAAGACCCGGCGCGGCGCGATGCCGGCCGCGGCCAGCGCGACCAGGGTGCCCTGGCGCAGCATCGGCGCCGCGGTCAGCAGCCCGGCCACCGCCGTCGACAGCGGCAGCCAGATGGTCATGAACTCGGGGAAGCGGTAGAGGTAGAACTCGAGCAGGAACAGGCCGCGGCCGTGCGCGATGGCGCCGATGTAGTCGCCCATCTTGCCGATGAAGTCGCCGATGATGATCAGGAAGATGCCGAGCATCAGGACCAGCGCCCAGCGCGTGAAGGCGGCCTCCAGCACGTGGCGGTCGAGGGTCTTCACGCGCGGAACCAGCGCCACGGCGCGGCGAGGACCTCGCGCGCGCGGTCGGGGCGCCACACCAGCGCCATGCCGAAGGCGGTGAGCAGCCCGGCCGGCGGCCACAGCAGCCACCCCGGGTGCATCTGCGGCCGGTCGACGCCGTTCTTCACGTAGCCGATCGCGGGATAGGTGAAGGCCACCACCACCACCACGATGATCACCACGCCGAGCAGGTTCTGCGAGGTCCCGTAGGTCATGCCCAGGCCCATCGCCAGGAAGGCGTAGGCGATCATCGCCAGGGGGA
Organism: uncultured Planctomycetota bacterium; assembly: GCA_963818245.1. Taxonomy (GTDB): domain Bacteria; phylum Planctomycetota; class UBA11346; order UBA11346; family UBA11346; genus BOG-1363. The sequence goes on from CAWFSD010000008.1 coordinate 44,215, forward strand.
TGAAGAAGCGCACCTGCAGGGCCAGGCGCGCGTTGTTGAACACCGACAGGTGGTTGGGGTCGCGCGGTCTCTTCAGCAACGCCCACACGTCGGCGGTGGACATCGCGTCGGGCTCGGTCTTGCCGGATTCGCTGTCGTCGTCCGCGAGCAGGTAGTCGTAGCGCGTCATCTCCGCGGCCAGGAAGCGCCCGTTCGCGCTGCGCTGCATCAGCTGCACCGCCTCGAACTCCATCTGGATGCCCTTCTGGCCCAGCACCCAGTGCGCATCGGGCGCGAACGCCGCGGTGAGGTCGCCGTTGCGGTTGATCAGCGCGTGGACGTTGCGCATGCGCTCGCCGTCGACCGCGTCGACCCACAGGCTGACGTCCTTCTGCTCCAGGATCGGGTCGCCGTTGGCGACGCGCTGGGCGATGGCGGTCTGCAGCAGCTTGCCCTTGTTCGCGCGGATCTCGGCCACCGCCGGCGGCAGCACCAGGTTGGTGAGCAGCCCGCACAGCACCACGCCCAGCGCCACCAGGGGCAGCAGGCGCCGCACCACCGCGCGGTGGCTGACGCCGCAGGCGGCGAGCGCGCGCAGCTCGCCCTCCTGGTTCATCGCGCCCACGCCGACGAGGATGGCGGTGGCGAGGGCCAGGGGCATGGCGATGGGCAGCGCGAACAGGAACATCGACTGCACCACCGGCAGCGTCGCCTCCGGCGGCACGCCGCGGCCGATGAGCACGCCGAGCTGGCCGCCGACGATGACGCCGACGAAGACCAGGAGCAGGAACAGGCAGCGCCCGCCGATCTGCTTCCACAGGTAGCGCGAGAGCGTGTCGATCATGCCGGCTGCACCGCGCTCGGCAGCCGCGACGAGGTGACCGGGAAGGCGCGGCCCGGCAGGGCGGTGCGGCACCACGCGCGCAGCGGCAGGGCGCCGGCGAGGCGCCGCGCCGCTTCGGCCATGGTGACGATGCCGCCGAACTCGGCGAGGCGCGGCAGCAGGCGCTCCAGCACCGGCAGGTAGGGGCCGCCCTCGACCTCGGCGTGCAGGGTCAGCACCGTCAGCGCGGTCGGCTGGCGCAGGCCGGCGAGCAGGGCGTCGGCGAGGGCTTCGTCACCGTGCACGCCGCCGGCGAGCAGCTCCTCCAGGCAGGGGCCGGTGCCGGGCAGTTGCGGGATGCGCAGCTCGCGCCCGCGCACCGCCAGCCGGCACGGCACGCCGCCGCGCAGGTCGCTGGCGTACTGGAAGGGGTAGCCGTCCTGGATGCGCAGCGACTCCGGCGTGGTCATCCACGAGGGCGCGCCGATGCCCGCGGGGTCGTGGCCGGTGAGCGCGCGGTACGCGGCCAGCGAGCGGTCGTAGTGGGCGCGGATGCGCGCGGTCTTGAAGCGCGGCAGGTCGTCCTGCCAGCTGCGGTGGTCCCAGGCGTGGATGGCGGCCTCGTGGCCCTCGGCCTCGAGGCGGCGCACCACCTCGGGGAAGGCGGTGGCGATCGGCCGCGCCGGCAGCAGCGTGCCGGACAGGATGGTGCGCCAGCCGTAGAGCGAGGGCGCGCCGGTGGTCAGCATCTTCTGCGCGAAGCGCGGCTTGCGCATCTGCAGGATGGCGCGGCCGGAGCGGTCGGGACCCATCGACAGGAAGAACGTGCCCGGCACGCGGTGGCGCTTCAGGCAGTCGAGCAGGCACGGCACACCGGTGCGCATGCCGTCGTGGGTGTCGATGTCGATCTTGAGGGACGAGCACTGGCGGCCTCGAGCCCTGCCGGGGACGTGCGGCGTGCGGAGCGCGGAGTGCGGAGTGCCGATCGTGATCATGGCCCCTCCTTGTTGCTCACCAGGATGGTGCGGCGCGCCTGGTCGATGCGGTGGTAGGTGAGGCCCGCCGCGGTGAGCTGGTCGAGCAGGTCGGTCTTGCCCACCAGCCACAGGCGCTTGGGTCCATTCCACTCGTCCTTCAGCCGCTGCAACGGGTAAAGCCAGGGGTTGCCGGGCAGGTTCTCGCCGCTGACCGCGTAGGCGTCGGGGATGGGCTGGCCCTTGTCGGGCAGCGGCGTGGTCGGCGGGGTGACCTCGGCGAAGTGGCCCATGCCCAGCTCGCGGCAGCTGCTGAAGATGAAGGTGCGCCGGCCCAGGGCGTGGACCAGCTCGTAGTCGTGGACCACGCTCTCGTGCAGGATGACGCGGTCGCGCTCGGCGACCGGCACGCCGGCGGGGTCGCCGCCGTGGGCGCGGATCACGGCGATCATGCGCGAGCCGTCCAGGTCGCGGATGATCTGCCCGCCGTGCGGCAGGGCCACCGCGGCGAGCACGGCGAAGCCGGCGCCGAGCAGGCCGAGCGACCAGCCTGGGCTGCGCTTGCGCAGGGCGGCCCAGGCCGAGGCGGCGAAGCAGACGAGCAACACGCCACCCATCACCGCCAACGACGGCAACCAGGTCCAGTCGACGTTGTGCAGGGTCTGCAGATCGGTTTCGTTCGGCCGCCAGATCGGCGTTGGGATGCCGGCTTCGGCCTCCCCCACCGACTGCGCGGATCATCATGATCGCGAACGGCGCCACCGCCACGATCAGGGCCAGCGCGACCGCGCTGAACCCCGCCAGCGGCACCCACCACGGCCGCTTGAAAGGCCAGGAGGCGAGCGCATCCGCGACGATCAGCGCGATCGGCGCGAACAGCGGCATGGGGTAGGTGCCGAGCTTCGAGGCGCTGATGCTGAAGAAGGCGAGCGGGAACAGCACCGCGCTGGCGAGGAACAGCCGTCCGCGCCGCAGGCGCTCCGCCGCATCCACCGGGATGGCGGACGGCGCGGACTCCAGCCCCCTGCCGCGCAGGCGTCGCGCCGGCGTCGGCGACGGACCGCCACACGCACGCCCCGAGCACCGGCAGCGCCACCAGCGAGAACGGCATCAGCGCCCCGGCCAGCACCGGGATGTAGTACCACGGCGGCCCCGGGTGGTTGACCGACCCATCGAAGAACGCCTCGAAGTTGACGCGCACGTAGAAGAACTCGAGGAAGCGCGGATCGCGCTGCCACACCGCGATCGACCACGGCAGGTTGATGGCCGCGATCACCGCCAGGCCGGACAGCGGCCGCATCGCCCACAGCGTGGCGAAGACCCCCTTCAGGCCCCCCGCCAGGAAGGCGTAGCCGCCGATCCCGGCGCCCGGCGACCACGATCGCGATGGGGCCCTTGGCGAGGAAGCCGAGGGCCAGCGCCAACCAGAAGCCCCAGATCCAGCGGTTGCGCGGTGCGCCGGCGAGGCGCCCGTCCTCCCAGCACCACCACGTCCACCAGCCCACCGCCGCGCACGCGGAGAGGATCGGGTCGGTGGTCAGCACCGAGCTGGTCGCCAGGAACAACCCGCCGCCGAGCAGCAGCAGACCGGCGCCCAGGCCGACCGCGCTGCCGAACAGGCGCCGGCCCAGCGCCCACGCCGACAGCACCGACACCAGCGCCGCCAGCCCGCTGGGCAGCTGCGCGGCGACGTCGCCGCCGCCGAACAGCGTCTGGCAGATCGCGCCCAGCCAATAGGTCAGGATCGGCTTCTCGAAGTACGGCACGTAGGCGAGGTGCGGCACCACCCAGTCGCGCAGCTCGACCATCTCGCGGCAGGACTCGACGTAGCGGTTCGACGAGCCGAGCGCGGGGTGGTCGGCGGTCGCGGCGTAGACCGCGGCCACGGCCAGCGCGAGCAGCGCCGCGTCGCGGCGCGGCGACGCGGCGGTCACCCACGTGGGCAGGCGGGGCATGCCCGGCCTGGCCTCAGCGCGCCGCGTTGGCGCGCAGGTGGTAGTCGTACACCGAGCTCTCGCGCGACATGAACTCGTTGATGTAGTAGGCGACGGTCTGCTTGAGCATGGCCTGCGCGCCGACCTCGGGCTTCCAGCCCAGCGCGGCGGTGATGCCGGTGATGTCCGGCTTGCGCTTGGTCATGTCCTGGTAGCCCTCGCCGTAGTAGGCGGCCGAGGTGATCTCCTCCAGACGCGGCGCCGGCGGCGCGCGCGGCGACCTCGGGGAAGCTCTTGACGATCGCGATCAGGCCCTCGGCGAGCTCGCGCACCGACAGGTCGTTGTCGGGGCTGCCGAGGTTGAAGATGCGCCCGTCGGCGGCGCCGTCCTTGTTCTCGATGATCTTCATCAGCGCCGCGATGCCGTCCGAGACGTAGGTGAAGCAGCGCCGCTGCGCGCCGCCGTCGACCAGCTTGATCGGCTCGCCGCGCAGGATGTGGCCGAGGAACTGCGTGACCACGCGCGACGAGCCCTCCTTCTCGGTGTGGATGCTGTCCAGGCCGGGGCCGACCCAGTTGAAGGGGCGGAACAGGGTGAAGGAGAGCCCATCGTGCTTGCCCATGGCGAAGATCACGCGGTCGAGCAGCTGCTTGGCGCAGGCGTAGATCCAGCGCTCCTTGTGGATCGGCCCGTAGACCAGCGGCGACGACTCCGGGTCGAAGCTCTCGTCGGGGCACATGCCGTAGACCTCGGAGGTCGACGGGAAGAGCACGCGCGTCTTGTACTTCGCGCACTGGCGGATGATCGACAGGTTCTCCTCGAAATCGAGGTTGAAGACGCGCAGCGGGTCCTGCACGTAGGTCGCCGGGGTGGCGATGGCGACCAGCGGCAGGCACACGTCGCACTTCTTGACGTGGTAGGCGATCCACTCCTTGTTAATGGTGATGTCTCCCTCCAGGAAGTGGAAGCGGGGGTGCTTCACCGCGCTGCCCAGCTTGTCGCTGGCCATGTCCATGCCGTAGATCTCCCACTCGGTGTCGCGCAGGATCGCCGAGGTGAGGTTGGAGCCGATGAAGCCGTTGACGCCGAGGATGAGGACTTTCATGGGTTTCCTGAAGCACGCTGCGGTGGAAGGGGAGACGGTGCGGGGGTGGCGGTGGGCGCCGCGGTGAGCCGCGCACCGGCCGCGAGCAGGGCCGGGCGGCCATCGGCCTCGGCCACGCTGACGAGTTCGAGGACGCCCGCGCCGCAGGCCACCGCCCACGCGCCGGCGGCGCCGGGCAGCACCGTGCCGGGCGCGGCGGCGGCGGCAGACTCGTCGCGCACCGCGCTGCGCTGCACGAGCACCTTCCGACCCGCGTGCCAGGTGAAGGCCGACGGCCAGGGCGGCGCGACCGCGCGCACCAGGTCGTGGACGCGGCGCGCCGGCCACGCCCAGTCGATCAGGCCGTCGGCGGGCGTGCGCCCGCGCACCACCGTGGCCCGGGCGTGGTCCTGGACGCGCGCCACGGCGCGCCCGGCGAACAGCGCGGGCAGCACCTCGTCGAGCAGCGCGTCGGCCTGCGCCAGCAGCTGCGCGGTCAAGCCGAAGGCGTCGACGTCCGGGTGCACGTCGATCCCGACCTGGGCGACGACGTCGCCGGCGTCGGCCTGGCGCACCATGCGGTGCAGGGTCAGGCCGCTGCGCTTCTCGCCGTTGACCAGCTGCCAGTTCACCGGCGCGCGCCCGCGGTAGGCGGGCAGCAGCGAGCCGTGCAGGTTCCAGCCCCCCTGCGCCGCCAGGGCCAGGACGCGCTCCGGGATCATGTGCCGGAAGTAGAAGCTGAAGATGAAGTCCGGCGCCAGGGCGCGGATGCGCGCGTACGCGCCGCTCTCGCCGTCGCCCTTGAGATCGGCGTCGAGCAGCACCGGGTATCCCATGCGCGCGCGCCAGCTCCGCCGCCGACGGCCACCAGCAGGTCTCGCCGGGGTGGTCGGCGTGGCTGAGCAGCAGCACGACCTGCGCGCCGCTGCGCAGCAGCGCGGCGAGCCCGGCGTGGCCGAAGGCCCCGTAGGCGCACACCACCACGCGCGGACCGGCGGCGCTCACGCGTCGACCACCGTCTGCGGGTGCTCGACGGCCTCGCCGCGGCGCTCGACGGTCTGCACCACGTACGGCTGGCGCAGGCGCACCTGCTGGAAGATGCGCCCGATGTACTCGCCGAGCAGGCCGAAGGCGAAGAACTGCAGGCTGCTGATGATCAGCAGGATGCCGAGCACGGTGAGCGCGCCGTTGGCCGCCCACTCGGCGCCGTACATGAAGCGCATCACCAGCAGCAGCACGCCGAGCGCCACGCCGAGCAGGCCGCTGACCGCGCCCAGGCCGAACAGCAGGCGCAGCGGGCTGACCGAGAACGAGGTGATCAGGTCGAGCTGCAGCGACAGCAGCTTGAGGAGCGAGTAGTTCGAGACGCCGATCTCGCGCGCCGCGTGGCCGACGCCGATCTCGACCGGGCGGCGCGCGAACAGCGTGGCCAGCGCCGGGATGAAGGTCTTGTACTCGCGGCAGGCGACGATCGCCTTGGCGACCTCGCTGGAGTAGCCGCGCAGCATGCAGCCGAAGTCCGAGAGCTTGATGCCGCTGATGCGCCGCACCAGCTGGTTGGTCCAGCGCGAGGCGCGTCTTGCGGAACCAGGTGTCCTGGCGGCCCAGGCGGATGGTGTTGATCAGGTCGAAGCCCGGCCTCGAACTGCGCGACCAGGTTGGGGATCTCCTCCGGCGGGTTCTGCAGGTCGGCGTCGAGGGTGATGATCCAGTCGCCGCGCGCGTGCGCGAAGCCGGCGGTGACCGCGGCGTGCTGGCCGAAGTTGCGCGCGAACTGCACCAGCACCAGCTGGGGGTTGGCCTCCTGCGCGTCCCGCACCAGCTTGGCGGTGGCGTCCTTGGAGCCGTCGTCGACGCACACCACCTCGAAGGCGAAGGGCAGCTTGGCGCACACCGCGAACACGCCGCGCGAACAGCGCGGGGATGTTGCGCTCCTCGTTGTACATGGGGATGACGAGGGACAGGCGCGGGGGGCCCTGGACGGCGGTCATCGGCCGTGCTCCTGTGCGATCTGCGTGAAGGCCGCGGCGACGCGGTCGAGGTCCGCCGCCGTCATGCCGGGGAAGAGCGGGATGGTGAGGAGACGCTCGCTGAGCGCCTCGCTGACCGGCAGGCTGGTGCCCGGGTAGGTGCGCGCGTAGTACTCCTGCGGGTGCACCGCCGGGAAGTGCAGGGCGGTGCCGATGCCCTGGCCCTCGAGGATGTCGACCACGGCGGCGCGGTCGATGCGCAGGCGCTCGAGGCGCAGCAGCACCACGAAGATGTGCCAGCTGTGGGTGTCGCCCGGGCGGGCGTCGTCCAGGCACTCGAGGATGGGGCAGCCGGCGAGGCGCTGGTAGTATCCGGCGGCGAGCGCGGCGCGCTGCGCCGTTCATGCGCTCGAGGTCGCGCAGCTGGTGGATGCCGAGCACCGCCTGGATGTCGGTGAGGTTGTACTTGCGCCCCGGCCGCTCGACGCGGTAGAGGTCCTTGCCGCTGCGCGCGTGGTTCTTCCAGGCGTCCTTGCGGATGCCGTGGAAGCGCAGCAGGCGCAGGCGCGCCGCCAGCTCGTCGCTGCGGCAGGTGATCATGCCGCCCTCGGCGGTGGTGAGGTTCTTGGTCGGGTGGAAGCTGAACACCGCGACGTCGCGGTCGCCGGCGACCTGGCCGATCGGCGCGCCCTGGTGGCGCGCGCCGGCGGCGTGCGCGGCGTCCTCGACCACCACCAGGCCGCGCTCGGCCGCCAGGCGGCGCACCCCGGCGAGGTCGACGGGCGCGCCGCAGAAGTGCACCGGCATGATGGCGCGGGTGCGCGGCGTGATGCGCCGCGCGACGTCGGCGAGGTCGAGGTTCAGCGAGCGCGGGTGGACCTCGCAGAACACCGTGCGGCCGCCGTTCAGCTCGACCATGTTGGGGCCGCTGACCCAGTTGATGCTGGGGGTGATGACCTCGTCGCCCGGCTGCAGGTCCATGGCCTGGAAGACCACGTCCAGCCCGGCGGTGGCCGAGCACAGCGCGACCGCGTGCGGGCTGCCCACGGCGGCGGCGAACTCGCGCTCGAACTGCGCGACCTTGGGGCCGCTGGTGATCCAGCCGCTGCGCACCACGTCCGCGACCTCGAGGGCGGCGGCCTCGCCGATGCAGGGGCGCGAGAACGGCAGGCGCGGCAGCGGGGCGGGGGTGCTCATGCCGTGACCGGAGCGGGACGGGTGACCAGGAAGGCTCCGACGATGATGACCAGGACCCCGACGACCCGCACGGGAGTCAGGGGCTCCTTGAACCACACGCACGCCGACCACCAGGGTCAGGATGAGGGCCAGGCTCATCAACGGGTAGGAGACGGACAGCTCCATGCGCGACAGCACGACCAGCCAGTTGACCACGCTCACCGCGTAGAGCACCAGGCCGAGCACGAACCACGGCTGGAAGACCACCCGCACCGGATCGGCCAGGATCGTGGCCAGGGACAGCACGCCCGGCTTCCCGTCCGTCGCCGCCGGCGCCAGGGCCATCGCCGCGAGCTTCAGCGCCACCTGCGCCGACACGTTGAGCACGATGCCCAGCGCCACCAGGAGGAGGTTGATCATGTCGCGCCTTCCGGACCACCCCGCCGGCGCCTGCCGGGGGACGGGTGAGCGCGGGATTCTGCGTGTAAGCGGCGGTTGACCAGTGATTTCGGGCGGCCCTGCGGGCCGGCCCGGGCTGACGGCTGACGGCTGGCGGCTGGCGGCTGGAGAGCCATTCCCAGCGCTGCGTGTGGAGGACCGCCGGGGTCAGGCAGGCGACGGAAATCGCCACGGAACCGGAGGGAGACGCCTGGTGACGACACCCGGAATGGACTGCGTCCCGACGTCCCCGGGCGACGCGCTGCCAGCCGCGGGCCGCGAGCCGCCAGCTCGGTCAAATCAGATTCTCGCCGTTCTCGCCGCCCTTGGCCTGCAGGATCGCCCGTAACCTGCGTAGCGCGTGGAACATGCGGCTGCGCAGGGTGCCCAGGCTCATGCCGCCGAGGATCACCGAGGCGTCCTCGTAGGAGAGTTCCTGGAAGATCACCAGCTCGATGATCTCGCGGTAGATCTGCGGCAGCTCGCCGAGGGCGGCGGCGAGCAGCTTGTTGGATTCGGCGCGCGACGAGCTTGGCGTCGACGCTGATGCCCGGGGCGGCGGCGGTGGCGGCGATCGAGGTGCTGTCCTCGTCGCGGTCGAGGTCGGTGAAGCCGACCATGACCTTGCGGCTGCGCGACTGCAGGTAGTCGATCGAGGCGTTGCGCGCGATGGTGTACAGCCAGGTCGAGAAGCGCCGGGTGATGTCGAAGCGCCCGAGGTGCTCGAAGACGCGCAGGAAGACGTCCTGGGCGATGCACGCCGATTCGTCGTAGTTGCGCGTGATCTGGTAGATGTAGGCGAGGATCGGGCGGCGGTAGCGGTCGTAGAGGACTTCGAAGGCGGCGAAGTCGCCCTGCTGGCACTGGGCCACCAGCACTTCATCGACGGCTTGCCCCGGAGGCGGTTCCATGCGCGGGCCAGTCTAGGTCGGCGATGAGGATCGCAACCCGGGGCGTGCGGTGCTGGCGGCGCCAGCCCCGACCGCCGTGCCGGCGACCGCTGGATGGTCTCGCTGGGGGCTCACTCGGGAACCACCGTGACCTCGACCTGGACCCCGTCGCCGGGCCGCATCGGCTCGCGGAAGGCGATGCGCTTGGTCGCGGCGATGCGCGGGATGCCGCCCTCGACCACCAGGTGGAGGTCGCGGACGTCGATGATCTCGCTGCCGTCCTGGCGGCGCACCACGCCCTGGGCGACCACGCCGGCCGGGAAGCCGAAGGCGTTGCGCGCCAGCCACGCGGCGTCGGCGACCATGGCGTACTGGGTGACGCCCATCATCAGCGCCGCCTCGGGGAAGTGGCCGGGCACGAAGGGGTGGTCGTGGGGGTAGTGGTAGGACGCGACCAGCTTGCCGGTCGCCTGGTCCTGGCTGACCACGCGGTCGATGAAGCGCGTCGCGGCCGGCTTCCAGGCGAACAGCCCGACGTCCAGGCCGTGGCCGCCGACCGCGCCCACCAGGGGGCGGATCTGGCCGGACGCGACCTGCGCCAGCACGGCGGAGCCAGACATGACCTCGGCCTCGAGGCAGCGCTCGCCCTCGCACTCGGCGTAGGTGGTGAAGACGGTGAAGCCGCCGCGGTCGCGGGTGATGGTCGCGTTGCCGAGGACCTCGCCGTGCAGCGGCACCGGGCGGTGGAACTTCAGGCGGCTGATCATGCTGAACACCGCGACGTGGTTGCCCACCGCGAGGCGCTCGTGGAGCAGCGGCACCCCGGTCAGGGCCATCAGCTCGCACAGGAAGGGCTCGTACCAGCAGAGCTTGCCGCCCGCGCCGGTGCGCCCGAGCAGTTCGCGGCCGCGCGGGTCGCCGACGCGGATGCGCGTGCGCGAGGTCGCCACCGTGCGCGCCTCGTTCAGCGTCACCTCGTCGGCCATGAGGTTCACGCCGCGGTGCGGGAGGTAGGACTTCAGGGCTTCCGCATCGAGGGTCAGTTCGGGCATGGGGCGATACCATGGACCCTCGGACTTGGAGCACAAGGGGATGGCTAAGGCAGGAACTCCCGCGGCACCGTGATCGTCAGGTTGCCGCGCTTGTGCAGGGGATTGTCGCCGGCGCGCTTGGTCCAGTGGTCGCGGGCGGCCATCCAGGCGGGGATGCCGGGGGGCAGGTCCTGCTGGGGGATCACCACCACGTCGCCGGGCAGCAGCTGCTTGCCGTACGGGATCAGCGGCCGGTCGACGTCGGGGTGGCGCAGCGCCGGCTTCAACCGGTGCAGGGCGGCGTTCCACTCGCGCAGCATGGCCTCCATCGCCACCTGGTAGCGGTCGGGGTTGCCCTTGGAGGAGCTCTCGGGCTGGGTCGGGTGCGGGATCTTCGCGTAGGCGGGATCGACCCGGGATCCGGCCGGGGTCGCCTTCCAGGCGCGCCAGGCGCCGTCGGCGCGCGCGCCCAGGGCGATCACCGCTTCGATGGCGCCGCTGGCGAACAGCGCATCGAACCAGCGGTTGCGGTAGGCGACGATCTCGGGCTGGTCTTGCAGCTCGGCGCTGCCCTCGTGGCCGTAGGCGCTGTAGAGGAAGGTGTTGAGCATCACGTAGCTGCGCTCGATGCCGAGCTTGGCGAGGAAGCCCTGCAGGCGCTGCCCGGCGTGGCCGACGATGATGCGGCGCAGCACCACCTCGAGCTGGCCGGGCGCGAGGCCGATGACCAGCACGCGCGCGCTGCCGTCGAGGCGGCCGCGGTGGAACACCGCGCCCCACTCGACGCGGAAGTGGCGGTCGGGGTAGGCGCTGACGGGATAGGATTCGCAGAGCTGCCGGTAGGGCTCGTGGGCATAGCCCGGGCAGAACGGTTGAGGCATGTCCGCTCCGGTTGCGGCAGGATATCCGCCGCGGCGTCGATCTCCAGGGCGGCGATCGGTGGGGATCAGCAGAGCGGTGGCGCCCGATTCCAGGAAAGTGCTGCGGCGTCCATCAGCGTGCGCAAGGATCGACCGGCGGTTGTTCGGTGGTGCAGCGCTTCGCGTCCGGCGCGCACCTGGCTCCGGAGGCGCTGGAAGCGCGTACGCGATCATGCGAGAGAGCTGATTCTACCGCACTCCGGCAGGCGATGCGGGTGGCGTCAGGGGTTCGTCGACGCACCCGCTGCGAGGAATGGCATGGGCCTCGCTTGCGCGAGCCTGTCCTCGGACGACCTCGGACCGTCCGCCACGCCCGCGAGCACCGCCACCAGCACCGTCCTCTTCATCACCGCCGTCGACGCAGGGATCGGCATCCTTTTGCCACCGTCCCGCGCCAATGACCGCATCCACGACCTTTTTATAAGGAACGGATATGGGCAACCGCCCCCACGCCTCCACCTCGCAGTCCCCTGCCTGCGCCCGCCGACGAGACGCGCCCCCGCTGCGCCCGGCCCGCGCCACCACGCCACGCCCAGCAACCTGCCAGGGACCGGCTCCGCGCCAGTCCCCGCGCAACCGCGGACCCGCCTTCCTGGCGGGTCCGCGGTCGGCGTACCGCAGCTGATCCACCCGTCATCCACGGCCCACCACCCCGCCACCGTCATCGGCTGGCGACCCGGGACCGTTCCATCATCACCACCGTTTTTTACGGAGTCTCCATGTCCCACCTTTCCGCCCGCCGCCCCGCCCGCCTGGGCGCCTGCCTGCTCGCCCTGGCCGGCGGCGCCGCCCTGCACGCCGCCGACGAACCGGCGGCCTCGCTCACCGACGCCTTCGCCAAGGGCACCTTCGGGGGCGACCTGCGCTACCGGCTGGACGACTACAAGGACGACCGCTTCAGCGACGACACCGCCATCGCCTCGACGATGCGCACGGCGCTGCACTACGGCACCAGGCCGTTCCACGACCTCAGCGGCTACGTCGAGCTCTACGACAACGCGGTGGTCGGCAACGACCTCTACAACGACACCAAGGTGTTCAGCACCGGCACCTCGAACACCAACGGCGTGAACCGGCCGTTCATCTTCGATCCGCCCGGCCGCGGCGTGAACGAGATGTACGGCAAGTTCGCGGACAAGGACCTGTGGGACACCACCATCAAGGTCGGCCGCCAGCTCTTCACCATCAACGATGAGGTCTTCCTCACCGCCAGCCGCTACCGCCAGAACAACGACCGCTACGACGCGGCCACCGTCGAGAGCCACCCGGTGGTGCCGGAAGTGACCCTGCAGTACGGCTACCTGTGGAACAACATCGACGTCTCGGACGCGTCGAACCCCCTGCGCAGCCAGGTCGGCAACGTGAAGTACACCATCAAGGACGTCGGCAGCTTCGGCGTCTACGGCCTGCTGCTGCGCTTCCGCGACGAATCGCGCGCCACCGCCGGCTTCGCCTCCGGCGACGTGGTGACCGAGGGCATCCGCATCGACGGGCCCTTCAAGATCGACGACTCGTGGAGCGTGATCTACGAGGGCGACATCGCCAAGCAGAAGCAGGCCTCGGTCAACACCGCGCACATCGACGCCAAGTACCTGCTGGTCCACGCCGGCCTGAGCTACAAGCAGTGGTACCTGAGCGCCGGCTACCGCCGGCAGTCCGGCCAGAGCGGCTCGTCCGACCACCAGTTCGAGGCCTCGCAGCTCGGCTACCCGTGGCCGTGGCGCGGCAACACCGAGCAGATGGTGCTGACCCCGGCCGAGGGTCTCAAGACCATCATGGTGTGGGGCGGCGGCGCCATCCCGCAGGTCGACGGCCTGAGCTTCGACCTCTGGTACTTCAAGTTCGACTCGGACCAGAACAGCATCTCGTACGGCTCCGAGGTCAGCGCCGCGCTCAACTACGTGATGCCCTTCGACAAGAAGTGGTGGCTGAGCGGCCTGATCGCGAAGGCCAAGGACGGCGACAAGAACAACGGCGATTTCGGCGAATCCACCCGCGCGGTGTTCATGACCGGCTACAGCTTCTGACCTGAAGCGACGCGCCCGTCCGCCGCCACCCATGGCGGGCGGGCCATCATTCCCCGCTCCGGACTCTCTGCTCCCTGCTCTCCGCTCGCTGCCTCGTCCTCGCTTCCTCGCGCCTCGCACCTCGTGCCTCCCCCCTTTCCGGATTCCCACCCCCCATGCCCGTCCCCCCCGCCGCGAGCCTCGACCTCGCCACGCTCGCCGCGCGCTACCGCGCCGGGGCGAGCCCGGTCGACGTGATGACCGAGGTCTACGCGCGCATCGCGGCCCATGCGGATCCGGCGGTGTGGATCCACCTGCGTCCCCAGGCCACGGTGCTGGCCGAGGCGCACGCCCTGGCCGCGCGCGGCTCCGCCGGGCTGCCGCTGTTCGGCGTGCCCTTCGCCATCAAGGACAACCTCGACCTCGCCGGCGTCCCGACCACCGCCGGCTGCCCGGATTTCGCGAACGTGCCCGGGGAATCCGCAGAGGTGGTCGCGCGCCTGCTGGCGGCCGGCGCGATTCCCATCGGCAAGACCAACCTCGACCAGTTCGCCACCGGCCTGGTCGGCACGCGCTCTCCGTACGGGACGGCCCGCAACCCCTTCGACGCGCGCTACATCCCCGGCGGCTCCAGCTCGGGGTCGGGAGCGGCGGTCAGCGCCGGGTTGGTGAGCTTCGCGCTCGGCACCGACACCGCCGGCTCGGGGCGCGTGCCGGCGGCCTTCACCAACATCGTCGGCTTGAAGCCCACCAAGGGGCTGCTCAGCACGCGCGGCCTGGTGCCGGCGGTGCGCAGCCTCGACTGCGTCTCGATCTTCGCCCTGACCTGCGCCGACGCCTGGGCGGTGCAGGAGGTGGCGGCCGGCTTCGATGCGCGCGACCCCTTCTCGCGGCGCGCACCGGCGGCGGCGGCGGCGGCGGCGACGCCGCTGCGCGTCGGCGTACCGGCCGCCAGCGAACTGCGCTTCTTCGGCAACCGGGCGGCGGAAGAGCGCTACCGCGCCGGGCTGGGCCGGCTGGCGGAACTCGGCGCGACCCTGGTCGAGATCGACTACCAGCCCTTCCGCGAGACCGCCGAACTGCTCTACGGCGGGCCGTGGGTGGCGGAGCGCTACGCCGCGGTCGGCGACTTCCTCGAGCGCCGCCCGGAAGCCGGCCACCCGGTGACGCGGCGCATCATCGCCGCCGCGAAGGAGATCCGCGCGGTCGCGGCGTTCCGCGGCCTCTACCGCCTCGCCGACCTGCGCCGCGCAGCCGACGCGCAGTGGGAGCGCATGGACGTGCTCGCCCTGCCCACCACCGGCAGCATCTTCACCATCGCCGAGGTCGCCGCCGAGCCGCTCGCGCGCAACACCGACCTGGGCTATTACACGAACTTCGCCAACCTGCTCGACCTGTGCGCGATGGCGGTGCCGAACGGCTTCCAGGCCGACGGCCTGCCGACCGGCATGACGTTCTTCGCGGCGGCCTGGCAGGACGCGCTGGTCGCCGACCTCGCCGCGCGCTTCCACGCCGTCCCGGGCACGACCATGGGCGCCGGCGGTGCGCCCCTGCCGGAACCCGCGGCGAGCGGGGCCCCGGTCGCCCCCGTACCGCCGCGCATCCGCGTCGCGGTGGTCGGCGCGCACCTGCAGGGCCAGCCGCTGCACCACCAGCTCGCGGGCAACCACGCGCGCTTCGTGCGCGCGGCGCGCACCGCGGCCGTCTACCGGCTGCACGCCCTGCCCGGTCCACCGCCGCCGCGCCCCGGACTGGTGCGCGTCGCCACCGCCAACGGGGCGGCGATCGCGGTGGAGGTCTGGAGCCTGGACACCGCCGGACTCGGCGCGCTGGTCGCCGAGGTCCCCGCCCCGCTCGCCATCGGCAGCGTGGAGCTGGAGGACGGCGAGGTGGTGAAGGGCTTCCTGTGCGAGGCGTGGGCCGCCGCGGGCGGCGAGGACATCACGCGCTTCGGCGGCTGGCGCGCCTACCTCCAGGCGCGCGCCGCGGGACCAGGAGCCCACGCATGACGGGCGCCCCGCACGCGACGCTGCACCGCACAGCATCGACGCCCACGGTCCCGCGCATACGCTGGCAGCTGCTCGCCACGCCCCTGCGCACGGCGCGACCGCGCGCAGCGCCGGAGCGCGACGCTCCCGCCGCCCTCCGATGCCTTTCCACCCTCCTGCCGTCCCCTGCTCCGCTGCCGCTCTCCACCACCTCCTTTTTTTAAGGAACCCGCCATGCCCAGAACCCCCACCACCACCCTCCAGCGGCTGGCCGCGCGCCTCGCCGCCGTGGTCCTCGCCACGGCTGGCGCGCTCGCCAGCGCCGCCGCCGCCGACACGCCGATCACCATCGGCCTGATCTACGTCGGCCCGCGCGACGACTACGGCTACAACCAGGCGCACTCCGAGGGCGCCGCCGTGCTCAAGACGCTGCCCGGCGTCACCGTGCGCGAAGAGGAGAACGTCCCCGAGACCATCGCCGTCCAGAAGACCATGGAGAGCATGATCAACCTGGACGGCGCCAGCCTGGTCTTCCCGACCTCGTTCGGCTACTTCGACCCGCACATCCTCAAGATGGCGGTGAAGTACCCCGACGTCGATCTTCCTGCACTGCGGCGGCATGTACGTCGAGGGCAAGCACCCCAAGAACGTCGGCAGCTACTTCGGCTACATCGACGAGGCGCAGTACATCAGCGGCATCGTCGCCGGCCCACACCTCCAAGAGCGGCAAGCTCGGCTTCATCGCGGCCAAGCCCATCCCGCAGGTGCTGCGCAACATCAACTCGTTCACGCTGGGCGCGCGCTCGGTCAAGCCGACGGTCACCACCACGGTGATCTTCACCGGCGACTGGTCGATGCCGGTCAAGGAGGCCGAGGCCGCGAACAGCCTGATCGACCAGGGCGTCGACGTCCTGACCTGCCACGTCGACAGCCCCAAGGTGCTGGTCGAGACCGCCGAGCAGCGCGGCATCTACACCTGCGGCTACCACGCCAGCCAGGCCAAGCTCGCGCCCAAGGGCTACCTGACCGGCGCGGAGTGGAACTGGGGCAAGGTCTACACCGACTACGTGAAGTGGGTGCGCGCCGGCCAGGCCTGGCCGCACCTGGTGCGCGGCGGCCTCAAGGAAGGCCTGGTCAAGTGCTCGCCCTACGGCCCGGCCGTCTCCGATGACGCCAAGAAGGACGCCGACGCCGCCAAGGCGAAGTTCATGGACGGCACCATGGTCATCTACAAGGGCCCGCTCAAGGACAACACCGGCAAGGAGGTCATCGCCGCCGGCGTCAGCCAGAACCAGACCGATCCCGTCCTCGAGAGCATGGGCTACCTCGTCGAGGGCGTCATCGGCGCCACCAAGTGATTGAGGACGGGTGCGGCGTGCGGTGGACGGAGCAGGGCTGGCCACACAGCACGCCCTGCAGCGGCCACCGTGCGCCGCACCACGTCGTCCGCCGCCGGCACCGCGCCGGCGGCGCCCTCCCGTCCCGTGACGCGCGGAGCACCGCATGATCCCCCTCCGCTACCGCCCGGCGCTGGAAGGCCTGGCCATCCCCGTGGCGGCGATCGCCGCGACCATGGTGGTGTTCGGCGCCTTCATCCTCGCCGAGGGCCGCAACCCCCTCACCCTCTACGCGCTGATGGCGAAAGGCGCCTTCGGCACGTGGTTCTCCTGGCAGAACACCCTGACGCGCGCCGCGCCGCTGATGCTCACGGCGCTCTGCACCGCGCTCCCCGCGCGCATCGGCCTGGTCATCATCGGTGGCGAGGGCGCGCTCGCGCTCGGCGGCCTGGCCGCGGCCGCCATGGGCCTGGCGACGATCAGCGCGCCGATCTGGGTCGCCCTGCCGCTGATGGCGCTGGCCGGCATGCTCGTCGGCGGCCTGTGGATCGCCCTCGCCGGCTTCCTGCGCCAGTACCGCGGGGTCAATGAGACCATCAGCAGCCTGCTGCTCGGCTACATCGCCATCGCGCTGCTCAACCACATCGTCGAAGGCGTGCTGCGCGACCCGGAGAGCCGCAACAAGCCCTCGACCCGCCACATCGGCGAGGACCACATGCTCGGCGGCATGTTCGGCTCGGACGTGCACTGGGGTCTCGGCCTGGGCGTGGTGATGTGCGTCATCGCCTGGCTGCTGATGAACCGCTCGGTGTTCGGCTTCGCCGCGAGCATGGTCGGCGGCAACCTGCGCGCCGCGCGCCTGTGCGGCCTGCCGGTCGGGCGCATCACCGTGGTGGTGTGCGCCCTGGCCGGCGCCGCGGCCGGGCTCGCCGGCATGGTCGAGGTCGCGGCCGTGCACGGGCGCGCCAACGCCTCGCTGGTCGCCGGCTACGGCTACACCGGCATCCTGGTCGCCTTCCTCGCCCGCCACCAGCCGCTGGCGATCATGCCGGTGGCGGTGCTGCTCGGCGGCATCATCGCCAGCGGCGGCCTGCTGCAGCGCCGCCTCGGCCTGCCGGACGCCACCGTGCAGGTGCTCGAAGGGACGCTGTTCATCGCCATCCTCGCCAGCGAGACGCTGTACGGCCGCTTCGCCTGGTTCCGCGGCGCGCCCGCGGCGGCCGCGCCAGAGCCGCCGGTGGTCGCACCGCCGCCCGCGCCGGCGCCGGCGGCCCTGCCCGCGGAGCACGCCGAACCCGCGGCCATCGCGCCGGAGGCCACCCATGGTTGACACCTCGCTCGGCTGGATCGGCGTGCCGATGGCGGTGGCCGCCGGCGCGGTCCGCGTCTCGACGCCGTTCCTGTTCGTCAGCCTCGGCGAGTGCCTGACCGAGAAGAGCGGGCGCATCAACCTGGGACTGGAAGGCACCCTGGTGATGGGCGCGATGGTCGGCTACGGCGCCTCGCTGCTCAGCGGCTCGCCGTGGGTGGGCGTGCTGGCCGCCGGCGCGGCCGGCGTGCTGCTCGGCGTCATCCACGCGTGGCTGTGCGCGCTGCCGCGGGTCAACGACATCGCCGTCGGCATCGCGCTGATGCTGTTCGGCACCGGCCTGGCGTTCTTCCTCGGCAAGCCGCTGATCCAACCGAGCGCACCGCGCCTGCCGGCGATCGACTTCGGCTTCTGGAGCGCGAACGAGCAGGTCCACTCCGCGCTCAAGGTCAACGCGCTGTTCCTGGTCGGCGCCGCGCTCGCGCCGCTGCTGTGGTGGGGCCTGCGCCGCACGCGCTGGGGCATGGTGCTGCGCGTGGTCGGCGAGAGCAGCGAGGCGGCGCGCGCCATGGGCCTGCACGTCGACCGCGTGCGCATGATCGCCACCGCCGCGGGCGGCTTCCTCGCCGGCGTGGGCGGCTCCTACCTGTCGCTGTTCTACCCTGGCAGCTGGAACGAGGGCCTGTCCAGCGGCCAGGGCCTGATGGCGGTCGCGCTGGTGATCTTCGCGCGCTGGGATCCGGTGCGCTGCCTGTGGGCCTCGCTGCTGTTCGGCGGCGCGAGCGCGCTCGGCCCGGCCCTGCAGTCGGTCGGCGTGACCAGCGGCTACTATCTGTACAACGCCGCGCCCTACGTGCTGACCCTGGGCATCATGATCGCGACCAGTTCGTCCGCACCGCACGCTGGCCGGCATGCCGCTGGAACTCGGGAGGGCCCGGTGAGCCGCCAGCTCGCGGGTCCGGAAGCCCGGATGTCCGGTAGTCCGGAAGCCGACTGCCAGCTGGAGCGCGGGACACCGCTGCGCCACCAAGGGCGGCGTGGCGCTGGCACCAGGGCGGACCGCCGGCTCGTCGCCGGTGGCTTCCTGCAAATCTCGCTGCTCGATCCGCGGTTTGGCGAGAGGTCACGGACGTCGCGAGCGGAGCTGCGCCACGAGACCTCGGACTGCCGGACTGCCGGACCTCCGGACCTTCCAACGAGAACCCATGACCCCCCGCCACGTCACCGCCAACCCCTACCCCTGGCCCTGGAACGGCGACCTGCGCCCGCAGAACACCGCGCTGATCGTCATCGACATGCAGACCGACTTCTGCGGCAAGGGCGGCTACATCGAACTGCTCGGCTACGACATCGGCCTGACGCGCGTGGTCATCGAACCGCTCCGCGCGCTGCTCGCGGCGCTGCGCCCGCTGGGATTCACCATCATCCACACCCGCGAGGGGCACCGCCCGGACCTCAGCGACCTGCCCGCGAACAAGCGCTGGCGCTCGCGGCGCTCGCCGAGCGGGGCCGCGATAGGGATCGGCGACGCCGGACCGTGCGGTCGCGTGCTGGTGCGCGGCGAGCCCGGCTGGGACATCATCCCCGAGCTCGCGCCGCTGGCGGGCGAACCCATCATCGACAAGCCCGGCAAGGGCTCGTTCTACGCCACCGACCTGGAGCTGGTGCTGCGCACGCGCGGCATCGACAACCTCATCCTCACCGGCATCACCACCGACGTGTGCGTGCACACCACCATGCGCGACGCCAACGACCGCGGCTTCGAGTGCCTGCTGCTCGAGGACTGCTGCGCCGCCACGCTGCGCGCCAACCACGACGCCGCGCTGAAGATGGTGACCATGCAGAACGGCGTGTTCGGCGCGATCGCCACCTCGACCCAGCTGCTGCGCACCCTGGCCTGATCGGACGCCCATGCCCGAACCCCTGACCGCCACCCAGCCGATCCACGGCAAGCCGCCCAAGCTCGAGCTCTTCAACCTGACCAAGCGCTTCGGCGCCTTCACCGCGCTCGAGGACGTGTCGCTGACCCTGCGCCCGGGCAGCTTCCACGCCCTGCTCGGCGAGAACGGCGCGGGCAAGAGCACGCTGGTGAAGGCGGTGATGGGCTACCACCGCGCCGACGAGGGCACCATCGCCATCGGCGAGGTCGGCGTCGAGATGGGCAACCCCAAGGACGCGCACGCCCACGGCATCGGCATGGTCTACCAGCACTTCACCCTGGTCCCGAACCTGACCGTGGCCGAGAACCTGGTGCTGAGCCGCGACCGGCTGCCGGCGCTGATCGACTGGGACGGTGAGCGCAAGGTGCTCGCCGCCTTCCTCGCCACCATGCCCTTCACCGTGCCGCTGGACAGCCCGGTGGCGGCGCTGGCGGCGGGCGAGAAGCAAAAGATCGAGATCCTCAAGCAGCTCTACCTGCAGCGCTCGGTGATCATCCTGGATGAGCCGACCTCGGTGCTCACCCAGGAGGAGGCCGACGCCATCCTCGGCCTGCTCAAGAAGATGACTCTCGAGGGCCGCCTGAGCATCCTGATGATCTCGCACAAGTTCCGCGAGATCATGGCGTTCGCGGACGAGATCACGGTGCTGCGCAAGGGCCGCTTCGCGGGGCGCGGGCTGGTCAAGGACCTGACCCCCGACGCCATGGCCGCGATGATGATGGGCGGCGACCACGTCAAGGCCTCGGCGGCGCGCGCCGGTACGCCGCGGGGGGCGCTGCGCATGGAGCTGCTGGGCGTGCGCGCCGACGACGACACCGGAGTCGAGGCGGTGGCGGGCGTGACCGTGGCGGTGCACGCCGGCGAGATCGTCGGCGTGGCCGGGATCAGCGGCAACGGGCAGAAGGAGCTGGTCGAGGTGCTGGCCGGCCAGCGCCCGGCCAGCGCGGGCACCGTGCGCATCAACGGCGAGGCCTACCACGCGCTGCGCGACGAGGCGTTCCGCCACAAGGTCCACTGCCTGCCCGAGGAGCCGCTGAAGAACGCCTGCGTCGGCCCGATGAGCGTGGCCGAGAACCTCGCCTTCCGCACCTTCGACCGGCCACCGCAGACCTTCGCGCGCTGGTTCGTCGACCGGGCCGCGCTGCGCCGCACCGCCCTCGACCTGATCGGCCGCTTCGGCATCAAGACGCGCGGGCCCGACGCGCCGGTCGGCAGCATGTCCGGGCGGCAACGTCCAGCGCGCCGTGCTGGCGCGCGAGGTCGACGACCAGGTCGCCGTGCTGATCGTCGCCAACCCGTGCTTCGGCCTCGATTTCAAGGCGGTCGCCGAGATCCGCGCGCGCATCATGGAGGCGCGCAACCGCGGCGTGGCGGTGCTGCTGGTCAGCGAGGACCTGGACGAGCTCTTCGAACTCGCCGACCGGCTGGTGGTGATGTCCGATGGGACGCTGGTGCACGAGGCCTCGCCGGGGGCGACCAATCCGAAGGAGTTGGGGAGGTTCATGGCGGGGCACCATTGAACTTCTGGAGGGTCTAGACCCGAGACCCTAGACCCTAGACCCTAGACCCTAGACCCTCGATAGGTGCGCGATGTCGGTGAACGTATCCTGTGCTTTTCACGTTCACTCGCGGACGACTTCCTCCCCGTGCCTAGGGTCTAGGGTCTAGGGTCTAAGGACTCAGGTCTCAGGTCTCAGGTCCCGCACTCCAAGGTGTCAATCCCATGCCGACGATCACCGCGCAGCCAACGCCTTTCACCTTCCCGGCCGCCCACACGGCGCTGGTGATCATCGACATGCAGCGCGATTTCGTCGAACCCGGCGGGTTCGGTGCGGCGCTCGGCAACGACGTGACGCTGCTCGCGCCGTCGATCCCGGTGGTGCGAGCGGTGCTGGCGGCGTTCCGCGCGCGCGGGCTGACGGTGGTGCACACCCGCGAAGGGCACCGCGCCGATCTCGGCGACTGTCCGCCGGCGAAGCGTGGGCGGGGCAGGCCCAGCCTGCGCATCGGCGATCCGGGACCGATGGGACGCATCCTGGTGACGGGGGAGCCCGGCAACCAGATCATCCCGGAGCTGGCGCCGCTGGCCAGCGAGCTGGTCATCGACAAGCCGGGCAAGGGCGCCTTCTACGCGACCCCGCTCGACGGGCTGCTGCGCGCGCGCGGCATCACCCACCTGCTGTTCAGCGGCGTGACCACCGAGGTGTGCGTGCAGACCACCATGCGCGAGGCCAACGACCGCGGCTACGAGTGCCTGCTCATCGAGGATGCGACCGACAGCTATTTTCCCGCTTTCAAGCAGGCGACGCTGGAGATGATCCGCGCCCAGGGCGGCATCGTCGGATGGACCGCCCCATCCGCCGCCGTCCTGGAAGCCCTGCGACATGCCGACTCCTGACCCGCTCGCCAGCGCGACCTCGCTGCTCTTCCCCGGCCTGCTCGCGCGCGCCAACGCCGCCGACGAGGCCGCCTGGAAGGCCTTCCGCGCCGGGGTCGACATCCTGCCGCTGTACTCCACGCCCGACGGCCACTCCGCGGCCCTGCTGCGCTACGCGCCCGGCGCGGTGGTGGCCCACCACCTGCACGTCGGCTTCGAGCACGTCCTGATCATCTCCGGTTCGCAGGTCGATCCGCGCGGCGAGCACCGCGCCGGCACCCTCGTGGTCAACCCGCCGGGCAGCGACCACCAGGTCAGCAGCCCGGGTGGGTGCGTGGTGCTGGCGATCTGGGAGCGGCCGGTGGAGTTCACGGGCAGGTGACCGCTGGCGGGGCCGGGCGCTGAGGCGAGCGTGCGCTTGATCGGGCGCGGCGTTGCGGACAACACGGCGCATGACACCGACCGCGGCCGCCATCTTCCGCCTGCGCTGCGTCGGCTTGGCCGAGGCGATCTCGAGCCTCGGCCTGTTCTGCGTGGCGATGCCATTGAAGTACGCCTACGGGTTGAAGGTGGCGGTCACCGTCGCCGGCGCGGTGCACGGTGGGCTGTTCCTGCTCCTGCTGTTCGTGCTCGCCCTCGCCGCGCGCCGCGCGCATTGGCCGCTGCCGCGCCTCGCCCTGCTGGTGTTCGCGGCGGTGTTTCCCGCTGGACCGTTCTTCAGCGAGGAATGGCTGCGCAAGGAGCAGGCCGCGGCGGCATCCCACGAACGGCCGGACATGCACGGGGGCGTGGGCTGAGCATGCGTGCGACCCTCGTGGGGCGGACCTGGACATGGTCGAGCTGGCGCTCGACCCTCCCGGCGGCCCGGCACGCTGGACGACGATGCTCCTGGTCCCGCGAGCCGTCGCCGGGAGGGTCGAGCTTTTCCGGGGGTGATTTCCCGATCGATGCTGAGCTAACAGCAGAAAAATCGCGCTCGTGGCACAACGACTTGCGAGCTGTTAGAGGGCAGCGCCAGCTCGACCATCGAGCCGTCCAGCTCGAACCCACCGACCCGTGGCCGACGCCATGGTCCCCGTCCGGTCACAACCCGGCGATGCGCGCCGCGATCGCCTGCGGGTACAGCTCCCGCTCTGCCGCCTGGACGCGCGCCTGCAGGCTCTCCGCGGTATCACCGGGGCACACCGGCACGCGCCGCTGGCCGATGATGGGCCCGCTGTCGTAGTCACCGGTGACCAGATGCACGGTGCAGCCGGTCTCCGCCACTCCACTGGCCAGCACCGCGCGGTGCACGTGGATGCCGTACATGCCCTTGCCGCCGAAGGCCGGCAGCAGGCTGGGGTGGATGTTCAGCACGCGCCCGGCGAGCGCCGCCGGCGGATCGTAGAAGCGCATCCAGCCGCACATCGCGACCAGGTCGGTACGGTGCGCGAGCAGTGCCGCGGTGACGTCCTCGGCACGGCTCGCCACCACGCATGGGTGGCCGAAGCGCTGCGCCAGGGCCACCCCGCCGGCGTCCGCGCGCGAGCTGACCACCACCGCGATCTGCCCCGGCAGAGTCCCGGCCGCGGCGCGCTCGGCGAGATTGGCGTAGGTGGATCCGGAGCCCGAGAGCAGGATGGCGAGGCGGACGGGCATGGGGTGGGGAGCGTAGGGCGGCGGCGGGGATGGCTAGGGGCCTTCGCAGGGCTCAGACTCAAGACCGTAGGTAGACCCTAGACCGTTTCCCATGAGCGCGCATCGCTTCCAATATCGAATGACCCACCCCCTCCAGTCGTGATCTCATCTCGGGTTACAGGTCTAGGGTCTAGGGTCTAGGGTCTAAGGTCTAAGGTCTAGGGTCTAGCAGGGTGTTGAAAAACCCCCTTCACTCCGCTATCCGATGCCATGCGCGGACACGACATCCCCCAGACGAGCCTTTTCAGCTTTGTGAGCATGGAGAAGCGGATCCCCGAGACGCATCCGCTTCGGAAGATCCGGGTCCTTATCGACCGCGGGCTTGAGAAGTTAGAATCGCGTTTCAGGAGGATGTACTCCGATACCGGCCGACCCTCGATCGCGCCCGAGAAGCTGATCCGTGCGCTGCTGATCCAAATCCTGTTTAGCGTGCGGAGCGAACGCCAGCTGGTCGAGCAGTTGGACTACAACATCCTCTTCCGTTGGTTCGTCGGCCTGGGGATGGACGATGCGGTTTGGGACCACTCGACGTTCAGCAAAAACCGTGATCGGTTGCTGAAGGCGAACATCTGCCAGGAACTTCTGCGGGCGGTCTACGAGGAGGCGACGTCTGCCAATTTGGTCTCTGACGAGCACTTCTCGGTGGATGGAACGCTGCTGGAGGCCTGGGCGAGCCAGAAGAGCTTCAAGCCGAAGGACGGCAGCGGTGGGTCAGACTCGAACGAGGGCGGCGGGCGCAATGCAGATGCCAATTTCCACGGCGAACGCCG
This sequence comes from uncultured Planctomycetota bacterium, assembly GCA_963818245.1. Classification (GTDB taxonomy): domain Bacteria; phylum Planctomycetota; class UBA11346; order UBA11346; family UBA11346; genus BOG-1363. The sequence continues at coordinate 68,839 of CAWFSD010000008.1, forward strand.
CACGAACGAAACCCACGCCTCGGTAAGCGATCCCGCTGCCCGGATGGCCCGCAAGGGTGGCGGGAAGGAGGGCAAGCTCTCCTACGCCGGCCACATCATCATGGAAAACCGCAACGGACTGGTCGCTGGTGCGCTAGTCAATACAGCGACAGGCAACGCCGAACGTGACGGCGCGCTGGCGCTCGCGAAGCAGCGCGCCGGCGCGCAGCGCATCACCATCGGAGCGGACAAGGGGTATGACCGCCGGGACGTGGTGACTGGAATGCGCGAGCTGAACGTGACCCTGCATGCCGCTCAGAAGCGGACACAGACCGCGCTCGATGGCCGGACCACGCGGCACCCTGGCTATGCCGTCAGCCAAACCATCCGTAAGCGCGTCGAAGAGCCCTTCGGATGGGGCAAGGTCATCGGGGGCTTACGCAAGCTCCACCACCGTGGGGTCGCACTCGTGGACAGCTGCTTCGCACTCACCATGACCGGCTACAACCTCGTCCGGATGACAAATTTGATGCCTGAGCTGGCGATTTCGTAGGGATAATCTATGGTTGGACGACCCGTTATCGCAAAAATCAGCGATAGCAGGCAGGAAAAACCATAAAACGCCGCAAAAAAAAGGCGGCGAGAGAGGGGCTAGAGGTTTTTCAGGCCTATTTCAACGGCCTGCTAGGGTCTAGGGTCTAAGGTCTAGGGTCTAGGGTCTTTCCGACATAGGACCTTGCGCCCGCCCCCCATGGGCCCACCGTTCCATGGCCCCGCCCAGCGCGGGTCGAGGAGCGATCATGGCAGCTGCGCACCCGGCCGATCCCAGGACCACCGCGACGACCCGGCCGATCTGGGCCAAGGGTGGCGACGAGACCAACCGCCTGGTGCACGAGTTCACCGTCGGCGACGACTACCTGTACGACCGCGAGCTGGCGCCCTTCGACCTGCTCGGCTCGCTCGCCCACGCGCGCATGCTCGGCCACGTCGGGCTGCTGTCGGCGGTGGACACCACCGCCCTGGTCGGCGGGCTGCAGGCCCTGCACCGCGAGCACCTCGCCGGCAGGTGGACGGTCGAGGTCGCCGACGAGGACGTGCACAGCAAGGTCGAGGCCCTGCTGGAGCAGCGCGTCGGCGAAGCGGCGCGCCGCCTGCACACCGGGCGCAGCCGCAACGACCAGGTGCTGACCGACGTGCGCCTGTGGCAGAAGCACGCCCTGGCCACCCTGGCCGACGAGACCGCGGGGGCCGCGGCGGCGCTGCTGGAGCGCGCGCGCACCCACGAGTTCCACCCGCTGCCCGGCTACACCCACCTGCAGCGCGCCATGCCGTCCAGCGTCGGCATGTTCTTCGCCGCGCACGCGCAGGCGCTGCTCGACGACCTGATCCTGCTCGAGGCCGCCTACCAGCTCGCGGACGCATGCCCGCTGGGCTCCGGCGCCAGCTACGGCGTCGGCCTGCCCCTCGACCGCGAGTACGCGGCGACGCTGCTCGGTTTCGCGCGCTGCGGTGGCGTGGCCATGGCCGACGCCAACAGCCGCGGCAAGGTCGAGAGCGCCTGCCTGGACGCCGCCGGCGCGGTGGTCGGCGACCTCAGCCGGCTGGCCGCCGACCTGCTGTTCTTCACCACCGGCGAGGCCGGCTTCTTCACCATCGGCAAGGGCTTCACCACCGGCTCGAGCATCATGCCGCAGAAGAAGAACCTCGACCTGTTCGAGCTGCTGCGCGGCCGCGCGGCGCGCTTCCTGGGACTGCGCACCGGACTGTCCGCGATCACCCTGGGCCTGCCGTCCGGCTACAGCCGCGACCTGCAGGACACCAAGGCGCTGTGCATCGACGGCCTGCGCCTGGCGCGCCAGGGCCTGGCCGTCGCCACCGCCGCGGTGCCGACCCTGGAACCGGTGCGCGCGCGCATCGAGGCGGCCCTGACCCCGGACCTCTACGCCACCGACGAGGCCTACCGCCTGGTGCGGGAGCAGGGCATGGCCTTCCGCGACGCCTATCGCCAGGTCGGCCGCAACCTCGACCAGGTGCCGGTCCCCGACCACGAGCGCACCGTGCGCGGCCGCACCCACGCCGGCAGCACGGGCAACCTCGGCCTGCCCGCCCTCATCACGCGCGGCGAGCGCGAACGCACGCGCTGGGCAGAGCGCGCCGCGGAACTCACGCGCACGTGGGAGAGGCTGCTGGGGTGAAACCGCGGGAATGGCGGATTTGGCCGCAGAGACGCAGAGTTCCGGAGAGGGCCGCAGAGGACTGCACCGCTGCGGATGGCAAACGGATCGCCAGCGGGCTCGTGGCAATGCCAGCCGCTCATCCCCTCCTCTCCTCTCCTCTCCTCTCCTCTGCGGCCCTCTCTGCAACTCTGCGTCCCTGCGGCAAGAACCCCGGTCCATGCGACGCAGCCGCCGCGCAACGAGCCCTAGGCTACCCGCATGAACGGCATCACCACCGCCGGCGGCAGGTTCATCCACACGCCCTTGACCGGTTCGGGGCGGAAACCGGGCAGGGCGAAGCGGCGCCAGGCGCGGCGCGAGTAGGTGAACTGCACATAGCGGCGGCCGCTGGGCAGGACCTCGCCGATCGAGCGCACGATCGCCTCGCCGAGCGGGCGCGGCAGGCTGAGCAGCGGCAGACCGCTGATCACGCCGCCGATCTGCTCCGGGCGCAGGCCGACGCTGGCGAGGTGCGCGCGCAACTGCGAGGCGCAGCCCTCGACCACGTCGACGGTGGGCATGGCGCTGCGCAGGCGGCCGGCGAAGGCCTTGTTGAACTCGACCGCGACCACGCGGTGGCCGGGGAAGCGCTGGGTGAGCTCGCGGGTGAAGACCCCGGTGCCGGGACCGAGCTCGATGATCGCCTCGCCCGGGCGCAGCGTACCGAGGGCGTTGATCATCGCGCGCGCCAGACCGCGACTGCTCGGTGCGAGGGCGCCGGTCTCGCGGAAGTGGGTCGCGAACTGGCCGATGAAATGCAGGGTGTCGCGCATGGTGTGGCCTGCGTCAGTAACCACAGCGGCGCCCGCTGTGTCAAGGCGACAGGCCACCACCGGCGCGCTGCCGCCTCCCACGCGCGCGACGCCGGGAAGGGGCTGCGCTCGCGGTCCAACCCGCTAGCCTGCACCACCATGCCGGACCCGACCGTCCCCGACCTCCCCCTGCTGAGCGACGGCACCCTGCCGCCGGTAGCGCTGCTGCTGCGTTGGCTCGGCCGGGTGCGCGCCCGCCCCGGCGGCCCGCCTCGCCGCGCTGCCCCCCGGCAACGGCGCGCTGCCCGACCTGCTGCGCCTGGGCGGCATCGGCCAGCTGGTGCACGGCGGGCTGGAGGCCTTCCGCTGGGAAGGCTGCGCCGGCGCGCGCGTGCTGGTCGATGGCGACGGGGATGGCGAAGCGCCCCTGCACCACGGCCACCTGCCGGCCGACGCCGCCTGGGGCGAGGAGGCCTCGGCCATCCACGGCCTGATCGACCTGGCGCGCCTGGAGGACGCCAGCGCCGCGCTCGCCGACGGCAGCGCCACGCCCCGCGCGGGCGCCGCGTGGGAGCACATCCTCGCCGCCGCCGGCATGGCCCGCACCCCGCCCATCCCGCCGCTCGCCGGCCACGGGCTGGCGGACGCGGGCCTGCTCGGCGCCTGGAACCCGCTGCCCTTCGCGCGCCGCCAGGTGGTGGCGCTGCCGATGCCGCCGGGAACCGCGCCGTGGGGCCTGCGCGACCAGCGCGGTGCGCGCCACCCGGTGCAGGTGGTCGAAGGGCCGCGCGGCCAGGAGCTGCTCGTCGAGCTCGCCCTCGGCGCCCTCGAGTGCCGCCGCCTCGCGCCCGACGACGACCCGGTGGCCGGCGGCCACTGGGAGGTCTCGCGCACCGTGCTCGACAACGGCCGCGTGCGCGCCGAGCTCGACCCGCTCGGGCAGATCGTGCGCCTGTGCTGGGACGGGCGCTTCGCGCGCTGGGCCGGCCCGGCACCGCAGGCGCTGGTCGATGGCCTGCCGCTGCCGGGCAGCAGCGCGATCACCGTGCTCGAGGACGGCCCCGTGCGCGCCCGCCTCGCGGTCAGCCGCAGCGGACCGCGCGGCACGCTGCACCTGACCTACACCCTGCACGCGCACGAGGACGTGCTGCGCGTCGCGGTGTCGTGGGACGGCGCCGGCGAGCTCGTCCTCGACCACCCGACCCCCTACCGCGATGGCGAGCTGCGCGTCGCCGGCGAACTGGCGCCGTGGAGCGTCGCCCAGGCGGCGCGCGCAGGCGGCGAGCCGGCCATGGTCCAGCCCGGCGTGCGCTGGGCGACCCTGGGCGAAGGCCACGGCGACGCCTTCGACGGCCTGGCCGTGGTCGGCGCGCGGCCGCTGACGGTCTCGGCCCAGGCCGGCCACCTGCGCCTGCACGTGGGCGGGACGCTCGCCTACGCGCTGGCGCCCGCGCGTCGCGCGCCGGGCAGCCTCGGGCTCGGCCAGCTCGCGCTCGCCATCGGGGTGCCCGGGCGCGTCTACGGTGGCAGCGCGGACCTGCCGGGCGCGCTGCGCCTGGACCACCGCGTCGGCGTGACGCCGTGGTGGGTCGGCCGCCCGGCGGAGTGGCGCGGCGAGGTCGCGCTCGGCGACCAGTCCGGCGCTGCCGGGGCGCTGCGTCCTGTTCGCCCCGGACCTGACCGAGGCCTGGCGCGTCGACGCCAGCGGCAATCCGCTGCAGCGCCTGCCCGCGACGCCGGAGGGCGATGGCGCCGAGCTCGACCTCGCCGGGCACGAACTGGCGATCGTGCGCTGGCGCTGATCGCGGATCGCCACCTTCCACCAACGACTCCGGACCCCGCCATGCCCACGCCCGCCGTGCTCCTCGACATCGAAGGCACCACCACCTCCATCAGCTTCGTCACCGACGTGCTCTTCCCCTTCGCCGCTGGCGCGATCCCCGACTTCCTGCAGGCGCACGGCAATGACCAGGAGACCGGCGAGGCGCGCGTGGCGATCCTGCAGGACGCCAGTCCCGAGGAGCGGGCCATGCCCGGCGACGCCGGCGTGATCGCGGTGGTGCGCCGGCAGATGGCCGGCGACGTCAAGGCCACCGGTTTGAAGCAGCTGCAGGGCCTGGTCTGGCGGCACGGCTACCAGACCGGGCGGATCACCGGCCACGTCTACGCCGATGTGCCCAAGGTGCTGGCCGCGTGGCGCGCGGCCGGGCGCAGCGCCGCGATCTACAGTTCGGGCAGCCGCCTCGCCCAGCAGCTGCTCTTCCGCCACAGCGACGCCGGCGACCTCACGCCGCTGCTGTCCGGGTACTACGACACCACGTCCGGCCCGAAGCGCGAGGCGGCCAGCTACACCGCGATCGCCAAGGCCTGGGGCAAGGCGCCGGCCGACATCACCTTCTGCAGCGACATGCCCGCGGAGGCGGACGCGGCGCGCGCTGCCGGCATGAACGCGGTGGTGCTGATGCGGCCTGGCAACGCGCCCCTGCCCGCGAACCTGGCCCACCCGGTGCACGCCGATCTCACGCGCGTCTGAAACAGATCGCCGCCGCACCCGGATCGCCAGCGGGCCGACCAGCGCGAAGGACCCGCCATCCCCACGCTGTTCCCACATCCGCGGAATCTGCGAAATCTGGGGACTCTCATGTGGAGAGTCCGCAGATATCGCAAATCGACCTCACCGCGGTTGGCGGACGACGCGCAGGGGTTCGGGCACCAGCTGCGGCGCCTGGTCGACCACGCGCCACCCATCACCGGCGAGGTAGGAGCGGTCGCCGAGGCGCGCCGGCGCGGCGAGCCGGTGCGGATCAGGCAGGCCGTCCGCGCCGACGATGGCGTCCGCGAAGTGGGCGCACACGACTTCCAGCAGGCACAGCGCGGTGGCCGGCGCGCCGACCGGGATCTCGCGCACCAGGCGGCATTCGAGGGCGACCTGCGCGCACGCCAGGCGCGCGGGCGCGACCACGCTGGAGGCGATGGTGGCCAGGCCCAGCTCGGCGACCTCGCTGACCGTCGCCGCGTACTCGCCACCGCTCTGGTGGACCGCCGGCAGCTGCCCGGGTGGCGCCAGGTGCACGACCGCCTCGCCGCTGGAACGCAGGTTGGCCAGGGTGTCCTTCAGCGGATCGCGGTGGCCGATCGCCACCGACAGCGTCGGCGGCGAGGCGGTGACGCCGTTGAAGAAGCTGAACGGGGCGAGGTTGAGCACGCCGCCCGGGCCGAGCGTGGTGATCCAGGCGATCGGCCGCGGCACCACCGCGCCGATGAGCAGGCGGTAGCGGTCCTTGGCGGCGAGCGTGGCCGGATCGATGGTGCGCATGCGGTTCAGGGCGCGGCCGGCGCCGCCGCGGGGGCGGGCAGCGGCGCGCCGAGGCGGAGCACCGAGACGCGCAGGTAGCGCGCGTCGGGCTTGCCCTGGACGACCTGCTCGACGAGCAGGCGCGTGCCGTCGGTGCTCCACTCGGGGTGATCGCCCTGGTCGAGGAAGTTGCGGCGGTGCGCGCCGGCCTCGTCGACCAGGTCGATGGCGCCCTCGCGCGAGACCACCGCGACCACCCCGCCGCCGGGGTGCGGCGCGGGGCTGCGCGCGTCCTTGGCGATGAGCACTGGCTGGGCCTCGGGGCCGGCGACCAGGTACACGTCGGTGCCGGCCTCCCACCACGGGCGGCCCTGCGGCGGATCGTTGCGCAGCACCGTCGCGACCACGCCGCCGGCGGCGGTCCAGCGCGCCTCGATGGCGTTGGCCAGGGTGGTGACCTGGCCGGGCTTCCAGCGGATGAACAGGCGCCCGCGGCGCAGGTCGAGGCCGGTCCAGCGGTCGGCCTCGAGCACCGGCGCCTCCTGGAAGGTCACGCCGCGCCCATTGCGCTGCGGTTCGGCGTAGAAGCCGGGGCCGAACTCGCTGACCGCGCCGAAGTGGTCGACGACGATGATCTTGTCCTCGGCCTGGGCGATGATGCGGTCGGCCCACACGCGCGGCCGGTAGCCGGTCTTGGTCAGGGTCTGGGGATCGAGCGTGCGCTTGCCGTCCTTGCTCCCGATGGTGACCACGGTCAGCCCCTGGCTGCTCGGCACTTCGCGGCCGCTGGCGGTGGCGACCAGGCCGTGGCCGGGCCCGAAGGCGAACTGGTTGCGGTTGATCCACACCGGGTCGACGGTCTCGCGGCGTTCGCTCGAACGGTAGTAGTCCTGCTTGTCGCGGCCCTCGTCGAGCAGCACGAAGCCGGCGTCGATGCGCGCCAGGATCTGGTAGGTGTCGGGGTTCCACGACGCCTGCGGATCGGCGATGGTGTCGAAGCCGTAGGTGCGCAGCTCCCTGAGGTCGTCCACGGCGAGCGGCGGCGCGGCGCGGTGGCCGCCGCAGCCGGCCAGGCCGACCAGGGCGGAGAGCAGGGCCGCGGAGACGATGGCGAGCGAGGGCAGGGTGCGCATGGCGGGCCAGTGTCCGCCCCCTCGGGCCGCCACAAGCCCGCGCCGCCATGGGCCGGGGCAGGCGCGTGGCGCAGTCCTACCAGGCCACCGTCGCCGCCAGGCGCAGGCCCAGGCCGCCGCTGGCGCGCTGGTAGGTGTCGCTGTCGCCGCCGCCCACCGCGCGCGCGTCGCTGAACGGTTTCCAGGCCTCGTAGAGCACGCTGACGCCGTAGCGGGCAGTGGTCTCGCCCTTGCGGCAGCCGGCCCCAGTACAGGCGCGCGCCGAGGCCGCCCTGGACCACGCCGCGCGTCGCGCTCTGGTCGGGGAACCGGGGGAAGTCGCCGGAGGCGCGCACGCGCTCCTCGCGGATGCCGACCGCGACGTAGGAGAACGGGGTGCACTGGAAACCGTCGTGCGGCCGGCCCCAGGAGAGGTCGACGCCCAGCACCGGCTGCCGGACGATGATCACGTTGTCGTTCCAGGCCGGGCCCGGGTACTGGCCGAAGCGGTAATCGAACAGCAGCGACGCCTGCAGCGGCCCGTCGCCGCGCATCCAGGTCGGCTGCCAGCGGTACTGGACGCCCAGGGAGTAGCCCTGGTAGATGCCGATGATGCCCTCCATCTCGGTGCGGCCGGCCTCATCGCGGCGCGCGGGGGCGCGCCCCCAGGACCAGCCGACGTGGCCCATGGTCGCCTGGTTCTCGAGGTCGAAGCCGGCTTCGTACGACCAGCCGCCGGCCGAGGAGCCGACCACCAGCCAGGTGCCGTCCTCGTGGCCGGCGACGGCGTGCGCGGCGAGGCTGGCGTGGTGCCCGCCATTCCAGGCGCGGCGCAGCCCGACGCTGAACGAGCCGTCCTGGCCGAGCACCAGCACGCGCAGGCCGAGTTCGCTCTGCACCTCGCCACCGGTGCCGGCCAGGGCCGCGCCGGTGATCTCGACGCCGAGGCGCTGCTCGTCGACGCGCCCGAACGGCGTCCACCAGGCGGCCTCGTCGTTCAGCCACATCCAGCTGCCGGCGGCGTAGCCCACGCCGGCCAGCCCCCCGCCCTGGTAGGGGATGTCGACGCGCTGGTAGCCGATGGCATCGTGGAAGCGGTTCTGCACCGAGCCGCCGCCCAGGTCGCCGGTCAGGCGCAGCCCCGCGCCCAGCGCGAGCGTGCCCGTGCCGCCCAGGCCCGCGCTGCCCTCGGGCAGCAGCTGCCAGCCCGCGGTGACGGTGGCCTCGTCGCTGCGCGTGCCGGTCGCGCCCGGCGCGCGGTAGTCGGTGAGCATGCTGTAGTCGGCGCCGAACAGCCAGCGTCCCCGGTGGGCGCCGCCGCTGAAGGCGTTGGTGCGGTAGTCGTCGGAGTCGTGGCCCATCTCGCCGCCGAAGGAGTCGTTCGACCACTCCACCCACGCACTGGGGTACGGGCCGGGCCGTGGCGCCTCGGGGACGCCGGCGATCGCGCTCCACAGCGGCAGCACCGGCGCGAGCAGCGCCGCCACGCCCAGCAGGGCGCGCGCACGACCCGCGGTGGGCCGGGCGTAGCGACGCTGACGCGACCGGCGCGAGCCGGGATGGGCCTGGTGGGAGGGCATCGGGACGTCCGGAGTGGTCCGCTGCGGGCCCGTGGGCGGGAACCGCGCGCGGGCGGATCGGGGACTGTAAGCGACCGCTGCGTGGAGCAGGGCCGCGGCCGTCGCTACGACGGGCTGCGCCCTGGTCGCACACCCCTCCGGGCGTCCCCGGCGGTGCGCAGCAGTGTACCGCACGCGCTGCGGCGGGGACGGCGGCACGCGCCGGACGGACCAGGGTTGTATAACGTTCACCCGCATAAAGACCGCATTTCCGATGCAGCCGCGGCGCCGAGCTCCGGCGCTACGACTGCACCGTTCCGGACTGCGCTTTGCGCTGGACGCGCCGGCCGCGAGCGGCCTGATGGCGCGCGTGACGACGGATCCCGCCACCACCCCACCGCCTGTCGGACCGCGCCCGGCGCTGGTCGTCGCCGCCCTGGTGCTGGTCGCGCTCAACCTGCGCCCGGCGATCACCGCGATCGGCCCGGTGAGCGACGACCTGCGCACCGACCTGGGCGTCAGCCGCGCGCTGGCCGGCCTGCTCACCAGCCTGCCGGTGCTGTGCATGGGCGTGTTCGCCCCCGTGGCCGGCGCACTCGGGGCGCGGCTGGGACCGGAGCGCACCGTCGCCGCCTGCCTGGCGCTGGTCGGCCTCGCGACCGCGCTGCGCCTGGAGCCCATCGGCTTCGGCGGGCTGCTCGGTACCGCGGTGGCCGCGGGCATCGGCATCGCCATCGCCGGGCCGCTGCTGTCCGCCTTCATCAAGCGCCGCTTCCCCGGGCGCGCCGCGCCGGTGATGGGGCTGTTCTCGATGGGCTTGACCCTGGGGGCCGCGCTGGCGGCCGGCGCCAGCGCACCGCTGCAGGCGCTGACCGGTTCCTGGCGGTTCGCGCTCGGCGCGTGGGCGGTGGTGGCGGTGGTGGCGCTGGGCGCGTGGCGGCTGGCCGCGGCCGGGCCACGCCAGCGCCCTGGTGCGGGCCCGGCCGCCGCGCCCCTGCCGTGGACGAGCCCGCGCGCCTGGCTGCTGATGGCCTACTTCGGACTGCAGTCCTCGCTCTACTACGCGATCATGGCGTGGCTGGCGCCGCGCTACCTCGAGCTGGGCGCCAGCGGCGCGCGCGCCGGGGCGCTGCTCACCGCGGTGGCCATCGCGCAGACCAGCGCCTCGCTGGGCATGCCGATGCTCGCTGCGCGCTCGCTCGACCGCCGTCCCTGGCTGGTCTTGAGCGCCGCGCTGGTGGCCGCGGGGCTGGGCGCGGTGGCCTACGCGCCGCTCGCCGCCCCATGGCTGTGGGCGCTGCTGCTGGGCACCGGCACGGGCGGCCTGTTCGCCCTCGGCCTGACCCTGCCCCTCGACGACGCGGATTCCCCGCAGGAGGCCGGCGCCCTCACCGCCATGATGCTCGGCGGTGGTTACCTGATCGCGAGCGCCGGCCCGTACGCGGTGGGCGCGCTGCGCGACGCCAGCGGCAGCTACCGCAGCGCGTTCGCGTGGCTCATGGGGGTGGGCGTGGTGGTGGCGCTGCTGGCGCGTTGGCTGGGACCGCGGCTGCGGGCAGGAACACGTTCCGCCACGCCATGAACCCGGGCGCAGCCCGCACGCCCGCCGCTGGGCGGCCCAGGTCCTCCGCCACCGCGCTCAGGCCCGCGGCTGCGCGGGTTCGACCGCTGCGACGTTGACGATCGCGGAGATCGCGAACGACAGGGACAGGGCCGCGCACGCCTTCGCGATGATGCCGCAGACGGAGATCACGCGCACCGCGGACGCCATCGTGTCGTCAGGGCCACCGCCGTACGCCCGCGCTCCGGACGCGCCCGGGATGAGCTCGAACACTCCGAAGGCGATGATCGGCAGCAGCAGCGAGGTGATCAGCAGGAAGGTGCCGATGCGCATGCGCCTGCGGTCCAGGGGCGGGCGCTTGAAGCCGATGATGATCAGGACGATGGACCAGATGATGATCGGCATGACGTAGGCGAACATCGTGCCGACCGCCGATGTGAACATGGAATTGACCTGTGCGAACTCGTTCATGCGTCGTCCTGGAGTTGAAGGGGTGGTTCCAGAGGGGATGGATCACGGGATCGCTTCGTCGCTCGAGGGCAGCGCCGACCCTGGAAACTAGGCCTGCGGCGCCATTTGCAAAGACCGAATGGGAAGGTCGCCAGGAGCGGTGGCCCCCGGCCCTGCCGCCGACCGGCGTCCCTGCTCTGCCGCAGCGCTGCTCACGCCAGCTGCGAGAAGTGCCCCACCGTCGCCGCCAGCGCCCGATCGAGTTCGTCGACCACCGGCGAGGCGGCAGCCGGAGCGCCGCTGCGCCCGAGCTCCTCGAGGCGCCCGCAGCAGTCCGCCAGCCAACGCGCCCCGAGCACCTGCGCCGAGCCCTTGAGCAGGTGCGCCGCGCGGCGCAGCGGGTCGCCGCCGCCGGCCTGGGCGGCGGCGGCGATCGCCGCGCAGCGCTCCGCGCACTCCTGCACGAAGGTGGCGAGCGCCTCGGAGATCGCGAGGTCGTCGCCGAGGTCCTCGCGCAGGTCGGCGAGCGCCTGCGGATCGCTGACCGGCGGGGTGGCGGCGATGGCGCGCGCGCGGTAGCGCGCGGTGCCGGTCTGCGCCGCCGGCAGCCAGGCGGCCAGGGTCCTGGCCAGGGCCTCGTTGCGCACCGGTTTGGGCACGTAGTCGTCCATGCCCGCGGCCAGGCAGCGCTCGCGGTCGCCGGCCATGGCGTTGGCGGTCATCGCGATCACCGGCAGGCGGCGCGCCCCGGGCCGCTGCGCCTCGCGCGCGCGCAGGGTCGCGGTCGCCTGGTAACCGTCCAGTTCGGGCATCTGGCAGTCCATCAGCACCGCGTCGTAGGGCGCGCGCGCCAGCGCGGCGAGCGCCTCGGCGCCGTTGGCGACGATGTCGTAGCGGCAGCCGAGCTTGGCGAGCTGGGCCGCCACCAGGCGCTGGTTGACCGGGTTGTCCTCGGCCACCAGCACGCGCCCGTGCAACTGCGGCATCGCCGCCGCCGCGGCGCGGATGTGGGTGGTGCCGGTGCCGCTGCCGGCCACGCGCAGCACGGTCGCGGCGAGCTCGGCCTGGCGCACCGGCTTGGCCAGGACCGCGACGACCGCGGCGCCCTCGTCGTGCAGGCCGCGCGCGCCGAGCAGCACCACCGGCGTCGCGGCCAGCGCGGGTTCGTCCCGGATCGCCCGCGCCAGGGCCTCGCCGCCCATGCCGGCCGCGCTGGGGGCGCCCATCGCCACCAGCGCGCAGCGCAGCGGCGCACCGGCGGCGGCGGCGGCGCGCAGGCGCGCCAGCGCCGTCGCGCCGTCGGCGACCGCCTGCGCCGGCACGCCCAGGGCGGTGAGCTGCGCGAGCAGCGCCGCGCGGGCCAGCGCGTGCGGCTCGACCACCAGGGTGCTCAGCCGGGCGAGGTCGCTGGTCGGTTCTCCGGCCCCCTCCGCGGCGGCCGGCAGGGCGAGGGTGAAGTGGAAGGTGCTGCCCTCTCCGACGACGCTGCGGACGCTGATCGCGCCGCCCATCAGCTCGACCAGGCGGCGGCAGATGGCCAGGCCCAGCCCGGTGCCGCCGTAGGTGCGGGTGGTCGAGCTGTCGGCCTGGCTGAAGGGCTGGAAGAGGCGCTCCTGCACGGCCGGCGGGATGCCGATGCCGCTGTCGCGCACGCTGCACTGGATCTTCCCGGCGGGCGCCGCGGCGACGGCGACCACGACCTCGCCCTGGGGGGTGAACTTGAGCGCGTTGCCGACCAGGTTGACGAGGACCTGGCGCAGGCGCCCGGGATCGCCGCGCACGTGCGTCGGCACGCGCGGCGCGAATTCGCAGACCAGCTCGACCCCCTTGGCCTGCGCCGCGTCGCTGAACAGGCCCAGGCTGTCGTCGAGGACCTGGCGCAGGTCGAAGTCGATGGTCTCGAGGTCGAGGCGCCCGGCCTCGATCTTCGAGAAGTCGAGGATGTCGTTGATGATGGTCAGCAGGCCGTCCGCGCAGCCGCGCACGGTCTCGACCAGGCCGTACTGCTCTTCGCTCAGCGGGGTGTCGATCAGCAGCCCGGTCATGCCGATGATGCCGTTCATCGGCGTGCGGATCTCGTGGCTCATCGCCGCCAGGAACTCGCCCTTGGCGCGTCCCGCCGCCTCGGCCAGCTCCTTGGCCACCTGCAGTTCGCGGATGGCCGCGGCCAGCCGCTCCTCGCTGAGCCGGGCCTGGGCGAGCGCGCCCTGGAGCTGGCCGCGGTCGCGGGTCAGCACGCGGAACACCCAGACGAGCAGCCCCGCCTGGGCGAGCACGCTGACGGCCAGCAGCAGCATGAGCAGGCGGCGGTCGCCGGTGAGGTCGTCGTTGCGGCTCGCGAACAGCGTCGCCTCGGCGAGCTGCATGGCGCCGACGCGGTCGCGCAGCGCGGACATCAGCTCGCGCCCGCGCTCGTCCGCGGGCGGCGCCGCGCGCGCGCGCGTCGCGGCGACCGCGGCGGCGAGCAGGGCGCGCTCCTCGGCGACCAGCGGGCCGAGCAGGGCGAGGTTGGCCTGCTGCTGCGGGTTGTCCGCGGTCAGCCGGCGCAGCCCCGCGAGCTCGTCGCCGAGCAGCGCCTCGGCCTTGCGCCACGGGTCGAGGTCGCGCTCGTCGCCGGACAGGCGGAGGCCGCGCACCGCGGTCTCCTCGTCCTTGAGCAGGGACAGGAAGCGCTCGAGGCGCGCCTGGACCTCGCGGGTGTGGTCGACCCAGCTGCCGGCGGCGTGGTAGGAGCGCGCCGCGCAGGTGGTGATGGTGGCGATGAGGCTCAGCAGCAGCAGCGCCAGGGCGAGGCCCAGCCAGCTCTTGGCGCGGACGTTCATCGCCGCCCGCTCGGGATGGGGGCGGGGCGTGGGACGGGTGCGGACGGGCGGCTCGCGGGCACGGCTTCTTCCTGGTGGCGGCACGGACGGCACTTCCAGCATACCCCAAGGTCCACCGCGCCGCCGCCCCCGCCCTGCCGTCCCGCCCCGGCGCAAGCCCGAGCGATAGAGGCACTTCCGTATGGGCGGCCAAGCCGCATCCTGGGGCACCCCGCGGAGCCCGCCACGTGATCCGACCCTTCAGCCTCCTGCGCCCCGGCCGCCGCGCTCCGCGCTCCACCCGCGTGCGCGGATCCGACGAGCAGCCGCTGCGCGCCGAGCTGTTCAGCGTGACCCAGCTCGAGGGCCACGCCCGCACCATCGCCGCCGCGCACCGCATCGACTCGGCGCACGGCCCCGACCGCCTGCTGCCGCGCCTGACCGAGAACACCGCGGTGCTGGCCGAGACCCACGCCCTGGTCACCGAGGCGGTGGCCAAGGGCCGCCGCACCGCGCCCGCGGCGGAGTGGCTGCTCGACAACTACTACCTGATCGAGGAGCAGATCCGCACCGCGCGCCGCCACCTGCCGCGCGGCTACAGCCGCGAGCTGCCGCGCCTGGCCGCGGGCGGCGCGGTCGGGCTACCCGCGCGTCTACGACCTGGTGCTGGAGCTGATCTCGCACAGCGACGGCAAGGTCGACGGCGAGAACCTGGCGCGCTTCGTCGAGGCCTACCAGGGCGCCGTGCACCTGACCATCGGCGAGCTGTGGGCCATCCCGATCATGCTGCGCCTGGCGCTGATCGAGAACCTGCGCCGCGTCGGCGCGCGCGTCTCGGCCGGCTGCCGCCAGCGCGAGCTGGCCTGCGCCTGGGCCGAGCGCATGGCCGCGACCGCCGAGAAGGACCCCACCTCGCTGGTCCTGACCCTGGCCGACATGGTGCGCGCCAACGTCGCGCTGAGCGGCGCCTTCGTCGCCGAGTTCACGCGCCGCGTGCAGGGGCACAGCCCGGCGCTGGCGGTGGCGACCAGCTGGATCGAGCAGCGCCTGGTCGAGGTCGGCTCGAGCATCGAGCAGGCGGTGCAGGCCGAGAACCAGGCCCAGGCCGCCGACCAGGCCTCGATCGGCAACTCGATCGGCAGCCTGCGCCAGCTCTCCGCGCTCGACTGGCGCGAGTTCGTCGAGTCGATGAGCGTGGTCGACCGCTGCCTGCGCGGCGATCCCGCGCAGGTCTACGCGCGCATGGACTTCGCCACCCGCGACCAGTACCGGCACCGCCTCGAGAAGCTCGCCAAGCGCAGCCCGCGCAGCGAGCTCGAGGTCGCCGAGCAGGTCGTCCGCCTCGCCGCCGAGGGCAGCCGCGCGGTGGGCGCCGACGGCCTGGCCGAGCGCCGCGGCCACGTCGGCTACTACCTGATCGACCGCGGGCAGGGCGAGCTCGAGCGCGCGGTCGGCGCGCGCGCCACCCTGCCCAGCGCCGCCGAGGCGGCGGTGCGCCGCGCCCCCGCCGCCACCTACCTGGGCGGGATCGCCGCGCTCACCCTGCTCGCCGTGGGGGTGGTGGTGTGGTGGTGCGAACCGTGGACCAGCGGTTGGCTCGACCGCCCGCTGCTGCTGCTGCCGCTGCTCGCGACCGCGCTGGTGGTGGCGCTCGCCGCCAGCCAGTGGGCGATCGCCTGCGTCAACTGGCTGGTCACCATGCTGCTGCCGCCGCGCAGCCTCGCGCGCCTCGACTTCACCGCCGGGATCCCGGCCGCGGCGCGCGCCATGGTGGTGATCCCCACCATGCTGCGCCGCGCGGCCGACATCGACGGCCTGGTCGAGGGCCTCGAGGTGCGCTTCCTGGCCAACCCCGACGCGCACCTCGACTTCGCGCTGCTCACCGACTTCGGCGATGCCCCGACCGCCATTCTGCCCGGCGACGACGCGCTGCTGGCGCAGGCGGTCGCCGCCATCGAGGAGCTGAACGCGCGCTACGGCGCGCAGCGCCGCGGCGTGTTCTTCCTGTTCCACCGCCCGCGCCTGTGGAACGCCCAGGAGGGCGTGTGGATGGGCCGCGAGCGCAAGCGCGGCAAGCTCGCCGACCTCAACCGCCTGCTGCTGCACGGCGAGCGCAGCGCCTTCAGCGCCGTGGTCGGCGAGACCTCGGTGTTCGGCCAGGTGCGCTACGTCATCACCCTCGACACCGACACCCAGCTGCCGCGCGGCGCCGCGCACCAGCTGGTCGGCACCCTCGCGCACCCGCTCAACCGCGCGCGCTTCGACGCCGCCGGGCGCGTGGTCGACGGCTACAGCATCCTGCAGCCGCGCGCCGCGATCAGCCTGCCGAGCTCGGGCAAGTCGTGGTTCGCGCGCATCTACAGCGGCGAACCGGGCATCGACCCCTACAGCCGCGCGGTCTCCGACGTCTACCAGGACCTCTTCGGCGAGGGCTCGTTCGTCGGCAAGGGCGTCTACGACCTCGCCGCCTTCGAGCGCGTGCTCGCCGGGCGCTTCCCCGACAACCGCATCCTGAGCCACGACCTGATCGAGGGCGTGCTACGCGCGCGCGGCCCTGGTCAGCGACGTGCTGGTCTACGAGGACCACCCCTTCCGCTACACCGCCGACGTCAGCCGCCGCCACCGCTGGATGCGCGGCGACTGGCAGCTGCTGCGCTGGCTGATGCCGACGGTCCCCGACGGCACCGGCCGCAGCGTCGCCAACCCGCTCGGCGCGATCGCGCTGTGGAAGGTCGCCGACAACCTGCGCCGCAGCCTGGTCGCGCCGGCGTTGCTCGCGCTGCTGGTCGGTGGCTGGACGGTGCTCGCCGGGCCGCCGCTGCTGTGGCCGGCGCTGGTCGCGGTGCTCCTGCTCAGCCCGGCGCTGCTCGGCTCGCTCGTCACCCTGGTGCGCAAGCCGGCCGACCTGCCCCTGGTCATGCACCTGCGCAACTGGTGGGACAGCCTCGGCGCGCAACTCGCCCAGGCCGGGCTCACCCTGGTGTTCCTGCCCTACGAGGCGGTGACCGCGGTCGACGCCATCCTGCGCACGCTGTGGCGCACCGCGGTGTCGCGGCGCCGCCTGCTCGAGTGGACCACCTCCAGCGACGCCGAGCGCGGCGCGCGCACCTCGCTCATCGGGCACTACCGCACGATGTGGCTGGCGCCGCTGATCGCCCTGGCCGCCGGCGCCTGGCTGCTGCGCACCGCCGACCCCGACCTGCCGGCCGCGGCCGGCGTGCTGCTGCTGTGGTGCTGCGCGCCGGCGGTGGCGTGGTTCATCAGCCGCCCGCTGGGCGCGGAGCGCCACCGCCTGGCGGCCGGGCAGGTCGAGTTCCTGGAGCGCCTGACGCGCAAGACCTGGCGCTTCTTCGAGACCTTCGTCGGCGACGAGGACCACCACCTGCCGCCCGACAACATGCAGGAGTTCCCCACCCAGGTGGTCGCCCACCGCACCTCGCCGACCAACATCGGCCTGGGGCTGCTCGCCAACCTCGCCGCCCACGACTTCGGCTACGTCGCGCTGCCGCGCCTGCTCGAGCGCACCACCGCCACGCTCGACACCCTCGACCGCCTCGAGCGCCACCGCGGCCACTTCCTCAACTGGTACGACACCCGCACCCTGCAGCCGCTGCACCCGCGCTACGTGTCGTTCGTCGACAGCGGCAACCTCGCCGGGCACCTGCTGGTGCTGCGCCCGGGCCTGCTCGGCCTGGTCGAGACGGGCATCTGGACGGGCAGCGCCTTCGCCGGCCTGCGCCACACCCTCGACTGCCTGATCGCGGTCGAGAACGACGCGGCGCGCGCGCTGACCCTGCGCACCCTGCGCGCGCGCCTGCTCGCCGGGGCCACCGAGGCCGCCGGCGGCATCGAGCGCTCGCTGGTGCTGCTCGGCGAGGTCGGCAACGCCGCCGACGAGCTCGCCGACACCCTGCCCCCCAGCGGCGAGGACGAGCGCCGCTGGTGGACCGCGGCGCTGGCGCGCGAGGCGCGCGAGCACCGCGACCACCTCGTCGAGATCGCGCCGTGGTGCCTGCTGCCGCCGCCCCCCGGGTTCCTCTGGCAGATCGGCTCGCCGCGGCCCTCGGCCAGCCTGCAGGAGCTGCGCAGCGAACTGGCGCGCCTCGACGCCGGCCCCAGCCCGCAGGACATCGCGCGCCTCGACGCCACCCTGCTGCCGCTGCTCGAGCGCATCCTCGCCGAGCACGGCGGCGGCGCGCCCTCGCCCCAGGTCGCCTCGGCGATGAAGTGGGTCGGCGACCTGCGCGCCCCCCTCCAGCTCGCCAGCGAGCGCGCCGAGCGCCTGATCACCCGCCTCGAGTCGCTCGCGCGGCGCTGCGGCGAGCTCGCCGACATGGAGTGGCGCTTCCTCTTCGACCCGGCGCGCGACCTCTTCCTGATCGGCTTCAACGTCAGCGACAACCGCCTCGACCGCGGCTGCTACGACCTGCTCGCCAGCGAGGCGCGCCTGGCCAGCTTCGTGGCGATCGCCCAGGGGCAGGTCCACCAGGACCACTGGTTCAGCCTCGGCCGCCTGCTCACCTCGTCGCACCTCGCGCCGGCGCTGCTGTCGTGGTCGGGCTCGATGTTCGAGTACCTGATGCCGCTGCTGGTCATGCCGACCTACGACAAGACCCTGCTCGACCAGACCTACAAGGCGGTGGTGCAGCGCTCAGATCGACTACGGCCGCCAGCGCGGCGTGCCGTGGGGCATCTCGGAGTCGGGCTACAACTTCACCGACGCCCAGCTCAACTACCAGTACCGCGCCTTCGGCGTGCCCGGGCTCGGCCTCAAGCGCGGCCTGTCCGACGACCTGGTGGTCGCGCCCTACGCCACGGTGATGTCGCTGATGGTCGCGCCCGAGAAGTCGTGCCGCAACCTCGAGCGCATCGTCGCCGACGGCAACGAGGGCGCCTACGGCCTCTACGAGGCCATCGACTACACCGCCGCGCGCCTGCCGCGCGGCGTGGGCAGCGTGACGGTGCGCTCGTTCATGGTCCACCACCAGGGCATGAGCCTGCTCGCCCTGCTCTACGTGCTGCGCGACCGCCCGATGCAGCGGCGCTTCACCGCCGACCCGCTGTTCAAGGCCACCGAGCTGCTGCTCCAGGAGCGCATCCCCAAGGCCGCGCCGATGATGTACCCGCACGCCGCCGAGGCCGAGACGGTGCGCGCGGAGAGCGCCAACCAGGTCGACACCGTGCGCACCTTCACCAACCCCGGCGCGCTGGTGCCCGAGGTCCACCTGCTGTCCAACGGCCGCTACCACACCGTGGTCAGCAGCGCCGGCGGCGGCGCCAGCCGCTGGAAGGACCTCGCCATCAACCGCTGGCGCGAGGACGGCACGCGCGACGCCTACGGCCTGTTCTGCTACCTGCGCGACACCGACCTGGGCGAGTACTGGTCGACCACCTGGCAGCCGACGCTGAAGACCGGCAAGAGCTACGAGGCGGTGTTCACCCAGGGCCGCGCCGAGTTCCGCCGCCAGGACCACGACCTCGACGCGTGGACCGAGATCGCGGTCTCGCCCGAGGACGACATCGAGCTGCGCCGCACCACCCTGACCAACCGCGGCGCGACCGCGCGCCTGATCGAGATCACCAGCTTCGCCGAGGTCGTGGCCGGCCCGGCCAGCGGCGAGGCCGCGCACCCCGCGTTCAGCAACCTGTTCGTGCAGACCACCATCCTGCGCGAGCACCGCGCGCTGCTCGCGACGCGGCGCAAGCGCAGCGCCGGCGAGCGCCCGCCGTGGGTGCTGCACCTGATGGCGCTGCGCGGGCGCGAGCACGGCGAGGCCAGCTACGAGACCGACCGCGCGCGCTTCATCGGCCGCCTGCGCACGCCGGCCGAGCCCGCCGCCATGCAGCAGCCCGGCGCGCTGTCCGACAGCGCCGGCCCGGTCCTCGACCCGGCCCTGGCCATCCGCCGCACCATCATCGTGCAGCCCGGCGAGACCGCGACCTTCGACCTGGTCTACGGCTGCGCCGAGAGCGGCGAGGCGGCGCGCGCGCTGGTCGCCAAGTACCACGACCGGCGCATCGCCGACCGCGTCTTCGGCCTGGCCTGGACGCACAGCCAAGTGGTGCTCGCCCAGCTCAACGCCAGCGAGGCCGCCGCCCAGGTCTACGGCCGGCTCGCCGGCGCGATCGTCTACCCGACCGCGCTGCGCCGCGCCGGTGCGGCGGTGCTGCTCGGCAACCGCCGCGGGCAGTCCGGGCTGTGGAGCTACGGCATCTCCGGCGACCTGCCGATCGTGCTGCTGCGCCTGGCCGACACCGAGAAGATGGACCTGGTGCGCCAGGTCGTGCAGGCGCACACCTACTGGCGCATGAAGGGCCTGACCGTCGACCTGGTGATCTGGAACGAGGACCACTCGGTCTACCGCCAGGCGGTCAACGACCAGATCATGGGCGTGATCTCGGCGCACTCCGCCGCCGGCCTGATGGACAAGCCGGGCGGCATCTTCGTGCGCCGCGCCGAGCAGATGTCGGACGAGGACAAGGTCCTGCTGCAGACCGTGGCGCGCGTGGTGATCAGCGACAACGGCGGCAGCCTCGCGCAGTTCGTCGACCGCCGCGCCCGCCCCGAGGCCCCGCAGCCGCGCTTCGTCGCGACGCGCCCGGCGCGCACCGAGAGTCCCGGCCCCGCCCCGGCCGCCGCGCGCCCCGAGCTGCGCTTCGAGAACGGCCTGGGCGGCTTCAGCGCCGACGGGGCCGAGTACGTCATCACCCTCGACCCCGGCCAGATCACGCCCGCGCCGTGGGTCAACGTCATGGCCAACGCCGAGTTCGGCACCGTCGTCAGCGAGGCCGGCTCCGCCTACAGCTGGTCCGAGAACTGCCACGAGTTCCGCCTCACCCCGTGGCACAACGACGCCGTCGCCGACCCCAGCGGCGAGGCCTTCTACCTGCGCGACGAGGAGACCGGCCGCTGCTGGTCGCCGACCCCCGCGCCCCTGCGCGGCGGCGGCCGCTACACCATCCGCCACGGCTTCGGGCGCAGCGTGTTCAGCCACCAGGACGGCGGCATCGCCAGCGAGCTGACCATCGCCGTCGCCCACGACGCGCCGGTCAAGCTGGCGGTGCTGCGCCTGCGCAACACCTCGGGCCGCCCGCGCCGCCTGGCGGCGTTCGGCTACGTGGAGTGGGTGCTGGGCGAGCTGCGCCACAAGACCGCCATGCACGTGGTCACCGAGCTCGACCGCAAGAGCGGCGCGCTGCTGGCGCGCAACGCCTACAACACCGAGTTCCAGGGGCGCGTGGCGTTCTTCACGGTCGGCGACCCGGCGCGCCTGGTGAGCGGTGACCGCGTCGAGTTCCTGGGCCGCAACGGCACCTACGCCAACCCCGCGGCGCTCGGTCGCGCGCGCCTGTCCGGGCGCGTCGGCGCCGGGCTGGACCCGTGCGCGGCGCTGCAGGCGGCCGTCGAGCTCGCCGAGGGCCAGGAGCGCGAGCTGGTGTTCGTGCTCGGCGCCGGCAAGGACCTCGACGAGGCGCAGCGCCTGGCCACCCGCTTCGCGAACGGCGGGGCGGCGCGCGCGGCGATCGACGCGGTCGGCGCGTGGTGGCGCGCCACCCTCGGCGCGGTCCAGGTCGAGACCCCCGACCCCGCGGTCGACGCGCTCGCCAACGGCTGGCTGCTCTACCAGACGCTGTCCTGCCGCTTCTGGGCGCGCACCGGCTTCTACCAGTCCGGCGGCGCCTACGGCTTCCGCGACCAGCTGCAGGACGCCATGGCGCTGGTCCACGCCGAGCCGGCCCAGGCGCGCGCGCACCTGCTGCGCGCCGCCGGCCGGCAGTTCGCCGAGGGCGACGTGCAGCACTGGTGGCACCCGCCCATCGACCGCGGCGTGCGCACGCGCTTCAGCGACGACTTCCTGTGGCTGCCGCTGGCGGTGGCGCGCTACGTCACCGTCACCGGCGACGCGGCGGTGCTCGACGAGCGCCTGCCCTTCCTGACCGGGCGCGCCCTGCACGAGGACGAGGAGGCCTACTACGACCTCGCCGGGCGCGGCGACGAGCGTGGTGCCGCTCTACGAGCACTGCGTGCGCGCCATCCGCAACGGCCTGAAGACCGGCGCGCACGGCCTGCCGCTGATGGGCTGCGGCGACTGGAACGACGGCATGAACCTGGTCGGCATCAAGGGCCAGGGCGAGAGCGTGTGGCTGGCGTTCTTCCTGGCCGAGGTGCTGAGCCGCTTCCTGCCGCTGGCCGAACGCGCGCGGCGACGCGGTCTTCGCCAACGAGTGCCGCCGCCACGCGCCGACCCTGGCCGAGCGCGTCGAGCGCAACGCCTGGGACGGCGCAGTGGTACCGGCGCGCGTAGTTCGACGACGGCACGCCGCTCGGCTCGCTCCGCCAACGACGAGTGCCAGATCGACGCCCTGCCGCAGAGCTGGGCGGTGCATCTCCGGCATCGCCGACCCGCAGCGCGCGCGCCTGGCGATGGAGCAGGTCGACCGCCGCCTGGTGCGGCGCGACGCGCGCCTGATCCAGCTCTTCGACCCGCCCTTCGACCAGGGCACCCTCGACCCCGGCTACATCAAGGGCTACGTGCCCGGGGTGCGCGAGAACGGCGGGCAGTACACGCACGCCGCGCTGTGGACGGTGATGGCCTTCGCCCAGCTCGGCGACCGCCAGCGCGCCTGGGAGCTGTTCGACCTGCTCAACCCGGTCCGCCACGGCGACAACCCGGCGGCGATCGCGCTCTACCGGGTCGAGCCCTACGTGGTCGCCGCCGACGTCTACGGCTCCGCGCCGCACATCGGGCGCGGCGGCTGGACCTGGTACACGGGCAGCGCCGGCTGGATGTACCGGCTGATCACCGAGTCGCTGCTCGGCCTGACCGTCGCGGACGGCCGCCTGCGCGTGGCCCCCTGCCTGCGCGACGGCTGGCCCGGCTTCACGCTGCGCTACCGCCACCGCAGCGCGACCTACCACGTCGCGGTGACGCGCGGCCCCGCGCGCGTGGCCTGCGACGGCGTCGTCCAGCCGGACGGCTGGGTCACCCTGGCCGACGACGGGGCGGAGCACCGGGTCGAGGTCGGCTGCGAATAGGCCGCCAGTGAGGGGAAAGGGACCTTTACCGCCAAGACGCCAAGACGCGAAGGTGAAGGCAAGGAGTGGAGGCGGAGCAGCGGATACGCCAGGCGAGAGGAGTCGGCCAGAACCCTCCCCTCCGCCTTCCCGTGGCGTCTTGGCGGTAAAAATCCCTGGACGCGGTGAGGGCCAGGGTCGGTGACTCAGCCGGCGCAGCGGACGGGCGGCGGGGGTTCCCGCCTGGGCCGCCCGGCTACGCTCGGGCGGTGGGCGCGGCCGATCGCGCTCGGGAGCAATGACCCATGGCCGAACGCCAGTACCGCAAGCCGCCCCGCGTCCCGCCGCCGCGTCCCGCCCGCCCGGCGCCGGCGGACGCGCTGCCCGAGGCGATCCGCGACTCGCTGGCGAACGACGCCGCCTTCCGCGTGCTGACCATGGACGGCCTCGGCTGGATCGACCCCTACACCGGTCAGGTGCTGGCCACGCCCTTCGGCCACGAGCAGGAGGCGGTCGCCTACTTCACCCGGCAGCAGCCGTGGACCAGCCTGCGCCCCAAGCCGCTCGGCGAACTGCTGGCGCTGCGCTGGCTGCACTACCTGCGCGCCAACCTCGAGTTCGTCGAGGCCCTGCGCATCTTCAAGGACGACTGCTGGCTCAACCCCTACACCGGCGAGTGGGAGACCTCGGTCCCGCTCTTCGAAGGGCGCATGGTCGGCGACACCGTCGACGCCATGGCGCGCACCCTGGCCGCCTGCCCGGAGGCGCAGTCGGGACGCATGCTCGAGAAGTTCCGCATCGACCAGCTCGTCGCCAAGGGCCCACCGCGCGCCCAGCCGGCGACGCCCACCGCGCCGCCGGTCGCGCGTCCGGTCGGCGGCCAGCCGCCGCAGCGGCCGGTGACCACCACCATCGTGCGCCCCGGCGGCGCCGGGCTGTCGCGACCCGGCACCGCCAGCCAGCCGCGCCCCAGCAAGGCGCGCACCGACTTCGTCAACATCAAGACCCAGTGCCTGAAGATGTTCGCCAAGCCACCGCGCCTCGACGGCTACCAGATCGTGGTGCACTGCGAACCGCGCGCGGCGATCGTGCGCAGCTTCTACGACTTCCTGTCGCTCGACCGCAACCGCCTGCTGATCGCCGCCGGCGAGTTCATCGGCGACGGCCCCGGCGCCGCGCTCGGCGCCGCCAGCACGCTGCGCACCATGCGCCGCCTGGCCGGCAGCCGCCCGGAACTCACCGACTTCGTCGCCGTGCTCAACGACCAGGTGCGCCTCGACCTGGTGCCGGGCTGCGCGGTGCAGCTCTTCGCCGCGGTCATCAACATCCCGTTCAACACCCTCACCTGCCTGAGCATGGGCTCGCACCCCGCGCTGCTCGCCAACCCTGGGCGCGCGGTCGCGGTGCAGACCCTGCACACCGACGGCCACGCCCTGGGCACCAGCCACGGCCAGGCCTTCCGCGACACCCTGCGCCCGATCTCGGTCCAGCTGCAGCCCGGCGACCTGTTCCTCTACGCCAGCGACGGCGTCGCCCAGGGCTTCGACCGCAACGACGTCGCCGACGGCCACCGCGCGGTCATCGGCAGCGCCATCGCCAACCTCGGCAAGCCGGTGCCGGCGATGGTCGCGGAGGTCATCGCGGGCGCGAAGGACGGGTGGGGCGCGCGGCTGCCGGACGACCTGCTGGTGACGGCGGTGCGGGTGAAGGGGTGATGTCCCCTGAGGTGGGCCGGGCGCCAGCTCGACCTGATCAGGCGGTTCCGACGTCTGGACTTCCGGACTTCCGGACTTCCGGACTGCGCCCAACCGCCGTCCCCGCGATCAGCGCCAAGGGCATCAGCAGTCCCACCGCCCCGACCACATAGGGTGCCGCCGGGCTGAACCTGAAGTACACCACCGCCGCCAGCAGCGGCCCGATCGCGCGACCGAGGGCCCCCGCGGAACGGAACGAGCCCGGACACCCAGCCCTGCCGCGTCGGGTCCGCGCCCAGGCTGACCATGGTGCTGAGCGCCGGGAAGGTCAGCCCGGTGCCGGTGGCGAGCACCGCCGCCCCAGCCACCAGCAGCGCCGTGTGCGGGAACCAGTTCACCAGCGCGAGCAGCGCGAACCCGGGCACGCTCGCGGCCAGGCCGACGACGGCGAACGGCTTCTGCCCGATGCGCGGCGCCAGGCGCCGGAAGAAGAACCCCTGGATGAACGCCGAGACCACGCCCATCATCACGAACAGCAGGCCGTTGTCCTTGGGCGTGAAGCCGCAGGCCTGCGCGGCGAGGAAGACCAGGGTCGCCTCCATGCCCGAGAACAGCAGGGTGTAGATGCAGAAGGTGGCGTTGACGCGCGCCACCACCGCGCCGAAGACGCGCGCGCTGAACAGGCGCAGCGGGTTGACGCTGCGCTGCCCGGCCTCGCCGCCGGCGTGGCGCCGCTCCGGCGGCAGGGTCTCGCGGAAGCGCCGCAGGCACCAGAGGAAGTTGAACGCGCCCAGGGCGAAGGCGATCAGCGCGCAGGCCGAGAACGGGTTGGCGCCCAGCGCGGCCAGCGCCGGCACCTGGTCGAGGCGCGGCAGGTACGCGTAGCCCAGGCCCCCGAGCGCCGGGCCGATGATGAAGCCCAGCCCGAAGGCCATGCCGATGAAGCCCATGCCGCGCGCGCGCGTCTCGGGCGTGGTCAGGTCGGCGACCGCGGCGTTCGCCGCCGAGACGCTGCCGGTCATCACCCCGGCGAGCATGCGCGACACCAGCAGCACGGTGAAGTCGCCGGAGAACGCCCACAGCAGGTAGGCCGCCGCGTTGCCGCCGATCGACAGCAGCAGCACCGGCCGCCGGCCGATGCGGTCGGACAGCCGGCCCCAGTACGGCGCGGCGAAGAACTGCAGGCTGGCGTAGAGCGAGCCGATCAGGCCGCCGAACAGCGCCGCGCGCTGGCCGGGCGCGGCGTGCGGGAAGATCCCGTCGACCCCCGCCATCGCCCAGGCGAGCAGGCCCTGGTCGTGCTCGCCGTAGTACGTGAGCATGTCCGCGAGCAGCGGGAAGACGATGCTGAAGCCGATCAGGTCGATCAGCAGCACCAGGAAGACGATGCCCAGCTCTGCGTGGCGCAGCGGGGCTTTTCCCGCGGACGCCGCGGTCGCGGGCCCGGCGCCGCTCACCCGACCACGTAGACGGTGATGAACAGCAGCACCCAGACGATGTCGACGAAGTGCCAGTACCACGAGGCCGCCACCACCGCGAAGTGGCGCTTGCCCTGGAAGTGGCCGAACTCGAGGCGCATCAGCACCATGAACAGCATGATCAGGCCGATGGCGACGTGCAGGCCGTGGAAGCCGGTGCCGACGTAGAAGCACGACGAGAACGCCGAGGCCGAGGTGTCGTTGATCGCCGCGCTGTCCGGGTAGAAGCCCTTCTGGATGAGCTCGCCCCACTCGTAGCCCTGGAAGCCGAGGAAGGCGACGCCGAGCAGGATGGTCGCGACGAACAGGATCTTGGCCATCATCACCTTGTGGTGCTGCAGCGCGTGGTGCGCGAACTCGCAGGTCACCGAGCTGAACAGCAGCAGGAAGGTGGCGTAGGCGACCGTCGGGCCGCCGAACTCCATGCCCTCCGCGGGGCCGAAGTGCGGGTCCCAGAACTTCTTGTAGTAGAAGTAGCTGAACACCGCGCCGAAGGCCATCAGCTCGCCGGTGAGGAAGAGCAGGATGAAGGCCTGCAGGTCGGTCTGCTGCTTGGCCACGTCGTGGCTGATCAGCTTCTCGCGGATGATCTGGTTGCACCAGCCCATCAGGCAGTACAGGAAGACCAGCCCGCCCAGGCCGACGAGGATCAGCCCGACGGTGGGGTTGGTCAGCGGGCCCCACCACGGCGAGTGGTTGAGCGTGCCGAGCAGCGAGACCACGCCGAAGGGCACCAGGGTCAGCCCGCCGGTGACCAGCAGCGGCCACAGGCTCGGCGGCGGGACGTGGCTCATCGGATCGTCGTGGACGTCGTGCTCAGCCGTGGGGACGTGGTCGCTCATCGTGCCGGTTCCTTCGCTGCGCCGTCTGCCGGAATGGGGGCCGCCGCACCCGCCGCGTGGGCGTCCTGCTGCCGCTGCCATTCCTTGGGATCCTTGGGGAGTCCCGCGCGGGTGAAAATGATGATGAAGGCCACCATCAGGGCAAGGCTGAGGCCGCCCAGGATGAGGCCGAGGACCAGGTTCTTGCGGCGCAGGCGGCCGGGATCGGGTCGTCGCGCGCTCATGGCGCCCCCTTCCCGGCGGCCGGCGCGGTGGCGGCCGCGGGCGCCGCCGGGGCGGGGGGCGCTCCCGGGGCGACCAGCGGCGGGTTGCCCGCGGCGCCGGGCGTGACGATGCCCGCGCCCATGACCTGCTCCTGGCGGCGCTTCAGCCCCTCGTCCGCCTCGTCGCCGGGCTGCATGCGGAACAGGCCATAGCGGATGGTCACCGCCTGGATGCGCGCGTCCAGGTCCGGGTGCGAAGGTGAACACCACCGGGAAATCGCGGGTCTCGTGCGGGCCGATGGTCTGGTTGGTGAAGCAGAAGCACACCTTCATGCCGAAGGCGGTGGTGGCGGCGATCGGGCTGACCTGGTGGATCGGGCGGAAGGACACCGGCTCGTCGGAGATGTTCTTGAAGTGGTAGGTGTTCTGCCCGTCGGTGCCGACCTCGTACCGCATCTCCGCCTGGTCGGGGTAGAAGCGCACCGGCAGGTCGTCGTAGGGCGCGCCCTCGAAGTCGATGGTGATGAGCCGCCCGGTGTGCACGGTCGCGGCGAGCGCGGCCTGCGGGTTGTTCGGGCTGGAGCTGCGTGCCCGAGAGCCGGCACCACAGGCCGTAGAACGCCTTGAAGAAGAACAGGAAGAACACCAGCATGACCACCGGCAGGGGACCAGCGCAGGACAGCGCGCGGCCAGCGGCCGGCGCGCGGCGCGCGCGCGGCCGGGGGGCAGCGGGGACGGGGAGCGGGGCGTGTGCGGCGTGGTCCATGGCGGCAGCTCAGCGTTTCGCGAAGGCGTCGGCGATCATGCCGACGAACAGCGCCGCGATGTAGACGATCGAGAAGCGGAACAGCGGCATGGTCGGCAGCACCGGGCGGCGGCGCCACAGCACCAGCGTCCAGCCCAGGAACACCGCGCCCAGCACCAGCGCCAGGCCGGTGTAGAACGGGCTGCGCTCGAAGGCCGGCACCAGCACCGGCACGGCCAGCGTCGCCGCGACCAGCACGATGGTGTAGATGAAGATCTGGCGGGTGGTCTCGTCGACGCCCTTGACCACCGGCAGCATCGGGATGCCGGCGCGCGCGTAGTCGTCCTTCAGGCGGATCGCCAGCGCCCACACGTGCGGCGGCGTCCACAGGAAGATCAGCGCGAACATCGCCAGCGGCGCGAGGTCGACGCGGTCGCACATCGCCGCCCACGCGATCAGCGGCCCCATCGCGCCCGGCACGCCGCCGACGACGATGTTCAGCCAGTGCCGCGGCTTGAGCCACAGGGTGTAGAAGAAGCTGTAGTAGATGACGGTGGCCAGCCCCAGCCCGGCGGCCAGCCAGCTGCCGTAGACGCCGAGCAGGATCCACTCGGCGATGACCAGCTGCACGATCGCGAACACCCACGCCCCGCCCACGCTGATGCGCCCGGACGGCAGCGGCCGCCGCGAGCGCGTGCGGTTCATCAGCGCGTCCTTCTTCAGCTCGAAGATCTGGTTGAGGGTGTTGGCCACCCCGCCGACCGCGAACAGCGCGACCAGGCACGGCCAGATGAAGGCCCAGTCGGTGGCGTGGCGCCCCTCGACCACGATCGCCGCGTAGCCGGTGAAGATCGCCACCAGGGTGATGCGGTACTTGGTGAGGACCAGCAGGTCCTTGACCAGCCGCGCGAGGCGGAAGGCCTTGCGCGCGATCGGCGCGCGCAGCGCGAGGGCGGTCACGACCGCCCCGCTGCCGGCGCGGCCGCCGGCTGCGGCGCGCCGCCCGCCGGCGGCGCACCGGCGCCGCGGCGCACGTCGTAGGCCGCCAGCACCAGGCTCATCAGCAGGCACATGCCCATGAACTGGTGCGCCAGCGAGACCAGCGGGGTGAAGCCGCTGTAGACGTTGCCGATGCCGAGCACCGCCTGCACCGCGACGAAGGTCGCGGAGATGCGCAGGGCCAGGCGCAGGCGCTCGGGCACCGCGCGGTCGCGCCACGCGGCCACGGCGAGCGCCGACCAGGGCCACCACCAGCAGCGTCGCCAGCCAGTGGTGGAGCCACTGGTGCAGGGCGGCGTTGTCGAGCAGGTTCCAGGACAGCGGCCGGGGGCCCTCCCACAGGAAGGCGGGGGACATCCTCCAGGCGTTCGCGAGCACCGTCGGCTCGTTGGCGCGGCTGCCGGCGACCAGCGCGCCGCAGACCAGCTGCAGCCAGGCCAGCGCCAGCGCGCGCCTGGACCAGCAGCGCGAGCCGCGGAGCGCGCGCGCGCGGCGCGGGCCGGGCGCGGGCGCGCCGTCGAGCAGGCGCAGGATCGCGACCAGCACGCACCCGAGCACGATGCCGGCGTTGGCCTGGTGCAGGAACAGCCAGTGGGTGTTGGTGCCGCTCTGCACCAGCAGGCCGCCGAGCGCGGCCTGGGCGACGATGAAGACCCCGGCCACCGCCATCGGCCCGCCGATGCGGCGGCGCAGGTCGCCACGGCGCAGCGCCACGGTCACGCAGCCGGCGCCGAGCACGCCGACCAGGGCGGCGAGCAGGCGGTGGCTCCACTCGGTCAGGAACATGCCCTTGAACTCGGCGAGGTCGGCCGCCTGGCGGCCGAGGTTGCCGGGCGCGAGCTCGCCGCGGCGCACGCGCTCGGCGAGGCGCTCCTGGTCGGCGTCGTAGCCGGCCTTGACCGCCTCCCACCCGGCCGCGGTCAGCGGCGGCAGCAGGCTGCCGTTGATGATCGGCCACTGCGGGATGGCCACCCCGGAGCCGGACAGCCGCACCCAGCCGCCGATCGTGTTCAGCGCGAACAGCATGACGAACAGCACGCCCAGCCACGGCGCCACCGACGCCACCCCGCGCCCCGCGTCAGGCGCGGTGCCGAGGCCGGAGGCCATGCGGTGGTGAGGCGGTGAGCACGGGACGTGGACCTCGGGAGGCGGCGCGACGGGGAGCCCTGGATGCGGCGCTGGCTGGTGATCGCGCGGCTCCCGCGCGGCGGCTTGCTCAGTGCGTGCCCATTCTGGTCGGCGACCGGGATGGGCGGCACCTTGGCGAAGTTGTAGACCGGCGGCGGGCAGCTGGTCGCCCACTCGAAGCTCTGCTGGACGTCGTTGATGTTCCACGGGTCGTCGACGGTGATCTTCGGGCGGCGGTAGCTGTACGAGCAGGTCGATGAAGAAGATCAGCGACGAGGCGAAGGTCAGCAGGTAGCCGAAGGTGGTCAGGTAGTTCGAGAACTTGAAGTCCGCGTAGTACACCGGCACGCGGCGCGGCCATGCCGTTGGCGCCGCTGAGGTGCATGGCGAAGAAGGCCAGGAAGACGCCGATGAACATCAGCCAGAACACCCAGCTGCCGACCTTCTCGCTCAGGAAGTGGCCGCTCATCTTCGGCCACCAGAAGTAGGTCATCGCGAACAGCAGCATCACCGAGCCGCCGACCAGGACCATGTGGAAGTGGCCGACCACGAAGTAGGTGTCGGTCAGCGTGATGTCGATCGGCACCAGCGCCAGGATCAGGCCGCCGAAGCCGCCGAGGGTGAACAGGCAGATGAAGCCGCAGGCGAACTTCATCGCCGTGGTGAAGCGGATCGAGCCGCCCCACATCGTGGCCAGCCACGAGAAGATCTTGATGCCGGTGGGCACGCCGATGAGCAGCGAGGCGTACATGAAGTAGGCCTGCAGGATGGTCGGCATGCCGACCGAGAACATGTGGTGCGCCCACACCAGCGAAGCCGAGCCCGGTGATGCGAGCCGATGGCGATGACCATGCCCATGTAGCCGAACGTCTTCTTGCGCGAGAACGCCGCGAAGACGTGGCTGATCGCGCCGAAGCCCGGGCAGGATCATGATGTAGACCGCCGGGTGGCTGTAGAACCAGAAGATGTGCTGGTAGAGCACCGGGTCGCCGCCCGCCGAGGCGCGCGTGAAGTTGGTGCCGAAGTTGCGGTCCATCAGCACCATGGTCACCGCGGCGGCCAGCACCGGCGTGGCGGTGAGCTGGATGATCGAGACGAACAGGGTCGCCCAGGCGAACAGCGGCAGCTGGCGCCACTTCATCTCCGGCGCCTTGAGGTTGGCGATGGTGACGATGAAGTTGATCGCCGCCAGGATCGAGCTGACGCCCGCGAGGTGGATGCCCATCACCCACATGTCCTGGCCCGGCTTGACGCCGGCGCCGAGCAGCGACAGCGGCGGGTAGGCGGTCCAGCCCGAGGCGGCCGCGCCGCCCTGGACGAAGAAGCTCGAGAGCATGAGCAGCGCGGCGGGGATGAGCAGCCAGAAGCCGAAGGCGTTCATCTTCGGGAAGGCCATGTCGCGCGCGCCGACCATCAGCGGCACGATGTAGTTCGCGAAGGCGATGAAGCCGGGGATGATGGTGAAGAAGATCATCACCGAGGCGTGCATGGTGACGATCTGGTTGAAGAGGTCCTGGTCGCCGAACAGGCCGTCGCTGCCGCTGAACAGGCTGAAGGGCTCGTTGACGCCGGCGAGGTGCGCGGCCTGCAGGGCCTCGATCACCGCGCCCGGGGTGGCGAGCTGGAAGCGGATCATGCCGGCCATGAGCGCCGCCGACGATGCCCATGATGACGGTGAACCAGAAGTACATCAGGCCGATCTTCTTGTGATCGACGGTGGTCAGCCAGTCCATCAGCCCGGTGTAGCGCTTGATCTCGAGCGTCGGCATCGGCGCGTTGGCGGTGCGTTGCATGGGGGCTCCTACTGCGCCTGGCGGGCGGCGAGCGCGGGCTCGCCGCCCGGCGCGGGGATGGTGGCGGCGGCGATCTGCTCGTCGACCAGCTGGCGGCGCGCGCGTACCGCGTCCTGGATGGCCTTGCCGGTCTGCGCGGGCGTCGCCGACCGGCCTGGGGAGGCCGAGCTGCTCCGCGAAGGAGCTCCTGGCCGGCGGCAGCCCGCGCAACCACGACGCGTAGTCCGAGGCGATCCAGTAGCTCAGCGCGAAGCGGTGCGCCTCGCTGGGCTCCTTGCCCAGGTAGGCGGCGACCGCGGCCTTGAGCTTGCCGGGGTCGAGGGCGGTGCCGGGGGCCGGTTGGATGGCGTCCCACACCGGGCGCGTGTCGTCGCGGTGGCGGAGCAGCTCGTAGTAGCGCGCGGCGACGTCCTCCTCGACCACCACCGCGCTGATCAGCATCAGGCCGTGGTCGCGGCCGCACAGCTCGGCGCACTGGCCCTTGTAGGTGCCGAGCGTGTCGGGGGTGAACCAGGTGTTCGTGAAGCGGCCCATGATGGCGTCCTTCTTCACGCCGAAGGCCGGGATCCACCAGGCGTGGTTCACGTCCTGCGAGGTGATGTTGAGCACCACCACGCGGCCCCTGGTCAGCACCAGCGGGCTCCTGCAGGCCGGCGACGTCCTGGCCGCTGGTCAGCGACTCCTTCTTCAGCGCGGTCGGGTCCTTGTAGATGCCCTTGTACTCGTAGTCCCAGGCGAACTGCTTGCCGGTGACGGTGATGACCTGCTGGTCCTTCTTGTCGGCGGGCGGCAGCTCCATGAAGTAGAGCACCTCGTAGACCGGCAGCGCGACCACCGCCAGCGCGAGGCAGGGGATGGCCGTCCAGATGATCTCGATGCGCGCGTTGTGGGTGAAGGTCGCCGGCTTGCGGCCGTCGCCGCGATCGCGGAACTTCCAGATCACCACCAGCAGCAGCACCAGCGGCAGCACCAGGAAGGGCAGGAAGACCAGCGCGCTGAACCAGGTCATGCCGACCACGCGGCGCGCGACGTCGCTGGCCGGGGCGTGTGAACGGGTTCTTGGTGACGATGACCGGGTTGCGGTTCTCGTCGAGCGCGTAGAGGTCGGGGTTGAGCAGGGCGACGAACTGGTCGACCGTGGCCGCCAGGGTCGGCGCGGGCGCCGCGGCGCCCGGCGCGCTGGCGTGGCGCCGCGGGCGTGGCGGGGGCCGCAGCCTCGTCGGCGGCGGTCAGCGCGGGCGCGCCCAGCGCCACGCACAGCAGGAGGACGTACAGGAACCGCAGCGACATCACTTGCCCCCTTCGGCACGGATCGAGGCGAGCGCCGTGAAGGCCCCCGCCAACTCATCGGAGCTGGCCAGCGCGAAGGCCGGACGCACCACGCCGGAGCCGTCGGCACCGGTCAGCAGCGCCGCGAAGCGCGCCTGGTCGCCGTCGGCCACCGCGTGGCGGACCTCGGCCACCAGCCCGGGACGGCTGCGCTCGAGGTGCCAGATCTCGAACAGGAGCGCGCGCTGGGTGGGCGGCGTGGCGGTGAGCGCCGCCGACAGCCACACCGCGTCGCCGTGCAGGCGCGCGCCCTCGGCCTTGGCCAGACCCGCCATCAGGCGCTGCACCGGGGCCGCGACCTCGAGCCGGTCCGGGCTGGCGGTCTGGCCGCCCTCGCCAGCCCCGGCGGCGCCGGGCGGGGGGATCTGCTTGGCCACGGCCTCACTGTCCTCTGCGACATAGTTCTTGGCGTTGTCGGCCTTCACGAAGGTCTCGCGCACGTAGTGCGCGATGGCGTACTTCTGCTCCGCGGTGAGACCCGGGAAGCTCGGCATGTTGCCGCCGTAGCCCCTGGTGAGCACGCTGTAGAAGCCGTAGGGTCCGCCACCCAGGTCGTTCTTGAAGGCGTCGGTGTGGAAGTTGCGCGGCGGCGTGCCGCTGGCGGGGCCGGGGGTGCCGTTCGCGCCGTGGCAGGACGCGCAGTTCTTCGAGTAGAGGATGGCGCCCGCGGCCAGCACCGCCGGCGAGCGGTCGGCGATCAGCTTGAGGTGGTCGGGCTCGCCGACCACGCTGTGGTGCTCGAGGCGCTCGTGCTTGCGGCCGTCGACGCGGCCCGAGGCGAGCCAGTCGAAGAACCACCACGCCAGGACGACGATGGCGGTGAGCAGGCAGACGGTCCACAGCAGCGGGTGCGTGAGCTCCGGCCGCTCCGGGAGATGGGTGTCGTCGTGGGCGGACATCAGTGCAGGTGCTCCGCGTTGATCGTGGGCAGCAGGCGGGGATCACCCTTGGCGACCAGGCCGTGGCGGCGCCAGAAGGCCAGGGCCAGCAGCAGCAGCGCGCCGGCGAAACCCAGGCCGACGGCCAGGGTGGGCAGGTCCCAGAAGGGCTGGTAGAGGTTCGGCGAGAAGGCCGGCATGATGATCCACGACCAGTCCATCCAGTTGCCGAGCAGGATCAGCGCCGAGACCACCGCCAGGGCGGCTGGGCGCGCGCGCATGCTCTGGCTCATCAGCGCCGCGAAGGGCAGCAGGAAGCGCAGCGCGTACTCGGCGGCGTAGGCGGCGCCGTAGCCGTGCTGCATGCGGGTGAGCAGGAAGACCGTCTCCTCGTCCAGGTTGGCGTAGTAGATGACCAGGTACTGGGCGAAGGCGATGTAGGCGCAGAAGCAGCCCCAGCCGAGCGTCCAGGTGCCGAGGTCGTGCAGGGTGTGGGCCTCGATGATGCGCGCGAGCGGTCCGGCGCGCAGCCACACCGCCACCAGCACCGTCACCGCGAGGAAGGTCTGCACCGCGCTGGTGAAGCAGTAGACCCCCCACATCGTCGAGGCGAAGCCGACGTGCAGGCTGAGCAGCAGGTCCCAGGTGAACAGCGTGAAGGTCAGCGCGAACACGAACAGCCAGATGATGCTGGTGCGCAGGTGCGCGCGCATGATCGCGGCGTTGCCGGCGCCCTGGTCCTGGCGCAGGCTCAGCCCGACCAGCAGGTGGCGCATGAACATCCACAGCAGGACGATGATGCACACGCTGGTCGCGACCCAGCGCTCCTACGTCATCCACGAGGCCTTGGAGTGGCCCTCATGGGCGTGGAACAGCGCGAGGTGCGCCTGGCCGGCGGGGTGGGCGACCCATTCGTAGAGGTAGCTGGCACCCAGCGCCGGCGATCAGCCCGAAGCCCGCCAGGGTCAGCGGCAGGCCGGCGGTCAGGCCCTCCATGACGCGGCGCAGCGGGGTGATCCAGCCGCCGTTGCAGACGCTGTGCACCGCGATGAAGAACAGCCCGCCGACGCCGATCCAGGTCGGGATGATCAGGCCCTGCAGCAGGCTCGCCCAGGCGTGGCGCTGCTGGCCGGCGAGGAGCATGCCGGCGAACGACGCCAGGCCGATGAACACCAGCGCCGCCGCCACGGCGCTCAGGCGCGGGGCGTGCAGGGCGGGCGGCACGGGCACCGCGGTCAAGGGTTCCGGATGGTTCTCCACGGGCTACTTCTCCGGCCACTCGGGCTTGGCGTACTCGGGCTGCGGGGCAACCGGCGGGGCGAAGTCGGCGCCGTCGCCGCCCTGCTGGATGAGGGCCAGGTCGCGCTGCTTGGCGGCCACCGCCTTCTTCGCGTTCTCGATCTCGGCGGTGGCGTAGGCGTCCATCGCCTTGCCGCCCTCGGCGTGCTCGGCGACCAGCTTGGCGAGGCGCGCCTCGGCGTCGCTCATCGCCAGCGACGCGCCGTTGAGCGCGCGCAGGTAGAGGATGACCGCCCAGCGCTCCTCGGGAAGCACTTGCGCGCGCAGGCTCGGCATGCGGTTGCGGCCGAGGGTGACGATGTGGTAGATCTCGCCGTCGCTCAGCCCCATCAGGCTGGCGCCGTTCAGCGACGGCACGCCGGTGAAGCGGTCGGGGTGCTCCTTGGTCGGCGCGACGTAGCCGTGCGCGGCATCGCCGTCGCGGCCGTGGCAGACCGCGCAGGTGACGTTGAAGCGGCGCTGGCCGGTGCGCAGCACCGCCGCGCCGGGCGTCAGCGGGTTGACCAGCTGCTTGGCCGCGGCCCAGTCGGTCGCGGCGATGGCGTAGGTCGCAGACTCGCGCGAGACGGTGCCGGCCGGCGGCACCATGCAGGGCCGGGACGTGGTGCATGACCGCGGGCTTGCCCGCCTCGGCCGACGGCAGCACGCGCTCCATGTCGGTCTGGCTCTTGAAGGCCGGGCTGTCGTACATCTCGGGCATGTACTTGATGCCGCGCGACTTCTTCTCGCCGTCGCACGAGGCGGCGGCGAGCGCGAGCGCGGCGAGCACGACGGTCAGGACCGGGCGCCGCGCGC
The DNA here is from genome assembly GCA_963818245.1 of uncultured Planctomycetota bacterium. Lineage (GTDB taxonomy): Bacteria > Planctomycetota > UBA11346 > UBA11346 > UBA11346 > BOG-1363. The sequence continues at coordinate 104,763 of CAWFSD010000008.1, forward strand.
TGGCGCGCAGCGACATCTTCACCTCATCCATGGGTGACCTCCTCGTGGCGGTGGGCATCGGTGCCGGGCTCGCCGGTGGCGGTCGTCGAGGTGGGCGCGGTGCGCGGCCGCCGCCGGCCGCGCCGCGCGCGTCGACCTCGTCGCAGCGGTTGGCGCGCAGCCAGGCGCTGAGCGACTCGGCGGTCTCGCCGGCGCGCACCGGCAGGACCAGGGTGAAGGTGTCGTCGGTCATGCGGTCGTTCAGCAGGCGGGTGTCGGGGTCGGGCAGCAGCTTGCAGGTGTGGAAGGCGAGCGCGAAGTTGGTGATGGCGCCGAACAGCAGGCCGGTCTCGAGCGCCACCACCAGGAACGTCTGCCAGGCGAAGTAGGGCTTGCCGCCGACATTCAGCGGCCAGTCCTGCGACATGGTGAACCACTCCATGTGCATGCCGATGGCGAAGCCGATCAGGATGATCGCCAGCACCGGGCGGCCGATGAAGCTGCGCTTGATGCCCAGCACGCGCTCCAGGCCGTGCACCGGCCAGGGCGTGAAGGCGATGGGCTGGTGGCCGGCCTTGCGCGCCGCGGCGCACGCGGACACGAAGCGCTCCTGGTCGAGGTAGAAGCCGGCGACGAACGGGGCGGCATCAGCCATGGTCGGCCTCCTCCTTGCGGTGGCTGCGGCGCAGCAGCAGGGCCTTGAGCTCGGCGATCGAGACCACCGGAGCGACGCGCACGAACACCAGGATCATGGTGAAGAACAGGCCGAACGACCCGGCCAGGATCATCCAGTCGAAGCCGGTGAAGGCGTAGTGGCCCCAGGTCGAGGGCAGCACGTCGTGCATCACCGACAGCGCGATGATCACGAAGCGCTCGAACCACATGCCGACGTTGACCGCGATGGCGATCAGGAACAGCGCGACCAGGTTGCGGCGCACCGCCTTGAACCACAGCAGCTGCGGGATCGGCGACGTTGCAGGTCATCATCGTCCAGAAGCCCCACGCCCACTCGCCGGTCGGGCGGAAGACCAGGAACTGGTGCTTCTCGTACGGGCGACTCGGTGTACCAGGCCGCGAAGAACTCCATGATGTAGACGTAGGTCACCAGCAGCCCGGTGGCGAGCATGACCTTGGCCAGGCGCTCGAGGTGGTCGATGGTGATGTAGCGCTCGAGCTTCAGCATCGAGCGCATCGGCACGAGCAGCACGATGGCCATGCCCAGGCCGCCGAAGATCGCGCCGGAGACGAAGTAGGGCGCGAAGATGGTGGTGTGCCAGCCGGCGACCTTGCCGACCGCGGCCAGGATGGCGATGGTGGAGTGCATGCCCAGCACCAGCGGCGTCGAGATCCACGCGAACTGCGCGTAGGCGCGCTCGAAGTGGTTCCAGTCCTCGGCGCGGCCGCGCCAGCCCATCGCCAGCACGCTGTAGATGCGGCGCTGCCACGGGCGCGTGGCGCGGTCGCGCACGGTGGCGAAGTCGGGGACCAGCCCCAGGTACCAGAAGATGATCGAGCACACCGCGTAGGCGGTCAGCGCGAACACGTCCCAGACGATCGGCGACTTGAAGTTCGGCCACAGGTGGCGGTCGTTGGGGTAGGGCAACAGCCAGAAGTCGACCCACGGGCGGCCGGTGTGGATCAGCGGGAACAGCCCGGCGATCTGGATCGCCATCACCGTCATGCCCTCGGTCGAGCGGTTGATCGCGGTGCGCCACTGCTGCCGGAACAGGAACAGGATCGCCGAGACCAGCGTGCCGGCCACGGCGATGCCGATCCAGAAGATGTAGGTGGTGATGTCGTTGCCCCAGTTCACCGGCTGGTTGGTGCCGAAGATGCCGTAGCCCTCGACGGTGTAGCAGCCGATCGCCACGAACAGCAGCACCGCCATCATCTGGGCCAGGCCGAAGCCGTGGAACCAGGCCAGGCTGGGCAGCTTGAACAGCGGCGCGGTGACGTCGTCGGTGAGCTGCCGGGCGGTCAGCGGCGGGAGGTCGTGCGGCTCGCTCACGGCTTGGCTCCTTCAGCGCGGGCGTCCGCCGGCGCGCGGGCGTCGGACGGGACGTCGAGACCGCGCTCCTCGGCGCGTCGCCGGGCGGTTGCGGATCTTCGCCAGGTAGGTCACCGCGGGGCGGGTGTTGAGCTCGGCGTCGAGCAGCTTCCAGCCGTGCGCCTGCGGCGATGGCCTTGTTCACCTCGGCGTCCGCGTCGTTGAGGTCGCCGAAGGTGATCGCCTGCGGTCGGGCAGGTCTGCGCGCAGGCGGTGGTGACCGCGCCGTCCTTGAAGCGGCTGCCGCTCGCCTTCTCCGCTTCGCGGACCTCGCGCGTGCGCTGCAGGCAGAAGTTGCACTTCTCCATCACGCCGCGCGAGCGCACGGTGACCTCGGGGTTGAGCAGCAGCTGCAGCGGCGCCTGGCTGAGCTCGGCCTGGCTGCTGGTCGCGCCGCTGGTCTGGATGTTCCGGGCGATGCGCACCAGCGGGCTGCCGGAGCCGACCGGACCGGCGCGGTACTTGCTGTACTCGTACCAGTTGAAGCGGCGCACCTTGTACGGGCAGTTGTTGGAGCAGTACCGCGTGCCGATGCAGCGGTTGTACACCATGTGGTTGATGCCCTCGTCGTTGTGCATGGTGGCCATCGCCGGGCACACCTCCTCGCACGGCGCCTGGCCGCACTGCTGGCACATCACCGGCTGGTGGACGACCTCGACGTCGAGCAGGTCGGGCCGGCCGGCGGCGTCGGCGGTCGACGTGTAGTAGCGGTCGATGCGGATCCAGTGCATCTCGCGGCCCTTGCGCACCTCGTCGCGGCCGACCACCGGCACGTTGTTCTCGGCGGTGCAGGCGACCACGCAGGCCTGGCAGCCGATGCAGGTGGTGAGGTCGACGGCCATGCCCCACTTGTGCCCGACGTACTCGTGGCTGGTGCCGAACACGCTCAGGCGGCCGCCCTCCTTGCCGTCGACGCCCTTGTCCCAGAGCTCGTCCGCGCCGCGGCGGCGGCGCGCGCCGGGGTCGCTGCGGTGCAGCTCCAGCACGTCCTGGCGCGCGATGTCGCGGCCTTCCATGCGCTGGTGGCCCTGGGTGCAGGCCAGCTGCCAGGTCTCGCCGGTGTGCTCGAGCACCGGGACCTGGTCGGCCGCGGCGGCGAGCGGCCGCACGTCGACGCTGTAGCCCAGGCCCTCGAGGCCGAGGTTGGCGACCGCGCCGGCGCGGTCCTTCGCGCGGCCCCAGCCGCTGAAGGTCTGCAGCACGCCGGGGTGCTGGCCCTCCTGGACGTGCACCGGCAGCTTCACCGCGAGGCCGCCGACGCTGAGCTTGGCGACGTCGTGCTCGGCGAAGCCGAGGCGCTGGGCGTCGGCGGGCGACAGCGCCAGCCAGTTGTCCCAGGTGATCTTCGCCACCGGGTCGGAGGTCTCCTGCAGCCAGGCGTTGTTCAGCCAGGTGCCGTCGCCGAACACGCGCGAGGGCGAGACCACCAGCTGCAGCGCGCCGTCCGGGCGCGGCGCGGGGAAGGCGGGCAGTTCCGGCAGCTTGTACTCGGGCAGCGCCTTGGCGGCCACCGGCACCAGGACGACGCCGCGCGCCAGCGCCGCGTTCCAGAAGGTGCGGTCGTCGACCGCGACCTTGGCCAGCGGCTTGACCGCGCCGAGCCACACCGCGCGCACGTAGTTCTGCCAGCTCTGCACGCCGGCGGCGGCGGCCTGCCACAGCGGGCGGCGCGACACCACGGCGACCTGCCGGGGATCGGCGGCGACCACGGGCTGGACGAAGGTCGGCGTCTTCGCGCCGGCGGCGACGGCGAAGGCGAGCAGGCTCTCCTCGGCGGCGCGCGCGTCCCACAGCGGTTGGATGGCGGGCTGCTGCAGGCTGAGCACGCCGGCGCGCGCCTCGGCGTCGCCCCAGCTCTCGAGGCCGTGCAGGGTGGGCGCGACGTAGTGCGCCAGCGCGGCGGTCTCGGTGATGCGGTCGGCGAGCACGATGAGCGTCTTCACCGCGGCCAGGGCCTTGGCGGTGGGCGAGCCGGCGAACAGGAAGGCCGGGTTCACGTCGACCACGATGAGCGTGGCGATCTCGCCCGCGCCGGCGCGCGCGATGAGCGCGGCGGCCGCGCCCGCGGTGGCGGAGATGGCGGTGCTGGCCACCGCGGCGCCGTCGACGGTCACGCCGTCGTTGCCGAGCAGGCTGTTGAGCAGGTTGACGGCGGCCCCCAGGTGGGCGGTGGTCGCCGGGCCGTCGTAGACCAGGCTGTTCTTGCCGGCCTTCTTCACCGCGAGCAGGCGCCCGGCGGCGAAGGCGATGGGGTCGACGCCTTCGAGGTCGCGCAGGCCGAGCGCCTCGGACAGCGGCTTGGCGCCGCGCGCGGCGTCGAGCGCCTTCGCCGCCACGTCGGGCAGGGTCTGGCCGAGCGCCTTCGCGACGATCTCGGCGATGCCCCAGGCGACCAGCGCGAGGCGGTCGGGCGCCACGCGCACGCGCACGTCGGCGACGCTGCCGAGCTGGCTGAGCGGCCCTTCGAAGACCACCACCTGGCCGAGGTCGGCGCTGTCGCCGGTGCCGCGCAGGCGGCGGAAGTCGCCGAACTCGACGGCCTCGGCCAGCCCGGTGCCGCCGCCGCCGAGGAAGTCGCCGCCCAGGCTGAGGAGCAGGACGGCCCTGTCGACGCGGTAGACCACGTCCTGACCGCGGTCGCCGAGGCGGCTGGTGTCGGCCGCCGCGTCCAGCACGGCGTGCTGCAGGCGCGCGCCGAAGGCGCTGCCCAGCTCGTCGATGAGCTGGCGGCGGGCGGGGCCGTCGACCGGCCCGGTGAGCAGGCCGACGGCGCCGCTGGCCAGGGCCGCGCCGACCGCCTTGTCGAGGTCGGCCCAGGCGATCGGCACGAGCGTGGACCCGTCGCGGCGCTGCGCGCCGTCCTGCAGGCGGTCGGGATCGTAGAGGTTGAGCAGCGCCGCCTGGGTGCGCGTGTCGCAGCGCCCGCGGGCGAGCGGGTGGTCGGGGTTGCCCTCGATCTTGATCGGGCGGCCGTCGTAGGTCTTGACCATCACCGCGACCGGCTTGCCGCTGTCGCGCAGGGTCGAGCTGTAGTAGACGGCCTTGCCCAGCGCGGTGCCTTCCGGCTGCTGCGCGTAGGGCACGATGGTGTCGGGGTGCTGCTTGTAGCAGCCGGCCAGCGCGAACACCGCGGCCGCGCCGGTCAGCTGCATGAAGCCGCGGCGCTTGACGCCGGGCAGCATCTCCTGGAGGTCGCCGCGCAGGCGCGCGAGCTCGTCCGGCGGTGTTGCCGGCGGTCTGGCAGGACGCGTCGCCCAGGCCGTGCTGGCGGCGCAGGGTGGCGAGGGCGCGCGCCACCTCGGGCGCGAACTCGTCCCCGGCGCCGCTGGCGCTGGTGGTGAGTTCGGCCGCATCACGCCACGTCGTCTTCGCGGGGCGGGTGGTGTGCGGGGCGTCCGGCATGCTCGTCATAAGGGGATTCCGCAGGGCGTGGAAACGCTGAGGGGCGGGGCGCTCACTGGTGGCAGGTGCTGCACTGGGTCGGCGCGTTCATGAAGGTGCGCGAGAGCTCGAGGATCGGCTTGCCCTGGTCGTCGTGCTCGTAGAGCTTGCCGTAGTAGGCGCGGTGCGATTCGGGCAGGTCCCGGATGCGCCAGCGCGGCAGGTCGGGGTGGTCGTGCAGCAGGCGCGCGTAGGTCGCGTCGGCGGCGGCTCTGGGCGGGCTCGACCGCGGGCGGCTCCTGGCCGGTGGGCGCGGCCGGCTTGGCGGCGCTCGAGGGCTTGACCTCGCGGTCGTGGAAGACGACCACCGGGTCGGGCTGCTGGCGGGCGCGCACGACGTCGTAGTTGGCGGTGCCGACGGTGAAGGTCGCGGGCTGCTTGGGATCGATAGTGCGGGCCGCCGACGTAGTTGGTGTTGCGGTGGCAGTCGAGGCACCAGCCCATGGTCAGGGGCGCGAACTGGCGCACGACCTCCATGGTCTCGACCGGGCCATGGCAGGTCTGGCAGGCGACGCCGGCCTTCACGTGCCATTGATGGCTGAAGTAGACGTGGTCGGGCAGCTTGTAGCAATTGGTT
>CAWFSD010000009.1:0-62574 GCA_963818245.1 uncultured Planctomycetota bacterium
CGACCGCTGCGACCCGGCCGGGGTCGGAGCGTGCCGCCCGTCCTCCGGCCAGGATCGGCGTGGTCCATCACCGGGCGCGGGCTCCTCGCCACGCCGGGGCCGGCGATCCTCAGGCCTGCGCGCACGTCTCGTGGCATGGTGGTACCCTGTGGTGCGGGCTGAGACCACGGAAGGGGTCCCATTTACGTAACATGATACACAGTGTCAATCACCGCGTTGCGGCCGTCAGCTGCCGGACGGGCGCGGGGTGGATGGCAGTGACGGTTTGGGACTGTTCCCCACGGACAGTCGACAACGCTCTCCGACCACGGCGGTACCCGGTAATCAAATCTATCATGTTACATAAACTCAAGCCGATCGACCACCGTCCCGCACCCCGAGGCGCCGCCATGCCACGCATCCACACCGTCCTCCTGACCTGCCTGCTGGGAACGGGAGCCCTGGCGGCCGAGGCGCTGCCCCCGGAGGTCTATCCCAGCCTGCGTGACGGCGACCACCTCATCTCCTGCGTGGCGTCCCACCTGGGGCAGGATGTGAAGCCCTACGTGCTGCCCACCGATCCGGAGATGATCAAGCGGCACAGGAACTTCGGCTACACCGACGGGGAATTGCAGAAGTGGTTCAGCGCGCCCGTCACCATGACCCTCGATGAGACCGGGATGGAGCGCAGCTTCATCACGCCGCCGCCCGCCCCGGGCCTGCACCCGCGCGTGATCTTCAACGGCGACGACCTGCCGGCCATCCGCCAGCGCCTGAGCGGCAGCGGCGCCGGCAAGGCGGTGATGGGGGACATCCGCGCCCACCTGCTCAAGACCCTGACCGGACCCACGGCCGAGTTCCGCGGGGACTTCGACAAGCTCGTCGCCGGCGACCAGACCGCCGCGGTGTTCGTCAACCGCGACGTGCCGTACTGCCTGATGTACGAGGCCTTCCGCTGCCTGGTCGACGACGACCGCGAGGGTGGGCGCAAGGTCGCCGCGGCGGTGACCACGCTGGCGCAGATCGACGCGCGCAAGCTGGCGGAGGCGATCGCCAAGGAGAAGGCCAAGGGCGCGAAGGGCGCGCCCGACGATTGGCGCATCGTCGCCCAGGAGGCGACCCACGAGGGGACGCTCGGCCTGGATTACGATTTCGCGTACGGCTGGATGACCGACGAGCAGCGCGCCGCGGTGCGCGGGACGATCGCCGCGAGCTCCGCGGGCATGACCAACATCGGCTGCGAGACCCTGCACGCGCTGCACACCGGCACCAGCAACTGGATCTCGTGGTGCGCGCGCCTGATCTTCCTCGCCGCCGCCATCGAGGGCGAGCCCGGCAGCGACCCCGAGACCTACCGGCGCTGCGCGGACGCGCAGACCAACTTCGTCGCCTCCATGTACGGCACCGGCGAGGCGTACGAGGGCTGGGGCAAGAACTTCCTGTTCATGGAGCACCTGATCGTCATGGCCAAGCGCGGCCGCGAGGTCATCGCCAGCGCCGCCATCCGCGCCGCCTACAACGACTGCTTCGTCGCCTCGATGAACCCGTGGGGCGGCGCCTTCACCTTCTGCGACTCGCTCGGCGGTTCGGGCAACAAGATCAGCCGCAACGCCGACGTGATGATCTACCACGCGCTGTTCCCCAAGGACGTGTGCGGCGACTTCATGTACCGCAACCAGATCGATGGCGATTACGCGAACATCACCGGCGGCCGGGTCAACACCCACCACCCCTTCGCGGTCATGGACAGCCTGTGCTGCGCGATCTTCGCCAGCGACTTCACCCCGGGCGCGACCTGGGACGCCGAGTACGCCCAGGTGACGAAAGGCCGGCCGCTGACCTGCTTCAGCCAGGACACCTGCAACCTGGTGACGCGCTCGGCGTGGGACAAGGACGCGCTCTACCTCGATTACCTGACGCGCGCCATTCCGGGCGGCCACATCTACTGCGACCGCTCGCACTTCAGCCTCTACGGGCTGGGCCGCTACTGGAGCATCTACCACGTGATGCGCCAGGTGCACGAGCAGTACCTGCCGGCGAACCGCTCGGTGCTGCTCGCCGATGGCGAGGGCCCGTCCATCGCCGAGGGGAAGTGCGTGCAGATGACGGACGGCCCCCAGGCCACGGTCATCGCCACCGACCTGGGCATCGCGTGGAACTGGCAGAGCAGGGGCATCGTCAAGCCGCCCAAGGGCGCGACCACGGGCGCGCTTCCCTACACCTTCAACGACTTCCGCCTGCATCCATCGCCGATCGCCTGGATGGGCATGCCCCTCGGCGACCTCCCCAACTGGTACACCTCCGAGAAGCCACCGGCGGACGACCACGAGCGCGCCGACTGGTACCAGCGCCCCGTGCCGGTGCGGAAGGCCTTCCGCACCGCGGCCCTGGTGCGCGGCGCGCACCCCTACGCGCTGATCGTCGACGACCTGCAGAAGGACGACCAGCCGCACGCCTACGACTGGGGCATGATCCTGGCCGACGACCTGGCGCTGGGCTCCGCGAAGAGCACCGGCGACGCGACCCACCCGCAAGCCGACATCGTCCTCGATGAGAAGCCCAAGCCGCCCGCCAAGGGCCAGCCGGCGCCCAGCGCCGATCGACACCTGCTGATCCGCGTGCTGGAGGCGGCGCAGCTCGACGCGACCGCGCCAGCGACGGTCGACACGCTGAGCGTGCCCAACCCACCGCAGAAGGACATGCAGATCACCAAGCTGCACATCCCCAGCCAGGCGGTCAGCGCGGACTTCAAGCTGCTGCTGCTGCCGTATCGCGATGGGCAGCCCCTGCCGCAAACCACCTGGAGCGCCGATCACCTGGGCGTGACGGTCGCCTGGTAGGATCAGGTCGATCGCATCCGGTTCGTCGCCGGCAAGGACGGCCGCACGCGCCTCGCCATCACGCGCGACGGTCAGGAGGTGGTGGGTGTGGAGTAGCCCCTGGTGGTCGGACCGGATTTCCGGACATGCCCGGGGAGCGGTCCCATTATATGTATCATGTTACAAAAAACAGGGTCCCTGGCCGGGGTGTGCCTGCTCCTCGCCGTCTGCCTCCCCTGCTGCTCGGGAGCGGAGCGCCGCCCGGAGGTCAGAGACGGGTATCCACCTGTGGTAGCTGGAGTGCCGGCCACTGCGATGCCGTGGCCGGGGGGCGTGGCCGACAAGCAGCTGCCACCGGAATACCGCGCCAACGACGCGGCCAGCGCAGCCGCGCTCAAGACGGCGCTGCTCGCCTGGTGCGGGAGGAACCACGCCCAGGAGGACGTGAAGCAGCTGGCCAAGGCCGATGCCGGTCGGCGCCAGATGCTGTCGCCCGCGATCCTGCCACCGATCCCCCAGCCCCAGACCAACCCCTTCTACCGCAGCGCCATGGAGGCGGCGAAGGGCTTCGTCGAGTCTCCCGGAAAAAGCGACGCCTACCCCGACATGGCCCTCGCCTTCGTCCACCCGCAGAGCGCGTACAGCGGTTCACCGGTCCTGCTCGTCGCCCTGCTCGACTACCTCGACACGGTGGCCGAGGGCAAGAAGGACCTCACCGGGCAGTTCGACATCCCGCGGCCGGCGCGCGTGTACCTGCTCCTGCGCCACGCCTACCCCGGCCTCATCCCGCCATCGCGGCAGCAGCGCTGGGAGGCGGCGCTGCGCGCGCTCGCCCAGGTGTCGCTGAAGCGCACCGAGCGCTGCCTGCCCGAGCGGCCGCGCATGGTCTGCAACCTCGACTCCAACGACATGCTGGTCCTCGCCGACCTCGGCACCGCGCTGGGCGATGGGACCTACCTCGAGCGCGCGCGGCGGATCTGCGCGGCGATCGCCCTGCACCAGCTCGACGACGGTGCGCACTGCTACGACTCGGAGTGCATGCCGGCAATCCACTACCACAGCGTGATGACCCGCAACCTGACCCAGTACTGGCTGTTGACCGGGGACCCGGTGGCGCGCGAGCAGATGCTGCGCATGTGGTGGTGGTGGCCTTCCGTGCTGCGGCCGGCGGCGCTCACCGGCAGCGAGCGCAGCGTCGGTCTCGACATCACCAACGTCGATTGGAAGAAGGAGTTCGGCATCTACCGCAACTACAACGACCGCGCGTGCGCCTCGGCGTACGTCACCGCGATGGTCGATGGCTCCGGCGAGAACCTCGGACTGCCCGACGCCCAGCGCGCCATCCGCGCCGGCCGCGTCGAGGACCAGACCCTGCTGATCGGCGCCGCGCTGTGGCGCACCGACATCGTGCCGGTGGCGCTGCCGCGCGATTTCCTCTACTTCGACCGCAACTACCTCGGCCCCAATGGGCGCTTCGGGGATTTCTCGGTGATCGGCGCCGCGCGCACCCAGTCGTTGTTCTGGCACGACCCCTGCGTCGAGGGGAAGGAAACCTACGTCGGCTGCATGATGACGCCGCCCGGGCGTCCGGCGGTGTCGCTCTACGCGGTGGAGGGGGCGGTGCAGGTCCGCGCCGGGCCGTGGACCAATCCCAACACCTCGGCGGGCCACCGTTACGAGGAGGAGACGGGCTTCGCCATGCACCACCACCGCGAGGCCGCCGCCGCCAGCGTGTGGCGGCTGGGCGACGGCGCGCCGGTGGGCGCGCTCTGCGGCTCGCACCTGGTGACCATGGCGAAGATCGTGCTCGGCGAGATGGACAAGCAGGCGCTGCCCTGCCGGGTGAGCGAGGCCTGGGCCTTCACGCCGCAGCGCCTGATCGGGATCGTGCGCGTCGAAGCCGAGGCCGATATCGACGCCTTCGCCCTGGTCGCGGGTCTGCACTTCGCCAGCACCGCGGGCGGCAACAACGGCGCCACCGGCGCTCCGGTGGAGGCCGCACCAGGGCGCTTCGTGCTGGATCCGATCGAAGTCGTGATCGGGCCCAGCACCTTCGCGCCGCAGGCCGTGTGGAAGAACGACGAGGAGCAGACCCTCGAACTCGTCGACCCCGTGGCCGCGAAAGCGGGCCGGAACAAGCGCACCTACAAGGCCGGCAGCGCCTACTGGGCCATCCTCGACATCCATCCGCAGGCGCGCGGCCCGGCGCAGGGGGTCGCGGTGCTCGCGGCCAGGAACGGGCTGATCGGCTTCGATTTCGTCGAAGAGGGCCGCCACCTGCGCCTGGTCGCCAATCCCGGCGCGAAGCCGCTCGCGTACGCCGGCGGCGCCTGGGCCGGGGTCGGGGGCAAGGTCCTGGCGATTCCCAGCGGCACCGCGTTCCGCCCGGACTGGCTGCGCGCCTTCCAGTTCCCTTACCCGGGCGCGCTCACCGCCAAGAACCTCACCCCGCTGGCGGCCACGGTGCCGAGCGAGGTCGCGGCTTCCGCCGGCTTCGAGGTGCAGCCGGCGCAACACGTGCTGCTGGTGAGCCGGTGACCGCGCTCATCCACGTCCGCCGTTCCCTATGAGGTCGCCATGATCAGAGCATCCGCTCGCCTTCGTCGAACCATCGGGGTGGCCCTGGCGTCCTGGGTGGTGCTGGGTCCGCCGCTGAGGGGGGTGGAGGCGCCGCCCGCCGTCGGCGCCGGCGACGGCGCGGGGCGGTTCGCCCCGACCATGCAGTCGTTCAGCGGGTACACCTGCCCGGAGTGGTTCCGCGACGCCAAGTTCGGCATCTGGTCGCACTGGGGCCCCGACTCGATCCCAGGGATCTGCAACAACTACGCCAACGAGATGTACACCCAGGGCGGGGGCGCGTACGCGTGGCACCTGGCGCACTACGGCCACCCCTCCAAGGTCGGCTACAAGGACGTGATAGAATCCTGGAAGGCCGAAAAATGGGACCCTGAAGCCCTGGTCGCCACGTTCAAGGCCGCCGGCGCGAGATACATCGTCGCGCTCGCCACGCACCATGACAACTTCGACTGCTTCGCCTCGACCTACCACGAGTGGAACTCGATGAAGCACGGTCCGCACCGGGACATCGTCGCGGAGTGGCGCGCCGGGACCATCAAGGCCGGACTGCGGTTCGGAGTGTCGTCGCACGCGGATGAGCGCGGTTGGAACTACCTGTACGGCGCGCGGCTCGCCGACGCGACCGGGGCGCTGGCGGGGGTGCCCTACGATGGAGCGGATCCCGCCTGGGTCGATCTCTACAACGCCCCGGGCGGGCCCAAGGAGAAGCCGCCGGAATCGTGGAAGGAGGCGTGGCTGAAGCGCCACCTCCAGCTCGTCGACGATTATCATCCCGACCTGCTCTATTTCGATGGCGGCATCCCGCACGGCGACTTCGGCATGCGGCTGATCGCCCACTACCTGAACGGCAACGCAATGGACCACGGCGGACGGCTGGAGGCGGTGGTCAACGTCAAGGCCGGGAGCTTCGTGCGCGATTACGAGCGTGGCGTGTCGGCCACCCTGCAGCCCGCGCCGTGGCAGGACGACACCTCGCTCGCGGGCTGGTTCTACGTCAACCGCGACCCCCGCAACGACGCGCACTCGCTGCCCAAGGACTCCACCACGGTCATCCACACCCTGATCGACGTGGTGAGCAAGAACGGCAACCTGCTGATGAACTTCCCGCAGCGCGGCGACGGCAGCCTCTACCCCGAGTGCACGGCGGTCCTCGCCGACCTCAGCGCGTGGATGCCGGTCAACGGCGAGGCGATCTTCGGTACCCGCCCGTTCACGGTCTTCGGCGAGGGGCCCACCGTCATCGCCCCCAAGGGGATGAACGAGCCCATGCGGCCGTTGTCGTGGAAGGACCTCCGCTACACCACCAAGGGCGGGGTCCTGTACCTGTTCTGCCTGGGACTTCCGGAGGCGCCGGTGGAAGCCACGGCCCTGGCCCCGATCGCCGCGGCCATCACCAGGGTCGAGCTGCTCGGCAGCGCCGCGGCGGTCCGCTGGAGCGCGACGCCGGCCGGCCTCGTCATCCAGCCCAGCCTGGAGTGGCCGTGCGCCCACGCGGTGTGCTACCGGATCAGCCGGTAGGCGCCGGCGGTCACGCCGCCATTTCGATGGTAACATTCCTCGCCGTCGCCTGAAGCGTTGGTGGGGGACCATGGCCATCGATCACGTCCTGATCCAGGAGCGCCTCGCCCAGGCCCGCAACGGGGACGTCGAGGCCTATGGCGACCTCGTCGAGCACCTCCAGGGGGTGCTGCGCGGGTTCGTCGCCATGTGCGGGGCCGCTGACGACGAGGTCGAGGGGCTGGCGCAGGACGCGTTCGTCGAGGGGTTCAACACTCTGGGCGCCTACGACCCGGGACGGCCGTTCCTGGCGTGGCTGCGCGGCATCGCGCGCAACCTCGTGCGGCGCTCCCTCGAGCGCCGCGGCCTCCTCCGGCGCCTGCACGACCAACGCCTGCGCAGCCACCTGTGCCGCCTCGCCGAGGCGTCGACGGCGGTCGCAGAGGCCGCGGACGCGCGCTTCGACCCCGCGCACCTGCGCGCCTGCCTGGAGCGGCTGCCGGATGGGACGCGGACCCTGATCGAGGACCGCTACCGCCACGACCTCGATGCGGAGCGCATCGCGGCGCGCGACCGGCGCGGCGCCGTGGCGGTGCGGGTGGCCCTGTCGCGGGCGCGCGCGACGTTGCGCGCCTGCATCGAGCACCGCGTGCGGGCGGCCGGAGAGCCGGCGTGAGCGCGGACGACGGCACTTTCGCGGAACTCGTCGACCGCTACCTGGACGACGCCTTGGACGAGGACCAGGCGCAGCGGCTGCTGGCGGCGGTCGAGCGCAACCCCGCCAGCGCGGCCGCGCTCGTGGCCCAGGCCGCGCTGCACCAGCAGCTGCGCGGCGCCCACGGCGGGTCGGCGAGCGCCACCGGGCTGCGCCGCGGGGTCGTCCAGCGCCTGCGCGCCCGGGGGCAGAGCCGCACCTTCCGGCGCGACGTGCTGCTGCGCCTGCGCCGACCGGCGCGCCGGGGGCGCCTGTGGCGCACCGTCCTGCCGCTGGCCGGAGCCGCGGTGGTCGTGCTCGCGCTGAGCTGGGCGCTGCGCGCGCCGGCCGGCGCGGCGGTCGTGGTCGCTTGCGGGGCCGATGCGCGCGGTGGCGCGCCGGGCCCGGACCGACCGGCGCGCGCCGGCCTGCGCCTGGTGGCCGGCGACACCTTCGCGAGCGGCGCCAGCGCCGCGGAGCTGCGCCTGGCGGATGGCAGCGTGGTGGTGCTGGCGCCCGGAACGCGGATGGCGCTCGGCGCGCGCGACGCGGCGACCATGACCCTCGACCAGGGGCGGCTGGAGGTGAGCGCCGCGCCCCGCGGTCGCGCGGCGCCGCCCATCGTGAGCAGCGCGCTGCTGTCGATCCGCGTGCGCGGCACGCGCTTCACGGTCGCGACCGCCGCGGACCAGGCGGGCGTCGCCGTCAGCGAGGGCCGCGTGGCGGTGCGCGCCGCGGATGGCCGGGAAATCGACCTGGAGGCCGGCGCTGCGGCGCGGATCAACGCCGCCGCGCCGGCCGCCGCCGCGGCGGCGGCGCCGCTGCGCCTGCGCCGCCACGGCGAGCGGGACGCCCCCCCGCTGCCGTGGACCACCGTGACCGTGGACGCGGTCGCGGCGCTCGGCGCCATCCCTCCCGAGCCGTGGCGTTCGCGCTTCGGCGGCCGTCGCGACCTGCAGCTGGCGGCGCCGGGGCCCTGGCGCGTGCAGCTGCGCGGCGGGCGCTGGTGGCTGGTGGACCCCGACGGCTGCGCGTTCCTGCACAGCGGCATGGGGCGCATCCAGCGCGCCGGCTGGCCAGACGCGGACGAGACCGGCGCGGGCGCGGCCGAGGCCCTGCGCGGCCTCCTGGCCGCGGCGGGCTGCACCGGCGTGGGCCCGTGGTCCGGCGCGGCCCCCAGCGGGCCCTCCGACCTGCAGGACCGGCCGGTGGTGGCGCAGCTGCGGCTCGCCGACGAGCCCTGGCTCGTCGCCACGGGAGTCTCCGGTGCGGACCTCGAGGTGGCGGGGGCCCTGGCGCCGCTCCTGCCCGGCTTCGCCGCGCACGCCGCGGCCGCCGAACGCGCGCTCGCCGCGCAGGCGGCGTCGAGCGCGGTCATGGCGGTGGTCGGCGACTTCGACCTCAAGTGGCGGTTGATGAGCTGGGCGACGCTGCGCCGCCTGGCGCAGGGCGGCCCGCTCGAGGTGGCGGTGCGCGCGTGGCTCACCGCGCGCGGCCGCTCCTGGGAGGAGGGGGGAGCCGATGACGCGAAGGCGCTGCGCATCGCCTGCCGCGCGTCCTACCTGGCCACCGCGCAGCTGGCCCTGCGCCGCGCCGCCCCCGGCGCCCTGTGGTTCGGCCCGGTGCTCACCGCGCACGACACCCGCGATGGCGAGACCGTCGCGGCGGTCGCGGCGGACACCGCCGCGCTGGCGGTGTGCCTGCGCGACGATGTCGACGACGCGGCCGCGCTCGAAGCGTGGCGCGCCGTGAGCGGGCGTCCGCTCTACGTCGTCGGCGTGCACGCCGGCCTCGGTGCCAAGAGTCCGCTGCCCGATGACGCCGGCCTGGGACCGGAGGTCGGGACCACCGCCGACGCCGGGCGCTGGTTCCAGCACGCCGCGCTCACGCTGCTGCGCAGCCGCTGCGTCGTCGGCTGGTCTTGGGACACCGAGTTGCCGCGGGCCGGTGCCGGTGCCGGCGCCTCCCCGCCTGTCGCGGCCATGGCCGAACTCGATGCCCGGCTGTACGGGATCGTCCAGGTGCTCGATGCGGGAGATTCCCGGTAACGGCGACGTGGGTGGGCTGAAGGGTTGGGGACCGCCGCACGGTCACGCCCCCGCGCCGCGCACGGGGCGCGGTGCTGACGGCCCTCACCTCCGGAAACACCCCAAAATGTCCACCATCTCCTGCCTGAGCACGGCCGCGCTCGCGCTGTCGCTGACCCTGCGCGCCGCCGCCGCCGATCCCCTGGTCGTCACCGTGGCGCTGGACCCCCAGACCCCGGGCCTGGCCATCCCGCCGCAGGCCGAGGGCCTCAGCTACGAATCCACGACCCTCATGCCGCGTGCCGACGGCAGCCACTATTTCAGTGCTGCGAACGCGCCGCTGGTCCGGCTCTTCCACTCCTTGGGGGTGACGAGCCTGCGCCTGGGCGGCGTCACCATCGACCGCCCGACCACCGTCATCTCGACCGCCGACGTCGACGAGCTGTTCGCCTTCGCCAAAGCGGCGGGTGCGAAGGTCATCTACAGCGTCCCCTTGAAGGACACCGTTCCCGCCTCCACCCAGCCGCTCATCGCGCACATCAGGACGCGCTACGCCGACCTCCTCGACAGCCTGGCGATCGGCAACGAACCGAACGTGTTCTACGCGAACTTCACGCTCTACACGAGCAACTGGAACCCCTACTTCGACCTCACCGCCCAGCAGCAGCCGGGCCTGCCGATCTGCGGTCCCAGCGCCTGGGACGAGGCCTGGGCGAACCAGTTCAGCCAGACCCTGAGCGCCGCGCGGGCGCAGCGGCTGGCCTACGTCACCCAGCACGAGTACAGCTTCGGCCCGGCGTCCCAGGTGAGGGACGCGGGCGCGGCGCGCGACCGCATGCTGGCCCAGGACGGCTACACCGCCTGGTACCAGCGCTTCGTCCCGGCGGCGCTGGCCCGTGGATTCCACTACCGCATCGAGGAAGCGAGCAACTACTCCAATGGGGGAGCGCTCGACGTCAGCGATACCTACGCCGCCGCGCTGTGGAGCCTCGACTACCTGTACTGGTGGTGCGCCCACCAGGCGCTCGGCATCAATTTCCATACCGGCGACTTCCAGAACTACTCGGCGTTCAAGACCGTGACCGGCGGCTACGCCGCGCGCCCGTTGGCCTACGGCATGCTCGCCTTCGGACTCGGCGGGCATGGCAGGTTCATACCCGCCAGCGTCGCTCCCGGCGTCCCGGGCGGCGTCCTGCACGTGTACGCCACCACCGCGGCGGGCATCACCACCACCACCGTGATCAACCGCACCCACGGCGCCACGGCCCGCGACGCGCGCGTCACGCTGACCGTGCCGGCGGGAACTGGCGCCTTCACCGCCGAAAGCTGCGCGCTGGCGGTGGCCGGCGGCGACGCGGCGGCCAAGACCGGCATCACCGTCGGCGGGGCGGCGATCGCCACCGATGGGCAGTGGCACGGTGTCTGGACGCCCCTGTCCGCGGTGGCGGGCCAGGCGGTGGTGGCCGTGCCGGCGGCATCGGCGGTGCTGGTGCGCTTCACCGCCACCACCGCCGACGTCCCGCCGGTGGCCACCGCCCAATCCGTGTCGACGACCCAGGGCGGCACCAAGGCCATCACCCTGGCGGGGAGCGACAGCGACGGGACCATCGTCGGCTACGCCTACGGTCAGCCGGCGCACGGCACGGTGAGAGGCAGCGGGCCGGTGGTGACCTACACGCCGGCGGCCGGCTTCCACGGCGCCGACAGCTTCACCTTCACCGTCGCCGACAATGGGGGGCTGCACAGCTCCGCCGCCACGGTGGCGATCACCGTGACCGCGCTCGACGCGCCGCCGACCGTCACCGTGACCGCTCCGTCCGGACCCTTTTTGGCTCCGGCCACCATCGTGCTCGGCGCGACTGCCGCGGACAGCGACGGCAGCGTCGCCAAGGTCGAGTTCTACGCCGGCGCCACCAAGATCGGTGAGGACGCCGGCGCACCGTACGCCTGCACGTGGACCGGGGTGGCGGCCGGCACCTACCAGGTGACCGCGAAGGCCACTGACGACGCGGGCGCCACCGGGACGTCGGCGATCATCGTCCTGACCGTCCTTCCCCACGCCGCCGCAGTGCCTCCCACGCCAGCGGCGCCCCACCTGACCACCACTCCGGCCGGCATGGTCATCGGTGGCACGACCGCGGCGGGCGCGACCGTGACCGTCTTCATCGATGGCGTGTCGACCGCGACCGTCACCGCGGATGGCGCGGGTGCGTACAGCTGGCCCGTCAGCGGCCTCGCTTCCGGTGACCATGCCGTCACCGTGACCGCGACGAACGGCGCCGGAACCAGCCCGCGGTCGCCAGCGCTCGCGATCACCGTCCCCAGCGCGCCCGGTTCCGCCTCCACAGCGTCCTCCAGCGGAGGGCACTCCTGCGGCCACGGCGGTTTCAGCGCCTTGGTGCTCGCCTGCGGCCTGTTCCTGCGTCTGCGCTTCCGGTCCCGCAGGGTGGAGACGTGAGGCCACGCGGGGGCTGCTTGCCGCTGGCCGCTGGCGTCGGCCACGAGCCGGCGGTGCAGCCCGTGCGGACCCCATGGACACGGCTCTGGAGCCGCAGCGATGATGCGGCCACCCATCGACATCCCTCGAGGAATCCGCAATGAAGAGCCCCACCCTCCTCCGGTTCTGTCTGCCGCTGCTGTCGGTGGCGCTGCTCGGCGGAGCCGAGACCTCGCCGTTCGCGGACAAGCCCTGCAAGACCTACGCCTCGTCCGTGGATGTCCCCTGGGGGACGATCAAGGCCGACGACTTCGGGCCCTTGAAGGTCACCTTCGACCAGAGCGGCGTCCGCCAGCCGCGCCCGGTCCCGCCGCCGGGCGTCCACCCGCGCGTCCTCATCGTCCCGGATGACCTGCCGGAGCTGCGGCAGAAGCTCAAGACGACCGCGTGCGGGCGGATGATGTGGAACAAGATCCTGTCGTACTCCCACGCGCTGCGCGGCACCTACGACGAGAACGCCGATTACGCCAAGCCCGACATCTACCAGGGCGACTTCGGCGGCACCCACGGCCACATCAGGCTGCTGTACTACAAATCGGCCGGCAACCCCTTCAACCCGGCGACGCGCGGCTACGCGCGCCTGATCGACGGTGACATGACGGTGAAGACCGGGGATTACTGGCCGGTGCTGTCGATGGAGGCCTACCGCTGCCTGATCGAGAACGATGCCGTCGCAGGGGCCGCCCTCGGCAAGGCCGTGATGACCGCGATGCGCATCGATCAGGCCGCCCGCGACCAGGCGCGGGAGCAGAAGAAGCAGACCGGCCCCATCGACCGGCCGGTGAGCGGGGGGGCGGGCGG
Organism: uncultured Planctomycetota bacterium; assembly: GCA_963818245.1. Taxonomy (GTDB): domain Bacteria; phylum Planctomycetota; class UBA11346; order UBA11346; family UBA11346; genus BOG-1363. Next base: position 12,892 of record CAWFSD010000009.1, read on the forward strand.
CCAGGAGCTGGGCTGGATCTACGATCTCGGGTACAACTTCTTCAGCGCCGAGCAGCGCGCCGCCGTCCACAAGGAGCTGGCCGACACCACGTGGTACCACGACAATTACGGCACCTTCAACGATGCGGAACGGACGTACTCCAACTGGGCCACCTTCGGCTACTGGTTCGTGCCGCTGCTGGCCATCGAGGGCGAGCCCGGCTTCAACGACCTCAAGTACGCCGGACTGGTGCGCGGCTTCCGGAACTACTTCACCTATGGGGTGTTCCCGTCCGGCGCGGTGTTCGAGGCCGAGGCCAAGGTGCAGATGGGCGCCGACGGCATCATCGCCTTCGCCCGCCGCAGCCAACCGGACCTGGCGGGCCACCCGCACGTCCGCGCCTACGCGATGGATTTCCTGCCGCAGAGCATCATGCCGAACCCCGACTTCGTCGAGCGCGCCAGCTCGTTTCCGCCGGGCGGGTTCATCCGCTACGACCGCCTGGGCGGTTCCGGCAACATCCTGGCCGTGGACGCGTTCGGCTTCAAATACCTGTACCCGAAGGATCCGGTGGTCGACTGGGTCTACCGCGTGGCGGTCGGTGAGCACTACGAACGGCTGCCGTCTGGCGACAACCCCGGCTACTGGAACCAGCTGCTGATCGCGGCCATGCTGCCGGCGGACTACGACCCGGCCGGCGCCGACCCAGGGAAGCTCGGCCTGCCCCTGACCTACGTCGCCGGCGAGCGGGCCCTGGTGATCACGCGCAGCGGCTGGGACAAGGACGCGCTGATGATGAACCTGCACGTCCGGGGGGTGAATGGCGGTCACCCGTACGCCGACCGCAACAGCATCCTGTTCACCGGCAAGGGCCGCGTCTGGGCCGGACTCGACCAGTGGCTGCCCGACAACGATCAGCAGAGCCTGGTGACCATCGATGATTGGAGCCAGGACGCGCTGACTCCGGGACGCCTGGTCGGCGTCACCGACCGGCCATCGGCCACCTTCGCCGTGGGCGACGCCAGCTACTGCTGGGATTGGCACCTGGTGCGCCTCGACAAGAACCCCACCACGCACCGCTCCTACACCCTCGCCGAGCTCGGCGACGGCACCTCGCCAGCGCCCGGTGGAGGCAGCTGGGAGCGTCACAGCGTCAACGATTTCGCCTTCACCCGCGTCCCCACTCCCGGCTTCGACGAACCGCTCTACCGCGAGAAGTCCTGGATCGGCCTCCCCGGGACCCTCACCCCGGTGATGCGCACGGTGAACAGGCCGGTCATCAAGGCCTACCGCACGACCGGCATCGTCCGCGGCGCGCACCCGTACGCCCTGGTGATCGACGACATCCAGGCGGACAGGACTCCGCACAGCTACGATTGGCGCCTGCTGCTGGAGAAGGACCTGGCGATCGAGAGCATCGTGCCGTCCGCCGCAGCGTCCGGGTGCGTGTGCGACGTCACGCTCGCCGCCGGCGACCTGCGCGTGTCGAACCCCGACAAGGTCGCGGCCGCCTCCGTCAAGCGCAGCGCCGACGATCCGAAGCTGCTGGTCCGCGTCCTGCGCTGCTCCCCGGCGGACCCGCAGGACAAGCTGGAGCCGGCGCTGGTCGAGGGGAAGAAGAAGGACAACAACATCCTGTCGATGAAGGTCACGGCGATCGAGCCGCGCTTCCTGGTGATGATGTACCCGTACCGTCCCGGAGAACCGGTGCCGATCACCGCCTGGAACGCGGACCACAGCGCCTTCACCATCATCTTCCAGGACTACATGGACCAGGTCAGGACCTCCATGGCGCCATCGGGCAAGACCGATGTGGTCATCAGCCGCACCGAGCGCGGAAAGACCACCGTCCTGGCGGAGGTGGACCAGCCGGTGCGGAGGTTGGGCGGCGAACCCTGATGCGGCACGTCGTGGCCGGCCACGCGCCGGCCGTGGCGGCGGCGCCCCGCGGTGCGCCTCTCAGCCCGGTGCATCGGCGGGTGCGCCGCGGGCTCGAGCGCCGCTGCGGCACTGGACCGCGCCGCGGCCGATGACCGGCGCCCCTCACTGCAGGCTCATCAGGTACGCGATCGCGTCCCTCAGCTCGAAGCGGTTCAGGATCTCCCCCATGGGCGGCATCGGCGAGACCGGCTTGGAGACCCGGGCCACCGTGGGCATCGCCAGGGTCTGCCGCTTGCCGTCGGGCAGGCGCAGCACCAGTTCGTCGGCCGACTGCGCCAGGATGCCCGCGGCGATGGTCGATCCATCCTTCAGGGTGATGGTGGCGACGCCGTAGCCGGGCGCGATCTCGGCGCTGGGCACGATCAGCGACTCGAGGATCTTGTCGCGGCTCAGGCGGTTGGGGACGCCGCGCAGGTCCGGACCGACGTTGCCGCCCTCGCCGTCGACCGCGTGGCAGCGGATGCACTGCGCCGCGTGCTGGGTGAAGATGGCGCGGCCGCGCTCGGCGTCGCCGCCGAACAGCGCGGGGCGGTAGGGCGCGAGCGGGTCGTCGGCCTTCCACTGCGCGCGGTAGCGCTCGAGCCGGGCGGTGAGCGCGGGTTCGCCGCGCGCCTTGGCGGCCTCGGTGATCTCGAGGGCGAGCGCGGGCGGCGCCGACCCGGCCAGCAGGCGGTCGCACCACGCGCCGATCAGGGCCCCGGCCTCGGGCTTCCTGCTGGCGCCGAGCGCGAGCAGCGCGTGCTGGCGGATCGGCGTGAGCGCGCGCGAGGCCCCGGGATCCGCCAGGGTCGCGGGTTCGTGCCCCTTGGCGAGCACCGCGACCTGCGCGTAGAAGGTGCCACCCTTGCCGCGCGGCAGGTTCTGCCACATCAGCCAGCGCAGGCGCCCGAGACCATCGCTGCCGCCGCCGCGCACGGCGCTGCCGTGCTTGCCGCCGTCGCCCAGCGCGCTGGTGTCGACCTTCGCCAGCAGCACCCAACCGGATTTGGCTGGATCGCCGGCGGTGCCGGGCGGCTGGTCGCCCCCTGCGCCCCACAGCGCGAACACCTGCTTCGCGCGGTCGCTCTTGTGCCACGAGTAGGTGTCCACCTGGGCCACCGGGATGGCCTTGCCGAGGTCGAGCACGAAGCGGCTCTCGCCGCCGTCCACCCAGGTGCTGCGCTCGTGGTCGTCGTCGCTGCGCGGCAGCGTGCCGCTGGTCAGTCGCGGCAGCTTCTGGCCTGCGGCGCCGGCGTCCCGGGCGGGTTTCGCGAAGCCGTCGACCCAGGTCACCGCGGCGGCGCCCTTGGCGGGGTCGCTGTCGGCCTCGCCCTTGGCCGGGGGGGCGCGCATGGCGAGCTCGTCCCAGCCGCCCAGGGCGCGGTCGATCACCACCACCGTGCCGGTGGGGGAGGCGGGGTCGTCGAGGACGTGCTTCGCGCTCGGCAGCAGCGCCTCCGGATCGGCGGCGGTGAGGGCGTCGAAGGCCGCGATGCGCATCTCGGCGCTGGGGTCGTCGAGCAGCCTGGTGAGGCGCTTGGCGAGGTCGGGCGGCGGCTGCGCGGTGAGCTGGCGCAGGGCTTCCGTGCGCACCGCGGCGGGCATGCCGGCGTTGTCGAGCAGGCCGAGCAGGGTCCGGGCGTCGAGGCCGTAGCCCAGCTGGGCGGCGAGCGTCACCGCCGGCTTGAGCAGCTCCCGGTCGCCGCCTGCGATGATGCGCAGGATCGGCTCCTTCAGCGCCGCGGCGTCCAGCGGGTGCGCGCGCGGCAGGCCGGGGCGGTACACGCCGACCACCGGATCGACGGTGGTCGGGTGCGCCCAGCGCCCGAGGGCGACCAGCGCCTGCGCGCGCAGTGCGGCGGGGGCGGAGGTGCCCGCCGCGAAGGCCGCCAGGGCGGCCGGGCCGCTGTCGTCGCCGTAGCGCTGCACGGCGTTGATCAGGCGCAGGGTCAGCAGCTTGGCGAGCGGCGCCGGGATGGCGTCGTCGAGCGGCCTCGAGAGTTCGGCGGCGAGCGCGGGCATCGCCGCGAGGATCGGCGCGTCGTAGATGGCGCGCGCGGCCTCGGCGCGCACCCACGGGTCGGCGTCCTTCAGCAGTGCCGCGACGTGCTCGTCGCCGAGGCGGCGCAGCGCCAGCAGCACGCCCATGCGCACCGCCTTGGAGCTCTCGCCGGTGTAGCGCGCCAGCGCGGCGCCGTCGCCGGCCCCGACCAGGCCCATCACCGCCGCGTGGCGCAGCCAGGCGTCCTTGTCGTCGTTCTCCGCCAGCACGCGCAGCAGCTCGGGGGTCGCGGCCTGGGCCTTGAGGCGGCCGAGCGCGATGCAGGCGAAGGCGCGCACGCGCACGCTGGGGTCCTTGAGCAGCGCGATCAGCGCGCCGGTGGCCGGCGCATAGCGGTCGTCGCCCAGCACCTTGGCGGCCTGCTCGCGCACGTGCGCGTCGCCGTCCTTGAGCAGCGGCAGCAGCGCCGCCAGCGCGCCGGGATCGCGCCGGCCGAGCTGGCCGATGCCCCAGATGCCGTGCAGGCGCGGCAGCACCGGGCCGCTGGCCGACGCGGCGGCGGCCAGCGTCGACTGGCCGTCGTGGCCGCGGCGCGCGAGCTCGAACTGCGCGAACTGGCGCACGCGCTGGTCGGGGTGGCCGAGCAGCTTGCCGAGCTCGGCCACCGGCCGCGCCGTGAAACCGCCTGCGACCAGGTCGCGCACCGCCGCGACCGCGGCGTCCAGGGCCTGGTCGCCCTTGGCGCGGATGGCGATGATCGCGCCCTTGTCCGCCTGCGCCCAGCCGCCGAGGTAGTCGCTGACGAAGCAGTTGCCGGCGTAGTCGAAGGTCACGTCGGTGGCGCCCATGCCCCACACGAAATGCTTGGGCTTGTCCATGGTGTAGCCGGCGCCCTGCTCCTCGGGCAGGAACGACAGCAGGCCGGCGCTGGTGCCGCCGTGGTAGTCCGCGACCAGGAAGCGCCCCTGCAGGTCCGCCGGCCAGCCGGTCGCCGGCACCACCGCCAGGCCGCACGGGCCGTTGGTGGCGAAGCCGACCGGCGGCACCAGGAAGGCGGGCTGGCCGGGGAAGCGCTCCTTCCACATGCCCTCCTCCATCCACGGGTCGGGCTGGGTGCCGTCGAGCAGCGCGGCCTTGGCCAGCGCTCCGCCGCGCAGCAGCTGCCAGCCGTGGCTCCAGCCGGAAGTGCCGCCCTCGATGACGTAGTTCACGCGCGAGCCGTCGCCCATGTCGGCGTTGTTGTCGACGGTGAAGAGGTCGCCGTAGGCGTTGAAGGCCAGCTCCTCGGGGTTGCGCAGGCCGCTGTAGTACAGCTCGACGTCGCTGCCGTCCGCCTCGGAGCGGAACACCGCGCCCGACAGCGGGTCGCTGAAGTGGCGGCCGTCCCTGGTGGTGACGTCGTAGCCGCGGTCGCCCACCGACCAGTAGATGCGCCCGTCCGGACCGCGCACCAGACCGTGCAGGTCGTGGCCGCTGAAGCTGAAGCGCGGGCCGTAGCCCTCGCTGAGCGCGCTGCGCTGGTCGGCGACGCCCTTGCCGGTGCTGTCGGTCAGCGCCCAGAATGTCGGGGATGCAGGCGAGGTAGACGGTGGTCTTGGTGCCGACCGTGTCGCCGACCAGGATGCCCGAGGCGGTGCCGTCCAGCGGGCCGTTGAAGCCCTCGGCGAAGGTGCTGATGCGGTCGGCCGTGCCACCGCCTTTGCTGTCCTCGAGCAGCGAGACGCGCTCCGAGTACTTGGTGAAGTAGTCGGGCTTGAACATGCCCTGGTCGGTCCACTTCTTCTGGAACGCCAGGCGGTCGGCCAGGGTGCGCGCGCGCAGGTCGTCGCGGTACATGAACAGGGCCTCGCGGATGTCCACCACCCCCTTGATGCGGAAGCGGAAGGTCTGCGCGGTGTAGAGGCGGTTGTGGCTGTCGACGTCCATGGCGACGATGTTGGCCACCGGCTCGCCCGCCGCCCACACCCGCGCGGTGTAGGCCTTGTCGAGTTCGAGCGGCTTGATGAAGTCCTTGGGGTCGGTGATGGTGATGGCGTGCATCACCGCGTCGTCGGCGCTGGCGGTGTGTCCGGACTCCTCGGCGGCGGCGGTGAGCGAGGCGCAGAGCAGGGCGGAGCTGAGGATGATGGGCTTCACGTGGGATGGCCTTTGCGGGGGAGGTGGGAACCAGGGTGCTCGCGGTCCGCTCATTGCCCGTTCACGCGCCGGTATTACAGGCATTTCCCGCGGGCCTGCATGATTCCGGCCTGCCGCGTGAGGCCAGGGCGATCCGGTGTGATGGAAGTCCAATGCGGTGATGGGATCGTCCAATGCGGCCGGGTGCGCCGTCCGCGCGGTGGGTCTCCGCGACACCGCTGCGGTCGCGGTGACGACCACCGGGTGCACGACCGGCGGATTCCGGTCGCACCGGCATGGCGGCGGGCAGGCGCGCACCGGGCCTCCGCCCGGATCACGATTCTCCCACCGCGCGTGACGTTGACGACGTGAACGGTACCGGTCCCGTGCGGTATGTCCTGGCGCGCGCTTCCGCGGCCCCTCCGGGCGCCGCGTTGCCGGTCACCTGCGCGTGCCCACGCACGCTCGCCGTCGCAGGTGGCGTCCGCGCATCACCTCCGCACCCTGGACGCCGATGACCTCCGCTTCCGCGTTCCCGCTCCTCGTCGCGCTCGCGCTGCCCTGCGCCTCCGCCCTGGGCGCCGTGGCGGCGCCGGTCCTGCCGCACGTGTTCGGCGACCACATGGTCTTGCAGGCCGGGGCACCCGTGCCGATCTGGGGCAGGGCCGCGCCCGGCGCGCTCGTCACCGTGAGCTTCGCCGGCCAGCACAAGCAGGTGACGGCCGCGCCGGGGGACGGGTCGTGGCGGGTCGTGCTGGAGCCCCTGGCGGTGTCGGCCGAGGCGGCCGATCTCACCGTCGCCACCGGAGCGGCGCTGGTCTTCCACGACGTGCTGGTGGGCGAGGTGTGGCTGTGCGCCGGCCAGTCGAACATGCAGAAGCCGGTCGGCGCCTGGCGCGGGCAGCCGGTGACCACGGTCGGCGCGGCGGCCGAGCTGGCCGCCGCCAACCACCCGCTCATCCGCTTGATGAACGTCGAGATCGCCCTGGCCGCGGCGCCGGCCTGGGACATCGACGCCTCCGACCGCCCCCGGGTGGACTACCCGTGGAGGGGGTGGGTGCCGTGCTCGCCCGCGTCGCTCGACGAGATCAAGTTCTCCGCGGTGGGCTACTTCTTCGCCTGCCGGCTGGCCCAGGAGCTGCACGCGCCGATCGGCATCATCGAGGCCAGCGCGGGCGGCACCTCCATCGAGAACTGGACCCCGGCCGGCGCCTTCGCGGCCGACCCGGCCCTGGCCGCCTACGCCGACGCGGCGAAGACCCCCAAGGAGCGGTTCCACGGCACTCCGCTGACCATGCTCTACAACGGCATGATCCACCCGCTGGTGCCGTTCGCGCTGCGCGGCGTGCTGTGGTACCAGGGCGAATCGAACCTCATCGCCGGGGACGGCGCCATCTACGCCGACAAGCAGGCGGCGCTGATCGCCGGATGGCGCGCGGCGTGGGGCGCGGAGCTGCCGTTCTACTACGTGCAGCTGCCGCCGCTGCTCTACTCGCAGCGCAAGGAGTTCGCCGGCCGGCCGCTGGCGGAACCGCTGTTCCGCGAAGCCCAGGCCCAGGCGCTGGCCCTGCCCCGCACCGGCATGGTGGTGACCACCGACGTCGGCGACCTGGGGAACATCCACCCGCCGCGCAAGAAGGAGGTCGGCGAGCGCCTCGCGCGGTGGGCCCTGGCGCGCGATTACGGGCGCAGCGACGTCACGCCCTCTGGCCCCATCTACCGCCCGGGCAGCATCGAGCGCGAGGGGCCCAAGGCGGTCCTGCACTTCGACCACGTCGGCAAGGGCCTCGCGTCGCTCGACGGCAAGGCGCTGACGTGGTTCAGCGCCGCCGGCGCCGACGGGAGGTTCCACCCCGCCGCCGCGGCGATCTCCGGGGACGCCATCGTCGTCACCAGCGCGGAGGTGGCGGAACCCAGGGAGGTGCGCTTCGCCTTCGACGAGGCCGCCGAGCCCAACTTCGGCAACCGCGACGGTCTGCCCGCGGCGCCGTTCCGCACCGATGCGCTCCCCGTCACGGAGCCGTGAAAGGAACCACCCATGACCACCGCCCACCACCGCTCGCTGATGCTGGTCCTGCTGCTGTGCGCGGGCGCCCTGCCCGCGCGCGTGGACGCCGCCGACAAGGGCGCCATCGAAAAGGGCTCGGCCGAGGAGAAGGCCGCGGGCAAGGCCTGGTCGTCCACCCCCGACGCCGCACTGCCCGACGTGCTGATCCTCGGCGATTCCATCTCCATCGGCTACACCCTGCTGGTCAGGTCGCGGCTCGCCGGGGTGGCGAACGTCTTCCGGCCGCTCGCACCGTCCGGCAAGGTGCCGGCCAACTGCGCCGACACCGCCAACGGCCTCGCGAACCTCGACGCCTGGCTGGGTGACCGCCGCTGGCGCGTGATCCACTTCAACTTCGGGCTGCACGACCTGAAGTACCTCGATGAGAAGGGCAGGTACGTCAGCCCTGCGCAGGGCCGGCAGGTCGCCAAGCCCGACCAGTACGAGGCCAACCTGCGCGCGCTCGTCGTCCGCCTGAAGCACACCGGGGCGATCCTGGTGTGGGCCAGCACCACACCGGTCCCCGACGGTTCCTCCGGCCGCCACCAGGGCGACGAGGTCGTCTACAACGCGGTCGCCAAGAAGGTGATGGAGGACAACGGCGTGGTGATCGACGACCTGTGCGCCGTCGTCGCCGGCCGCGTCGCCGAGGTGCAGACGCCGAGGAACGTGCACTTCAACGACCAGGGCTCGCGGCTGCTGGCCGATTCCGTCACGGCGAGCATCACGGCCGCCCTGGCCCAGCCGTGGACGCCGCCAGCCGCTAAGGGTCCACCGGATTCATCACACTGATCCCCATCAGCCCGATGATCACCTCCTGGCTCAGGGTCTCGAGCGTGACGCTGGCGAGCGTCCTGCCCGCCGCCAGGCGGCGGTTGAGGACCACCGCCCGGCAGTTGCCGCCGAGCTGGAGGGTCAGGGGTGGGTTGGCCGGCAGGCAGAAGCCATCGCGCCGGTAATCGTAGTCGGCGTTGCCGAAGGGGCACAGCGACCAGAAGTTGAAGGGTGGGACCAGCGCCACGGTCTCGCTGCCGCCGTCCGCGTACAGGAAGCGCAGTTCGGCGTTGGCGATGCGGCCCTGCATCGGGTTGGTGAACCCGCAGAGCAGCAGCGAGACCGCTTCGCCGCGCTGCCCGAGGGCACGACCACCTGCCGGGGCCAGTTGTCCCACATCGAGGTGAACGCGATGTTCCTGCCCTCTCCCGGCCATGCGAACGGGATGCCCAGCGGTCCGCTCAGGCGCCCGGGGGTGGCGGCGCACAGCGCGGCCACGCGCTCCAGGTCGATGAGCGGCGCGTGGTGCTTGGGATCGAGCATCTGCTGCCAGGTCGAGCAGCCGTCCACGCCCAGGCGCAGCGAGCAGGTGTCCGGGCGCGGTGACAGGTACTGCTGCTGGAAGATCGTGCGCACGTCGGCGTTGAGGCTGGCGCGCAGGTCGAGGCACGCCCAGCGCGCGCCCGCGGGAACGGCGGGGAGCTCGTGCGCCGCGGCCTCGGCCTCGGCGGCGGGGTCGCGCACCGTGACCTTGAAGAAGCGCCGCTGCGGCGCGTCGCCGACCTTGACCAGCGCCTCGGCGAGGTGGTGGCCAGCGGTCGTGGGCGGCTCCGCCGGGGTGAGCACGGTGGCGGGGCCCTCGACGTCCAGCGCGCGCGCTGCGCCGCGCTGCGCGGTGACCGCGAGCGGCGCGTACTGGGGCACGGGTTCCGAGCAGTCCAGCTCGACGCGCGCCGTGGCGCCGCGCGGGACGGCGACGTGCGCGACGCTGCAGCCGACGCCGGCCAGCAGCTCGAACCGCGCCGGCACGCCGTTGACGCGCACCGCGGTGAGGTGGCGCGCGCGCACCGGCAGGCGCAGGTCGAGGGCGGCGGGCTGGGCGAGGGTGACGGTGCAGGTGCCCGGGGCGACGCTGATCGCGACGTCCGGGGTGGTGATCGACGCCTGGTCCCAGCCCGAGGGCAGCTGCGGGGCGATGGTGACGGTGCCAGTGGTGTAGTCGGGTCGGTAGCCGAACAGGCCCTCGACCACCACGCGGCAGAACATGCTGGCGCAGTCGTTGAAGTCGGTCCCGCCGTTGGGGTGGCCGAAATCGCCGGGCACCGGTCCGTAGAAGGCCATGCGCGGGAAGGTGCCGCGCAGCAGGTCCCAGGCTTCGTCGCCCAGGCCCGCCTGGTAGTAGGCCAGGGCCAGGTGGTAGTTGTCCCCCGGCCACATCTCGCGCAGCGACCACAGCGACGGCACCCAGTTGGAGGTCCAGCAGCGTTCGCCGCCGTAGGGCATGCGCTCGCGCTCGAGGCCCCATTCCGTGTAATAGAGCGACTGCGCCGCCTGGCGCTGGTCGAGCAGGCCGGCGTCGATCGGGCAGAAGATCGCGTACAGCCAGCAGTCCTCGTGCAGGCGGGCGTGGCCGCCCTGCTCGACCCAGGCGCCGACGTGCTCGCGGTCGGCGGCCCACAGCTTGGCGAGGAACGCCTGCTTGATCTTGGCGAGCCGGGCGTCGTGGCGCTGGACCGCGGCCTGGTCGCCGGCGCGCGGCGAGGTCGCGGGCCGCGCGGTGGCCGGCGTAGGCGTAGGCCGTCTCCTCGGCGGTGCCGCCGCCATCGTACCACTGGTCGTCGGTCGGCCAGGTGTTGGCGTAGCTCTCGTACAGCCCGTCGTCGTCGGGATCGAAGCAGGCGTGGATGTACTCGAGGTGCAGCTCCAGGGCGGGGCGCAGCAGCTTCTCCAGTTCCGGGTCTCCGGTCCACCGCCAGGCGTGGATGAGCTGGTCGAAGAACTGGCTCTGCATGTCGTAGTGCCAGGTCTGGTAGGCGTCGACGCGGCCGCGCCCGAACAGCCGCGAGTCGAGCGCCTGGCAGGCCAGGCCGTGCGGCGCGCTGGCCACCGGGTGGTCCTTGGTGGTCGCGGTGACCTGGCGCGCCAGGCAGAAGCGCGCCTGCTCCAGCACCCGCTCGTGCCAGCCGTACGCGGTGCCGCCGAAGAGCGTGCGCCATCCCAGCAGCGGCACCCCCCAGCGCATGCCGGAGTGGGTGAAGATGCCATCCCGGAACACGCCCTCCATCACCGCGTTCGCCGCTTCGACCATGGCGTCGAGCCGCGCGTCCGGGGTCCGCGCGGTGACGCGCGCCCCGATCGCTTCGACCCGGCGCATCCCGGCCGCGAAGAAGGCGGCGGGATCGGCCTCCGGGGCCGCGCGCGCACCGCGGCCGGTCAGCGCCCAGTAGACTTCCCGCGCCGCCGCGGCGCGCGCGCGCCCGCACGCGAGCGGCCGGTCACCGGCCGCGCTGCGGGCCAGGGCCAGGGGATCGGCCCACTGGGTGGCGTCGGCGACGGTCAGGTCGCCCGGCGCGGTGCAGGCGACGCCCAGCCCGGCACCGGGCTTGCCTGCCCCTGGGTGGATGGTGCAGCGCGCGCCGTCGGTGGTCACGCGGTCGCCGAGGCAGTCGTCCGGGTTGAAGCCGATGCGCAGCAACGGCTCGCGGTCGTGCGTGGTGACGTCCCAGGTGTTGAGCACGCTCTGCTTGAGCGCCAGCGCGCCACCGCAGGCCCAGATCACCTCGTCGCCCGGCGCCGCGCCCGTCAGGACCAGGTGCACCGCCATGCCCGACCCGTCCGCCGGCGGCACCACCTGGAGCGTGGCGGTCAAGCCGCTGAAGGCCGGGTCGGCGAGATCCCAGGCCATGCGGTCGGCGCGGTAGCGCGACGTGATGCTCGCCCACTCGTGCAACCACTTCGCCGTGCCCCCGCGCGCCACGGCGATCATCAGCGTGCCTTCGAGCACCGACCCGGCGCCGCAGCGCAGCAGCGGCCGGTCCCCGGCCAGCACCACGGCGCTGGTCTGGTTGGCGTAGAGCGGGCGGTTGTTGTAGCGCCCGACATCGTGGCCGACGATCTCCGCGCCATCCGTGGTGTAGCGCTCGACGAGGTTGGCGGCCACGCCTGCGGCTTCCTGCGCCGGCGCCCAGGCCACGGCGAGCAGCGCGAGCAGCGCCGCGCGCCCCGCGCGGGGCGGTGTCGGAAGGGTGCGACCATCGCTCATGGGAGTCTCCTGGGCCGCCCGGGGCCGGCTCGTGGACCGTGCTACCACGATACCCGGCGAGCCGCTGATGAGAGAGTTGTGACCGCATCTGGAGTTTCGTCGACGTTCCTTGGGCGCGCCGTGGTTTTCCGGTCGACGACGTTTCCTCCCCAGGTCGGCGACCTCGAGCCCAGGGCCGGGTGGAAGGTGACAGAACAGCAACGCGCAGCGCATAAGTCCTTTGAACGGTGGCCTACCCGGTTGCGTATCCCAATCGTGGAGCAGCCGATGCGACCCAGCGGATGGCAATGACGCCCCTCGCCGCGCCGGCCCGGGGCGCACCGACCGTCCCGGACCCACTCATGCCACGCAAGGATCCCCATGCCCCCGCTCCGTCATGCGCCGCTGCCGCTCGTCCGCCTGCTCGCACCGCTGCTGGTCGCGTTGTCCGCGGCAAGCGGTTGGACGGCTGAAACCGCGGTCACCGCGCCCGTCCCGGGCGATGCCGCCCTGCCGCCAGCGCTGCCCGCCGCGGCGTCGCAGGACGAGAAGATGGCGTGGTTCCGCGAGGCCAAGTACGGCCTGTTCATCCACTGGGGCCTCTACGCCATCCCCGCCGGCGAGTGGCGGGGCAAGCGCGTGCGGCCGAGCAGCGAGTGGATCATGGCGCACGTGCCGATCCCGGTGAAGGAGTACGAACAGCTCGCGCCGCAGTTCAACCCGGTCGACTTCGACGCCGAGCGCTGGGTGCGGCTCGCAGAGGACGCGGGCATGCGCTACATCGTCATCACCGCCAAGCACGGCGACGGCTTCGCCATGTACCGCTCGCAGGCGTCCGCCTACAACATCTACGACGCCACGCCCTTCCACCGCGATCCGCTGCGCGAACTGGCGGTGGCGTGCGCCAAGCACGGCCTGCGCCTGGGCTTCTACTATTCGCAATCGGTCGATTGGCACGAGCCCGGTGGCGAGGGCAATTCCTGGGATTTCGCCCGGGACAACGACAAGGACCGCGATGGCTCCTTCGACCACTACCTGCAGACCAAGGTCGAGCCGCAGGTGAAGGAGCTGCTCACCGGCTATGGTCCCGTGTGCGAGCTGTTCTTCGACACGCCCGCGTTGATGAACGAGGCGCGCGGCCGACGCATCAGCGACCTGGTGCACGCGCTGCAGCCGGCCTGCCTGATCGACGGACGGCTGGGCGTCCCCGGCGACTACGCGACCATGGGCGACAACGGCATCCCGAGCGCGGCGGTGGGCGGCGACTGGGAGACCCCCGGCGAGCTGAACCACAACTGGGGCTTCGACCGCAACGATGGCGACTACAAGGCGCCCAGCCAGGTGCTGCTCACCCTGCTCGACGTCGCGAGCAAGGGCGGCAACTACCTGCTCGACGTCGGTCCGACCGCGCTCGGCACCATCCCCGAGGTCGCCGCCGGAAACCTGGTGACCGTGGGGCGCTGGCTCAAGGCCAACGGCGAGGCGGTCTACGGGCGGGGCACCTCGCCCTTCGGCGAGGGCTTTCCCAGCTACGGCCGCTCGCCCAAGGACGACGCGGCCCGGGTGCCGCACGTGCCGTTCGCCAACTGGCGGTGCACCACCGCGCCGGGCAAGCTGTACTTCACCGTCTTCCACTGGCCGTCGACCGGCCTCAAGCTGCCGCGCTTCGGCAACGAGGTCACCAAGGCCTACCTGCTGGGCGATCCCGGGCAGGCGCTGACGGTCGTCAGCGTGAACGGCGAGCGCGTCGTGCAACTGCCGCACTACGCACCCGACGTGATGGCCACCGTGGTGGTGGTGGAGATCTCCGGCGAGCACGCGGTCGTCGCCGCGGAGGTCAAGTAGTCGTGCGGGGCTTCCAAGAGGCAGCGAGCGGGCCGTCGGCGCGTCCGGAGCGCCGCAGGGGTGACGGCCTTCCCAGGCGCAGCGCATCCGCAGCGCGCAACCCCACCACGCCGCCCAGCCCCGAGCGCCACCGCCAGGACCGTGGCGCCCTCCGCACGCTCCTGGTCGCGCTCCTCCTCGGCGCCGCGTTCGCGCGCCCCGTGGTCGCCGCCTCGGTGCCTCCAGGCCCATCCGCCTTCCCGGGGGCGTCTGCGGAGGCGACCACCACGCCGGCCCCGAACCCGAGGTACCAGGGCAAGCCCGGACCCTTCAACGCCTGCCGGGCGCGCGTGGCGGACGCTGCCGGCAAGCCGTGCGACCTGATCTTCATCGGCGATTCGATCACCGACCGCTGGCTGGGGCCGGGCAAGGACATCTGGGAACGGCGGTACGCCCCGCGCCACGCGCTGAACTTCGGCTGTTTCGCCGATCAGACGCAGAACGTCCTGTGGCGCCTCGAGCACATGGACATCGCCGCCCTCCGTCCGAAGGTCGCCGTATTGCTCATCGGCACGAACAACACGAAGGACACGCCTGAGGCGATCGCCGCCGGCGTCAAGGCGATCATCCTGCGGACCCAGGCGTCGTTCCCGGGGGTCGCGACGATCCTGGTCAGCATCATGCCCAACCAGCGCGCGCAGGAGCGGATGATGGCGGCCAACGCGATCATCGAGGGCTACGCCGACGGGCGGACCGTCTTCTGGCTCGACCTGGTCTCCGCCATGGTCCCGATCACCACCACGGCCGCGGATGGGAAGGTCGACACCAACTGGAAGGGGCTGGGCAGCGACCACCTCCACCCCGACGCGTCCGGGTACGAGTTGTGGAGCGAGGCGATGGAACCGCTGCTGGTCCGCCTGCTCGCTGGGGGCCCGGACCAGGCGCGATGAGGCCGCGGCGGCGCCGCGCAGCGGCGGGCACGGCGTGGTTCAGCCCGTGGCGGCGCCGGTCAGCGCGTGCTCCGCGCGCCGCCCGCTCCAGTTCATGATGCCGCGGCGGCGACGCTGCCAGGCGACCGCGTCGGACGAGACGCCGAGCTCTGCGGCGAGGCCGCGGTCGGGCTCGGTCCCCAGCCGGGCGATGATGGCGGCGCTCCACAGGTCATGGCGGTGGCGCGGGATTCCCGCCTGGCCGCGCCGCAGGCGGACCGTCTCCGGGCTCACGCCGAGCGCGGCCGCCAGCTGGTTGTCGGGCATGGTGCCCATCTGCGCGCGGACGCGCGGCGAGTCCCAGACCACCTTGGTGCGGATCACGCGCGGGATGCCCAGCGCGCGGCGCTTGGAGGTGACCGTCATCGGTGCCAGCCCATGCATGCGCGCGATCGTGGTGTCGGGCAGCCTGCCCAGCTGACGCAGCATCGGCGCGGTCCACCGCACGGTGTTCCAGCGCGTCGCTGGCGGGATGCGGCACGAGCGCCGCTTGTGGGCGGCCGTGCTCGCGGCGATGCCGTGCTGCTGCGCGAACTGGTGGTCGGTGAGCGTGGCCAGCTCCTGCAGCATGGTCGCGGTCCAGGCCACGCCGCGACTGGAGGGATTGCAGGGCGGCAGGGCGAGGCGGCGGCGGCGCCAGTAGACGCAGGGGATGGGCACGTCCCACAGGTGCGCGAGCTGGCCGTCGCTGGCCAGGCCGAGAAGCGCCTCGTGCTCGGGCGTCCAGCGCACCTGGGCCCCGCGCCGGCTCCGTTCCTCGCGCTCGAGGCGGGGCAGGGCCCCGGCCCGGCGCAGCACCCGCGCCAGGCGACGGGTCCCCGGGTCCGTGGTGCCGACCTCGGTGTCCATGGCGGGACGCGGGGCGGCGGCGAACACGCTGTCGGATGCAGAGGTCATGACGCCGCCCTCATGCCAGCAACGCGGTGATGACCTCGGCCCGCTCCGTCCCGGTGAGCTTGCCGTCCAGGCCCTGGTAGCGGTAGGTCAGGCGCTCGTGGTCGAGGCCGAGCAGGTGCAGCACGGTGGCGTGGAAGTCGCGGATCCTGATCGGGTCCTTGACGATGTTGTAGCTGAAGTCGTCGGTCTCGCCGTGGATCGCGCCGCCCTTCGCTCCACCGCCGGCCATCCACATGCTGAAGCAGCGCGGGTGGTGGTCGCGGCCGTAGTTCTCGTGCGACAGGCCGCCCTGCGAGTAGACCGTGCGCCCGAACTCCCCGCCCCAGATGATCAGGGTGCTGTCGAGCAGGCCGCGGCTGCGCAGGTCGCGGATCAGGCCGGCGCAGGCCTGGTCGACGTCGCGGCACTGGCTGGGCATGCGGCCGCCGACGTTGCGGTGGTGGTCCCAGTTGTTGAGGTAGACCTGCACGAAGCGCACGCCGCGCTCGACCAGGCGCCGCGACATCAGCGCCGAGTTGGCGAAGGTCCCGGGCCGGCGCGCCTCCTCACCGTAGAGCTGCCAGGTGCTGGCCGGCTCCTTGCCGAGGTCGGTCAGCTCCGGCACCGAGGACTGCATGCGGTACGCCATCTCGTACTGGCTGGTGCGCACCCGGGTCTCGGGGTCGCCGGTGCGCGCGAAGCGCAGGGCGTTGAGCCTGCCGATGCCGTCCAGCGTGGTGCGGCGCACGCCCGCGGCCACGCCCGGCGGGTTGTTGATGAACAGGATGGGGTCGCCGGCGCTGCGGAAGGACACGCCGGCGTAGTCGCCGGGCAGGTAGCCGGACGACCACAGGCGGCCCGAGATCGCCTGCTCCTCCTCGCGGTTGGTCGGGGTCGCGACCAGCACCACGAACGGCGGCAGGTTGTCGTTCAGGCTGCCGAGGCCGTAGGACACCCACGATCCGAGGCACGGCCGGCCGGTGACCTGGTTGCCGGTCTGCATCGCGCAGATCGCCGGCTCGTGGTTGATCGCCTCGCCGTTCAGGGAGCGCATCCAGCAGATGTCATCGGCGACGCCGCCCAGGTTGGGCAGCAGGTCGGAGAGCCACATCCCGCAGCCGCCCTGCTGGTGGAACGCGTACTTGCTGGGGGCGATCGGGAATCGCATCTGCCCGGAGGTCATGGTGGTCAGGCGCTGGCCGTTGCGGATCGACTCCGGCAGGTCCTTGTCGTACATCTTGACCAGGTCGGGCTTGTAGTCGAAGAGGTCGAGCTGCGACGGCCCGCCGACCATGTGCAGGTAGATGACCTGCTTGGCCTTGGCCGGGAAGTGCGGGCCGGGCTTGCGCGTGGCGGGTTCGTCGGCGGCGAGCGGGCCTCCGCCGAGCAGCGCGGCGAGCGCGGCGCCGCCGATGGCGCCTGCTCCGCGGGCGAGGAAGCGGCGGCGGGTCTGGGCCCCCTGGAGGGCGGCGAGGACGCTGGGATCGATGTTCATTTGTTCAGCACCTCGTCGAGGTTGAGCAGCTGGTTGCAGACCATGGTCCAGGCGGCGAGCTCGGGCGGCGCCAGGGCCGCGTCGGCCTTGGACTCGCCGACAGCGAGCAAGGCCTTGGCCTCGTCCGGCTTGCCCTGGTACCACGCGCGCAGGTCGCGCAGGGCGTCGCCGACGATCTTCGCCTCGGGCGCTCCGAACGGGCGGACGAGCACGCGCCGGCTGATGAAGTCGAGGTGCGCGGCGTCGTCCCCCGGCGCCGCGAGCGCCTTCTGCGCGAGCAGGCGCGCGGCCTCGATGAACTGCGGGTCGTTCAGCGTCACCAGCGCCTGCATCGGCGTGTCGGTGCGCTCGCGGCGCAGGCACGAGGCCTCGCGCGCCGGGGCGTTGAGGATCTCGAGCGCGGCCGGCGGCGCCATGCGCTTCCAGAAGTCGTAGATGCTGCGCCGGTAGAGCGCGTCGCCGTGGTCCTGGACGTAGGTGCGGGTGTTGCCGGCCTTCATCCCGACCACGTCCCAGACCCCGCCGGGCTGGTAGGGCTTGACGCCCGGACCGCCCATGGTGGTCGACAGCGCGCCGGCCGCGGCCAGGGCGTAGTCGCGGATCATCTCCGCGTCCATGCGGAAGAGCGGGCCGCGCCCGAGCCAGCGGTTGGCCGGGTCCTTCGCGACCTTTTCGGGAGCGACCTCCACCGTCTGACGGTAGGTCGCCGAGGTGACGATCAGGCGCACCAGCTTCTTCATGTCCCAGCCGCCGTCACGGAACTCCACGGCCAGCCAGTCGAGCAGTTCGGGGTGCGAGGGGGCCTCGCCCATGATGCCGAAATCCTCGACCGTCCGGACGATGCCGGTGCCGAAGAACTCCTGCCACATGCGGTTGACGGTGACGCGCGCGACCAGCGGGTTGTCCTTGGCGACCAGCCACTGGGCGAGCCCCAGGCGGTTGCGCGGCGCGCCCGCCGGCAGCGGGTTGAGGAAGGAGAACACCGCGGCGTCGACCTTGTCCCTGGGCTGGTCGTACTGGCCGCGGAACAGGATGAAGGCCTCCGGAGCGCCGTCCTTCCGCTCCTCCTGCACGTGCGACACCGGGGCGCGCTCCTCGATGGCCTTGCGCTGCTGCTCCAGGTCGGCGAGGCGCTCCTCGGCCTTGGCGAAGGTGGGGTCGCCCGTGCTCCACAGCGCGAACAGTTCGTCCTTCTCCTTGGCGGTGCGCTCGGCGGCCGGCCTGGCCAGCAGCGCCTGGGCGCGCGGCGTGCCGGCCAGGCGCGCGACCGCGACCGCGTCGACGCGCACGGCGTAAATGCGCACGTCCTGGAGCGCCACGCCGTCGAACGCGTCGCCGTGCTTGCGCCTGGCGATGGTGAACGGCGCGCTGGTGCGCGTGCTGCCGGAGAGCGTGCCGACCTCGGTGTCGGTCTGCTGCAGCGCGCCGTCGACGTAGATGCGCAGGCCCTCGGCCTTGGCGGAGCCGTCGTAGGTGACGAAGACGTGCTGCCACTCGCCGCGCTTGGCGACCTCCTTGCGCGTCCTGACCTTCAGGGCGTCGTCGCTCCAGTGGTGGACGAGGTGGGCGGCGTAGCGGCGGCCCTCCAGGAACAGGTCCCAGCCGCGGTTGCCGTCGGTCTCGTCCATGCGCGCGAGGATCGCGCCCGCGCCCTCCTTGGGGGCCTTGACCCAGCAGCCGAAGGAGAACGCCTGGTCCTTCTCGAAGTCGCCGACGGCGGCCTCGTCGCAGATCGCCGCGGTGGCGGTGGTGAAGCGCGGGGCCATGCCGCCGAGCCGGCCGCCCTTCTCCCAGCTGACCGGCTCGGCGGTGCTGCGCGCGTACAGCGGCTGCCCAGCACGTCGCCGGTCAGCGCCCTGGTCGGTGGCGGGGCTGCGTCGAGGGGCAGGTGCAGGACGGGCTTCGCGTCCTTCGCCAACTGGGCTGTTCCAGTCCTGCGGCGGTCGCGGTGCGTGAGCCACGTCTCGAACTCGCCGCGCAGCGCCTTGCTGCGCTCCTGCCTGCGCTTGCCGCCTCGCGCGAGCTCGCCGGCGATCGCGGCCAGGCGGCTGGTCGTCCGCCTCGGCTGGTCAGGCGCACGATCGGCCCGCTGTCCTTGACGTTGCCGTCGAGCCCGCCCTGGGTGGTGTGGCGGTAGTAGGCGCTCATCGCGTAGAAGTCGCGCTGCGTGATCGGGTCGAACTTGTGGTCGTGGCAGACCGCGCAGTTGGCGGTCAGCCCGAGGAACACCCACGAGGTGGTCTCGACGCGGTCGCGCGCGTAGTTGGCGAGGTTCTCGGCCTCGATGGTGCCGCCCTCGTTGGTGGTGATGTTGCAGCGCTGGAAGCCGGTGGCGATGCGCTGCTCGCGCGTCGGGTTGGGCAGCAGGTCGCCGGCGAGCTGCTCGACGGTGAACTGGTCGAAGGGCTCGTTGCGGTTGAAGGCGGCGATCACCCAGTCGCGGTAGGGCCAGATCTCGCGGTAGTTGTCGAAGTGCATGCCGTGGGTGTCGGCGTAGCGCGCGGCGTCGAGCCAGTAGCGCGCGCGGTGCTCGCCGTAGCGCGGCGAGGCCATCAGCTGGTCGACCAGCTTCTCGTACGCGTCCGCCGCCTGGTCGGCGACGAAGGCCTCGACGGTGGCGGGCTCGGGCGGCAGACCGGTGAGGTCGAGGGCGACGCGGCGCGCCAGCGCGCGGCGGTCGGCTTCCGGCGCGGGCGCCAGGCCGGCGGATTCGAGGCGGGCGAGGACGAAGCGCGTCGATCGGGTTGCGCACCCAGCCCTTGGTGGCCACGGTGGGCAGCGGCGGGCGCTCCGGGACGATGAACGACCAGTGCGCCTCCCAGGGCGCGCCCTGGGCGATCCAGCGCTTGAGCAGGTCCTTCTGCTCCGGCTTGAGCACCTTGTGCTCGTCCGGCGGCGGCATGACCTCGTCGGGGTCCTTGGAGGTGATGTGCTGGTAGAACGGGCTCGCCTCCGGCTTGCCCTTGACCACCGTCGGGGAGTCCTTGCCGTCCTTGCCGCGGGCGGCGAAGAAGCCGTCCTCGCGATCGAAGCGCAGCTTGGCCTTGCGGCTGCCGGGGTCCGGACCGTGGCAGTGGAAGCAGTTCTCGGCGAGGATCGGCCGGATGTCGCGGTTGAAGCGGATCGGCTGGTCCGCGGCCGACAGGCCGCCGGTGGCGGCGCAGGCGAGCACGAGGAGCAAGGCGGCAGGAGTGGTCATGGGATCAGGCCTCGGTCACGTACCCGGGAAACGCCGTGCACACGATCGTATACGATACCGGCCGGCCGTCCCGGCATTCAGCGGAGAGACGTCACCGGCATTGGACTTCCGCGCACCACGCTGGCCTGGGCGGACCGGACCCCGGCACCCGCAGACGTGCGCTCGCAAGGCCACCGTTCGTCATCCGATGATGCAACCGTTGCTCGAGCGCCGAATGTTCCAGCGAGCGCGGCAGTGGAAAAGTCGTGGCGGACGAGTCCGCTTCGCGATGATCGGAGCATGACGCCCGGCGTGCTCCGCCGCCTGCCGGGCAGCGGTCGCCCCACCGCCGTCTGCGGGCGAGCGGCATCGACGAGGAGCCAGCCATGCGCAGGTCGCGCATCCCACTCCAGCGCAGCGCGTGGGCCGTCAGGATGCTCATCCTGCTCCTGGCCGCACAGGGGGCCTGGTCCGCCACCATCACGTGGACCGGCGGCGGTGGCGATGCGAACTGGTCCACGGGGCTCAACTGGGGGGGCACTGCGCCCGCAGCCGGGGACGACCTCGTCTTCGCCGGCAGCGCGCGCCCTGCCAGCACCAACGACCTCCCCGCTGCGACCAGCTTCGCGAGCCTGACCTTCAGCGCCGGCTGCGCCGCGTGCACCATCGGCGGGAACCAGATCACGCTGGCGGGGTCGCTGACCAACAACAGCGCGAACCTGCAGACCCTCACCCTGGCCATGGTCGTCGCCGCCGCACGGACGATCAACTGTGCCAGCGGGGACGTCGCCTTCAGCGGGGTCGTGAGCGGGTCCGGCGGCCTCACCAAGACCGGGGCCGGCACCCTGACCCTGGGCGGCACCAGCACCTACAGCGGCGGCACGACCATCAGCGCCGGCACGGTCGTCGCGCCCGTGGCCGGAGCGCTGGGCAGCGGCGGCGGCGTCGCCCTGGCCGGGACGCTCAACCTGACCGCGGGCGGGTCCACCAATTTCACCGGCATCAACACCCTCAGCGGCGCCGGCACCTTGAACATCACGCTGGGCACCGGCAGCAACAGCGTCAACATCAGCGGTTGGACGTCCTGGACGTCCTTCACGGGGACGGCGAACATCGGCGTGGGCGCTGCCGCGAACGCGGGGAAGTTCAGCCTCGACAAGCCCTTCGGCAACTCCGTGACGATGAACGTGCTGGTGAACGGCACCGTCTTCGTGCACGGGGTGACCTGCGGCGCGACCGCGGTGCTGAACGGCGGCGACACCGGCGAATCGATCGGGCAGATGCGCGTCGAGAGCGGCGGCAACTGGACCGGGCCGGTGATCCTCGCTGGCGCCGTCACCGGCAGCGGTGATGGCGAGATCGGCGGCGTCAACAGCACGGGCACGATCAGCGGAGTCATCTCCGAGACCGGCGGGCCGCGCGGCATCACCAAGGTCGGCAACGCGAGCGGCCTGATCATCCTCAGCGGCCTGAACACCTACACCGGCGTCACCACCCTGACGGGCGGGTCGGTGAGCGTCTCGAACATCGGCAATGGCGGGGTGGCCGGCAACCTCGGCCAGGCGACGGGCGCGGCGGCGAACCTGGTCTTCAACGGCGCGACGCTGATCTACTCGGGCGCGACGGCGAGCACCGACCGCAACTTCACCATCAACGCCGGGAAGACCGCGACCATCTCCGTCAGCAGCGCCGCCGCCAACCTCACCCTGGGCGGATCCACGACCGCGACCACCGGCGCCCTGACCAAGACCGGCAGCGGGACGTTGACCCTGGGGGGCAGCGACCTGCACACGGGTGCGACCACCGTCAGCGCCGGCGCGCTGCTGGTGACGGGTTCGACGTCGGCGGGCAGCGCCGTGGCCGTCAATTCCGGCGGCACCCTCGGCGGCACCGGCACGGTCGCGGGCGCGATCACCGTGGCCAACGGCGGGACGCTGGCCCCGGGCCTGGGCGGGACGGCGGTCGGCACCCTGACGACCGGGGCGGTGACCTTCAGCGCCACCTCGGCCTACGCGGTCGATCTCAACGGCTCGGGACCGGCTGCGGACCAGATCAGCACCAGCGCGGCCGTGACCTGCGCCGGCACGCTGACGGTGGCGAGCAACGCCAACGCCGCGCTCGGCAAGGTCTACCAGATCGTCGCCGCGGGCACGGTGACCGGGACCTTCAGCGGCCTCGCCGATGGCGCCGCGTTCGGCCAGGGCGGCCGGCTCTACCGCATCGCCTATGGCGCCTCCGCGGTCACCCTCACCGACGTCGCCCCGGTGCTGACGGCGCGGCAGACGCTCGATACCGATGGCGACGGGCGCATCGACCGCATCCGCCTCACCTTCGACCAGGCGCTGAATGACGACTTCTCGGGCCTGACGGTGGCGGTGGCCGGCTACACGGTGGGCGGCTACGCCACCGGTACGGGCGCGAACGACGCCCAGATCGACGTGCTGGTGACCGGGACGGGCGCTGCGGACACCGGGGCGACCCCGGCGGTGCGCATCACCGCCAACACCTCCCTGGCCTACGCCACGGGCTCGGCGCTGGTGCAGGTGGAGACTTCCGGCACGGCGGCGACGGATGGCGCGGCGCCGGTGCTGCTGTCGGCCACGTGGAGCGACGGCGGCGCGGGCGGCGTGGGCGCAGGGGACACGGTGGCGCTGCTCTTCTCGGAGAGCGTGACCGCCACCGCCATGACGGTGGCGGACGTGGGACTGCCGGTGGCCTCCGACTCGCTGTCGTCCACCACCATCGCCGACCAGACCGGCGCGACCGTCAGCCTGACCCTGGCGGGTGCCCCGCGACTGACCCCGGGCGGCACCTACAGCGCGGCGGCCACCACCGCGGGCAGCCCGAGCGGGATCCACCTGGTCTCGGCGGCGCACCTCACCGATACGGCCGGGCTCCACCCGGCGACCGGCAGCGCCGGCAACGCGCTCGACCTGGGTCCCGGCACCACCGCGGTGGCGATCGCCTGGGCGACGGGCAGCGATCCGCGCACCTGGGCCCTGGGCAGCGTGGCGGTGGGCACCACCGTCAACACCCTGGCCAGCAACGTGGACCTGACCGTGCTCAACAGCGGGAACTGCAACGCCGATCTGGCCATCGCCAGCGGGGCGAGCGCGCCCTCCGCCTGGTCGCCCGCGGCCAGCGCCGGTGCGGGCACCTACCTGATGAAGGCCGGGACCAGCGCGGCGGTGGCGGGCACACCCGCCGACCCGGCCGCGTACGCGCTCACGCTCACGACCACCGGACAGGCCCTGACCAGCGGGCTGCGCAGCGGCGCGACCGCCGCCTACGTGCTCTACTTCCAGGCGCCGACGATGCTCAGCGGTGGGGCGGCGGTCCAGCAGACCATCGTCATCACCATCACGGCGGCCCTGGCGCCATGAGGATCAGCGCCCCAAGTCCGACGGGAAGGGGGCGCCCGCTAGCGCGTTCCCCAGGCCTTGTCGGGCGTCGGACCGAGCACGAGGTCGAGCGTGCCGCCCGCGGCGATCTCCGCGTGGTCGAGCCAGCAGCGGTCCAGGGGCCGGCCATCGAGCGTGGCTGACTGGATGTAGATGTTCTCCGGCGCACTGTTCTGGGCGGTGATGGTGAAGACGCTCCTCTTCCCCGGCTTCCCGGCGACGGCGAAGCTCACCTTGGCGAACAGGGGCGTGACGATCTCGTAGCGCGGGTCGCCCGGGCAGCACTGCGCGAGTCCGCTCGCGGCGAGGACGTACCAGGCGGACAGCTGGCCCACGTCGTCGTCGCCGGGAAGGCCCTCGGGGCCCGTGCAGTAGACGTGCTCCTCGTTGCTGAGCCACTTCTGGGTCAGCCAGGGCGCGCCGGCGCGGTTGAAGAGGAACACGATCAGCTCCGTCGGCTCGTTGCCCGGGTTGTTGTAGGTGTTGGGCCACGCCTGGCCGCGATGCGTGCTTCTCTGGTAGGGATCCCACTTGGTGTAGTCCGGCGACCGGCGGTAGAACTCGTCGAGCTTGGCTACGAAGAGCTCCTTGCCCCCGAGCAGCGCGATCAGGCCGGGGACGTCGTTGAACACGCTCCAGCCGGCCTGGTAGACCGTCGACTCGCGCGCGCCCTTGGTCGAGGTCAGGCCCAACCACGGCTCGAAGCTCCCCTTGCCGTCCTTGACGCGGAACCAGCCTTTCCATTCCGGCCGGGAGTCCTTGCCCTCCGCATCGTAGGTCCAGGCCTGGTCGGGGTCGAAGATGTTCTTATAGGCCATGGAGAGCTGGCGGTACCTGGCGGCATCATCCGGCTTGCCGATCGCAGCCGCGAACTGCGCGAGATTCCACTCGTCCAACCCGTAGTCCGTGGTGTCCGAGATCGACTCGCGGCAGTATCCCAGCTTCCAGTTGCCGTTCTTCCGCGTCGTGTTGACCATGAATTCGTAGGCCTTCTCGCGGTCGAAGCCGCGGATGCCCTTCTGCCAGGCGTCGTTGATGACGACCACCTCCGGGTTCCCGGTCATGCACCCCGTGTAGCACCCCATGATCTCCCAGCGGTCGAAGAAGCGGGTGCCGTTCGCCTCCGCCAGGGCCACCATGCTGTTGATCTGGTCGTCGACGACGTCCGGTGCGACCAGCGTCAGCAGCGGGAACTCGCTCTTGTAGACGTCCCAGCCGCTGAAGAGCGTGCGGTTGGTGAAGCCGTCCGCGTGGTGCACGTGGTGGTCGCCACCAGGGTAGTTCCCATCGGCGTCGCCGAATTCCTGCGGGAACAGCATGGAGCGGTAGAGCGCGCTGTAGAAGATGGCCTTGTGGTCTTCCGTGCCGCCCTCCACGGCGAGGTGGCCGAGCGCCGTGGACCAGGCCGCGCGGGCCGCCTGGCGCACCCGGTCGAAGTCCCAGTCCGCGATCTCCGCGGCGAGGTTGGCGCGCGCCCCGGCGATGCTGACGAACGAGATCCCGGCCTTCACCAGCACCACCTCGCCGGCCCTGGTCGCGAACTCGCTGGAGAAGCCCAGGTGCTGGCCTTCCTGCTCCTGGCACCCGGGGATGACCTCGGCGCTCTGGCACGCCGCGATGAACAGCGGATCGCTGATGTTCTTGGCCTTGCCGTACGGCGTGCGGTCGTTCCGGTCCCAGACCGGCGGCAGTTTCGCGCTCCAGACCGCGACGTTGCTGAAGGGTCTGCTGAACTCCACATGGTAGTAGACGCTGTAGGAGGTGGCCCCGAAGCGCCACCCTCCGCCTTCGGCGGGGCAGTCGATCGCGCCCTCGATGGTGTGGTCGTCGACCACCTTGACGGTCTGGTGGAGGGAGGTCCCGTCGCTGCGGTGGGAGAGGTCGATCTGGATGCGGGACTGCCGATGCTCGGGGAAGGTGAACCTGAGCATCCCGCTGTGCGGCGCTGCGGTGGCTTCCGCGCGGACGCGGTAGTCGTCCAGCGTCACCGCGTAGTACCCGGGGGAGGCCGCCTCCGAAGCCTTCGAGAAGGCGGACAGGTAGCCGCTGCCCGGACTGCGGCTCCTGCCCCAGTAGGTGCGCAGCGGACCGGTCGTCGCCATGGTCATGAGGTTGCCGAGTTCGCCGCCGTCCGCGCCGCCGATGTGCGTGAAGCTGAAGCCCTGGACGGCCGTGTCGTAGTACGAATAGCTCACCACTCCGGCGGTGACCGTGTCCGGGCTGACCTTCACCATCCCGAACGGCATCGAGGCCCCCGGGAAGTCCTTCCCCTCGCGGCCGGTGCCGATGAAGGGATCGACGTAGTCCACGGCCTCCTTGGCCTGCAGACCCAGGGCGAGCATCTGCCCGACGACCGTCAGGATGAGCGGGAGGAGCTTCGCGAGGAAGCGGGGGAGTCGGGATGTGGACATGCTGTTTCCCTACCGCGGCGGCGCAGCGCGGCACATGGTACGTGCACCCGGCGCGGGCGCTGCCGGAACAGCCGTCACCCCTCCAGGACGTTCGTCGCCTGCGGGGACGGTGGGCCACCGCGGCGCGGCAGGGACGCGCGCGGCGACCGCCGTCCCATGCCGGTCACTTCCCTCACCTGGCCCTGCCTGGCTTCCCGGCCACCATCGGATGCGCGACCAGCCGCGTGGAGGACCATGCCATGACCCGACCGCCCGTCACCGCCCTGGGGAGCCGGGTCATGCTCTGCGCCGCCCTGCTCGCCGCGTCCCTCGGGTCGGCGGCCGCGGTGGAGGACGCCGACTCCCTGTGGTTCGCCCGCCCCGCGGCCACCTGGGACGAGGCCTTGCCCATCGGCAATGGCCACCTCGGCGCGATGGTCTTCGGCGATCCGGCCGAGGAGCACCTGCAACTCAACGAGGACACCCTGACCTCGGGCCATCCCGGCTACCGCGACCTGCCGCTCGACATCCGCAGGGAACTGCCGCTGGTCACCGGCATGCTGGCCGAGCGCAGGTTCAAGGAGGCCGAGCAGCTGATGGACGCGCACTGGCTGGGCGCATCGTGGGCCTGCTACCAGCCGCTCGGCGACCTGCGCCTGCGCTTCGTCCTGCCCGGGGCGGCGGGCGGCTACCGGCGCGAGCTGGACCTCGGCCACGCGCTGTGCCGGGTGCGCTTCGCGGCCGGCGCGGTCACCTTCACCCGCGAGTGCTTCGCCAGCCGACCGGACGACGCCCTCGTCCTGCGCTGCACGGCGAGCGCCCCGGGCAGCATCTCCTTCCGGCTGGAACTCGGTTCGCCGCATCCGGTGGCGGTCACCGCCACGGGCGATGGCCTGGCCATGGCGGGGCGCCTGCCCGGCTTCGTGCTGCGCCGCACCCTGGACTGGGTGGAGCGCAAGCACGACACCTGGAAGTACCCGGCGCTGTGGGACGCCGCGGGCGCGCGCCGGCCCCAGGCGGCGCAGGTGCTCTATGACGGCCAGGGCCTGGCCTTCCAGGCCGGCGTGCGCGTGCGCATCCGCGGCGGCAGCGTCGCGGCCAGCGGCACCGGCCTCACCATCAGCGGCGCCGACGAGGCGACGATCATCCTCGCGGCGGCCTCCGGCTACGATGGCTACGGCAGGCCCACGGTCGAGCCGGCCCCGCGCACCGCGGTCGCGCTGACCGCGGCCGCCCTGCGCCCCTACGACGAGCTGCGCGCGCGCCACGACGCGGACTACCGTGCGCTGTACGGACGCGTGCGCCTCGGACTCGGCAGCGCCGCCGACGCGGACGCCGCGGCGCAGGTCCCCACCGACCAGCGCTTGCGCGCTCCGGACCCGGCGCTCGAGGCGCTGTTCTTCCGCTTCGGCCGCTACCTGATGATCGCCGGCTCGCGCCCCGGCGCGCAGCCGCTCAACCTGCAGGGCATCTGGAACGACCAGGTGATCCCGCCGTGGGCGTGCGGCTACACCCTCAACATCAACGCGGAGATGAACTACTGGCCGGCCGAGCCCTGCGCGCTCGCGGAATGCTCCGAGCCGCTGCTGCGCATGATCGGCGAGCTCGCGGTCGAGGGCCGCAAGGTCGCCCACGACATGTACGGCTGCCGCGGCTGGGTCGCGCACCACAACACCACGCTGTGGCGCGACGCCCAGCCGGTCGACAACCAGGCGCAGGTGGCGTTCTGGCCGCTCGGCGGCGCCTGGCTGTGCCGCCAGCTGCACGAGCACTGGCTCTACGGCGGCGACCGCCGCTTCCTGGCCGAGGACGCCTGGCCGCTGCTGCGCGACGCCTGCCTCTTCTACCTCGATTGGCTGGTCGACGACGGGCAGGGGCACCTGGTCACGCCGGTCAGCACCTCGCCCGAGAACGCCTTCCGCTACCGCGACGCGGCCGGGCAGGAGCGCAGCGCCGCGGTCAGCCGCGGCAGCACCATGGACCTGTCGATCATCCACGACCTGTTCGCGAACACCCTGGCCGACGCGACCGCGCTCGGCGTCGACGACGCCTTGCGCGGCCAGCTGCGCGGCGCCCTCGCCAAGCTCGCCCCGTGGCGCGTGGCCGCGGACGGCCGGCTGCAGGAGTGGAGCGAGGACTTCGCCGAGACCGAGCCGCAGCACCGCCACGTCTCGCACCTCTTCGGGCTGTTCCCGGCCGCCGACATCACCGTGCGCGGCACCCCCGCGCTGGCCGCCGCGGCGCGCGCGTCGCTGGTCCGGCGCGGCGACGGCGGCACCGGCTGGAGCCGGGCGTGGAAGATCAGCCTGTGGGCGCGGCTCGAGGACGGCGACCACGCCGAGGCGCTGCTGCACGGCGCGCTCGCCGAGTCCACCCTGCCCAACCTGCTCGACACCTGCCCGCCGTTCCAGATCGACGGCAACTTCGGGGCGACGGCCGGCATCGCCGAGATGCTGCTGCAGTCCCACGAACCGGCGCCGGCCGCGCCCGCCGGGGCCGGCGCGCCCATCCGCGCCCCCTTCCTGCTCGCGCTGCTGCCGGCCCTGCCCGCGCGCTGGAGCAGCGGTGCGGTCACGGGCCTGCGCGCGCGCGGCGGCATCGCCGTCGATGTCGCCTGGAAGGAGGGGAAGGTGACCGCCTACGCGCTCACCAGCGCGCAGCCCATGGAAGTGCTGGTGCGGGTGGACGGGCGCGTCGAGACCGCGCTCAGCCGTCCGCGACCGGAGGGGCCGTGAGCCGGGGACCGCGTTCCCCCGCCTCCCCACCCGGCGGGTCCTCCGGCGGGCCCGTGCGCCGGCCCCCGGGGGACCGGCCGGTGTGCTTTCTGAACCAGCGGCAGAAGTAGGCGACGTCGCGGAAGCCGCACTGGCGCGCGACCGCCGCGACGGGCTCGCGCGTGTGGGCGAGCAGGGCGCGCGCCTCGCGCAGGCGCACGCGGGTGAGGTGGCCGATGATGGTCCCGCCGGTCTCGCGCGTGAAGAGGCGGCTCAGCGAGCCGCGGTGGTAGCCGGTGCGCAGCGCCAGGCTCGCCGCCGACAGCTCCGGGTCGCTGAACTCCTGGGCGATGATCCCGGTGATGCGGTCGACCAGCGACACGCGCGGGCGCACGCCGATGGCGTCGGCGAGGCGGTGCCACTCCTCCATCGCCAGCAGGCTGGCGGCGCGGCGCGCCGCGAGCGACGGGTCGGCCAGGCTCGCGGCCAGCAGCTGCAGGCGCTCGGGGGTGGGCGGCGGCACGGTGTAGACGCCCGGCCGCAACCCGAGCTCGAGCACCAGCTGCTCGGCGCACGCGCCATCGGTGGTGAACCAGCACATCTCGTTGACCGGCTCGAGCGCCCAGAAGCGGTGGGGACCGTTCGGCAGGTAGATGGCCACCTGGCCGGGGGCGATGCGCAGGCGCTCGCCGGCCAGCTCCATGACCGCCGCGCCCGCGATGCACCACTTGGCCAGCACCAGCCGCGGCGACCAGCTCGGGCCGAAGCGCCCGCGCGTGACCTGCAGGTGCTGCACGGTGCGCAGGGCGACCATGACGCCCTCCGGGGGGTGGTCGCGGTGCCGCTCGGCGCGCAGCCCGCTGATCCCCACGGCGAGGGGTTCGTCGCCGCCGTGGAGGAGTCCGGCCGCGCCTCCGGCGGCGCCCGCGCGCTGCGCGGGACCCGGATCCACGGGTCGCGGCGGGCGGTTCATGGCGCGGCCACCAGCAGCCGCACCGGACCGAGCAGCCCCGAGGGCGCGAGCGGCCAGCGCGTGGCGTCGAGCGGGTGGTAGGTGATGTCGACGACGTTGGCGTCGTGGAAGGTGCGCCACGGCACCTGGCGGATGGCGAGGTCGCGGATGCGGTTCGCGCCCAGGTTGGTGACCTCGACCTCCAGGACGTTGCCGCGCTCCCGCCAGCCGTCCGCGGGCAGCAGGAGGCGGAACGGGCGCATGATCAGCGCGCCCAGCTCGCGACCGTTGAAGCGCACGCGGCAGACCTCGCGGACCTCGCCGAGGTCGAGCAGCCACGGCCCGCTCCCCCCCGGGCGGTCGCAGGTGGTGCGGTAGCGCGCGGTCCCGCCGAACGCGGCCGCCACCGGATCGGCCGCGTCCGCCCACGAGGCGAGCGCGGCGCAGGTGCGTGCCGCGGGCAGCGCGGGACCGCCGGCGATGAACTCCACGTCCCAGGGCCCGGCGAGCGTGGCGGCGACCGGCCCGGGCCGCACCTGGACGAACGCGGGGGCCGCGGGCCGGTGGTCGGTGGAGCGCACGATCAGGCTGTGACCGGGCTCCAGGTGCACCGTGAGGCCGCCGTCCGGCAGCACGTCCAGGCCGCCGGTGCGCCCGCTCAGGGGATCCATGGCCACCGCGCCGGTCGCGGCGTCGGCGGGCGTGACCACGGCATCGATGGCGGACAGCGACTGGTTGGCGACGAACCAGGTGCCACCGTGCGCGTGGCGGTGCCGGTCGACCAGCACACCGGCCTGGTCCATCGCAGGTTCGCGCCGCGCCCCGGCCTCGGCCAGCACGGCCTCCGCCGGCCCGACCAGCACGCGCCCGCGTCCGATGGCGACGCTGCGCACCGCCTGCGCGTCCCCATCGCCGAGCCGCGCGCGCAGGGCGGCGAAGGCCGCGCGCCGCTCCGCCAGCCGCCCGAGTCCGGGGACGTCCGCGGGCAGCGGGGCCGCGCAGCAGATGGTCGCGCCCGCATCGGCGAGGCGCAGCAGGCTGGCGAGGGTGGCGTCGGGGATGGTCGCGGTGCTGGGCACCAGCACCGTGCGGTAGAGCGTCCCGCCCTCGCTCGCCACCGCGCCCGCCGCGCTGGCCGTCGCGCGCGCCAGCTGGCGATCGGACACCATGTCGAACTGCCAGCCGCGCGCCCACAGCGCGCGCGCCGC
This sequence comes from uncultured Planctomycetota bacterium, assembly GCA_963818245.1. Taxonomy (GTDB): domain Bacteria; phylum Planctomycetota; class UBA11346; order UBA11346; family UBA11346; genus BOG-1363. Next base: position 43,998 of record CAWFSD010000009.1, read on the forward strand.
CGCCGGGATCCAGCCGCGGTCGTCGACCGTCAGCCCGCGCAGCCCCGGGGTCGGGTCCTGCCAGGAGTCCTCGAGCGGCCAGTACACCAGCACGTCGTGGTCGCTCGCGTCGGCCTGCAGCACCGCCTGCGTGCGCGCGACGTAATCGCTCAGCGCCGGCATCTCGCGCCACAGCGGGTTGCGCGGGTTCAGCTCGCTGGCGGCGTAGAACAGCCAGCCGGGCCAGGGCGCGTCGTCCGGGGAGTAGGCGCTGCCGTGCCAGAAGACGTGGTCGACGCCGGCGGCGAAGAGCCGGTCGCAGAGGCACTTCAGCTCCTCGAAGCTCTCGTGGAAGTGCTCGGCCGCCCAGGTCCCGGTCTCGGCCGAGCACAGGCGGCGGCCCATCACGTGCGCCGCCGAGGACGCGAACTTGCTGCACAGCACGTCGCGGGCGCCCGCGCCGATGCGCTCGTCGCAGCGCGAGACCAGCGGGTCGCCGCCGCCGTGGCCGAACATCTCGGTCTCGGGGATGTCGGCCAGGGCATAGAGGTCGAGCAGGTTGCCGGGCGCGCCGTGCGCCTGGTTGCGCGTCTGGAAGGCGCGCGCGCCCGCCCACGCCGTCCAGCGCGGGAAGACCTCCTCCACCATCAGGTCGGAGACGGTCAGCCGGTAGTCGTGCCAGACGCGCGCCACGGTGTCGGGGTCGCCGGCGCCGGCGAAGGCGTCGTAGCGCCCGGCCAGCGCGTAGCCGCGGCGCGCGGCGAAGGCTGCAGCGACCTCCGGCGCCCAGGCCGCGGGCACGTACTCGAAGGAGTCGTGGTAGAGCGCGCGCGGTCGCCGCCCGGTGTAGGTCGCGAAAGGTGGCGTGAGCCAGTCCAGGAAGGCACCCATCGCCGCCGGGGAGAACGGATCGATCATCAGCCCGGCGCCGCCGGGCGCGGCGCGCTTCACCGCGACGGCGCTCGGCCAGGTCGCCACGCCCGCCAGCCGCCATCCGGGTCCGGGCGCGCGCCACGCCAACGTCCCATCTGCAGCGGCCCGCGTGGTGAGGTCCTTGCGCGCACCATCAGGACCCAGCGCGGCCAGCGACAGCCAGCGCAGGACGCGGTGCCCGCCGGGCAGGCCGGGGATGCGCCCGTCCGGCGGACAGGGGCAGGCGACGGTGGTCAGCCCCACGCAGCCTTCGTCGCTGGTGATGGCCGGTCCGCCGAAGCACCATCCCGTCCCGGTGGTCAGGTCGATCCCGAGATCGCGGCGCCCCGCCTCGTCCACCGCCGCATCGAGGGCCGCGAACCACGCCGGCGACAGGTAGGGCAGGTAGCGGTCCTCGGCGCCGATGGCGCCATAGATGGGGATGATGTGCGCCCCGCCCAGACCGGCGATGCGGTAGCGCTCGTACTCGCGCGCCAGGCCAGCGCGGTCCACGGCGCTGCCCAGCCACCACTGGTAGGTCCACGGCTTCTGCTCACGCCCGATCGGTGGCCATGCGCAGGCCGGATCCTCCGCCGCGAGCCGGGCGACGAGCGCGGCGCAGGCCAGCCACCGCCCCCAGCGGGGCGCGCGCCGCCAGGAAGTCCGACTGCACGTCCCGGTCATGAGGAGTGGATACCGGACGCCGCAGCGGGGTTGAGGGAAGACATGTCGCCGGAAATGAGACTCCTGTCACCGGCCTCCCGCGCTGCTCGCGGCCGGATGGGACCACGATCGTGATGAGAGGAGATCTCCGCGGCGCTGCTGGGGCTCGGGGCGGTGGTCACCTGTGGCGCATGACGCGCCGCAGCCCGGCAGCGGCTTCACTTGCCATCCCCCGGCGTCGCGGTGATGGCCCGCTTGACCGCCGTCGCGATGAGCAGCTTCCCAGCGTCGTTCGGGTGCACGCCGTCCTCGAACTTGTCCACCTGACCCACGGCGGCCGCGTGCACGTCGATGACCGGGCAGCCCAGTCCCGCGGCGAGGGTACGGGTGAGGCCGACCATCTCCTCGACGTTCTTCGCGGAGAAGCCGCCGCCGCCCTCGGCCTTGAACACCGGCGGAGACAGCGAGACCCAGACCTTGGGATGGGAGCGCAGGTTCTTGAAGGACGTGATGACCGCGCCGTAGTCCGCGGCGAACTCGTCGTGGTGGGCGCTCCAGCTCTCGACCTTCGCGTCGTTGGTGCCGAGCATGATCACCACGATGTCGGCGTCCTCGCGGCGCGGATCCGCGTCCGGGTAGGAGCGGGTGCCGGCGTGCTTCAGTGCGGTGGTGCCGCTGTGGCCGGCGTTGCGCACCTCGTACCCGGGACCGAGCAGCATCTGCAGCACCTCGGGGTAGCCGCGCTGGGTGATGCTGTCGCCGGCGCAGAGCACCCGGATGGGTCTCGGCGCGGCGGGCGCGTCGGCCGCGGCCAAGGTCGGCAGGGTCGCTGCCGACAGCGAGGCGATCACCAGCAGCGCGATGGTGGCTCGCAGGAAGGAGGGATGCATGGTTGGCTCCAGGTGGTCCGGGATGTGGAGAAATGGCAGGGGCGCTCCGTGGGCGCGTCCCTCGCAGGTGGCTGGGGTCTGCTGTGGCCATCTCATTGTTATTATTAACTATCTGGGTATACACGAGCGTCGGACGAACGCTGAGCGGGAAGATCCCACCCTTCCCTGCGCCCGCCGCACAGTGAGTGAAAACGGCATGGATGTGATCATACCAGGCTTCGGCAGACCATGAGCCTGCCCTGGTCCCTCGCTCTCGACGTGGTGCGCTGCGCGCAGCGCCGCGTGGCCACCGACCTGGTGCAGCCGCTGCTCGCGTCCTGGCGCCTGCACTGGTACGGCGACCCGGGCGCCACCCTGCACTGGCAGCAGCGTCAGGTGGCGATGGGCGCGGGCGTGCTGGCGATCATCGCCCCGCAGACGCCCTTCACGCGGCGCGTCGCCACGCCGGTCGACCGCCACGTGTTCGTCCACTTCCGCCCGGACCCGGTCCGCGACCGCATCACCGACCGGATCTGGTTCCTGCCGTGCGGCGCGGCGCAGCGCGCGCTCCTCGACGACCTGGTGCGCGACCTGCCCCGGGACGGTCAGCCGCAGGTCAGCGCGCCCTGGCGCGGCGCGGCCCTGGTGGCGACCGCGCTCGAGGGGGTGGCGGCCGGCGACTGGCCCCGGTGCGCCGCCGATCCCCGCGTGGTCGCGGTCATGCGCCATATCGATCTGGACCTGTCCGCCGCGCACGGCAACGCGCACCTCGCCGCCGCGGCCGGGATGAGCGAGAGCGGGTTCCTGCGCCTGTTCATCCGCCAGGTCGGAGTGCCGCCGCAGCGCTGGGCCGCGCAGCGGCGCATCGCCGCCGCCTGCCGGCTGCTCCAGGAGGCCGCGCTGCCGATCGCCGAGATCGCCCGGCGCTGCGGGTACTGCGACCGCACCTATTTCACCGCGGCCTTCACCCGCGCCGTCGGCGTCGGTCCAGGCGCCTACCGCCGCCGCGCCGCCACCCCCGGCGAATGAGCGTGCCCGCCCCGGTGGCCCCGTCATGCGGCGCGGAATGCCGGTGACCGCCACCCGTGGCGGAGTCACTTGCCGCCGCTGGCGCGCCCCGCGAGCAGCTGCCGGGTGTAGAGCATGAACCCCGCGTTGATGCAGGTCTCCGACCCCTCGTCGACCACGTGCGGGTCCTTGACCAGGTTCGATGCGACCGCCAGCGGGAGCAGCGAGGGCTCCCACTGCGCGAGCGGGATGAGGTCGGCCTTGAGGTTGACCCGGTCGGGCCCGCTGCCGTGGACGTTGTCGGACCACTGGTGCGGACCGCGGTACATGGCGTGGCGCGCGGTCGCCGCGAAGGCCCGCATCTGCTCGGCGGTGACGGAGGTGTACCCGGACGTGAACGCGGCGATCAGGCCGCGGATGTCGTGCTGGGCGTGGCCCTGGTTCTCCTTGCGCTGCTCGTCCGGCGGCACCAGGTAGAACCAGCGCGCGGCGCGCGCGCCATCGGCGGTCGCGTAGTACTGGGCGGACGCGACGAACCACGTGGCGTAGCGCTCCACCACGCCCTTCCACAGCGCCAGTTCCGGCGGCGCGTCGCCGAGCCGGTCGTGGCAGCGCGCCGCGTAGAGGTGCGGCAGCATGTACATCGCCTGGATGTTCCACGGCGGCTGACTGCCCGTCTCCGGCGTCCTCGTCGGATTGACGATGGTGAAGGTCCCCGGGACGACGCAGTAGCGCGTCAGGTACCGCCGCAGCGCCACCTCGGTCATGCGCAGGTAGGTCATCCCCCGCTCCTTGTAGGTGGCGCCGTACCCGTAGGGATCGCCCTGCGGAACCGTCAGCGCCCACACCGCCGGGGTGTCGAGGATCAGCCAGGCGACGTACGCCACGTGGCCCGCGACCATCGCGCTCTCGCCGCCCGCGCCGTCGGCGTCCGCCGACATGGGCCACACCGGCTCGACCTCCCCGGTCCACTGCACCGTGTGCCCGCCCTTCGGCTGGTCGTTGCGGTAGGCGCAGAAGACGTCCGCGAAGCGCACCGCCTGCGCCAGGACGCGGGGGTCCCGCGTCGCCTCGAAGACCTTGGAGATGCCGGCGATCTCCGTCCCGCTCTTGTGCGTGGCCATGGCGTTGCCTGCGTTCGAGGTCTGCGGCTGCAGGCCGCGGACGCCAGCGAGGAAGCTGTCGAGCTCGTGCGCGGTGATCGGCCCGTCCAGGTTCTCGATGACATAGGCGGCGAGCCGCGTGGGAGCGCAGCCGAGCGCGCACAGGCAGAGCAGGAGGAGGTCCCAGCGCCGCGCGCCGCCCCCTGGCCAGCAGGCGGTGCGGGAGGGCGGCGCGCGGCGCGGCAGCTGGGAGGGGGCCATCACCGGACTCCACCCGCCGCGCCCGGCGCGGGGTCGCTGGTCTGGAACGGGGAGGCCGGCAGTCCCTCCGCGTTGAAGAGGCTGAACAGCGGGTTGGCCGCCCAGGCGTAGCGCACCTGGGTCGGAGCAGGAACCTCGGGGCTGCTGACCGTGACCGCGTCGCCGGCGATGGCCGCCTCTCCCCACGCCCAGTGGCCGTCCGCCCCCGCGATGGCGAACCCGGCCAGGGCGCCGCCCTTGGCGACCAGACCGCCGCCCACGTGCGTGAAGCGCAGCGTCACCGTGCGCCCGGCGGCGTTCGACGAAGCGTAGAGCGGACCTGAATACACCAGACCCTTCTCGCCATAGGCGACGCCGCGGGCCGCCAGGCTCAGGCGGTAGCCGAAGGGCTGCTTGTGCGCGGGGTGGACCTTGCCGTCGCCGATGTCGATGCCGACCGCCAGGGCGGTGGCCGGCAGGGCCAGCGCCAGGCGCTGCGCGTTGCGCACCAGCGGCCAGCCGGCGGTCTCCTGCTCGACCCCGCTCTGGAGCGGGCCGCTGTTCGGCAGCTGCATGATCAGGAACGGCAGCTCCGGGCTGCGCCACACGCGCCGCCAGCAACGGATCAGCGCCGTCATGCGCTGCTGGTAGACGTGGTCGAAGTCCGCGCCGGAATCGGACTCGCCCTGGTACCAGATCGCGCCGCGCACGGCGTATGGCGCCACTCCGGCCAGGTAGCCCTGGAAGAGGTCGCCGCCGCGCTTCATGCCGGGGTCGGCGGGCTCGAGCTGCGGATCGAACCAGCGCTGGATGTGCGTCGAGCCCTGGGCGCCGATGACGACGCCGACCGGCACGCCCAGCGCCTTCTGCAGTTCGTTGGCGAAGTGGAACGCGACCGCGGACATCGCCGGGCCGTCGGCGGGCGTGAACACCTTCCAATCACCGCTCGTGGCGCCCTTGCCGGGGTGGGTGGTCAGGAAGCGCAGCGTCGGGTGGCTCTCCGCGCGCGCCGCGTCGCCTTCGTCGGCGAGGGTGCGGGCCATGTTCGACTGCCCGCCGGCCAGCCACACCTCACCGACCAGCACGTCCGCGATGGTCGCGGGGGTGACGCCCTGGAGCGTCATGGTGTGGGGACCGCCCGCCGGCATCGGCGCGAGCGTGACCTGCCACCGGCCATCCGCACCCACCGTCGTGCGCTGCGTCTGCCCGGCGATGGTGAGGGAGACCGCCTCGCCCGGGCTGCCGGTGCCCCAGACCGGGTCCGGTCGGTCCCGCTGCAGGACGAGGTGGTCGGTGAACGGCAGCGCGACGGTCGCCGCCGACGCTGCCCCGGACGCCAGGACCAGGAGGACAGCGGCGGTGAGAGGGGGACGCGAGGGCATGTGCGGAGTTCCTGCCCGTTGCAGTGAAGCCGGGCGTCGACGGGTCCGCTATTATACCACCCTGCCCATCACCGGACAACGTTCGGAAAAATGCGTTTTCCGGGCCAGGAAGTGAGTTTCCTGGGCCCGCGCCCGTGATCCACGCTCAGTCGCCTTCCAGCAGCTCTTTGAGCACCCGGCGGTGGTGGGAGACGAACAGCTGCGTCAGCGTGAAGGGTTTGGTCGCCTCATAGGCCACGCGGCTGGCCCCGCTGTCGGAGAGCTGGTAGATGAAAGCGTGCGGGTAGGCGAGGATGACCGGGGAATGCGTCGAGATGATCACCTGGGAGCCGTTGGACACCAGCCGGTGCATTTCACTCAGGAACTGCATCTGCCGGTCGATCCCGAGTCCGCCCTCCGGTTCGTCGAACAGGTAGACGCCGTCGCGCATCTTCTCCGCGACCAGGTCCAGCAGGCCCTCTCCGTGCGAGCGGTTCTTGAGGTCCCCGTACCCGTGGGAGCTCCAGGTATGGCCCGGATTCTCGAGCGCGTCCTGGTGCGCCGCGACGTAGAGGTTGAAGAGCGTCTCGCCGCGCAGGAAGAACGCGTCCGGGATGCGCCGGCCGGTCTTCTCGAGGATCAGGTGTTCGTTGAGATCGGATTCCGTCCCGAGCAGCGAGAACCTGGTGTTCCGGTTGCCGCCTTCCGGGTTGATGCGCAGGGCGATGGCGATGGCTTCGAGGAGCGTCGACTTCCCGGAACCGTTGTCGCCGATGATGTAGGTCACCTTCTCATGGAATTCCAAGGCGTCGAGCTTGCCGATCGCCGGGATGGTGAACGGGAAGCCGTCGCCGCGGCACTGGACGCGGAGCGAGCGGAGGTAACGCGGGGCGGTGATCACGGAACGGCGCTCCCCGCCGATCCGTGATCGCCGCGGCTCACTTGGCCGTCGCCGCCGGCTTGCCCAGGCCGATCACGCCGATGGCGATGCGCGCGCCGACGTTGGGCTTGGCGGTGAAATCGTCGGCGTTTGCGTGGATGATGACGCTGCGGCCCAGGATCGGGTGGTGCGCTCCGGCGATGCTCAGGTCTTTGCTGACGACCACGTAGTGCGCCTTGCCGGCTGCGTCGGACACGAGGTTGCCGAGGTCGCCGGCGTGGTGCTCGCCGCTCTCGGGCCCGCCGTGCTGGTGGTTCTCCGGGTTGTAGTGGCTGCCGGCGCTCGTGCCGTCGGGCGCGGTGGCGTCGCCGAACTCGTGGACGTGGAAGCCGTGCGAGGAGTTCGGGGCCAGGCCCTCGATGTCGGCGGTGACCGTCACCGCGCCACCGTCCTCCGCGAAGCGCACCACGCCGTGCACCTGGCTGCCCTGGGTGGGCACCACCACGGCGACCGCGTCGTTGCGCGCGGCGGCGGCCGCTGGATGCGCGTCGCGCGCCTCATCGCAGGAGCACAGCAGGGCGAGGCCGGCGACGGCGGCGCAGAGGAGGAGGGGGGAGGAGCGGATGGGGTTTTTCATAGAGTGGCCGAATCTAGCCCACCCCGCAGGTGGTGCCAGCGCGAGCCGTGGCGTCGCGAGGGGCCGACGCAACGTGAGCGCCCGGCGACCGTAGCGGCAGCGCCGTGGCCATGTGCCGTGCGGCGGCCTGGCTCCTGCGCAGCCGTAGATTTTGGCGTGACGTGCCCCGTGGGCAGGGCTGTATTCGTTGATGCAGTTAAGGCCGGTGGTAGTGTTGTCCGGCGTCAGGCCTCCAACGAGGGGGTGCAACACACCCTAACACGGTCCTGGGACTGGTTAGGGGGTCGCTAGGGGGGATCTTTTGGTCGTGATTCGGTCGTTTGGAGGTCCCATACCATGTTAGGCCAATCCCCGTATGGATGACGATGACTGGTTATTGAGCGAGCGTAATAATGTCATTACGTATTTAAGAAAAAATGTTGAATCGTTTAATGATGTGGGATCGCATCCTGCGTTCTTCGTGGCTCCCTACTTGGCGATTTGGGCAGTTGAATCGGCGTCGACCAAAGGAATGGTCGGGTATTGGGCATTCAGCGGGGACCTGCCAACTGATGTGATATTGCGCGATTTGAATGATAATTCCGACAACCCCAGAAAGGCCCTTGGGCGAATTATCGGTTTATGGAAATCTTATCTTCCTTACCTAGCAGAAGGGGTAAATCCAGAAGATGTAGAATTGGGAAATACTAGCGAAAATAGAAAAGAATTGGGGACATTGCTCCAGTCGCGAATTAGTGTTCTGGAAGATTGGCTTGGTGACGATGAGATATGGCCTATTGATTGCAAATTGGCCTAACCTATCGGTGAACGGGAGCCCATGGGCTTCTCGCTCCGACTGTCCGCGCAAGTGGCATGCCGCTACGCCGTGCTCAGTCGCTTCGCTCCTTCCGCCGCGGCTAAACGGCACGCCACTTGCGCTCGGGCGTCTTTCCAATTGCCCACGACGGTCCTTCTGCATGCTACGCCATATCGGCCATGGCCCCCGTTACCTCTATGTTAGGCCAGTGAATGAGTGCGATAACGAATCATCACCTCATCGAATCCGGAATTTGCGAGTGTTGTGGTAACGTAACGATGTGTTCTTCAGGTACATTCACTTCTGAAGGAAAGACGATTTGCGATTACACCTTTAGGTGGACCAGGGGCAAGGAAGACGATCCATGGGCTCTATTCATCCTTGCGGGCAACGCGGGCCAACACGTTGGCATAACAATCGAATACCGTGTCCAGGGTAACGCGATGATGGTGGTGGATCGCGACAGGTTTGCGTGGCCTGAAGCATTAAAAAAACGGGCGTCATGCTTTCACGATCGTTCACAGGTCATTCAAGACGAGACAGCTAAAAAATGGGTCTTTTCTGTGTTCGACTTTTTGTTTCTGACTGATCCCGCTGTTCCCAGGCCTGGCCTAACCGGTCGGTGAACGGGAGACCATGCGTCTCGGTTTCCAACTCTCCGCACAAGTGGCATGCCACTACGCCGTGCTCAGTCGCTACGCTCCTTCCGCCGCGGCTAGGTGGCACGCCACTTGTGCTCGGCCCTCTTTCCAATTGCCCACGGACGTGGGCAGTGCAGGCTACGCCTATTCGGCCATGGCCCCCGTTACCTCTATGTTAGGCCAAAATGAATGACAAAATAATGCGCGCTGAAAGTGAAAATGAAATTGTTTTGGGTGCTTTCAGAAGGGTGGGGGTCAAGAAGATAGAAATGGAAATCTCATCAAATGTTGATGGCCATCCTGACATGATTGAATTTACATGGGAAGTCTTGGTGCCAGGTATTCCTGGGGGGAAAAAATGTGTGATGTATGGCAATGCAGCCGGTATTGACTCACTGGGCGAGATCGTTTTAGTTGGAATGGGTACTGGATATTTATTTAAATCATCTATTGCAATGGCCGGCGTGCTTCTTGAATTGGGTTATTCAAATGAAATTGGTCGGAATCTCACTTTAGGAACTAATTGGTTTTCCGGAAAATACGACAGAAGGGAAGTTACGTACATAACAAATAGATAATATCAGTGAATACACTGTCTACACATTATCGGTCGGGTATTTAAAAATGGTTCTGGTTGTAAAATAAAGTCTGGCCTAACCAGTCGGTGAACGGGAGCCCATGGGCTGCGCGCGCGACTCCGCACAAGTGGCATGCCGCTACGCCGTGCTCACTCGCTGCGCTCGCTCCGCCGCGGCTAGGCGTCACGCCACTTGTGCTCGGGTGTCTTTCCAATTGCCCACGACGGGCCTTCTGCATGCTACGTCTCATCGGCCATGGCCCCCGTTACCTCTATGTTAGCCTTCGAAATAGATGTGCGGTGGTAAATGGCATGCGCTCTTGAACATCGTTTGTCCTGCATCGATTTCTAGCTCAATGCCGTGTGTAGTTCGTTGCGAGTTCCGGGTGACTAGTTTTCGCGCTGCACAGCGCGGCTCCTTTCACGAAGTCATGTTTTGTGTTTCGGCTCAACGACCAATAGTCCCGCTCACCCTCGAGACCAACGGCGGCAACTGCTTCCCAACCATTTCCCGGATCGAAAGGGGGCTTCTGTGGTATGCCAGGTCCAGGTGTGGCACGATATGTCACCTGCTTGCTCTCCATTTCAGGCAAGTCCTGGCTAACCAGTCGGTGAACGGGAGACCATGCGTCTCGGTTTCCAACTCGCCGCGCAAATGGCATGCTGCTACGCCGTGCTCACTCGCTGCGCTCGCTCCGCCGCGGCTAAGGGGTGGTTTCAAAACCCATGATCGAGCGCGCGCCAGCAAATCAGTATGCAGCCGATGACGAGAAACGCACGATGGATGGATTCGATGCGTTCATAGCGTATTTGCAGACGCCGAAACGCCTTGAGCCAAGAGAAAGTGCGTTCTACGACCCAGCGATGCCTCCCCAAGTGCTTCTTCGATTCAATCCCTCGGCGTGCGATGCGATCAATGATGCGCCGATTGCGTAATGCTCTGCGGCAGCTGGGATAGTCGTAGCCTTTATCGGCATGCAGTTTAATTGGTTTGCGTCTTGGCCTACCCCGCGGACCCTGAATGGGCGTCATCGCGTCCAAAAGTGGGATCATCATCTTGGAATCATTGACATTCGCCGGCGATAGTGCGAGCGCAATGGGAACACCCCGAGCATCGACCGCGAGGTGATGCTTTGTGCCGTTTCTCCCGCGATCTGTCGGATTGGGACCAAGGCCTTGCCCCCCTTTTTGGCTGGTACGTTGGAACCATCCACCGCCACCCGCCTCATGTCGATGCCGTTTTTCTTGCCCAGAGTATTGAGAAGCACCTTCCAAATCCGCTCCCAACAGCCCCGGCCTTGCCATTCTATGAGTCGTCGTCGACATGTGCTACCTGATCCACATCCAAGCTCCTTTGGGAGGGCCTTCCATGGGATGGAGAATCTTAAGACTATCAGGATGCCCAAGAGCGCCCGCCGATCGGCAAGGCGAGGTCGACCACCCTTCTTCCTTCTTCTTGGAGGCGGAAGTAAGGGTTGGATGAGTTCCCAAAGGGAGTCCGGCAGTAGGTTTGAGGTCATCCTTGGGTCATATCAGGGACTAGCGCGATTAACCGCTTCATAGTTCCCGGGAGGGTTTTGAAACTGCCTCTAAGCAGCACGCCATTTGCGCTCGGCCCTCTTTCCAATTGCCCACGAACGTGGGCCGTGCACGCTACGCCTACTCGGCCATGGCCCCCGTTACCTCTATGTTAGGCCACTGAGTACCCAGTGATAGATTACCACATTCGGCCATTCGTCGGAATTGGCCCTGTCCGGTTCGGTATGCCGCGCGATGTGGTGCGACGATCGATGTCTGGTCCTATGGACACGTTCAATAAGGCTAATTCTTCTGAATACGGGACAAATGCATTCCATGACAGCGCTTTCCAAATTTTCTATGCTGGCGATCAACCCGTTGTCGAATTCATTGAATTGTCACGTGGATCCTCGTTCAGGGCAATTTTTAACGAACTAGATGTTTTTTCGACACCTGCAGGTGTGGTTGTCAAACTCTTGGGTCGAACATCTACATATGATGCTGCCAATCCTGAGTCTCCCTATGTTTATCTCTTTCGTGGATTGCAGCTTTCGCTATGGCGTCCAGTGGTTCCGGACTCTGATTCAGACGAAGACGGCCGGTTTTTCTCTACTGTTGGAATCGGCAAGACGGGATATTTCGACATGGCCTAACCTGTCGGTGAACGGGAGCCCATGGGCTGATCGTTCCAACTGTCCGCACAAGTGGCATGCCGCTACGCCGTGCTCACTCGCTGCGCTCGCTCCGCCGCGGCTAAGCGGCACGCCACTTGTGCTCGGCACTCTTTCCAATTGCCCACGAACGTGGGCCGCGCATGCTACGCCCAATCGGCCATGGCCCCCGTTACCTCTATGTTAGACCTCCCCAAAGTAATTATCGCGGTGCTGTGTTTTTCTTTGACGGGCTGTTTTCTGGCTCATAGGGCATATTCTAGGCCATATGACCCTCAAAGTAGTTATCATGTTGAACTACGGGCATATCCGGCGTCTCTAGAAACGATAACCTGCGTTGAAATAAAGTGCGATAAGGGGGTCGTTCCAGTATTTATTAATGGCGTCTCTATATTAAATATCAGTGAAAGTGATTCATTAAAAATATACGATGTTCCCTATGGGAAACAAATAGATATCACAGCAAATATAAATGGTCCTGTATTGGAAATTGCAATCGCGGGAACAAAAATGGATATTCCTTGTTCTGTGAAAAATGCAAAGGACTTGGGCTTTACGACGGTCCAAGATGCAAAGCACGGTTTTTGATGCCTGGGTCTAACCAGTCGGTGAACGGGAGCCCATGGGCTTCTCGCTCCGACTGTCCGCACAAGTGGCATGCCGCTACGCCGTGCTCACTCGCTTTGCTCGCTCCGCCGCGGCTAGGCGGCACGCCACTTGTGCTCGGCCCTCTTTCCAATTGCCCACGAACGTGGGCAGCGCATGCTACGCCGAATCGGCCATGGACCCCGTTACCTCTATGTTAGCCCTCGAAATGGATGTGCGGGGGTAAATGGCATGCGCAATTGGACATCGTTTGTCCTGCATCGATTTCTAGCCCAACGCCGCGTGTTATTCGTTGCGAGTTCCGGGGTGGCTAGTTTTCGCGCTGCACAGCGCGCCGCCTTTCACCAAGTCATGTTTTGTGGTTCGGCCCAACGACCAATAGTCCCGCTCACCCTCGAGTCCAACGGCGGCGACTGCTTCCCAATCATATCCAAGATCGGAAGGGGGCCCTGCAGTTTACTGGGTCCAGGTGTCGCACGATATGTCACATGCTTGCTCGCCATTTCAGGCAAGTCCTGGCTAACCAGTCGGTGAACGGGAGACCATGCGCCTAGCTTTCCAACTCGCCGCACAAATGGCATGCCGCTACGCCGTGCTCACTCGCTGCGCTCGCTCCGCCGCGGCTAGGCGGCACGCCATTTGTGCTCGGCCCTCTTTCCAATTGCCCACGAACGTGCGCTGCGCATGCTACGCCTAATCGGCCATGGCCCCCGTTACCTCTATGTTAGCAAAAATAACAATGGCGCTTACTAAGAACGGGGTTTTCTGGTCACCTAAAATTGCCCGTCCCTGGTACGACAAGTTATTCTTTGCAGCATCTGCATTCATAGCCTTCTACCTTTACGCACTCAATTGGAACCCGGTATACGCAACCCTAGGTTCGACGATTCTCAGACTTTCGCTGAAGGGGTTTCCCATTTGTAGCCTGCTATTGATTTCGATCGATTTATTCCGATCAAAAAATGCAAATATATCGACGATAGGGTCATTGTTGCTTATAATATTCGCAACGGCAGTGGTTGCGTCCGGCGTGGCCATATGCGCACTAGGGTTAGATCGTTGCGTGTTTTTGCTAACCAGACGGTGAACGGGAGACCATGCGCCTCGTTTTCCAACTGTCCGCACAAGTGGCATGCCACTACGCCGTGCTCACTCGCTGCGCTCGCTCCGCCGCGGCTAGGTGGCACGCCACTTGTGCTCGCGTGTCTTTCCAATTGCCCACAACGCGCCTTCTGCATGCTACGCCATATCGGCCATGGCCCCCGTTACCTCTATGTTAGCCCTCGAAATAGATGTGCGGGCGTAAATGGCATGTGCTTGTAATACCGACTGCCCGGCATCGATTTATAGCCCAGCGCAAAGTGTAGTCCGCTGCGAGGACCGCGCTGGTTAGTTTTCGTGCTGCACGGTGCTTCTACTTTCACCTGGTCATGTTATTCCGCGCATCAACGACCAATAGTCCCGCTCACCCTCGAGTTCAATAGCGGCGACAACCTTCCAATTATATCCAAGATCGAAAGGGGTTCTCGACGGCATCCTTTGTCCAAGGGTCGCACGATAAGTCGCCTGCTTGCTCGCCGATTCTGGCAAGTCCTTGGCTAACCAGTCGGTGAACGGGAGACCATGCGCCTAACTTTCCAACTCTCCGCGCAAATGGCATGCTGCTACGCCGTGCTCACTCGCTGCGCTCGCTCCGCCGCGGCTAGGCAGCACGCCATTTGCGCTCGGCCCTCTTTCCAATTGCCCACGAACGCGGGCAGCGCATGCTGCGCCTAATCGGCCATGGCCCCCGTTACCTCTATGTTAGCTGACTCATGAACCGGGAAATGGTGAAGGCTATAAATGACGCGGCTGAAATTATACCGCGACTCCACAAGGCAGTTCATCAAGGGGCTGCCAATCGTGGTCAGAGTGCCTACATGTATGAAAAATGGCAAAATGCTTGCGCGGAATTTCATGAAAAATATAAACCCCTAGCTTTCTTAGGCGGTTGGGATTCCGCTCGAGAAAGGATCAGATCGGGCGATCAGGACGCGCTTGAATACGCACTCTGCTTCATTGAAATACGACCCTATTACTTTAGATCTGGATATATGTTCAAGGCGCTTATCAAGTGCCTGAATAGCGTTAAAATGTCCCAATCGCAGCGAAATCGATACGAAGCCGTAAAAAATACTTTCGCGGAATATAATCGGAACCGTCGGCTAACCAGTCGGTGAACCGGAGCCCATGGGCTGGTCGCTCCGACTGTCCGCGCAAGTGGCATGCCGCTACGCCGTGCTCAGTCGCTTCGCTCCCTCCGCCGCGGCTAGGCGGCACGCCACTTGCGCTCGGGCGCCTTTCCAATTGCCCACCACGGCCGCAGTGCATGCTGGCGCCATATCGGCCATGTGCCCGGTTACCTCTATGTTAGGCCACTTATGAACATAATGCATGTCAAAGACTTTGGCGATTTCACTCAGGATCCTGAGCTTGGTTGGTACATCGGCCCCATATTGCCAATAAAAATGTTTTTTAATAAAAAGATGAAATTAATATCTGACGATGGGGACACAACCGGCTTGTCTGAAATATTATTGAAATTCCTCAGTAAAGATGAAATGGTTTTGCATCAAGCGGATAAATACATTATAAAATATTATTTAGATACATTAATGTGGTCAAAAGATGATGAATATGAAATTGATTTGAAGTCGCCAATTCAAAAGGATTCGGATGTTTGGAATAATATAACAATTGGCGATGAAGTTCACATTCGGCGCCGAAAAAAAGATTTAAAGTGGTACTTTAGCGTTGAATGCGGTTGCGCATGGGAAATTGAACATGGGCTTCAGGTTGTAATTAGGGATGCAGATGAAGTTTGTAAAATCGGACCATACGATGGGCATTTAACGAATGATGATGCATATGCTAACCCAAAGTTAGTTAACATTGTTTATAATGGATCGGCCTAACCAGTCGGTGAACGGGAGCCCATGGGCTTCTCGCTCCGACTGTCCGCACAAGTGGCATGCCACTACGCCGTGCTCACTCGCTGTGCTCGCTCCGCCGCGGCTAGGTGGCACGCCACTTGTGCTCGGGTGTCTTTCCAATTGCCCACGACGGGGCCTTCTGCATGCTACGCCATATCGGCCATGGTCCCCGTTACCTCTATGTTAGGCAACCTGCCGTGAATCCACATGAAATAGAAATCATGTGTTCAGAACTTGTTTCAAGTTGGTTTACGGCAAAATATATTTTGGAAACCGCAATCGATGCGACTAGTCTTATTAAAAATGCGTGGATCAAGTCAGGTAATAACTGGGTAGAAATTAAGGACGAATTCACCAATAGTGCGATAGCAATAACCGCATCGTCTAAAATAAAATATTTCACGAAATATGGTCACTTTCACATCTATGTAAATGACCCAGGAAGCAACTTCTATCATCAGGTCATTATATGAGAACGCGTTGCCTAACCTATCGGTGAACGGGAGCCCATGTGTCTCCCTTTCCAACTCTCCGCACAAGTGGCATGCCACTACGCCGTGCTCACTCGCTGCGCTCGCTCCGCCGCGGCTAGGTGGCACGCCACTTGTGCTCGGCCCTCTTGATCCTCCCCCGATTCTGCGTACGGGTGGTTAAGCGGCTTTAGCCCGCTGGAGTTCGAAGTCCATCGGGCTGAGATTGCCGATGGAGGTATGTCGACGGGTCTGGTTATAGAAGACTTCGATGTACTCGAAAATGGCGCCCTGCGCTTCAGCGCGAGTCTGATACTCGTGCCGGTAGATCAACTCGTTCTTCAGGGTGTGCCAGAAACTCTCGGCGACGGCATTGTCGTAGCAGCATCCGCGACGACTCATGCTGGCGACCATCCCGTGGGCATGGAGCGCGGCGCGGTAGTCGTCGCTGGCATACTGGCTGCCTCGATCGCTGTGGTGGATGAGGCCTGCCCTGGGCTGGCGATCCGCGACGGCCATGGCGAGTGCCTTCAAGACCAGGCTGCGATGCATGGTCGGCTGCATGGCCCAGCCAACGACCTTCCGGGAATAGAGATCGACGATCGCTGCCAGGAACAGCCAGCCCTCCCCGGTGCGGATATAGGTGATGTCCGTGACCCAGCGCTGGTTGGGAGCGGTCGCTGCGAAGTCCTGCTCCAGCAAATTCGGGGCGATCGGCTGGTCGTGGTCCGAATCCGTGGTGGTGACGAATTGGCGCCGGGGGAGTACGGCGACCCCGGCGGCTTTCATCAGCCGCTCCACGCGCTTCTTGCCCACCGCTGTGCCGTTTGCCTGCAACTCATGGTGGATGCGAGGACTGCCATAGGTCTGTCGGCTCTTCCGATGGATGGCCTGGATGTGGACCGTCAAAGCCCGGTCCTGGCTCCGGCGAGGGCTTTCGCGGCCATCACGCCACACGAAGTATCCCGACTTGGATACCTCCAGCATCCGGCACATGGCTGCCAGCCCCCACATGGCCCGGTGACCTTCAATGAAGGCATACTTCATGGGCTTTCCCTCGCGAAGAACGCCGCCGCTTTTTTTAGGATGTCCCGTTCCATCAGCAGCGTTCGGTTCTCGCGCAGCAGTCTGGCATTCTCAGCCTCGAGAGCGGCCTTCTTCCCATGCCCACGGAAGGCATCGGCACCCTGAGTGGCCTGAGCCTTTGCCCAGGATCGGAGCAACGACTCATGGATCCCCAGGTCCTTCGCGGCCCGGGCAAAGCCTACATCGGTTCGCCGTGCCAGTAGGACGGCCTCCTGTTTGAATTCCTTGGTGTGCTTACGCCGCTTGGCCTTGGAGGCCCGGGACGGGGTTGGGGTGCTCATGGTGGATCATCCTAGCAGCGGTTTCCCGCTTATCATGGCGTCCACAAAACCGGGGGAGGATCACTCTTTCCAATTGCCCACGAACGTGGGTCGCGCATGCTACGCCCATTCGGCCATGGCCCCCGTTACCTCTATGTTAGCCAACTTCCATTTCCCAGTTGCGCGTCGTCAGCTAGTTTTGATATCTGTAGGAATATTTCTGTTCTATGCGATAATGATCCCAGGTTTGTTGTTCTACGGATTCTGGAATGCTGCATTTGGAAAAGGCCGAGAATGGCTCATTCCTCTAATAACAAAACAAGCAGCAGACTATTGGTATTTATATGCCTTGGCAAGCAGTGCATTGATAATTGCGGGAATGCTAATTAAATCACAGTGGGGATACTTTGTTGGCGCGTGCTCGTTTCTCATTGTTTGGTTATGGTATTTTATGATATGTTACGACGCATTTATTGGTCAATACTCGCTTGCTGCAAACCCGACTTTTAGTTTGGATGCGTGCATGTCATTCTCCTGGGGTGTCTTTCCGGCTACACTTGTTGCTGTTGGTATGGTAATGGTTGCATGCATTCCACGACGTGTTGGCTAACCAGTCGGTGAACGGGAGCCCATGGGCTTCTCGCTCCGACTGTCCGCGCGAGTGGCATGCCGCTACGCCGTGCTCAGTCGCTTCGCTCCCTCCGCCGCGGCTAGGCGGCACGCCACTTGCGCTCGGGTGTCTTTCCAATTGCCCACGACGCGCCTTCTGCATGCTACGCCAATCGGCCATGGCCCCCGTTACCTCTATGTTAGGCCACTGAGTACCCAGTGATAGATTACCACATTCGGCCATTCGTCGGAATTGGCCCTGTCCGGTTCGGTATGCCGCGCGATGTGGTGCGACGATCGATGTCTGGTCCTATGGACACGTTCAATAAGGCTAATTCTTCTGAATACGGGACAGATGCATTCCATGACAGCGCTTTCCAAATTTTCTATGCTGGCGATCAACCCGTTGTCGAATTCATTGAATTGTCACGTGGATCCTCGTTCAGGGCAATTTTTAACGAACTAGATGTTTTTTCGACACCTGCAGGTGTGGTTGTCAAACTCTTGGGTCGAACATCTACATATGATGCTGCCAATCCTGAGTCTCCCTATGTTTATCTCTTTCGTGGATTGCAGCTTTCGCTATGGCGTCCAGTGGTTCCGGACTCTGATTCAGACGAAGACGGCCGGTTTTTCTCTACTGTTGGAATCGGCAAGACGGGATATTTCGACATGGCCTAACCTATCGGTGAACGGGAGCCCATGGGCTGATCGTTCCA